>DATAYM010000001.1:0-25165 GCA_036272595.1 Caulobacteraceae bacterium
CCGCCGCCGCCCCCTCCGCCGCCGCCGCCCCCGCCGCCACCCCCGCCGCCTCCGGCGCCCGTGGCCAAGGACTTCGTGGTCTACTTCCCGTTCGATCAGTACGTGCTGACGCCGGAAGCCCAGTCGGTGGTGCAACAGGCGGCGGACTACGCCAAGTCGGGCAACGCCACCACGGTCACCGTGGTCGGCCACACCGACACCTCGGGCGGCTTCGCCTACAACATGCGGCTCTCCGAGCGGCGTGCGAAGGCCACGGCCGACGCCCTGGTCAACCAAGGGGTCAACCAGACGGTGCTGAAGGTGGACTGGAAGGGCAAGACCGACCTCGCCGTCCAGACTCCCGACGGCGTCAAGGAACCGCTCAACAGGCGCTCGACCATCTCGATCAACTTCTAGGATCGAGAGCAGCTAGGATCTAAAGGCGCGGGCCGGTCAGAACAGACCGGCCCGCGTTTTTGCGTCTGGAACTCGGCGAGAAAGATTTGGAACCACGAAAAACACGAACGAACACGAACGGAGTGGCGTCGAGGCCGCGCGAACGGACTGAGCTCTCCCGCCGCGGTCCAGCTTCAGGTTCGTGTTCGTTCGTGTTTTTCGTGGTTGGAAATCTAAAGGCGCTTCCGCGCCGTGGCGGGGCGGTCGTTGCTCAAATGCCCAGGCTTCGATTCATTGGGGAGGCCGTCGTCGGCCACCTGCTCGCGCAAGCGCGCTATTCTGTTAGAAATCAACCGCGCCGGCCGGGCTTGCGGCCAAAATCCCGACCGACAAGGACCAGCCATCGATGCAAAGAGCGTTTTCCGCCGCCGTCTTGACCGCGGCGCTGATCGCCAGCCCCGCCCTGGCTCAAGCGCCCGCGCCCTCCGCGCCCATTCCCGGCTTCAACGGCTACGGCCACCCGGCCATCGGCCCGGGCGATTGCAAGGCGCTCAATGCGAACCAGGCTCAGTGCATCGTGCCCGCCAGGACCGCCGGCCGCTATCTCATCGACGGCGCCGGCACCTCGACGGCGACCGGCGCCGGCGCTCAGCAATCGATCGTCATCGGCGGCCCCACCTGGCAGTGCGCCCAGGCGACCAACCACGCGCCCTGGTCGAGCGGCCCCAGGACCTTTCGCGTCCAATGCGTGGTCACGGTGCTCACCGACGAGCCGCTGGCGGTGAACATGCTCTATCGCGACGCCAACGCCACCAAGGACCCCAAGGGGCCGGTCCTGCGCATGGCGCCGGTCCCCTGGAACGGCGTCCTCGACGTCCACTTCAGCGGCGCCAAATAGATATCGACCGGACTATGACGGCTCGCCGGCCGCCGCGGCCAGGGTCTGCAGCGCACTGACGATATGGTAGGCGCTGGACGCCGGGGCGGGCCCGTCGCGCCAGCCGCCGCCGGCCAGCCGCGTGTCCCGCCAGCTTCCGGGCGTTGGCGCGTCCAGATAGGCGTTGAGCGCATCGAACGCCTGACGGGCCGCCGCCGGCCCCGGACCGTCCCCGTCCGCATCGCAGCTCATCAAAGCTGACTTCAACCGCTCGGTCTGCGGCCAGAGCCGCGCCTCGGCGCTCTTCACCGCGCCGTCCAGCCAGATCTCGTCGATAGCGAAGCCGGCGGCGTCGATGCCGCACCGCTCGCCAAAGGCCACCAGGCCGCTCACCGCCGCCGACCGGTCGCGGCCGCCGGCCCGGCGCAACCGGTCCAGCAGCCAGGCCCACTCGAACTGATGCCCCGGCGCGGCGCCGGCGGACGGAACCGGCCGCCAAGCGGCGTCGAACTCCTCCGGGATACATTCCGCGTTGGTCAGCAGGCGAGCCATGAACAGCCCGGCCAGCCGCTCCGCGCGCGCCAGATCGGCGGCGTCGCCGGTGGCGGCATGCAGGGCCAGGAACGCTTCCGTCAGGTGCATGTGCGGATTCTGCCGGCCGGGGTGCGGCGCGACCTCGCCGTCGAAAAAGCCGCCGGCCGGGTCGGCCCACCGGGCGTCGAGCCGCGCGCAGGTCGCCTGGGCGGCGGCGACGAAGTCCGCCCGGCCCAGCGCCCGGCCGGCCTCGGCCAGGCCGAAGATCACGAAGGCCTGGGTGTAGAGGTCGCCGCGCGGATCCGCCGGCCGGCCTTCGGCGTCGAAACTGTAGATCCAGTCGCCCGCGCCGGACCGGCCGCGCGCCAGCAGGGTCTCGCCCGCCGCGGTCGCCCGCTCCCGCCAGGGGCCGTCCCAGCCCAGCCGGCCGCCGGCGCAGAAGACGAACATCTGCCGCGCCTGGACCAGGGTCCGCCGCGGGACGGCCAGCGGCTCGCCGGCCGGCGTCAGGGCCTCGACGAACTGGCCGGTCCGCTGGTCGAACCCGGCCGTGCTCCACAACGGCAGCATCGCCTCGAGCAGCCAGGTCATGCCGGCCGCGGCCATCGGGGCGAGGACCGATGTCATGCCCGCCCGGCGCCTCCGCCGTCCGGGCCACGGCCGGCCAGGCGTTCGGCGATGGCGCGGACCTCCTGGGCGCGGGCGCGGGGGACGACCAGCACCGCCTTGCCGGTCGCGACGATCACCAGGTCGGTGACGCCGATCGCCGCCACCGTCGGGCCGTCGGACCAGACCAGGCTGCCGCCGACGTCGGCCAGGTCCACGTCGCCGCGCACGGCGTTTTGCGCTCCGTCGCGGCGGGACAGCCGCCACACCTCGTCCCAGGCGCCGATGTCGGCCCAGTCGAAGGCGGCGATCGCCACCGCCGCACGCGCGGTGCGCTCCATCACCGCGCGGTCGATGGCCTCGGCCGGGCAGGCGTGGAAGCGCGCCTCGTCCAGCTCGATCAGGGCGCCGCTCGCGTGGGCCGGCAGGGCGGCGATGGCGGCCTCGGCGATGTCCGGCCGCGCCGCCTGCAGCTCGCCCAGCATGAGCCGCGGCGAGAACAGGAAGACGCCGGCGTTCCAGCTGTACTCGCCCGAGGCGGCGAACTCCGCGGCCCTGGCCAGGTCGGGTTTCTCGACGAAGCGATCGACGGCATGGAGTCCCTCGCCCAGGGCCGCGCCGCGTCGGATGTAGCCATAGCCGGTTTCGGGCCGGGTCGGGGCGATCCCCAGGGTGACGATCCAGTCGTCGGCGATCGCGGCGCCGCGTCCGATGGTGCGGCGAAATTCCGCCTCGTCCGCGATCAGATGATCGGCCGAAAGCATCAGGACCAGCGCCTCCGGCCAGCGCTCCGCCGCCAGCCGGGAGGCGATCGCCGCGATCGGCGCGGTGCCGCGGCCGCACGGCTCCAGCACCAGAAGCGACGCCCGGGCGTCCATCGCCGCCAGCTGCGTCTCGACCAGGCCCCGATGCATCCGTCCACAGACGATCATCGGCGGCAGGAATTCGCCGCCCGCCGCGCTGGAGACGCGCCGAACCGTCGCCTGGAAAAGGCTCTCGTCCGACAGCAGGGCGTGGAACGGCTTGGGCGCGGCCTCGGTCGAAACCGGCCAGAGCCGGGTTCCGGCGCCGCCGCAGAGAATCACCGGCAGGATGGGCCGGGCCGGCCCGCTCACCGCTCGGCCCCGCCGGCCGGGCCCCGGCGCAGGCCGCGCCTGGCCAAAAGGGGCTTGCGGGCCTGAAGCTTGTTGGCCTCAAGCTTGTTTGCCAGGGGCTTGCCGCCCTTGGCCTTGACCGTGATTTCCTTGAGCTTGACGTGCTGCAGCAGCGAAAGGCTCTGGCCCGGCGCGCCCTTCTCCGGGTCGGCGAAGGCGCGGCCATAGGTCCTGATGCGATCCTCGACGGACCCGAGAAAATCGCCCTCCCAGTCGCTCAGCGTCGCGCCGGTCCGGGCCGCCGCGCGCCTGGCCCGCTTCAGGGCGTTCAGCGCGGCGCGCCTGGCCTGATCGCGGGCGTCTGGAGGCGATCGCTTCATAAGCCTCCGATCGCCGACATGTAGAGATCGAGCAGAGCCTCCTCCTCCTGGCGCTTGGCCTTGTCCTGCTTGCGCAGGCGCACGACCTTGCGCAGGATCTTGACGTCGAAGCCCTCGCCCTTGGCCTCCAGATAGACCTCCTTGAGGTCGCCCGAGATGGCCGCCTTGTCCTCCTCGAGCCGCTCGATACGCTCGATAAGGGTTTTCAGCCGCCCTTGAGCGGTGCTGTTCAATACGTCGATCGAAGAGGAATCGTCGGCCATGACCGGGGACGCTCACAAGCTTGAGGGGGCAAAACGCATCCGAACCTAGCGGTCGGGGCGCGCTTGGCCAAGGGCGCTTGAAGGGCGAACCTGTCCGCGGTCGGAAGCGCCGCGACGCTTAGCCCTGGCGGGCTTTGAAGCGTGGGTTGGTCTTGTTGATGATGTAGACGCGGCCCTTGCGGCGCACGAGCTTGCAGTCGCGATGGCGGGTCTTCAGCGACTTCAGCGAACTTCTGACCTTCATGGCGGCAAGTCTCGTTAAGAACAGGGCGGGCGTGCTTGGAAAAGAGCGCGCGCATATAGGTCGAGACCGGCGAAAAGTCAAACTACCCCGCTGCGGCCGCGGGTGAATTCGACGCCGTTCCAGACGCGGCCTTGAATGCGCCGCCGACGCCCGGCAAGTTCGCGCCCATGCATCGCCGCCACTTTCTCGCCGCCAGCCTGACCGCCCTGGCCGCGGCGCCCAGCTTCGCCGCCCAGGCCGCCGGGCCGATCGACGAGGCGGGGTTCACGTCCTGGCGGGACGACTTCATCGAGCGGGCGTCGCTGGCCGGGCTGCCGCGCGGAATCCTGACCCGGGAGTTCGAAGGCCTGACCCTCGATCCCAAGGTGGTGGCGCTGGACAGCCAGCAGCCGGAATTCTCCCGTCCGATCAGCGACTATATCGCCGGCCTGACCTCCGAGGCGCGTGTGAACGCCGGCAAGGCGCGGCGGGCCGGCGCCCCCTGGCTCCCAGGCGTCGAGGCTCACTACGGAACCCCGTCGGAGGTGCTGGTCGCCATCTGGTCGGTGGAGTCGTCGTTCGGGGCCCAGCAGGGCGATTTCGACGTGCTGCGCTCGGTGGCCAGCCTGGCGGCGGAGGGCCGCCGACGCGACTGGGCCGAGCAGCAGATCGGCGCGGTGGTCCGCATCATCGCCTCGGGCGAGGCGACCCGCGCCCAGCTGAAGGGGTCCTGGGCCGGCGCCATGGGCCAGACCCAGCTCGAGCCCACCGCCTATCTGGACGATGCGGTCGACGTCAGCGGCGGCGGCCGCCCGGACGTCTGGGGCTCGGCCCAGGACGCCCTGGCCTCGGCCGCTAACCTTTTGGCCAAGGCCGGCTGGCGGCGCGGCGAGGCCTGGCAGCGCGAGGCGCGCCTGCCGGCGGGATTCGACTACGGCCTTGCGGAAGGGCCGGCCAAGCCCATGGCCGCCTGGACCGACCTGGGGGTCAGGCCGGCGGTCGGCGACAGCTTCGGCGAGCACGCGCCGGAGGCGGTGCTGCTGTTGCCGGCGGGCGCCGGCGGACCGGCCTTCATGGCCTATCCGAACCATTTCATCATCCGCAAATACAACAACGCCCTGGCCTACGCCCTCGGCGTCGGCCTGCTGGCCGACCGGATCGCCGGGCGCGCCGGCGTGGCCGCGGCCTGGCCGCACGAGCTGCCGCTGTCGATCGCCGACCGGGTCGGGGCGCAGGCGGCGCTGAACCGGCTGGGCTACGACGCCGGGCCGGCGGATGGCCAGATCGGCCTGCAGACCCGCATCGCGCTGCGCGCCTGGCAGAGGTCGAAGGGGCTGGCCCCCGACGGCTACCTGACCCCGCACCTGGCCGGCCAGCTGGTGGCGGAAGCCGCCGGTCACTAGGCGGCCCCAGGCGGCGAAGGCGCGGCGGCGTTCGGCCGGAACGACGCGGGAAGGCCAAAACCCGATGCAAACGCGGAATTAAGCATTAACGCCGACCATCCGCCTCGAGTCATGGCGGCGGGGGCTAGAGGCCTTGTTTCAGATTATCGGCATCGTGCTCCTGTTCGCCATGGTGTTCGGCAGCTTCATCATCTCCGGCGGCAAGATCGCCGTGGTGCTGGAAGCCCTGCCGCACGAGCTGATGGCCATCGGCGGGGCCGGCGCGGCGGCGTTCCTGATCTCCAACTCGATGACCACCATCAAGGCCACCGGCGGCGGCCTCGCCAAGGTGTTCAAGGGGCCGAAGTGGAAGGCGCAGGATTACAAGGACCTGCTCAGCCTGCTGTTCCTGCTGACCAAGACGATGAAGTCCAAGGGCGTCATCGCGCTGGAAAGCCATATCGAGAAGCCCGGCGAGAGCACCATCTTCTCCCGCTATCCCAACCTGATGAAGGACCACTTCGCGATCGACTTCATCTGCGACACCCTGCGCATGATGACCATGAACCTGGAGGATCCGCACCAGGTCGAGGATGCGATGGAAAAGCAGCTGGAAAAGCACCATCACGAGGCCCTGGCGCCGTCGCACGCGCTCTCCAGCCTCGCCGACGCCCTGCCGGCGCTCGGCATCGTCGCGGCGGTGCTGGGCGTCATCAAGACCATGGGCGCGATCACCGAGCCGCCGGAAATCCTCGGCATGATGATCGGCGGCGCCCTGGTCGGCACCTTTCTCGGCGTCTTCCTGGCCTACGGCATGGTCGGGCCGATGGCGGCGCGGATGAAGGACGTCACCGAGGAGGAAAGCGCCTTCTATCGAATCATCCAGTCGGTGCTGGTCGCCCACCTGCACGGCAATGCGGCGCAGATCTCGGTGGAGATTGGCCGCGGCAGCGTGCCTTCGCCCTCGCAGCCCAGCTTCCTGGAGCTGGAAGAGACCCTCGGCGCCATCCCCGCGGAAGGCTAGCGGCCCCAGGCCGCCAGCAAGGCCATGATTCCAGTGTGGTTTGCGAATTTGAAGTTCGCCGCGGAACCGGCCCCGATCATAGGGTGAACTTCAGATCCGTCACACGAGCCGGCCAGTTTGATCACGCCGTCGTGAACTTGGCGCTTGCCCTTCGCTCATATGACGGCATAATCAGCCTTAGCGCACGCGAGGCGTCGGTGCGGCTTCGATCCCACAAGGGGTTGATGCCGTGGCGGCGGCTTGCCGACCGGCGCAGCAACCTCCTTCTAGGGGACCAGGGACAATGACCTCCGAAGTTCTTCGTAAGATCCTCGTCGCCGGCGCCGCCGTCGCCGCTCTTTCCGTCGTGGCCTGCAAGGGCGCGGCCAACAACACCGACAACAGCGCGGCTTCCGCCGAAGCCGCCGCGTCTGACGCGTCGGCCGCCGCTTCCAGCGCCATGGCCGCCTCTTCGGCCGCTTCCGACGCCGCCATGGCCGCCTCTTCGGCCGCGATGTCCGCTTCGGCCGCCGCTTCGGCCGCCGCTCCGGCGAACAAGTAGTCTTTTCGCGCGCACTACCGCGCACGCGTATCGGAAGGGCCGTCCCGAGAGGGGCGGCCCTTTTCGCGTCGTCTTGCATTTGAGACCGCGCCGGGGTCCGTTCCGGTTCGATGAGCCAACCGTCCGCAACGCCTGACGCCTCGCCCGTCCTGTGGGACGCCGGCGGCTTGCCGCGTTCGCCGCGGTTCGACGATGTCTACTATTCCAGCGCCGGCGGCCTCGCCGAGGCCAGGGCGGTCTTCCTGGAAGGCTGCGGCCTGCCGGCGGCCTGGGCCGGCCGATCGCGGTTCACGGTCGCCGAACTGGGCTTCGGGACCGGCTTGAACGTGCTGGCGCTGATGCAGCTTTGGCGGCGCGCGCGCCCGGCCGGCGCCGCCTTGCAGATCTTTTCGGTCGAGGCCTTCCCGATGCCGGCGAGCGACGCCCGCCGCGCCCTGGCGCCCTGGCCGGAGCTGGCCGACCTGGCGGCGCCGCTGCTGGCGCGCTGGCCGAGGCGGGCGCGGGGATTCCACCGGCTCGACTTCGCCGAGCTGGGCGTGACGCTCGATCTGGCGGTCATGGACGCCGCCGAGGCGCTCGACGCCTGGACCGGCCAGGCCGACGCCTGGTTCCTCGACGGGTTTTCGCCGGCGCGCAATCCGGGCATGTGGTCGGATGCGGTGCTGGACGGCGTCGCCCGCCGGTCGGCGCCAGGGGCGCGGGCCGCCACCTTCACGGTCGCCGGCGCCGTCCGCCGCGGCCTCGAGGCCAACGGCTTCCAGGTCGAGAAGAAGCCCGGCTTCGCCGCCAAGCGCGAGCGGCTGGAAGCGCGGCTGGATCCCGATGAGCCAGCGCCGGTTGCCGGCGCGCCGCCGAGCGCATCGACCCCCAGGCCCCGTATCGCCATCGTCGGCGGCGGAATCGCCGGCGCGTCGCTGGCTCGCGCCTTCCGGGCCCTGGGCGCGGCGCCGGTGGTGATCGAGGCGCGGGCGCCGGGCGCGGGCGCCTCCGGCAACCTCGCCGCCCTGGTCATGCCCCGGCTGGACGCCGGCGACGGGCCGATCGGGGCGCTCTACGCCCAGGCCCTGGCGCGCGCCGCCGACCTCTACGACCGGACGCCGGCCGCGGTCATCGCCGGCGGCGCCAGCCAGATCGAGACGGGGCCTAAGGACGCCGGCCGCTTCGACCGCATCGCGCGGAGCCGGCTCTTCGAGACCGGCGCCGTCGCCCGCCTGACGCCGGCGGACCTTTCCGCCCATCTCGGCGAGCCGGTCGCCGTCGGCGGCCTGCGCCTTCGCGACGCCCGGGTGATCGAGCCGGCCGCGGTGCTGGACGACTGGCTGCGGGGGAGCGAGGTGGTCGCCGCCACGGTCGCCGCCGTCGAACCGCTCGGCGAGGCCTGGCGGCTGCTCGACGGCGGCGGACGCGAGATCGGCCGCGCCGATATCGTCTGCCTCGCCTGCGGCCCGGGCCTGGTCGGGCTGGCGCCGGGCCAGCCGGTCACGCCCCTGCGAGGCCAGGTCAGCCTGGCCGCCATGACGCCGCCGCCGGCGGCGATCGGCGCCGGCTACGTCATCCCGACGCGCCGGGGCCTGCTGTTCGGCGCCACCCACGACCGGGACGATTCCGGCGATGAGGTCCGGGCCGAAGACCACCGGCGCAACCGCGACCTGCTGGCCTCGACGCTGCCGGACCTGGCCGCACGGCTGGAGACGCTCTCCCTGGAGGGCCGGGCCTCGGTGCGCGGCGTGACGCCGGACTTCCTGCCCTTGGCGGGCTGGCTCGCGGCGCCCGGGCTGCTTGCCCTGTCCGGCCTCGGCTCGCGCGGGTTTTGCGCCGCGCCGTTGCTCGGCGAGCACCTGGCCGCCCTGGCGCTTGGCCTGCCGTCGCCGCTGCCGGCCGGACTGGCTGAAATCGTCGATCCCGGCCGGTTCGCCGCGCGTCGAAACCGGCGTCTCATGCGTTCAGCCAAGGTTCAGGTGGCCAATTCGATCTGAAGGTGGGCGAATAGCCACGCCAAGAGGGAAGGAAACCCCGTGTCCAAGCACATCACAAACACAGTCGTCCGGTTTGCGGCGTCGGCGGCGATCGCGGCCGGCGTGGTCCTTTCGGCGACGGCGGCCAGCGCCCAGCCCGCCGCGAACAACGGCAATCAATGCTTCTGGAAGCGCAACATCAACGGGTTCCAGGCGCCGAACGACCGCACGGTCTATATCCGCGTCGGCGTCCGCGACATCTACCGGCTGGACCTGATGAACGACTGCACCGGCCTGACCTTTCGCCAGGGCATCGGACTGGAGACGATCCCGCCGGGCGACGGGCAGATCTGCAACGCCCTCCAGGCCACCGTGGTCTACAACGACACCGGCATCCGCAACCGCTGCCCGGTCACCGCCATCCACAAGCTGACCCCGGCCGAGATCGCCGCCCTGCCTAAGCGCGACCTGCCTTAGGGCGGGCCCGCTCCAGAGCGAGCGGTCCTGACGTCAAGGCAGGCTTGCGTCCGCGCATCGGCCCTGATCGGATAGCTTGACCGATCAGGCCGGAAAGGCGCGTCCATGCTCAAGGTTCACCACCTCAACAATTCCCGCTCCCAGCGCATCCTCTGGCTCCTGGAGGAGCTGGGGCTGGACTATGAGATCATCCCCTATCGGCGCGACGCGACCACCAACCTGGCGCCGCCGGAACTGATGCAGGTCCATCCGCTGGGCAAGTCGCCGGTGATCGAGGACGGCCGGATCCGGATCGCCGAGTCCGGGGCCATCGTCGAATACGTCGTCGACCGCCATGGCGGCGGCCGGCTGCAGCCCGATCCGAAATCCGACGCCCATGTCGCCTATAACGAGTGGCTGCACTACGCCGAGGGCTCGGCCATGCTGCCCTTGATGATGAATCTCTATGTCCTGCGGCTCGGCGAGGCCGCCGCGCCGCTGCTGCCGCGGATCGAGAGCGAGATCGCCAACAACCTGGCCTATGTCTCCGGCGCGCTCGGCGACCGCGACTACCTGATGGGCGAGTTCAGCGGCGCCGATGTGCAGATCAGCTTCGTGATGGAGGTGGCCCGCGCCTTCGGCAAGCTGGCCGCCTATCCCAGCCTCGACGCCTATCTGAACCGGCTGCACGGCCGGCCGGCGTTCAAGCGCTCGCTGGAAAAGGGCGGCGCCTACAATCTGGCCGGCTGACCCCCGCGCCGAACGGGCGTGCGGGACGCCGCCGGTTGAGCCAGGATGGCCGAGAGAGGTGCCGGTGATTCGCCGGCGCCAGGAGGGCTTCATCCTTGCCAGACCGCGGCGTCTCCGCTCGCTCCTTCGCGCCGAAAGCCAAGGTGCTGGACGGCAAGGTCGTGCTGGTCACCGGCGGCACCGGCTCGTTCGGCCGCCGCTTCGTGCACCGGGCGCTGGCCGAATATGCGCCGAAGAAGCTGATCGTCTTCTCGCGCGACGAGCTGAAGCAGTACGAGATGCAGTCCGAACTGCGCGAGACCTTCCCGGCGCAGGTCTACGCCCGGATGCGCTTCTTCCTCGGCGACGTGCGCGACCGCGAGCGGCTGACGCTGGCCTTGCGCGGCGTCGACATCGTCGTTCACGCCGCCGCGCTGAAGCAGGTGCCGGCGGCGGAGTACAACCCCTCCGAATGCATCCACACCAACGTGCTGGGCGCCGAGAACGTGGTCTGGGCCAGCCTGACCAACCGGGTGAAGCGGGTGGTGGCGCTTTCCACCGACAAGGCCTGCAACCCGATCAACCTCTACGGCGCCACCAAGCTGGCGTCGGACAAGACCTTCGTCGCCGCCAACAACCTGGCCGGCGACATCGGCACGCGGTTCGCGGTGGTGCGCTACGGCAATGTGGCCGGCTCGCGCGGCTCGGTCGCGCCGCTGTTCCAGCGCCTGGCCGCGCAGGGCGCCGCCGACCTGCCGATCACCGATCCGCGCATGACCCGGTTCTGGATCTCGCTGGATCAGGGCGTCGACTTCGTGCTGTCGTCGATGGAGATGATGCGCGGCGGCGAGATCTTCGTGCCCAAGATCGGCTCGATGACCATGCCGGAGGTGGGCGAGGCCCTGGCCCCCGGCCTGCCGCAGCGCACGGTCGGCATCCGGCCCGGCGAGAAGCTGCACGAGATGATGATCTCCGGCGACGACGCGCGCATGACCGTCGAGCTGGACGACCGCTATGTGATCGAGCCGCAGTTCGTCGAATACACCCGCAAGTCCTTCGGCGCCGACGGCGGCGCGCCGGTGGCCGACGGCTTCGTCTATTCCAGCGACACCAACACCGAGTGGCTGGACGCCGACGGCCTGCGCACCCTGCTCGCCGGCCATGGCTGAGTTCCTGCCCTACGGCCGCCAGACCATCGAGGACGACGACGTCGCCGCGGTCGTCGAGGCGCTGAGAGCCGACTACCTGACCACCGGACCGCGAGTCGAGGCGTTCGAACGGGCCTTCGCCGAGACGGTGGGCGCCGGCCATGCGGTGGCCTGCTCCAGCGGCACCGCGGCCCTGCACCTGGCCATGCTGGCGCTGGAGGTCGGCCCTGATGACGTGGTGATCGCCCCGGCCATCACCTTCGCCGCCACCGCCAACTGCGCCCGCTACCAGGGGGCGGAGGTGGTGTTCGCCGACGTCGATCCCGACACCGGCCTGATGACGCCGGAGACCTTCGCGGCGGCGCTGGGCCGGCTCGACGGCCGCCGCCTGGCCGCGGTCCTGCCCGTCCATCTGGCCGGGGCGACGGTCGACCTTCCGGCCATCAACGACCTGGCGGGCGGCGCGCCGCTGGTCGAGGACGCCTGTCACGCCCTGGGCACGACCATGAGCTTCGGCAATGTCCGCGAGCAGGTCGGCGACGGCCGCCACGGCGCGATGGCCTGTTTCTCCTTCCACCCGGTCAAGACCATCACCACCGCCGAGGGCGGCATGGTGACCACGGGCGACCCGCATCTGGCGGAGCGGCTGAGGTTGCTGCGCAGCCATGGCGTCGTGCGCGACCCGGCCGCGTTCAGCGACCCGCCGCCGGAGCCGCAGCCCTGGCTCTATGAGATGCAGGCCCTGGGCTACAACTATCGCCTGCCCGACCTGCTCTGCGCCCTGGGGATCAGCCAGCTCAGCAAACTGGCGCGGTTCATCCGTCGCCGCCGGGAACTGACTGTCCGCTATTGGACCCTGCTGGCGCGCTATTCACCGGTGGTTCGCGCCGTCGCGCCGCCGCCGGGCTGTGATCCGGCGCTGCACCTGTTCATCGTGCTGATCGACTTCGCCGCCGCCGACCTGAGCCGCGCCGAGGTGATGGCCGGTCTGGCGGCGCGCGGCGTCGGCAGCCAGGTCCACTACATCCCGGTGCATCGCCAGCCCTATTACCGGGAGCGCTACGGCGACCAGGGCCTGCCCGGCGCCGACGCCTACTACGCCCGCTGCCTCAGCCTGCCGCTCTATCCCGGCATGGCGGACGGGGATCCCGACCGCGTGGTGGAAGCGCTCGGTGAGGTGCTGGGCCTCGATCCTCCTCCGTAGGGGGAGGGGGACCGCGCGCAGCGCGGTGGAGGGGGCGCGACGCCGCCCGCGCCCGTTTCAGGATCGACCTAGGCTCGCCTTCAGGCGCAGAGATGCGGCAAGGCCCCCTCCACCATCCTTCGGATGGTCCCCCTCCCCCAAAGGGGGAGGATCAAGAGCGGCCGGGCCGGTTTGTTAGACCGCCTCGTCCAGCATGCCGTCGAGGCCCTGTTCGCGGACCTTGCGGTAGAGGGTCGAGCGGCCGATGCCGAGGCGGCGGGCCACCTCGCTCATGTGGCCGGAATAGATCTCGATGGCCAGCTGGATCAGGTCGCGCTCGATGTCCTCCAGCGTGCGCAGATGGCCGCGCTCGTCGAGGATGCGCACCGGCGAATCCATCGGCAGCTCGTCCATCAGCTCCTGGGCGCTCAGCGTCGCCGCCGCGGCGTGGGCCTCCGGCGCCGGAGCGTTCAGGCCGGAAATGGCCGGGAAGTCGTAAGGCTGCAGGTAGGGCGCGTCGGACAGCACGATGGCGCGGTAGACGGCGTTCTCCAGCTGCCGGACGTTGCCGGGCCAGTCGTGGGCCTGCAGCATGGCGATGGTCTCGGCCGTCGCGCCCTGCACCCGCTTGCCCTCTTCGACGTTGAAGCGGCGGATGAAGTGGTCGGTCAGGGCCGGGATGTCCTCGCGCCGGTCGCGCAGGGGCGGCAACTCGATGGGGAAGACATTCAGCCGATAATAGAGGTCTTCGCGGAACCGTCCCTCGGCCACCTGCTGGGCCAGATCGCGGTTGGTCGCCGAGATGATGCGAACATCGACGCGCTGGGAGCGCTTGGAGCCGATCGGGTCGATCTCGCTCTCCTGCAGGGCGCGCAGCAGCTTGACCTGCATGTCCAGCGGCAGCTCGCCGATCTCGTCGAGGAACAGCACCCCGCCATTGGCTTCCTGGAACTTGCCCAGGTGCTTTTCGGTGGCGCCGGTGAAACTGCCCTTTTCGTGGCCGAACAGGATGGATTCGACCAGGTTCTCGGGAATGGCTCCGCAGTTGACGGTGACCAACGGCTTGCCGGCGCGGTCGGAGCCGCCGTGCACGGCGCGGGCGATCTGCTCCTTGCCGACGCCGCTTTCGCCGAGGAGCAGGATCGGGATCTGCGACTTCGCCGCCCGCTCGCCCAGCCGCATGACGCCCTGCATGGCCGGCGAGGCGCCGATCAGTTCGGCAAAGGTGATGCGGCCGCCGGCGCGCTTCTTCAGCCGGTCGACCTCGCCCTTCAGGTCGCCCATCTGCAGGGCGTTGCGGATCGAGACCATGATCCGCTCCGGCGAGGCCGGCTTGACGAAGAAGTCCTGCGCCCCGGCCTGCATGGCCTGGACCACGGTGTCGATGCCGCCGGTCGCGGTCAGCACCACCACCGGCTGGTTGAAGCCGCGCGACCGCAGCTCCTTCAGGGTGTCGAGACCGCCGAGGCCGGGCATGTTCAGGTCGAGCATGATGGCGTCGGCCGCGCCCCCGCCGACCAGCCGGTCGATCGCCTGCTCGCCGGTCTCGGCATGGGCGACGGCCAGGCCTTCGCGCTCCAGCACGGCCTGGATCAGCCGACGCTGGGTCGGATCGTCATCGACGACAAGAACCGTCTTGGCCATGCAACACTCATCCACCGAAGGTCGCCGGCCCTCGTCGGGGCCGGCTGATTGTCGGCAGAGTTTTAGGCGGCCCAGGTAAAGGCGGGGTTTCGCAGACCTTGGTCGAAGGTTAACGCCGCTTTCGCCGCGGCGCTTTCGTTTGCGAGCCGGCCAAGGCCGCGCCATAGGTTCGCCATGACCCTGCACACCAAACCGGAAGCCGCCGGCGAAGCCCTGCCCGAGTGGCGGCTGGACGACCTGTTCTCGGGCCGCGACGACCCGCGCATCGAGCTGGAGCTCGCCGAGGCCGTGCGCCTCAACGCCGCGCTGGTCCAGCTCAAGGGCGCCTTCGTCGCCGCCCGCGCCGACGCCGAGCGCCTCGGCCTGCTGCTGGCCGAGGGCGTCGGCCTCTATGAGCAGGCGACCAACCGGCTCTGGGCGGTCGGGGCCTATGCCTCGCTGGCCGCCTCGGTGGCGCGGGACGACCCGGCCTGGTCGAAGTTCGAGGCCGATATCCGCGGCCGCAGCGCCCAGATCGGCGCCGAGGCGCTGTTCTTCACCCTGGAGCTGAACCAGCTCGAGGAATGGGAGATCGAGGCGGCGTTGCGCGCCAACGCCGACGCCGCGGCGTTCCGGCCCTGGCTCAGGCGCGTGCGCCTCGGCCGGCCGCACGAGCTGAGCGCGGACCTGGAGCGGCTGCTGCTCGACCGCGCCCCGGCGGTGGCCAACTGGACCCGGCTCTATGACGAGACCCTGAGCCGGCTGGTGGTGCGCGCCGGCCGCGAGGGCCTGACCCTGGCCGAGGCGCTGAACCGGCTGTCGGATTCCGACGCCGCCCGCCGCAAACAGGCCGCCGGGGCGCTGGCCAAGGCGCTGGAGGCGCAGACCCCGGTGCTGGGCCTTTGCCTGAACACCGTCGCCCAGGAAAAGCAGGTCGAGGACCGCTGGCGCAAGTTCGCCGACCCCGCCGCCGCGCGCCACCTGGCCAACGAGGTGGACGCCGAGGCCGTCGAGGCGCTGGAAGCCGCCGTGGTCGAGCGCTATCCCAGCCTGTCGCACCGCTACTACGCCCTGAAGGCCAGGCTGATGGGCAAGACGGCGCTGGACCATTGGGACCGCAACGCCCCGCTGGACGCCGCGACGCCGCGCCAATACGGCTGGGACGAGGCCAAGGGGATGGTGCTGGAGGCCTACGCCTCGCTGGCGCCGGCCTTCGCCGACCGCGCCCAGGTGTTTTTCGAGCAGCCCTGGATCGACGCCCGGCCCCGGCCAGGCAAGTCGTCCGGCGCCTACTCCCACCCGGTGACCGCCGACCGGCATCCTTATGTCTTCCTGAACTATATGGGCGAGCGGCGCGATGTGCTGACCCTGGCCCACGAGCTCGGCCATGCGGTGCACCAGACCCTGGCCGCCCCCCTGGGCACGCTGCTGGCCGACACGCCGCTGACCCTGGCCGAGACCGCCTCCATCTTCGGCGAGGGACTGGTCTTCGAGCGCCTGCTGGCCGAGGCGGCCCCGGCCGATCGCCGGGCCCTGCTGGCCGGCAAGATCGAGGACGGCCTGAACACCATCGTCCGGCAGATCGCCTTCCATCGCTTCGAGACCCGCTTCCACGCCGAGCGCATGCGCGGCGAACTCTCCGCCGAGCATATCGGCGGCCTCTGGCTGGAGGTGATGGGCGAGAGCCTCGGCCCCGCGGTGGTGCTGAACCCCGGCTACGAGGTCTACTGGGCCTATGTCAGCCACTTCGTGCACGCGCCCTTCTATGTCTACGCCTACGCCTTCGGGAACCTGCTGGTCGAGGCGCTGATGGAGGCGCGGCGCCAGGACCCGCAAGGCTTTGCGCCGCTTTACGAGGATTTGCTGGCGGCGGGCGGCGCGCGCACCTATGTCGAGGCCTTGAGGCCGTTCGGCCTCGATCCGAGGCGAAAGGCGTTCTGGCAGTCCGGTTGCGCGCGCCTTGAGCGGCTGGTGGACGAATTCGAAAGGCTCGTTTGAGCCGGGGCTGGTTTTTTCACGCCGCTCGGCAAGGGCGGAAAACCTATTGAAACCTGGGCCTTTTTGAAGGGCCCGCCGCGTGTTTGGACGTTGAGGATTGGAATGGCAGACGATCAAGCCGTCACCCCGAATTGGAACGAGCCCGGCGAGGCGCCGCTGGCGGTTTTCGAAGGCGCCCAGCCTCCCGCGCCAAGCTGGTTCAAGTGGGCCATCGCCCAGGAGCCGGAACGCGCCTTCGTCGAGGTGCTGGGCGCCAGGATCGAGCTGCTGGCCTGGGGCGAGCGCGGCAAGCCCGGCCTGATCCTGGTCCACGGCAACAGCGCCCACGCCGACTGGTGGAGCTTCATCGCCCCCTATCTGGCCCAGGACTACCGCGTCGCCGCCCTGTCGCTTTCCGGCATGGGCGCCTCGGACTGGCGCGCCGACTATTCGTTCGAGACCTTCGCGCAGGAGGTGCGCGGCGCCGCCGAGGCAGCCGGCCTGTACGATGCGCCGGTCAAGCCGATCTTCATCGGCCACTCCTTCGGCGGCAGCCAGGTCTTCTACGCCGCCCGGCGCTATCCGGAATGGATGCGCGGCGCCATCCTGGTCGACACCGGCTTCGGCGGCCCGCCGCCGGCGGCGGAAGGCTTTCGCCGCCCGGAGATGCGCACGGCCGCCAATCGGGTCTATCCGACGCTGGAGGCGGCCCTGGCCCGCTTCCGCTTCATGCCGGCCCAGAGCTGCACCAATGTCTTCATCGCCGACTTCATCGCCCGGCGGTCCCTGAAGCGCGCGCCGCTTGAGGGCGGCGGCGAGGGCTGGACCTGGCGGTTCGACCCGCAGCTCTGGTCCAAGCTCGACCGCACCGCCATGGCCTCGCTGGCGCTGGAGCCGAGCGCCACCCCGCTGGTGCAGATCTTCGGGGAGAATTCGCGGCTGATGGGCCAGCCCCGGCACAGCGACCCCGACAACCTGCTGAAGGGGATCGACAAGATGATCATCCCCGATTCCGAGCATCACATCATGGTCGACCAGCCCCTGGCCCTGGTCTCGGCGATCCGGGCGCTGCTCATCGGCTGGCCGTGAGGCCGGGGGATGCGGGATGCGGCTCTCGCCGCCTTGAGCGACGGGCCGCATTAGTATAGTCGCCCTCATCAAACACATCAGCGTGAGAGGGGCGCCCCCAAATGGCCGAGCCGGCTTCCGACTATCACCGCGGCGAGATGGACATCCACGCTCAGCGGTCGACCTTCGAGTCGGTGATGACGGCGAGCAAATGGGCGACCTTGGCCGTGATCGCCGGCGTCGCCTTCCTGACCCTGTGGTTCTGCACCGCCGCCGGCTTCGGCAGCGCCCTGGTCACCGCGATCATCATCGTCGCGCTGGGGGTCTTCTTCCTTCGCGAGCGCCCCGCCGCGCATTGACGAGGCCGTCCCGTTGACGGCTGGAGAGAATTGACCGATGGGCGCGCGCGTCGCCATCACCCGAGAACGCCGACACGGCGAGACCCGTGTCGCGGCGACGCCCGACACGGTGAAAAAGCTCGTCGGACTTGGCCTCGAGGTCGTGATCGAGACCCGCGCCGGGCTCGGCGCCGCGATTGCCGACGCCGACTACAGCGCCGCCGGCGCCGAGATCGCGCCCACCGTCCAGGCGGCGCTGGAGGCCGCCGACATCGTGCTCAAGGTCGGCGCCCCGCACCAGGAAGAGGTGGCGGCGCTGAAGCGCGGCGCGGTGCTGGTCGGGCTGCTCGACCCCTATAGCGAACGCCCGTTGCTGGAGACCCTGGCGGCCGCCGGCGTCTCGGCCTTCGCCATGGAGTTCGTGCCGCGCATCACCCGCGCCCAGGTCATGGACGCCCTGTCCAGCCAGGCCAACCTGGCCGGCTACCGGGCGGTGATCGAGGCCGCCGCGGTCTATGGCCGCGCCTTTCCGATGATGATGACCGCGGCCGGCACCGTCGCGCCGGCCAAGGTGTTCGTGATGGGCGCGGGCGTCGCCGGCCTGCAGGCCATCGCCACCGCCCGGCGCCTCGGCGCGGTGGTCACCGCCACCGACGTGCGCCCGGCGGTGAAGGAACAGGTCGAGAGCCTGGGCGCCAAGTTCGTCGCGGTCGAGGACGACGAGTTCAAGGCGGCGGAGACGGCGGCGGGCTACGCCAAGGAGATGAGCCCGGAGTACCAGGCCAAGCAGGCGGCCCTGGTCGCCGACCACATCAAGAAGCAGGATATCGTCATCACCACCGCCCTGATCCCGGGCCGGCCGGCGCCCAAGCTGGTCTCGGCCGAGCAGCGCGCCTCGATGAAACAGGGCTCGGTGCTGGTCGACCTGGCGGTGGAGCGCGGCGGCAATGTCGTCGGCGCCAAGCCCGACCAGGTCGCCGACATCGGCGGGGTGAAGATCATCGGCTACACCAACCTGCCGGCCCGCATCCCGGCCGACGCCTCCAACCTCTACGCCCGCAACCTGGCCGCCTTCGTCGGCCTGCTGGTCGACGACAAGGGCGCGCTGGCGCCGGACCTGGAGGACGAGATCCTCAAGGCCTCGATGCTCACCCACCAGGGCGCCATCGTCCATCCGGCCTTGCAGGGAGCCTGACCATGGATGTCGTCGATCCCACCGTCTTCCGGCTGGCCATCTTCGTCCTGGCCATCTTCGTCGGCTATTACGTGGTCTGGAGCGTCACGCCCGCCCTGCACACCCCGCTGATGGCGGTGACCAACGCCATCTCCTCGGTGATCATCGTCGGCGCCTTGCTGGCGGCCGCCGCCCATGGGGCGGGACACATGGTCTGGATCTCCAAGGGCGCCGGCGCCGTGGCCGCGGGGCTGGCTTCGGTGAACATCTTCGGCGGCTTCCTGGTCACCCAGCGGATGCTGAGCATGTACCGCAAGAAGGACCGGGCGACGTGACCGCCAACCTCGCCGCCGTCGCCTATATCGTCTCCGGCGTCCTCTTCATCCTGGCCCTGCGCGGGCTGTCGAGCCCGGTGACCAGCCGGCGCGGCAACCAGCTCGGCATGACCGGCATGGCCATCGCCATCGCCACCACCCTGCTGGTGCTGTGGCAGGGCGGGGCGCTCGACGTCACCACCATGGCGCTGATCTTCGGCGGCGTGGCCATCGGCGGCAGCGTCGGGGCGGTGATCGCCCGGCGGGTGCAGATGACCGCCATGCCGCAGCTGGTGGCCGCCTTCCACTCCCTGGTCGGCCTGGCCGCCTGCCTGGTCGCCGTCGCGGCGCTCTATACCCCGGCCGCCTACGGCATCGCCGTCGCCGGCGGCGGGGTGAAGCTGGAAAGCCTGATCGAACTCTCCATCGGGGCGGCCATCGGGGCGGTGACCTTCACCGGATCGCTGATCGCCTTCGCCAAGCTGAACGGCAATATGAGCGGCGCGCCGATCATCCTGCCGGCCCGCCACCTCATCAACATCGCCATCGCCGTCGCCGTCGTGGTGCTGATCGTCATCCTGGCGGTCAGCGGCGGCGAGGCCAAGTGGGCCTTCTGGGGCGTCTTCGCGCTGGCCCTGGTCGCCGGCGTCACCCTGATCGTCCCCATCGGCGGCGCCGACATGCCGGTGGTGGTCTCGATGCTGAACTCCTATTCCGGCTGGGCGGCCGCCGCGCTCGGCTTCACCCTTGAAAACGTCACCCTGATCATCACCGGGGCCCTGGTCGGCTCGTCGGGGGCGATCCTGTCCTACATCATGTGCAAGGGCATGAACCGCTCCTTCATCTCGGTGATCCTGGGCGGCTTCGGCGGCGAGACCGCCGCCGCCGGCGCGGTCGAGACCCGGCCGGTCAAGCAGGGCTCGGCCGAGGACGCCGCCTTCATCATGAAGAACGCCTCCAAGGTGATCATCGTCCCCGGCTACGGCATGGCCGTCGCTCAGGCCCAGCACGCCCTGCGCGAAATGGCCGACAAGCTGAAGTCGGAAGGCGTCGAGGTGAAGTACGCCATCCACCCGGTCGCCGGCCGCATGCCCGGCCACATGAACGTGCTGCTGGCCGAGGCCAACGTGCCCTATGACGAGGTGTTCGAGCTGGAGGACATCAACGCCGAGTTCCCGGCCGCCGACGTCGCCTTCGTCATCGGCGCCAACGACGTGACCAACCCGGCGGCCAAGACCGACCCCAACTCGCCGATCTTCGGCATGCCGATCCTCGACGTCGAAAAGGCCCGCACGGTGCTGTTCGTCAAGCGCGGCATGGGCTCGGGCTATGCCGGGGTCGAGAACGAGCTGTTCTTCCGCGACAACACCATGATGCTGTTCGCCGACGCCAAGAAGATGGTCGAGGGCATTCTGAAGGCGCTGTGAGGCTGCTCGCCGGCCTGGTCCTGGCCGTCCTCCTCTATATCGCGCTTGACGGCGCCATGGTCGCGATGACACCGCCTTTGCCGATGCGCGGTGAGATGGTCGACATCGGCGGGCGGCGCCTGCACCTGATCTGCGAGGGGCCGAAGGGCGCCGGACCATCCGTGCTGCTGGAAGCCGGCGCCTTCGGCTTTTCCGCCGACTTCGGGGTGGTGCAGGAAAAGCTGGCCGCCCGGGACTGGCATGCCTGTTCCTACGACCGCGCCGGCCTCGGCCTCTCCGATCCGGGGCCGGAGCCGCGCGACGGTCTGGCGGTGGTCGGCGACCTGGAAAAGCTGCTGGCCGCGGCGGACGAGGACGGCCCCTTCATCCTGGTCGGCCACTCGATGGCTGGGCTCTACCTGCGCCTGTTCGCCAACCGCAATCCGGACAAGGTCGTCGGCCTGGTGCTGGTCGACGCGGCGACCCCGGAGGCCACCGAAACGCCGGTCGGCCAGCAGTTCGCGCGCCAGTTCGCCGGCGCTTCGCGCCTGGCCGCCTTCGGGGCGCGGATCGGCCTCTATGCGCCGCTGGCGGGGACCTGGTTCGGCGACAAGATCGGCCTGACCCCGGTCGCCTCGACCGAGAAACGCCGCGCCTTCGCCTCGCCGATCCACAACCGCTGGGCCTCGGCCGAGGTCGACCAGTGGATCGCCACGGCCGAAGAGGCCAGGGCCACCGGGCCGCTGAACCCGAAATGGCCGGTCGCGGTGATCGTCGCCGGCCACCGCCATCCCGCGGGGGCCTTGAGTCCCATGCGGGCCGCGCCGGCGCGCCAGTCGGCCCACGGCTACGAGGAAAGCGTCGCCGGCGCCACCCACACCACCTTGCTCGGCCAGACCTACGCCGACGCCATCATCCGCGGCGTCGAGCACGTGCGCGACGCGGCGCAATAGGCGCCGGCGGCCGTGGATCAGCCCGATCCGCGCGGACAGTTCCTGAGCCTTGACGGCCGGCGGATGCACGTCGTGCCCGCCGGCCCGCCCGGCGACCAGCCGCTGGTGCTGCTGGAGGCCGGGTCCTTCGGCTTCTCGGCCGACTGGGCGGTGGTGCAGGAGCAGCTGGCCGTGCGCGGCCTGCGCTCGCTGGCCTACGACCGCGCCGGCATGGGCCTTTCCGATCCCGGCCCCTCGCCGCGCGACGGCCTCGCCATCGCCCGCGACCTCGAGCGGCTGCTGGCGGCGGCGGGCGAGGACGGGCGGGTGGTCCTGGTCGGCCACTCCATGGCCGGGCTGCACGCCCACCTGTTCGCCGGCCGCAACCGCGGCCGCATCGCCGGCCTGGTGCTGGTCGACGCCATCGATCCGGCGATGGCCACGGACAGGCGGGTCGTCCGCGGCGCCGCCCACTATCGCCGGTTTGCCCGCGCGGTGGCGGGCGCGGCCGCCGTCGGCCTGCTCAAGCCCTTGCGCCGCTGGGGCGACACCATCGGGCTCGACGGCGCGGCCCAGGCGCACAAACGCTGGGCTGTCGCGGAGGCGCGGCACAACCGCGCCGCCGCCGAGGAGGTGGTCCATTGGGAGGCCGCCGTCAGCCAGGCCCTGGCCGTCGGACCGCTGGACCCCGCCTGGCCGGTCGCGGTGGTGACCGCCGGCGCGGCCAAGCCGGGCGCCTGGCTCAAAGCGCTGCGGGCCGTTTCCGCCAACGGCCCGGTCGACCATGTCGCGGGCGCCAACCATGCCAGCCTGCTCGGCCGCGGCTTCGCCGACCGCATCGTGGCGGCTATAGAACAAGTCCTTAAGGCGCCTGGCCGCAAATAGGCGCCCGCGCCACGACCTCGGCGCGCGGATTGGGCAGATTGGGACCGGCGGTATGCAGGCGGCGCTCGAACTGGAGCAGGTCACCAAGCGCTACGGCGACTTCGAAGCCGTTCGCGACCTGAGCTTTCAGGTGCAGCCCGGCAAGATCCTGGGTTTCCTCGGCCCCAACGGCGCCGGCAAGACCTCGACCATCCGCATGATTCTCGGCCTGATCGCCCCGACCAGCGGCCAGGTCACCGTGCTGGGCGCCCGCGACGTGCGCCAGGTGCGCGACCGCATCGGCTTCCTGCCCGAGGAGCGCGGCCTCTATCGCCGCATGACGCCGGTGAACGCGATCGGCTTCCTGGCCGGCCTGAAGGGCGTGCCGCCGGCCGAGGGCCGCGCCCGCGCCCGCGCCATGCTGGATGAGCAGGGCCTGACCGAGGCCAGGGACCGGCAGATCCGCGCCCTCTCCAAGGGCATGGCGCAGAAGGTGCAGCTGCTTTCGGCCCTGGCGCACCAGCCGGACCTGGTGCTGCTCGACGAGCCGTTTTCCGGCCTCGATCCGGTGAACCAGCAGTCGCTGGAGGCGCTGATCCGCGGCCTGGCGGCGCGCGGCGCGACGGTGGTGTTCTCCACCCATGTGATGCAGCACGCCGAGCGATTGTGCGACCAGGTCGTGCTGCTGGCCAAGGGCCGCAAGGTGTTCGACGGCACGGTCGAGCAGGCCCGCTCGGCCGCGCCGCGCAGCCTGATCCTCGAAGGGGTCTTCGACCCCGCCGCGCTCGCCGGCCTGCCCGGCCTCGGCGAGCGGACGGTGGAGGCGGCCGACGAGGGCGCCATCCGGGTGACCGCGGCTCTTGAGGCCGGCGCGCCGGCCCAGGCGGCGCTGATGGCCGCCTTCGGGCTCGGCCTCGACATCCGCCGCTTCGAGCTACGCGAGCCGCATCTGCACGACGCCTTCATCGTCCTGACCAATGCGGGAGGCCAGGCATGAACCGGCTGCTGAAGATCGCCTTCCGCGACTACATCGCCTATGTGCGGACGCCGGGCTTCTGGCTGTCCATCCTTTTGATGCCGATCGGGCTGATCACCTTCGGCTGGGCGCCGCTGCTGGTCAGCCAGTCCGAGCCGGTGGCGAACCTCGCCGTGGTCGATTTCAGCGGCCAGGGCTATGTCGACCAGGTCGGCCGCTACCTGGCCCCGACCTACCCGGGACAGAAGCCGATCGCGCGGCTGGTCGCCGCGCCCGGCGGCCCGTTCGCCGATCCGGCCGCCGCCGCCGCGGCGCTCAAGCCCTACGTGGCGGGAACCCGGGCCCTGCCTGGCGGCGGCCAGCTCGAGGCGGCGGCGATCATCAAGCCCTCGGGTTCCAGCGCCGACATCGACTATTGGAGCCGCAACGTCTCCGACCGGTCCGGCGAGATGGCGGTGGGCGAGGCGGTCAGCCAGGCCATGCGCCGCGCCAGCCTGGCCAAGGCCGGCATCGGTCCCGCCGCCCTGGCCAGCGCCGACGCGCTCTCGCCGCGCCTCACCGCCTATTCCGCCAAGATCGGCGGCAAGGCCTCCCAGCGCGAAAAGGTGCGCAGCTTCGCCGGCGTCGGCATGGGATTCCTGCTGTGGATGGTGGTGTTCACCGGCGCCGGCATGCTGCTGAACAGCGTCATCGAGGAGAAGTCCAGCCGCATCCTGGAGGTGCTGCTGACCTCGGCCTCGGTGCCGCAGATCATGGGCGGCAAGATCCTCGGCGTCGCCTGCGTGACCGCGACGGTGCTCGGCGTCTGGCTGACCCTGGGCGGGGTGGCGCTGTCGATCACCGCGCCGTCGATCGCCGCCGACCTGGGCTCGGTGCTGTTCAATGAAGGCATGATCGCCTACCTGGCCCTCTATTTCATCGGCGGCTATCTGATGTTCGCCACCCTCTATGTGACGGTGGGGGCCTTCTGCGAGACCACCCGCGAGGCCCAGACCCTGCTCGGGCCGATGATGATCCTGCTGTCGCTGCCCATGGTCTTCATGACCCAGGCCATCGCCCATCCGGACTCGCCGGTTCTGGCGACCCTGTCCTGGGTGCCGGTGTTCACGCCGTTCATGATGGCGGCCAGGGCGGCCAGCGACCCGCCGCTGTGGCAGATCGCCGGCACGGGGGCGCTGATGCTGGCGACGACGGCGCTCGAACTGTGGGTCGCCGGCCCGGCGTTCAAGTCGGGAGCGTTGTCCACCGGACGGTTCGAATTGAGGACCTTCTTCGCCAGCCTGGCGCGGCGAACGGGCGAATAGCCGCCCGAGAGCCTGATCGCTTCGTTCGAAGCGTGAATCAGGCTCTCAACGCTTGGGCTAGGTCCGGACGACCTTCTTCGGCGCGGGCAACAGGCCCTCGCGCTGGGCGCGCTTGCGGGCCAGCTTGCGGGCGCGGCGCACGGCCTCGGCCTTCTGGCGCGCGCGCTTCTCCGAGGGCTTCTCGTAGTGCACGTGGCGCTTCATCTCGCGGAAGGAGCCCTCGCGCTGCATCTTCTTCTTCAGCGCCTTCAAGGCTTGGTCGACATTGTTGTCGCGCACGAAAATCTGGACGATGACGAAGTCCTCCGGTGGTCGCCGCGCCGGCCGCGACCGGGAATCGGCCGCGCGGCGAAAATAGGTTCTGGAGCCCGGAAGCGAACTTCCGTGCTGACGCGCCCGCCAATACCAGAGGCGCGGTT
>DATAYM010000002.1:0-72631 GCA_036272595.1 Caulobacteraceae bacterium
ATCCGCGCCCTGCCGGCCGGAACCTGGCATGGGCAGAGCCGCTTCGACGTGCCCGGCGGCGACATGATCGAGCTGAAGGCTGCGGTGACCATCGACAACCAGGCCGGCGACGTCATCGTCGATTTCGAAGGTTCGTCTGGCGCCAGCCCGCTCGGCATCAACGTGGTGATGAACTACACCCACGCCTATTCCACCTTCGCCGTGCGCAGCTGCCTGAACCCGGAGCAGCCGAACAACTACGGTTCGCTGGCGCCAATCAAGGTCCGGGCGCCCAGGGGATCGATCGTCAACGCCGCCTACCCGTCGCCGCTGAACGCGCGGCACGTGGTCGGCATGTTCGTGCCGATGCCGATCCTGAAGGCGCTGCACCAGGTGATGCCCGACCGGGTGCTGGCCGAGGGCTCGGGCGCGGTCTGGACGATGCAGATCCAGGGCAAGCGCGACGACGGCGAGGCCTTCACCTCGTCGATGTTCAACTATTCGGGCGGCATGGGCGGCCGCGCCGGCAAGCCGGGTCCCAGCGCCACCTGCTATCCGACCGGCGTCGCCGCGGTGCCGGTGGAGATCCTGGAAGCCACCATGCCCATCGTCTTCGACCGGAGGGAGTTGCGGCCCGGATCGGGCGGCGCCGGCCGTTCGCGCGGCGGCGACGGCCAAGTGATCGGATTCCACATGCGCACCGACCAGCCGTGGCTGCTCAACGCCGTGCCCAGCCGCCTCGACGACGGGCCGGAGGGCCTGGACGGCGGCGCGCCTGGGGCGGCAGGACGCTTCACGGTCAACGGCAAGCCGGTGTCGGATTCGAAAAAGATGACCATGGCGGCCGGCGACGTAGTGGTGCTGGAGACCCCCGGCGGCGGCGGCTACGGCGCGCCCTAGGCCGAGACAGCAGGCGAGGACTGACGATGGATATCCGCGCGATCGATTGGAGCCAGACCCCCTGGGAGCCGGTGCGCGAGGGCGTCGAGCGCAAGGCCTTTTCCGGCGAGGGCGCGACGGTCTCGCTGAACCGGTTGCAGCCCGGTCACGAGCCGCGCCCGCACGACCATCCGCACGAGCAGATCGTCTACATCCTCAGCGGCCGGATCGATTTCCACATCGGCGAGACCGTCACTCGACTCGGCCCCGGCGGCCTTCTGGTGGTGCCGCCGAACGCGCGACACTGGGGCGTGGTGGTGGGCGACGAGGAGGTGCTGAACCTGGACGTGTTCACGCCGAAGCGGGCCGAATACGCGTCCTGAAATTCGCGCGAGTTCAAATTCTTACGGAGATTTCCGATGGCCTATCCGCACACGCTGATTTTCGTCGACCTGCCCTCGGACGATCCCGCCGCGGCGGGCAAGTTCTACAATGAGGTGTTCGGCTGGCGCGACGACGACCGGCCGCTGGGGGTCTATCACCGCATGGTGCCGGGCGGGAACTTCCTGAAATCCGACGGCGGCGAAAGCGAGATCGGCAACCTCCATCTCGGCATCTTCAAGGCCGAGAACGCCCGGCCGCATCCGGACCCCGAGGGGGTCGCGCCGCGTGATATCAGCCGCAGCGGCCGCAAGCCGCGGGTGTGGATCCTGATCAGCGACGACGAGCCGGTCGACGCAATCCTCGAGCGGGCCGTCGCGCGCGGCGCCAAAATCCTCTGGCGCGACCACTACTGGTCGACCTTCAACGGTTTCAATCACGCCTTCGAGGATCCCTGGGGCAATGAGATCATCCTCTGGGGCAAGGCCGGCCCCGAGCCGATGATTCCGGCCGGCTACACGTCGGAATAGAATTAATCGCAAGCCGGCTTGCCTGCGGCTTAAATCGCGCTTTTAATCTCGTCTATTCTTGTTGCAATAATCTGCATACTGAAATTTCAGAAGCAGCGACAGGTTTCGGGCGAGAGAGTGCGGCATGGCTTTGGACACTGAAACGCGCCGGCGCGGCAAACGCGGTGGTTTCGATATCTATGATGCTTCCCCGATCAATCTCGCCGGCTGGGCGCCCGAACTGCAGAAGGCCAAGGTCTACGAGCAGATATTGCTCGACGTGATCCTGGGCGAGCTTCCGCCCGGTAGCCGGCTGGACGAACAGGAACTGGTCCGCCGCTATGCGGCCGGCCTGGCCGGCGTGCGCGACGCGCTCGGGCGCCTAGCCCTGGAAGGGTTGGTGGTGCGAAAACCGCGCGCCGGCACCACGGTCGCGCCGCTCGACCTGGTCGAGGTGCGCCAGGCCTTCGAGGCGCGGCGGCTGATCGAGCCGCACTGCGCGGCGCTGGCCGCCACCCACGCCACCCCGGCCGACATCGTCGCGTTGCAGAGCGCTTTCGCCGACGGCGCCGAGGCCGCCCGAAGCGGCGACTCCCGCGCCCTGGTCGGCATGGATCAGCAGTTCCACGCCGCCATCGCCAGGGCCAGCCGCAACCCGACCCTGGCCAAGATCGTCATCCCGCTGCAGCACAAGGCCGCCCGGTTCTGGGTCTATTCCATGGTCGAGGACACCGAAGCCGAGCGCGTGGCCGAGATCGCCCGCCACTTGGTGGTGGTCGACTGCATCGCCCGCCACGACGCCGAGGCCGCGCACGCCGCCATGCTCACCATTCTCGGCGTCTTCACCGACAACGTGAAGCGCTCGGTCGCCAATGGAACCGCGACCGATCCGCATGCGCCCGCCGACTGATGTCAGGAACCTGAGGTCCGGCAAGCGAAAAGGTCGCACGCCGGTGACGCCGCGATGGGCGCCGCGAACACGAAACTGTGCAACAGGTTTGCAACGCTCACATTTTGTGTAAAATTTCAGTTGGCTCGTTGACCGACTGATCAGGCTCGCGGACCGTCGCCCCAGTCCCGCGAGATCAAGAGGGGATCCGCTCTGGGCGGACACTCGCGGGGCGCAACGAGCGGGGGCCACATGTCCAAGCACCACCTACTTCTCGCAGGCGTTTCAAGCCTGACCATGATCGCCGGCCTGGCGCACGCGCAGTCCGCCGCGCCGCCGGCTACGGCGCCCGGCGAGGTCGTCGTGACCGCCGACCGCGCCGGCCTGCTGGAACGGCGGCCGAGCAATACGGTCTTCGGCCTGAGCAAGCCGCTGACCGAGACGCCGCGGGCAGCCAGTGTGGTCAGCGCCGTGACGGTCGAGCGCTACGGCATCCAGACCGTCAACGACCTGGTGGCGGTGTCGCCGTCGACCTACACGGCCAGCTTCTACGGCATCCCCGGTTCGCTCGATATCCGCGGCAACTTCGCCGACAACTACTTCCAGGGCTTCAAGCTGATCGAGAACAAGGGGACCTACACGACCCCGCTCGGGGACGCCTCGCAGATCGACATCGTCCGCGGCCCGCCGTCACCGATCTATGGACCGGGCAAGGTCGGCGGCTTCCTGAACTTCGTGCCCAAATCGGCCGCGAGCGAGAGCCTGACCCACCCGGTCGGCGAGATCGACTTCACCTATGGCAGCTACGACCTCTACACCGTCAACGGCCAGGTCGGCGCGCCGGCCAAGTTCGGCGTCGCCGAGGGCGGGGTTTACGCCTACGGCGAGTACAGCAACGGCGGCAGCTTCTACGAAGGCATCCACCCCGAACACGAACTGGCCGAGGTTTCGGTCGATTTCAGCACGCCCAGCCAGTGGACGTTCACGGCCGACGGCCTGATCTACGGCTCCAGCGGCGACATCCAGACGCCGGGCTGGAACCGCCTGACCCAGGCCCTGGTCGACAACGGGACCTACATCACCGGCCACAACACCACGTTGATGAATACGCCAGGGGTTCCCTACCTGACGCCGGCGCAGACCGTTCCGTCGAGCGCGGTGATCGCGTTCGGCGCTTATCCGAACATCTTCACCTCGAATTTCGCATTCACCAACAGCGGCGGCGGCCTCTACTACGCCCTGCCGATCTCCGAACCGCTCGGCGACCAGCGCTTCGTGCTGAACAGCCCGGGCGCCGGGACCACCGTCAAGCTCAGCCCGCGCGACGTCGATGTCGGTCCGCTGGACTTCTCCAACACCCTGACCGGTTCGCTGGTGATGGGTCTGTCAAAGGACTTCGCCAACGACAGCACGCTGAAGTTCCAGTTCTTCTATGACGGGTTGGAGAACAAACGCTACGTCAGCTACGGCTTCCCCGCCTGGTTCCGCGCCAATACCTACGAAGAGCGGGTGACCTACGACTTCAAGTGGGACGGCTTCGACGGCCTGGTCAAGGTCAACACCATCGTCGGGGCCAACGACCGCTATTACCAGGGTCGCGACATGCAGAGCTTCAATAGCGGCCTGATCGCTCTCGACCGCCGCGACCTGTCCGTCGGCGCCACGCCGACCGACACCATCTGCGATCCCTTCGCCCTGGGCATCACCGGCGACCAGGTTCCGACCAACTGCCAGGGCTGGGAAGAGGACATCCACTCGACCGAGAACGACGCCGGTATCTTCGGCACCACCGACGTGCAGATCGGCAAGTTCGATCTGATCCTCGGCGGCCGCTATGACTGGTACAATGTCGCCAGCATCGATACCGGCATCCTGTCCTTCGACGCGCCCGGACGGCAGTCGGCGGCGAAGGGCGACGGGACCTATTCGGTCAGCGCCAGCTACAAGCTTCCCTTTGGCCTGCTGCCCTACATCACCTATGCCCAGGCCTCGTCGCTGGAGGTGCAGCAGGCCGGCGACCTGAAGCCCGCCGATATCCTCAGCGGCGGCTGGCTCAGCCATTCCGACCTGATTGAAGGCGGCGTCAAATTCCAGCTGCTCAACAACACCATCGTCGGGTCGATCGACGGCTACCAGCAGGATCGCACCCTGCTCGCCGGCTTCAACAGCGCGGCGCTCAATACCCGCGCCACCGGCGGCGAGGTCGAGATCCGCTACCTGGCGACCAAGAACCTCAGCTTCACCCTCTCAGGCGACGTGCAGAGGACCGAGGTGCTCGGGCCCGACCACAGCACCGACTATGTCCCCGCCTATGCGGTCTGCGGCCAGAACCTGAGCTGCGAACTCAATTCCTGGGGCGGCGCCTTCCTGGTGTTCGACTTCAGCACGCTGCCGGGCCGCAGCGGCAGCTACAAGCTGTCGACCATTCCGGACGAGGTGTTCAGCTTCTACGGCAACTACATCACCGACGAGCACGACTGGGGCAGGGCGGGGCTGACCGTTGGCGTCACCTATGTTTCATCGACCTCCGGGACGGTGCTGAACGCCATCACCTATCCGGCCTATGAACTGGTCAACGCCTCGGTCTTCTACGAGCACGGGCCGTACGAGGTGGATCTGAATATCGATAACCTGCTCGACAGGTTCTACGTCACGCCCAATTCCGACCCCACCTATAGCAACGTGTCCGCAATTCCCGGCGTCGGGCGCGAGTGGCGCGTGACCCTGAAGCGCAGATTCTGAGTTGAGTCCGCCGGCAGGCGCCGCCGAGGCGCCCGCCGGCAAGTCCTTTTGACGAAAGACGTGCGATGCCGAAGATCGAATGGCGACCGTGGATCCTGGTCTCGGTGTTCAGCGCGCTGCTCTTCCTGATCACCGCGGCGACCTACAACGCGCTCGGCGTCGTGCTTCCGGCCATGGTCAAGGAGGAGGGCTGGAGCTGGACCGAGGCCGGCTTCGGCTTCACCCTGCTGGGCGCGGCCACGGGCGGCTCCTCCTTCCTGCCGCCGATGCTGATCCGGCGCTGGGGCGTGCGCACGACGCTGCTCTGCGGCACCGCGGTGATGGCCTCCGGCTTCTTCTGCCTTGGCGAGACCCACCGGGCGCTGGTCTATTTCGTCGGAACCACCCTTTGCGGGATCGGCTATCAGATGATGGCGCTGATCCCGGGCACCTACATGCTGGCGGCGATGTTCAAGCACCGGGCCCTGCCGTTCGGGATCTATTTCACCTCCGCCGCCCTCGGCGGCATCGCCGGGCCGTTCATGGTCTTCGCGATCATGGATATGACCCACGGTCAGTGGCGCGATTTCTGGATGACCCAGGCGGCCGCGGCGGTCATCGTCGGCGTCATCTGCGCGCTGCTGGTCGGCGGAACGGCGGCGCTGGAGAAGGCGTCACGGGAGACCGATCAGGAGGTCGCCGCGGAAGCCGCCGCCGAGGCCGGCCAGCCGCGTCATAGCGGCGTCTATCGCACCGTGGTCGACTGGACCACGCGCGAGGCGTTGCGCACGCCGCAGTTCTACATCCTGCTGGCCGCCTATTTCGGCCACCTCCTGATCGGCGTCACCGTGGCCTCCGTCTCTGTGGCGCACCTGACCCAGCGCGGCGTCACCGCCACCGTGGCCGGGACCATGCTGAGCATCGAGGCTCTGATGCAGACCGCCGGCCGCACCTTCGGCGGCCTGATCGGCGACCGCATCGACCCCCGCTGGCTTTTGATGGTGGCCCTCGGGGCGCTGGTCGTCGGCTCGTCGGCGCTCAGCGTCGCCAGTTCCTATCCGATGATGCTGCTCTACGCCGTCGGCAGCGGCGTCGGATTCGGCCTGACCCTGCTGACCGTAACCGTGCTGCTGCTCAACTACTATGGCCGCAAGCATAATCTGGAGATCTTCTCCATCACCTGCCTGATCGGCGCCGTCTCGGCGCTGGGCCCGACCATCGGTGGCGGCCTGCGCGACCTGACCGGCAGTTTCACCACAACCTTCCAGCTTTTCGCCGGGGTCATCGCGGTGATCCTGGTCGCGGTGGTCTTCATGCGGCCGCCGCACCGCGCGCCCTCGATCGACGGGACGGGCGCGGACCAGCCTGAGCTTCCCGTCCAATTCGCCCAAGATCACGCATAAGGAGGAGCTTCGCCGTGGCCAAACCCCACAAACACGAATTCGGCGTCTTCCTGCCCGTCGCCAACGGCGGCTGGATCATCTCGTCGACCACCCCGCCGCTCGACGGCCTGTGGAAGCAGAACCTGGCCGCCGCCGTCACCGCCGACCAGGCCGGCCTGGACTTCGTCATGTCCATGGGCAAGTGGCGCGGCTTCGGCGGCGTCACCAATCACTGGGGCGTGCAGATGGAATCCCTGACCATGATGGCCGGCATCGCCATGGCCACCAAGAACGTCAAGCTGTGGGCCACCATCCATCCGCTGCTGCAGAATCCGGCCGTCGCCGCCAAGATGATCACTACCCTCGACCACATCAGCGGCGGCCGCGCCGGGCTGAATATCGTCGCCGGCGCCTACAAGGCCGAGTTCGACCAGATGGGCGCCTGGGACGACAGTCTCGACCACGACGACCGCTACGCCCTGACCGAAGAATGGACCATGCTGATCAAGCGGCTGTGGAGCGAGCCCAGCGTCACCCACGAGGGCCGGTTCTTCCATTTCAAGGACTGCGAATCCAATCCCAAGCCGTTGTCGCGGCCACACCCCGACCTGATCGCCGCCGGCATGTCCGACCGTGGCTTCGACTTCGCCGTGCGCGAGGCCGACGCCTGCTTCATCGGCGGCCGCACGCCCGAGGAGCGGCGCGATTCCAGTCGTCGCGCCAAGGCGGTGGCCGAGAAATACGGCAAACCGATCAAGACCTACGCCATGTGCACGGTGGTGTTCGCCGAGACCGACGCCAAGGCCGAGGCGCTGGTCGAGCGCTACCGGGAGGGCGTCGACATGGGCGCGGTGATCGAGATGCTGAAGAGCTGGGGCGTGCCGCCGGAGCGGCTGGACCAGGTCTCCAAGCAGCAGGGCGCCTTCATGACCCAGACCGCGGTCGGCTCGCCGGCCACCTGCGCCGACGAGATCGAGGAGTTCCTGAATTTCTGCGAGATCGACGGGATCATGCTGATCTTCCCCGACTATGTGGAGGGCCTGAAGATGTTCGGCGCCGACATCCTGCCGCGCCTGCGCATGGTGGCGGCATGAACGCCACATTGACCCCGGCCGGCCCGGCCGACGCCGCTGACGGCCTGGCGGCCTGGATCGCGCCGTCGCGCACCGCCCTGGTGGTGATCGACATGCAGGTGGATTTCGCTTCGCCCGACGGCGCTCTCGGCGGCTTCGTCGATCTGAGCACGGCGCCGGCGGCGTTGGCGGCGGCGCAGTCGCTGGTCGATGGCGCCCGCGCCGCCGGCGTCGCGGTGGTCTTCGTCGGCCTCAAGACCAGCCCCGAAGCGGACTCGCCGGCCTGGAACGAACGGATGCGCCGGCGCGGCGGCGACCCGGAGCAGGACAGCGCTCTTTGCCGCGCGGGCACGACGGGCGCCGACTTCTTCGGTCCGCAGCCCCTGCCGGGCGAGTTGGTCATCGCCAAGAGGCGCTACAGCGGCTTCTTCGGCACCGGCCTGGACGCCGAGCTGCGCCGGCGCGGGCTGGACACCATCGTCGCCTGCGGCCTGACCACCGAATGCTGCGTCGATTCGACGGTGCGTGACGCCTTCCACCTCGACTACCACGTGTTCGTGGCCCGCGACGCCTGCGCGGCTTACGAGCCGGATCTGCACGAGGGAGCGTTGAAAAGCCTCGACCTCAACTGCGCCATCCTGGTCGACTCGGGCCAGGTGCTGGCGGCCTGGGCGGGGGCGGCTTGAGACATGGCTGACGGATTTTCCCATCTGGGCGCGGTCGCGCCCTTCGCCGTCGACGAAGCCGACCGGGAGGCGCTGGCGGCGGCCATCGACGAGACCGAACTGGTTGAGCTGGCGCTCGCCCTCGGCAATATTCCCAGCCCCGCCGGCCACGAGAAGGCGGCCGGCGACTTCGTGCACGACTGGATGGCCAGGGAAGGCTTTTCGCCCCGCAAGGTCGGCGCGACGCCCGACCGGTCCAACATCATCGGGACCTATGGCGGCCGCGGCCGTTCGGGGGCGGAGCGGAACCTGCTGTTCACCGCCCACCTGGATACCGAGGCGCCGACCTGGAACCCGGACTTGGACGCCTACAAGTTCCGTCCCGAGACCATGAGCAATCGCGAGTGGCAGGAGTGCTGGCTGGAGGACGGCGTCCTCTACGGCTATCCGATCGCCAACGACCGCGGGCCGATGAGCTGCTTCCTGATGGCCGCCAAGGCGCTGAAAACCGCCGGCATCGACCTGGCCGGCAAGCTCTACCTGACCGCCTGCCCGGGCGAGATCGGGCCGGAGCCGATCGAGGAGAACCGCGGGGTCGATTTCATGGGCAAGGATATCGGCGCCCACTACCTGTTCCACCACGGCGGCGTCGCTCCCGATTACGCCATCGCCGCCGAGGGCTGCGACTTCGGCCTGACCTGGGTCGGCTGCGGCTATTCGGTCTGGCGCATCAAGCTTTTGGGCGAGGCGGTGTTCACTCCGCTGCTGACCCATCCGGAAGACCCCTACGCTCACCCCAATCCGATCTACCGGCTGGGCAAGGTGATCGCGGCGCTGAACCGCTGGGGGCGCCTGTATGAGGTCGCCAACCGCTACGAGAGCCAGGGCGGCGTGGCCGTGCCGAAGACCCAGATCGCCGCCATCCGCGGCGGCGTGCCCTTCGCCTTCGGCGCCGGCACCGAGGTCTGCAACCTCTATCTCGAGGTGGGCCTGACCCCGCGCCAGCAGCCGGCCGAGATCCTGCACGCGCTGGAGAAGCTGGTCGCCGACGAGGGTCTCGGCGAGGTCGAGATCGAGCCGGTGGTGGTGCGCAACGGCTTCGAGGCCGATGCGGTCGAGGTGGCGCCCCTTGTCGGCGCGGTCGACGCCGCGACCCGGCTGACCCTCGGCCATCCGGTCGAGCGGGCCGCGCCGGTCTACTCGAGCATGTGGCGCGACCACAATGTCTTCAACATGCAGCGCATTCCGGCCATCACCACCGGTTTCCGGCGCTGGCGGCCGCGGCCGCGCGACCTGGCCGACAGCGCCCTGGTCTACGCCCTGACCGCGCTGGCGATCTGCGGCCGGGCCGAGGCCGGCCCCGCGGTCGCCCACGCCAAGCCGGTTTATGGCGACAATCCGTTCGGGGACGCGTGAACGACGTCCTCAACCCTGGGAGTGAAACATGAGTTACGAAGTTCTCGAGGTCAGGCCGCTCACCCTGCGCATCGGCGCGGAGATCGGCGGCGTCGACCTCACCAAGCCGCTCAGCAACCGGCAGACGGCCGAGTTGCGGGACGCCATCGCCGACTATCAGGTGATCTTCTTCCGCGACCAGCACCTGGATCATGAAAGCCACATCCGTTTCGGCCGCGTCTTCGGCGACCTGGTGGTGCATTCCAGCGTGCCGCACATCGAGGGCTATCCGGAGATCGTCGAGATCCGCGCCGACGAAAATTCCAAGAACGTGCCGGGGGAGAACTGGCATTCGGACCTGACCTGCGACCCCATCCCGCCGATGGGCTCGATCCTCTACCTGCACACCGTGCCCGAGCCCGGCGGCGACACCATGTTCGCCAGCATGTACGCGGCCTATGACGCCCTTTCGCCGCGCATGAAGGCCTATCTGGAGGGGCTCGAGGCCGAGCACGACGGCAACCACGTCTATCGGCCGCTGTTCCCCGACCTCGACCGTTCCTACCCCTGCAACAACCACCCGATCATCCGGACCCATCCGGTGACCGGCAAGAAGGGCATCTATGTCAATTCCTCCTACACCACCCAGATCATCGGAGTGTCGAAGGACGAGAGCGATGCGATCCTGGGCTTCCTCTACAAGCACGTGATGAACCCGAACTTCCACGTGCGCTTCAAGTGGCGGCCGCACTCGGTGGCCTTCTGGGACAACCGCTGCACCCAGCACCTGGCCGTCTGGGACTATTTTCCGCAGGTGCGGTCGGGGTACCGGGTGACGGTGGCGGGCGAGAAGCCGATGTAGTTCAATCCGTCATCCCCGCTGGAGCCGCGCAGCAGCGGGGGGCCCGAACAGGTTGGCCATGACGGAAAAAGGGATCGAGGTTTCGTCACCCCTCGTCGAAGCTGGTGGACATGGTCAGGCTGGCCCATTCGCCGATCTCGGCCTGGACGCGGGCCAGCTGGCGGGTGGCGTAGTGCAGGGCGTCGGCGCCCAGCAGCAGCTGCAGCGGCGGGTTTTCGGCGTCGACCACCTTCAGGATGGCCGCGGCGACCTTGGCCGGATCGCCCGGCTCGTGGCCGGCGTGCTCGGCCAGGATGCGGCGGGCGAAGCGGGCGGCGCCGTCATAGTCGTCGATGATCCGCTGCGTCTGATGCAGCGAGCGGCCGGCATAGTCGGTGCGCATGCCGCCCGGCTCGACATTGATCACCTTGACGCCCAGCTCCGCCACCTCCTGGGCCAGGGTCTGGGCGACGCCTTCCAGCGCGTACTTGCTGGCGCAATAGATGCCGGTGCCGGCCCAGGCGGCGACGCCGCTGACCGAGGTGATGTTGACGATGCGCCCGGCGCGCCGCGCCCGCATGAACGGCAGCACCGCCTGGATCATGGCGATCGGGCCGAAGAGGTTGACCTCGAACTGGGCGCGGACCTCGGCCAGGCTGGCCTCCTCGACCGCGCCGACCAGGCCATAGCCGGCATTGTTGACCAGCACGTCCAGCCCGCCGGTGGCGGCCTCGGCCTTTTCCGCCACCTTGCGCACCGCCATCTCGTCGGTGACGTCCAGCAAAAACCCGAGACTGCGGCCCGGCGCCAGCGCCTCGAAGGCGGCCAGCGCGCCCAGGGTGCGCACCGTGCCGGCGACCGTGTCGCCGCGCGCCAGCGCCGCCTCGGCCAACGCGTTGCCAAGGCCGGCGTTGACGCCGGTGATCAGCCAATTGCTCATGGCCCGGCCCCTCAATAGGGCTTGTCGCCCTTGACCCACAGCCGGTGCATCAGCCGGAAATACTTGGTGTCGTCGTAGAGCGTGCCGGTGTGCAAGGTGCAGCGGTTGTCCCACATCAGCACGTCGCCCTCGCGCCATTTGTGCCGGAACACGAACTCGTCCTGGGTGGCGAATTCGATCAGCTCGTCCATCAGTTCCAGCCCCTCGGGGTTGGGCATGCCGACGATGCCCTTGACCGTGCCGGTGGAGACGAACAGGGCCTTGCGGCCGTCCGACGGGTGGGTGCGGACCAGCGGGTGATAGACGTCGGGATTGTCGGCCTTCAGTTCCTCGCTGGGGTTTTCCATCCGATTGAAGTCACGCGTGGCCATGAAGTGCAGCCAGCTGTGGTGCACCATCTTGCCGTCCAGCTCGGCCTGGCGCTCGGGCGGAAGGGCGTTCCAGGCCTTGCACAGGTCGGCCAGCAGGGTGTCGCTGCCCACCGGCGGCGTCTCGACGGCGTAGAGCATGGTGCTCATCACCGGCTCGGACTTGTAGGAATAGTCGGTGTGCCAGCCGATGCCGTCGTTATGGGCGCCGATCGGCTTGCCGTTTTCGTCGACCCGGTTGGACAGCACATAGATCTTCGGAAAGCCGGGCAGGGTGTTCTCGACCAGGGTGTGGTCCTCGGGCTCGCCGAAGCGCTCGATGAAGCGCATCAGGTCGGCCGGCTCCAACGACTGGTCGCGCAACAGGATCGCGCCATGGGCCTGGAAGGCGGCCACCACGGAATCGAGCGTCGCCTCGTCGGCGTGCTTGATGTCGACGTCCAGGATCTCAGCCCCGAAGTCGGCCTTGAGCGGACGGAATTTCACTTGGGTGGCGGTGTCCATGATCCCTCTCAAGGGTCCAGATAACGGATTATGCGGTAGATTAGTCCCGGCCGGGCGGCGCGTCTTGCCTCAGCGCGCCCCATCAGTTGCACGCCGCGCCGCCCTGCCTGTCCTTCGATCAGCGGCGCCCAACGACCGGCCGCCGGCGCCGCGGCGCGCTCGTCGCCAACTCCCGGTGCGCGCTGGTGCAAGACTCCATGGCGCGGCGAGGCGTATCTTGGCCTTCGACAGTCGAGGACGATCGCGATGAGCACCGGGATCCTTTCGGACGCCTTTTTCGACAGCCTGTCGAGCTCGGTCGCCGATCTGGACCGGGCCGAGACCCTGCCGCCGGCCTGCTACACCGACCCGGACTTCTATGCGTTCGAGAAGGAGGCGCTTTTCAATCACGAATGGCTCTGCATCGGCCGCGAATCCTGGGTCCGCGAGGCCGGCGACTACTTCACTACCCAGATCATCGGCGAGCCGATCATCGTCGCCCGCACCCGCGAGGGCGAGTTGAAGGCCATGTCGGCGGTCTGCCAGCACCGCGCCATGCTGGTGGCCGAGGGGCGCGGCAACACCCGCGGCTTCGTCTGCCCCTACCACCACTGGGTCTATGGCTTGAACGGCGAACTGATCAACGCGCCAGCGATGGAGCGGACCTGCGATTTCGACAAGAAGGTGATCCGCCTGCCGACCTTGAAGGTCGAGGTCTGGCTGGGCTTCGTCTTCATCAATTTCGACGCCGACGCCGCGCCGCTGGCGCCGCGTCTGGCCAAGGTCGCCGAGGCGGTGGCGGGCTATGACCTTTCGGCCGCCGAAGGACCGCCGCCCATGACCGGGTCGTTCGCCTGGAACTGGAAGGTGATGTTCGAGAACAACAACGACGGCTACCACGCCAACAAGCTGCACCAGGGACCGCTGCACGACTTCGTGCCCAGCGAGCTGGCCAGCTTTCCGGACTCCGGTCCGAACGACGCCGGCTTCCTGCGCTACAACGGCACCACGCACGCCGACGCCAGCTTCAACCCGACGCAGAAGGCCGTGCTGCCGATCTTCCCTGGACTGACGGAAATCGACCGTAACCGGATGACTTTCGCCAATGTGCCGCCGACCCTGTCGCTGGTGCTGACCAACGACCTGGTGATCTTCCTGATCCTGCGCGCTACCGGGCCGGAGAGCCTGGAGCAGGACACCGGCGTGCTGGTCGCCCCCGGCGCCATGCTGGAGCCCTCTTTCGGGCACCGGCTGGACATGATCATGACCAGCGCCAGCAAGATCATCGCCCAGGACATGCATGTGGACGGCCTGGTCCAGGTCGGGCTGCGCTCGCGCTTCGCCGTGCGCGGCCGCTATTCTTGGCAGGAAGGCGCGCAGGGCCAGTTCAACCGCTGGGTGACGCCGCGCTACCAGCAGACCTGGGCTCGCCTGAACGGCAAGGCGCCCGCGCGCAATGCCACGGCCGCCGCCTGATGGCCCGGCTGCCGGCGGTCTTCTTCGGTCATGGCAGCCCGACCCTGGCGCTGGAGACCAACGACACCACCGCGGCCTGGGCGGCCATCGCCGCGGAGATCGGCAAACCGAAGGCGATCCTCGCCGTCTCGGCCCACTGGCTGACCCGCGGGGTCGCCGTCACCGCCATGGCTCGGCCGAGGACCATCCACGACTTCGGCCGCTCACTGCCGGCGCCGCTGTTCGACATCCAGTATCCGGCGCCCGGCGATCCGGCCCTGGCGGCGCGGGTGCGCCAGCTGCTGGCGCCGACCGATGCCATCCTCGACCAGTCGGTCTGGGGTCTGGACCATGGTGTCTGGTCGGTGCTGTCCAAGGCCTATCCAGCCGCCGACGTCCCGGTGGTGCAGCTGAGCATGGACGCGACCAAGCCGCCGGCCTGGCACTACGAGATCGGCCAGCGCCTCGCCCCCCTGCGCGACGAGGGCGTGCTGGTGATGGGCAGCGGCAACATCGTGCACAACCTGGGCGTCATGAGCTGGGAAGGCCGGTTCGCGCAGCCCTACGACTGGGCCGTGCGGTTTGCCGACCGCATCCGCGAAGCCATCGCCGAGGACGCGCCGCAGTCAGTGATCGACTACGCCTCGCGCGGTCCGGACGCGGCCATGGCGGTGGCCGATCCCGACCATTTCTGGCCGCTGCTCTATGTGCTGGGGACGCGCGCGCCCGGCGAGCCGGCGCGCTTCGTCACCGACCATTTCGAGCACCGCTCGCTGAGCATGATGAGCGTGGTGCTGGGCGGCGAGGCCGCGCCTGTGCGCGCGGCCGCCTAACGGGTTTTCGGAGGGGATCGATGGCTTTCATCTGCGAGGCGGGCGAGACGCGTCCGGACGCCACGCCCGGCGCGCTGCACCAGCTGAAGGCGACGCCGAACACGGTGCACTGGGGCTATTTCGACGCCGCGCTGGCGCCGGCCCTGATCGTCAAAAGCGGCGACCTGATCCAGGCCGAGGCCATCACCCATCACGCCGGCGACGCGCCGGACCTGATGATGGACGAGGCGGTGCGGACCATCTTCCGCGAGGTGCCCGAGGCCGACCGCAATCCCGGCGTCCACATCATGACCGGGCCGATCTTCGTGGACGGCGCCAAACCCGGCGACATCCTGGAGGTGCGCTATCTGCGCATGGTCCCGCGCTGCGCCTACGGCTCCAACCTCGCCGCCAACTGGGGCTATCTCTACAAGGAGTTCGACGAGACCGAGCGGGTGACCATCTACCAGCTCGACGCCGACTTCGCCCACGCCCGGGCGCTCTATGCCTATGATTTCCCCGGAAAATACCTCGTGCCCGGGACCGTCACCCACTGTCCGGCCTGCGACCGCCAGCCGGCGTTGAAGGGCGTCCGTGTGCCGGCGCGCCCGCATCTGGGCACGGCCGGGGTCGCGCCGGACGCGGCTGGGCGGGTCAGCACCATTCCGCCCGGCCTGCACGGCGGCAATATCGACAACTGGCGCATCGGCGCCGGCGCGGTGATGTACTACCCGGTCCAGGTCGACGGCGGCCTGTTTTCCATCGGCGATCCGCACGTCAGCCAGGGCGACGGCGAGCTTTCGGGCACCGCCATCGAGGCGTCCCTGAACGTCCTCTTCCAGATCGTCCTGCGCAAGGATTTCAGCATCCCGAGCCCACTCCTGGAGACGCCGAAATACTGGATCGTGCACGGCTTCAACGAGGACCTGAACGTCGCCATGCGCGACGCCTCGCTGGAGATGCTCAGCCTGCTCAGCGACCATGTCGGCCTCAGCCGCGCCGACGCCTATTCGCTGATGAGCGTCGCGGCGGACTTCGCGGTGACCCAGGTGGTCGACGGCCGCCAGGGCGTCCATGTGCGCATGCCGCGCGGCATCTTCCCGCCCAAGGCCGCGGCCGTGGGCGGGGCGTGAAGGCCTGGCGCTTCTCGACCGAGACCCATCCGCCGGCCGAGCGGCGCGAGGCCTGGCGCGAGGCCATGGTGCGTCTACGCCTTCCCGTCGAGGCCGCCGCCGATGATGACGCCGCCGCGTCGGTCGTCAGCTTGGTCTCGCCGCTGGGCATGGAGTTCTCGCTGGTCAGCGCCGGCGCCCAGGAGATTTCCGGCCGCAACCCCGACCAGCCGGCGGCCATCTGGCTGGCGGCGCTGCTTGAGGGCTCGGCGGTGCTCAATGACGGCCGCGCCGAGGTGGCGGTGCAGCCCGGCGATATTGTCTTCGGCCCCACCGGCATGGCCGCGGCCCTGCGGCTGCAGACGCGGTTTCGCCTCCTCCTGATCACCGCGCCGAGGGTGGCGCTGGACCACCGGCTGGTCGCGCCGCGCTCCTTGCGCATCGGCCACCTGCCGGCCGCCGCCGGGTTGAATCACGTCTTTTCCAGTCTCCTGCGCGGGGTCGCCGACAGCCTTGAGGACCTGGCCGGCGATCAGCTACGGCCGGTGGAGCTGGCCGTCACCGAGTTCCTGGTCGCCACCCTGGCCGCCGACGTCCTGGAACCGCACGGCGCCGCCGCCATCCGGGCCGCCCACCTGCATCGGGTGCGCCAGCACGTCGAGGCGCTGCTTGGCGAGCCTGACCTGCGGCTTGGCCCGGTCGCCGAGGCGGCGGGTGTCTCGCCACGCTACCTGCAGAAGCTGTTCGCCGCCGCCGGCGAAAGCTTTACCCACTATGTGCGCCTGCGCCGGCTGGAGCGCTCCCGGCTGGACATGGTCAGCCCGCGCTACGCCGATACCTCGATCTCCAGCATCGCCTTCCGCTGGGGCTTCAACGGCTCCGCCCATTTCAGCCGCGCCTTCCGCGAGCAGTATGGGCTCTCGCCGCGCGAATACCGCCGCAAGGGCGCCGGCTAGATCCCCAGCGCCGCCTTGATCTCGGCCAGGGTCGGCATCGACGGCGCGGCGCCCGGCCGCTCGGTGGAGAGGGCGGCGGCACGGTTGGCCCAGATCATCGCCGCTTCCAGCCCTTCGCCCACCGCTAGCCGCGCCGCCAGCACGCCGCAGAAGCAGTCGCCGGCCCCGGTGGTGTCGACCACCGCCGCCGGCCGCCCTTCGACCAGGGTCAGCCCCTCCGCCTCCACCGCGACGGCGCCGGCCGCGCCGAGGGTGACGACGATGATCTGACCGCGCCGCGAGATCAGCCCGCGCGCGGCGGCGGCGACGTCGTCGATCAGCACCGGAACCGCCGCCGCGCCGGCATAGCGGGCCAGTTCGGTCTCATTGACGATCAGGATGTCGGCGACCGGAAACAGCCGCCGGCCGTCCTCCACCGCCGGGGCGGCGTTGAGGATGCGCGTCCCGCCCCGCGTCGCCGCCTGGGTGAACAGCGTCCCGATGGCGGCGACCGGCGTCTCCAGCTGCGCCAGGAAGACCGAGGCGCCCGCCAGGGCCGACGCGTCCCAATGGCTCGGCGTCAGCACCGCGTTGGCGCCGCCGGCGACCACGATGCTGTTCTCGCCGGCGGCCGAGACCCAGATGAAGGCCTGGCCGGTGGGATGGTCCGCCAGCGTCGCCACCGCGTCGATAAGGACCCCTGCGCCGCGCATCGCCGCCAGCATGATCGCACCGGCCTCGTCCGCGCCCACCGCGCCGATGAGGGTCGTGCGGACGCCGCTCAGCGCCGCGGCGACCGCCTGGTTGCCGCCCTTGCCGCCGGGCAGGCGCTCGACGCCCAGGCCGGCGACGGTCTCGCCCGGCCGCGGCAGCTCGGCCACCCGGCAGACGATGTCGAGGTTCAACGAACCGATGACGCAGACGCCCATGCCGTGCTCTTCCGAAGCTGTCATTTCCGCTGGCCTGCTTATAGTCTCTGGGAATGAGCGCCGCCTATCTGCCCGACGATCGCCTGAAATCCCGGCTGGCCGCGGGCGCGGTGGTGGGCTGCCACTGGCTGACCCTGGGCGCCGCGGTGCTGGCCGAGCTGGCGGCCGACGCCGGCGCCGAGAGCATCGTCATCGACATGCAGCACGGCCGCTGGGACCGCGAGGGGCTGGAGAACGCCATCGCCGGCATCGGCGGCCGTGCACCGTCGCTGGTACGCACCGCCGACGCCTCCGACTTCGCCATCGGCTCGGCGCTGGACGCCGGCGCGCACGGGGTGATCGTGCCGATGATCGGCAGCGCCGCCGAGTGCGCATCGGTGGTCGCCGCCGCCCACTATCCGCCGTTCGGACGCCGCTCCGGGGGCGGGGCGCGGCCGGGCGCGGATTTCGCCGCCTATCGCGCCGCCATGGCCGAGCACCTGCTGGTCGCTGTGATGATCGAGACCGTCGCCGGACTGGAAGCCGCCGAGGCGATCGCGGCTACGCCGCGCCTCGGCACGATCTTCGTCGGACCCAACGACCTGTCGCTGGCGCTCGGCGAGGCGCAGGCCTCGCCGGTGTTCGAGGCGGCCCTGGCGCGGGTGCTCGCCGCCGGCAAGGCGGCCGGCGTGCCGGTCGGCGTCTACACCGCCCCCGACCAGGCGGCGAGCCGCGCCGCGCAAGGCTTCCAGCTCGTCGTGGTCGCCAGCGACGTCCAGCTCAACCGCGCCGAGGCCAGGGTGGTCTGGAACCGGTTCCGCGGCCGGGCCGCCTAGGACGCCGACGGCTTGACCTCCGACCCGCCCCTCCTCGGACCGCGCCTGCATCAGCTGCGCAAGAAGAAGAAGCTGACGCTCGACGAGCTGGCGGTGATGTCGGGCGTCTCCCGGTCGATGCTGAGTCAGATCGAGCGTGGCCAGGCCAACCCGACCTTCGCGACGCTGTGGAACCTGACCCGCGCTCTCGGCGTCGACTTGTCCGAACTGGTCCATGGCCAGAGCGGCAGCCAGGCGGCGGTGATCACCCTGCAGCCGGTGCATTTCACGCCGGAAATCCGCACCGAGGACGGCGGTTGCCTGCTGCGCATCCTGAGCCCGGCCGCCAACGCCGGCGGCTTCGAATGGTACGAGCTGATCATGCAGCCGGGCGCGTCGCTGGTGTCGGACGCGCACGCCGTGGGCTCCAGGGAACACCTGACGGTCCTCGACGGGGTGCTGGACGTGCAGTCCGGCGGCGAAACCACCTCGGTGCAGACCGGGGCGACGGCGCGCTACCCGGCCGACCTACAGCACGCCATCCATAATCGCGGCAAGAAACCGGCGCGGGCCCTGCTGGTGGTGGCCAGCTAGAATTCCATTATCCTGGACGAAATATCCTGTATCGTGTAGAAGTGGGGCATTCCCAAGGGAGTCGCTCCGTGGCCGACGCCGCATTCAACGATCGCATCCGGACCACGCTCGCCGAGATCGCCGCCGAGGGTCTGGAGAAGCCCGAGCGCGTCATCGTTTCGCGTCAGGGACCTGTGGTCCGCATCCGCGACGCCGACGGGACCGTCCGCGAGGCGCTGAACCTGTGCGCCAACAACTATCTCGGCCTGGCCGGAGACCCGCGCGTCGCTGATGCAGCGGCGAAGGCCGCCAGCGACGCCGGCGCCGGCCTGGCCTCGGTGCGGTTCATCTGCGGCACCCACGGGCTGCACAAGGCGCTGGAAGCGCGGATCGCGGACTATCTCGGCTTCGCGGACGCGATCCTGTTCGCCGCCGCCTTCGACGCCAATGGCGGCGTGTTCGAGCCGCTGCTCGGCGAAGAGGACGCCATCGTCTCCGACACGCTGAACCACGCCTCGATCATCGACGGAATCCGGCTCTGCAAGGCGGCCCGCTATCGCTACCGGGCCGGCGACATGGAGGACCTGGAATCGCAGCTGCGGGCGGCCCGCGGCGCCGGCGCCCGCACCGTGCTGATCGCCACCGACGGGGTCTTTTCGATGGACGGCCACATCGCCGACCTACCGGCGATCACCGCCCTGGCCGAGCGGCACGGGGCCCTGGTGATGGTCGACGACTGCCACGCCACCGGGCTGCTGGGCGCCAACGGCCGCGGCTCGCCGGAGTTCCGCGGCGTCGAGGGCCGCATCGACATCCTCACCGGCACCTTCGGCAAGGCGCTCGGCGGCGCCATGGGCGGCTTCGTGGCCGCCAGCCGCGAGGTGGTGGCGCTGCTGCGGCAGCGCGCCCGGCCCTACCTGTTCTCCAACGCCCTGGCCCCCGCCGTCTGTGGCGCCGCCCTGGAGGCGATCGCCATCGCCGACAGCGGGGAGGGCGCGGAGCTGCGCGCGCGGCTCTCGGCCAACGCCCAGGCCTTCCGCGCGCTGATGACGGCCAATGGGTTCGATCTTCTGCCGGGCGAGCACCCCATCATCCCGGTCATGCTCGGCGAGGCGCGGCTGGCCCAACAGATGGCGCAGCGGCTGCTCGACGAGGGGGTGTTCGTCACCGGGTTTTCCTTCCCGGTGGTGCCGCGCGGCGCGGCCCGCATCCGCACCCAGGTCTCCGCCGCCCACGGCGCGGACCAGATCACCGAGGCGGCCGCCGCCTTCGAGCGCGCCCGCGCCTTTTGCGGAGCCGCCGCATGACCGCGACCATGGCGGGCCTCGCCAAGCTGCGGCCGGAGACGGGGCTGTGGATGACCAAGGCGCCGGTTCCGGCGCCCGGGCCGGAGGACGTGCTGATCAGGATCAGGCGCACGGCCATCTGCGGCACCGACCTGCACATCTATAACTGGGACGAGTGGGCCGCGCGGACCATTCCCGTGCCGATGATCATCGGCCACGAGTTCTCCGGCGAAATCGTCGAGATCGGCGCCCGGGTGAACCGGCCGCTGCGGGTCGGGCAGCGGGTCTCCGGCGAGGGCCATATCGTCGACCTGAACTCGGCGGCGTCGCGGGCCGGGCGCTTCCACCTTGATCCCAACACCGTCGGGGTCGGCGTCAACCGCCCCGGCGCCTTCGCCGAATACCTGTCGATACCGGCGTTCAACGTCGTGCCGCTGCCCGGCGACGTCAGCGACGAGGTCGGCGCCCTCTTGGATCCGCTCGGCAACGCCATGCATACGGCCCAGCAGTTCGACCTCTTGGGCGAGGACGTGCTGGTCACCGGCGCCGGGCCGATCGGGGCCATGGCCGCCGCCATCGCCCGCCGCGCCGGCGCCCGCTCGGTGGTGATCACCGACATCAACGACTACCGGCTCGACCTCGCCGCCGGGCTGGCCGACGTCCGCCCGGTCAATGTCGCCAGGGAAGACTTGCGGGCGGTGATGGATCAGGAGGGCGTCGTCGAGGGTTTCGGCGTCGCCCTGGAGATGTCCGGCGCGCCGAGCGCCTTCGACCAGGCGATCGACGCCCTGGCCATGGGCGGCAAGCTGGCCATGCTGGGCCTGCCGGCGAGGCCGATGGACGTGGCCTGGTCGCGCATCATCCTGAAGGCGCTGACCATCAAGGGCGTCTACGGCCGCGAGATGTTCGAGACCTGGCGCAAGATGTTCGGCCTGCTGCACAGCGGCTTCGACCTGGAGCGGCTGATCACCCATCGCACCCGCGCCTGCGATTTCCAGGCCGGATTCGACGCGGCGCTCTCCGGCGAGGCCGGCAAGGTGGTGCTGAGCTGGTGATCTTGCCCATTTCCTCTACCGCACCGATCTCCTCCCTTTTCGGTGCGGCCCTGTCGGCCGGGCGCCGTCGCGCTCGGCCGATTTTTTCCGGATCAGGCGATAGGCAAGGGCGTCGGGTGTAGGGTCGGCCGGTGTCGATGGGAACCAAGGAGCCGGCGCGGTGACGGTCAGCACATTCGAACTGTTCAAACCGGGGGTTGGGCCTTCCAGCAGCCACACCATGGGGCCGATGACCGCGGGCCTGCGGTTCGTCGAGCAACTCGCCGAGAATGGGCGCCTGGGGCAGGTTGGCCAGGTGCGAGTCACGCTTTACGGCTCGCTGGCCCTGACCGGACGGGGCCATGGAACCGACCGGGCCGTGCAACTCGGCCTGGCCGGGTTCGCGCCGGCGACCATCGATCCCGACCTGGCCGACACGGCCTTCGCGGCCATTGGCGACGGCGGCCAGCTCCGCCTTGGCGGACTGCATCCGATCGCCTTCGACGCGAATCGCGACATCGTCTGGGCCGGTCGCGAGCGGCTGCCGGGCCATCCCAACGCCTTGACCATCGCCGCATTCGACGGTGCGGGCGAGGCCGTCCTGACCGAAACCTACTATTCGATCGGCGGTGGCTTCGTGCGCAGCCAGGAGGAGCTGGATCGCCCCTCCATCGGGGACAATGGCCCGCCGGTCCCGTACGTCTTCGCCTCCGCCGCCGAGCTGCTGGCGCTGGCCGAGGTCGCCGAGCTGACCATCGCCGAGCTGATGGCCGCCAACGAGGCGACGCTGCGTCCGGAAGACCAGGTGCGCGCCGGGCTCGACGAGATCGTCGCGGCGATGGAGGCCTGCATCGACCGCGGCCTGCGCCAAGACGGCTGCCTGCCCGGCGGCCTGAAGGTGCGCCGGCGCGCCAAGCAGAGCCTCGCCTCCATCGTCGCCCGGTCCGAGCAGCCGATCGTCGATCCGTTGGCGGCGATGGACTGGGTCAATCTCTGGGCCATGGCGGTGAACGAGGAGAACGCCGCCGGCGGCCGGGTGGTCACTGCCCCGACCAACGGCGCGGCCGGCATCATCCCGGCGGTGCTGCGCTTCTATGACCGCTACCATCATGGCTCGGTCGAGGGCCGGCGCACCTTCATCCTCACCGCCGCGGCCATCGGCGCGCTCTACAAGCGCAACGCCTCCATCTCCGGCGCCGAGGTGGGCTGCCAGGGCGAGGTGGGCGTCGCCTGCTCGATGGCCGCCGCCGGCCTGGCCGCCGTGCTGGGCGGGACCAACGCCCAGATCGAGAACGCGGCCGAGATCGGCATGGAGCACAATCTCGGCCTCACCTGCGATCCCATCGGCGGCCTGGTGCAGATCCCCTGCATCGAACGCAACGCCATGGGCGCCATCAAGGCCATCGACGCCGCCCGCCTGGCCCTGCTCGGCGACGGCCAGCATTCGGTGTCGCTGGACAAGGTCATCGCCACCATGAAGCGCACCGGCGCCGACATGAACGAGATCTACAAGGAGACCTCGCTGGGCGGACTCGCGGTCAACGTGGTCGAGTGCTGACGGCTAGGACGCCTCCAGCTGGGTCAGCGGCAGGGCCGTCGAGTCCTTGAGCGTGTCGAGGACGAAGCTGGAGCGGACGTCCTTCACCCCGGGCATCTTCAAGAGGTGCTGCAGGGTGAATTCGGCGTAGGCGTCCAGGTCGGAGACGACGATCTTGAGCAGATAGTCGAAGGAGCCGGTCATCATGTGGCAGGCGACGATTTCGGCGTGACCCTCCATGGCGGCGCGGAAGGCGGCGACCCCGACGTCGCTGTGCCGGTCCATCTGCACCTCGACGAAGGCCATGACGCCCAGGCCGATCTTGCGCCGGTCGAGCAGGGCGACATAGCCGCCGATCAGGCCTTGCGCCTCCAGCAGCTTGACCCGGCGCAGGCAGGGGCTGGGCGACAGCCCGACCCGTTCGGCCAGCTCGACATTGGACAGGTGCGCGTCGGTCTGCAGCACCTCGAGAATCCGCCGATCGGCGCGGGTCAGTCTTGGCATGAAATGACCTGGATTGTTTGAACTGGGAAATCCAACGCCTAGATTCCTATGTGATCCGACCGTCAAAGCAAGGACATGACGATGGACCGGGCGTATCATGCCCACTCAATTTCCGGAGATCGCGCCATGGCCGACCTGTTCGACAATCCCCTCGGCACCGATGGGTTCGAGTTCGTCGAGTTCACCGGACCGGACCCCGAGGCGATCAGGCGGCAGTTCGAGCGGATGGGCTTCGCCGCCGCCGCCCGCCACCGTTCCAAGAACGTGGTCCGCTACAAGCAGGGCGACATCAACTTCCTGCTGAACATGGAGCCGAGCGGCCAGGCGGCGGCGTTCCGCTCCGCCCACGGCCCCTCGGCCAACGCCATGGCCTTCCGGGTCAAGGACGCGGCCAAGGCCTTCGCCCTGGCGGTCGAGCGCGGCGCCACTCCGGTGCAGGGGCCGGTGGGGCCGATGGAGCTGAACATCCCGGCCATCGAGGGAATCGGCGGCTCCAACCTCTATCTGGTCGACCGCTACGGGGCCCAGGCCATCTACGACGTCGATTTCAAGCCGATCGAGGGGGCGGAAGCGGCGGAGGCCGAGAACAATGTCGGCCTGACCTATCTCGACCACCTGACCCACAATGTGCGCCGCGGCCAGATGGGCAAATGGGCCGACTTCTACGAGCGCATCTTCAACTTCCGCGAAATCCGCTATTTCGACATCGAGGGCCAGCAGACCGGCCTGATCTCCAAGGCGATGACCAGCCCGGACGGCAAGATACGCATTCCGCTGAACGAGAGCCGCGACGACCACTCGCAGATCGAGGAATTCCTGCGCGACTATGGCGGCGAGGGCATCCAGCACCTGGCGCTGGGGACCGGCGACATCTACGCCTCGGTCGAGGCCATGCGCGCGCGGGGCCTGAAGTTCCAGGACACAGTCGAGACCTATTTCGAGCAGATCGAGGCTCGCCTGCCCGGCCACGGCGAGGACGTGGCGCGGCTGAAGGCCGGCCGCATCCTGATCGACGGCGCACCCAGCGAAGGCCAGGGCCTGCTGCTGCAGATCTTCACTGAGAACGCGCTGGGGCCGATCTTCTTCGAGATCATCCAGCGCAAGGGCAACGAGGGCTTCGGCGAGGGCAATTTCAAGGCGCTGTTCGAGAGCCTGGAGCTGGACCAGATTCGCCGCGGCGTGCTGCCGGCCAGGAAGTCGGCCTAGGGCGAGAGCGCTGTGAGCGAGGTGCTCCTCTTCGACTATTGGCGATCCTCCGCCGCCTATCGGGTGCGCATCGGGCTCAACCTCAAGGGCGTCCGCTACGACAGCCGCGCGATCAACATCCTGCCGGGCCGCGACGAGCAGCTGGCGGCGGATTATCTGGCGCTCAACCGCCAGGGGCGGGTGCCGATGATCCGCACGCCGCGCGGGACGCTGGTGCAGTCGATGGCGATCCTGGAGTGGCTGGACGAGACCCGTCCCGACCCCGGCTTCCTCCCCGTCGACCCCTGGGATCGGGCCCAGGTGCGCGCCTTCGCTGCGACCGTCGCCTGCGACATCCATCCGCTGAACAACCTCGCCACGCAAAGGCAGATCCACGCCCAGTGGGGCGATGATCCGGCCGGGCTGAAGACCTGGGGCGAGCACTGGGTCGGCCGCGGCTGCGAGGTGCTCGAGGGCCAGTTGGCCGGCCTGCCGTCGCATCGCTTCGCCTTTGGCGATCAGCCGAGCCTGGCCGACATCTGCCTGGTTCCGCAGCTCTACAACGCCCGGCGGATGGGGCTCGACCTGTCGCCCTATCCCCGTCTGGTCGGGGTCGATGCGGCGGCGCGCGCCCATCCGGCCTTCGCGGCCGCGGCCCCCGAATTGCAACCGGACGCTCCCGAGACGGTTTCGAGGGCAGGCCTATGAAGCTGGCATCGCTCAAGGGCGGTCGCGACGGCCGCCTCGTGGTGGTCTCGCAAGACCTGGACTGGTGCGCCGACGCCTCGGCCGTCGCGCCGACCCTGCAGGGCGCGCTCGACGACTGGGGGCGTTGCGCGCCGATGCTGCACTCGCTGGCTGGCGAGGTCGAGGCGGGGAGCGCCCAGTGCTGGCCGTTCCGCCAGCATGACTGCGCCTCGCCGCTGCCGCGCGCCTATCAGTGGGCCGACGGCTCGGCCTATGTGAACCACGTCCAGCTGGTGCGCCAGGCGCGCGGCGCGGAGATGCCGGAGAGCTTCTGGAGCGAGCCCCTGATGTACCAGGGCGGCGGCGACGGCTTCCTCGGCCCCCACGATCCGATCCCGCTGGTCGATGAGGCCTGGGGCTGCGATTTCGAGGGCGAGGTCGCGGTGGTCACCGGCGACGTGCCGCTGGGCGCCACGGCGTCCGAAGCGCTGCCGATGATCCTGCTGGTGATGCTGGCCAACGACGTCTCGCTGCGCAACCTGATCCCGGCCGAGCTGGCCAAGAGCTTCGGCTTCTTCCAGTCCAAGCCGGCCTCGGCCTTTTCGCCGGTGGCGGTGACGCCGGACAAACTGGGCGGGGCCTGGAAGGCCGGCAAGCTGCACGGCGCGCTGGAAGTGCGGCTGAATGGCGAGGTGTTCGGCCGCGCCGACGCCGGTGTCGACATGACCTTCGATTTCGGCCGGCTGATCGCCCACGCCGCCAAGACCCGCAGCCTCGGCGCCGGATCGATCGTCGGCTCCGGCACGGTCTCCAATCGTGACGCGGACGGCGGCCCCGGCCGGCCCATCGCCGGGGGCGGCCTGGGCTATTCCTGCATCGCCGAGCTGCGCACGGTCGAAACCCTGCTGCACGGGGCGGCGCAAACGCCGTTCCTCAAGGACGGCGACCGGGTGCGCATCGAGATGAGGGACGGGGGCGGGCGCTCCATCTTCGGCGCCATCGACCAGGCCGTCGCCCAATGCGCGCGCGAGGAGGCGGTCTCGCCGGAGCTGCTGCGCTGGCGCATGGGACGGCACGCATGACCGCGCCGGCGCTTCGAGGCGCCGCGCCGCCGGACGCCGCGGCCGACTGGACCGTCGACCAGGCCTGGTCGCGCTACACCGCGGCCGAGCATCGGACCTGGGTCACCCTCTATGAACGCCAGGCCGAGGTGCTGGCCGGCCGCGCCTGCGACGAGTTCCTGCACGGGCTCAAGGCGCTCGACCTGCACGGCGCCGGCATCCCCGACTTCTCGCGCATCAATGAGCGGCTGAACCGGCTGACCGGCTGGAGCGTCGTCGCGGTGCACGGCCTGGTCCCGGACGAGGTCTTCTTCGACCACCTGGCCAATCGCCGCTTCCCCGCCGGCCGATTCATCCGCCGCCCGGACCAGCTCGACTACCTGCAGGAGCCGGACGTCTTCCACGACGTGTTCGGCCATGTGCCGATGCTGACCAACCCGACCTTCGCCGACTACATGCAGGCCTATGGCCGCGGCGGCGCGCGGGCGGCCGGCCTCGGCCAGCTGCCCAACCTGGCCCGGCTCTACTGGTACACCGTCGAGTTCGGCCTGATGGCGACGCCGGCCGGCCTGCGCATCTACGGCGCGGGAATCGTCTCCTCCCACGCCGAGACCCTCTACAGCCTTGAGGATCCGCGGCCGCGCCGCATCCCCTTCGACCTGGAACGGGTCATGCGCACCCCCTACCGCATCGACGACCTGCAGCCGCTCTACATGGTCATCCCGTCGCTGCAGACCCTGCTGGAGGTGACGCAACAGGACTTCGCGCCGGTCTATGCGCGGGTGAGGGGACAGCCGGACCTGGCCCTGCCCTGACGCGGTTCGCCGCCGGCGCCCGATAGGGGATTTGCCCATCGCGCGGTGTCTATGCCGCTGAGCTGTTCCCCTGGAGTCCCGCCGTGGCCATCACCGACGACATCATCCTCGCGACGCCGGTGGTGGAACCTGGATTGGTGGACATGTCGCCGGACCGGCTCGAGCGGCTCGCGGCATTCTTTCAGAGCCGCTACGTTGAACCGGGCAAGCTCCCTTGCGTTCAAATGCTCGTCGCAAGGCGAGGCGAGCTGGTCTACCGGGCCGAACTTGGCCGAATGAACCTTGAAGGGCCAAGCCCGCTTCGGCCAGACGCCATTTTCCGGCTGGCGTCGATGTCAAAGCCGATCACCAGCGTCGGCATGATGTTGCTTGTCGAGGAGGGCTTGGTCGCCCTCGACGACCGGGTCGACGCCATTCTTCCCGAATGGGCCGGCCAGGGCGTCTACGAAGCCGGCGACCTCGCGAGCGGTTTCCGCACGCACCCGCCCAAGCGCCCGATGCAGATCATCGACCTGCTTCGCCATACCTCCGGCCTGACCTACGGTTTCCAGCAACGGAACAACGTCGATGCCGCCTACCGTCTGGTGAACACCGACACCATCGACCGGGCGGGCGGCGTGCGGGCGTTGGCTGGGGACTTGGCGCGCATACCGCTGGAGTTCTCGCCGGGCGAGATGTGGAACTATTCGATCTCGACCGATATTCTCGGCCACCTGATCGAGAGGCTCGCCGATCAGCCACTGGATGATTTCCTCGAGGCGAGGGTATTCCGCCCGCTGTCGATGAACGACACCGGATTCAGGGTTCCTCCCGCCAAGGCCGCCCGGCTGGTTTCATGCTATGGCCTGCAGCCAGACGGGACGATGGCTCCCTACGAGATTTCAGGACCCGACGCCTTCCTGCGCAAACGAGAGATGTTGGCGGGTGGCGGCGGCATGGTCTCCACCGGCGAGGACTATCTGCGCTTCTGCCAAATGCTGGCCAATGGCGGCGTGCTCCAGGGCGTACAGGTGCTGAGCCCGGTCACCGTCGACCTTATGCGGCGCAACCATCTTCCCGGTGGGACGGACATCCCAAGCTGCATGGCCGGTTCGTACAGCGAAGCTGCGACTTACGAAGGCATGGGGTTCGGTCTGGGCTTTTCGGTGGTCATGACCGCGGAAAAGCCCCTTACCCTCGGCAGCCAAGGCACCTATGGCTGGGGCGGCGCCACCAGCACCTTTTTTTGGATCGACCCTTCCGAGCAACTGATCGGCATCTTCCTCAGCCAGTTGGTTCCGTCCAACGCCTACCCAATCCATCGGCAGATGCGCGCGCTCGTCTATTCGGCGCTCACCCGCTCGTACCGGGCGAACGCAGACAATCGAGGCTGAGCCCTCCGCGGGACCGGCGGAGGGCTCAGGCTTCAGCGGAAGCCTGCTCGCGCGCTTCGAGCCGCGCCAAGCCGCGGACGATAACCCCGTGCCGCCGCGCGTCGATCGGAAAGATCAGGAACATCACGCCGGCGAAAACGTAAAAAACCACCGGCCCGAAACAATAGATGCGTTTTAGGCTTTCCAGGGCCGCCGCCGCATTGTGGCCGCTGGCTGAGAACCCGAGATAGCCGAGCAGGGGCAGGGTGATCCCGATGCCCAGGGCTGGCGCGACCTTTTGCGCGAACGACCACACGCCCCAATAGATGCCGCCGCGCGCCTGCCGGTTCATCAGGGTGTCGTAGTCGATGACGTCGCCGATGATGCCGAGCGGAAGCGTCGACAGTCCGGAACTGGCGGCCCCGAGCAGTCCTAGCAGCACCACGTAATAGGCGCCGTCGCCGGGTCTGAGGAAGGGGGTAACGCCGCCATACAGCAACATGGACAGGAAGATGGACAGGGCGGTGGCCCGGTGTTTTCCGATTCGATGGCTGATCTTCAGCCAGAGCGGCACGGCGCCGATGGTGGTGACGGCAAGCAGGAGCAGCGAGACGCCCACCAAGGTCGGCGCTTTCAGGTACCAGTTGATATAGAAAACCATGGTCGCGCCGGCGACGCTGCTGCCAACGCTCATGACCACGAAGGTCAGGCAGAATAGCCGGAAGGGCTTGTTTCGGATCAGGCCGGCGATCGACGAGGGCCAATCGACGCGCGGCTGCAGGCGCGTTGGGGGCTCCGGAACGAAGCGGGTGGCGATGAGCACCGCCAGCGGCGTGATGACGATGATCACCCAGCCCATGATGCCCATGGTGAAGCGGTCGACGCCGTGGCCCTCGGCGCCGGTGATGGCCGGGATGGCCGCGGCGACCAGGCCGCCGATGACACCGGCCGCCTCGCGGACTCCGGCCAGCCGGGCGCGGCCGTGATAGGTGGGGACGATCTCCGTGCCCCAGGCGGAATAGGGCAGGCCGACGGTCGAGCCGCCGGCGTAGATCACGAAGGAGGCAAACAGCAGGTACCAGCCATTTGGCCGGAAGGGCGGCATGAACAGCAGCGCCGCCCCCGCCATCAGGATCGGCGTACCGAGCCACATCCATAGTTTGCGGCGGCCGAACCGTGAGCGGGTCGCATCCGACCACTTGCCGATCATCGGATCGAGCACGACATCGGCCAAGCGCGAGGCGAGCAGGAAACCCCCGATGGCGCCAAGACCGATCCCCATGGTTCCCGCATAGTATGTGGGCAGCAGCAGCGAGACGGGAAGGAACAGGAAGGAGATCGACAGCGAGGGTAGGGCGTAAGTGATCAGCAACAGGAAGGGGAGCTCGGCGGTCTTGCCGTCGCCTGGCCGAGCCGCCGCACGAACTGGTATCGCCGGCGCAAGAGTCTCCGAGCCGATATCCAGGTTCATCGTCTTGCTCGCCTGAGTGACATCGTCGACCGCTCCGGCCGCATCAGCTATGGCGTGACGCGAGTTCTAAGCGCCACGCCGGCCAGACCCAGCCTAGTGTTTCAGCACCAGTTCCACCCCGAAGAGGCGGGGAAAGTTGACCGCACGCGCTGTCAGCGGAAGCGAAACATAGCCGCCGCTCAGGACGAAGGCGTCGGTGAGGTTCTTGCCCCAGAGATAGACGCCCCATTGACCGTCGTCCGACTCAACCCCGAGCCGGGCGTTCAGATAGGTATAGGGCTTGGTCTCGAACCCGGGGCTGTTGTTGGGGTCCTCGAAGTAGGAGTCGGTGTGGAAGATTTCGACGCGGGCCATGCCGGAGATCCCAGGCCGAAACTCGAGTTCATGCTCGTACTGGGCGGCGAAAGTGCCGTCCCAGTCGGGTGCGTTGGCGATCTTGTGACCGGTGAAATTCAGCCCCGCGCCCGCGTCCGGGAAACTGAGATAGTTCCCCCTGAGCAGGCCGATGTTCGCGGTCAGGTCCAGACCCGGAAGGGGCCTGGCGTCGGCCTCGATCTCCGCGCCGTAGATGCGCGCCTTGGCCGCGTTTTCGACGGTGAACCCGAGCACCGCGATGTTCTCGACGATCTCCTGCTTGTTCGTATAGTTGTCGTAGAAGGCGGCGATGTCCACCGACAGGCGATGGTCGAACCACGTCGACTTGAACCCGGCCTCGTAGTTGTCGAGGAATTCCGGCTTGAAACCGAGCGAGAGCTTCGGGTTGAACGGCGGGGTGATGACATAGGCGTTGAAGCCTCCCGCCTTATAGCCCCGGCTGTACTTGATGTAGGCAACCGCATCGGGCGTGAATTTGAATGAGAGACTGGCGTCGTAAGTGGGTACGCCTTCCGAGATCGTATCCGTCCTCGGTGGAATATGGGCCAGCAGGAAGGAGCCGATACTCAGCGCATTATGCGTGGTCTGCAGCTGCGAGAAGTGCAGCGTCTTGTCGTCCTGGGTATAACGAGCCCCTGCTGTCAGCACCAAGCGCGGCGTAAAGCTGTAGGTGACCGACGCGAACCCGGCATAGCTGTTCTCGATGACATTGGCCTTGGCGAGTGTCGCATCGTCGTAGCCGTGCGGAAGCGGCGGCAATCCCAGTAGCAGCGAGGGAAACTGGTCCAGGAAGTGCGTGGTGAAGGTGTCGTGGAGATCCTCGTGGTAGTAATATCCCCCGACGATCCATTGGAACGGTCCCGGATCGCTCGACGTCAGCCGCACTTCCTGGTTGAACTGGTTGGCGTCGTCCGTGTTGTTCTGTGCGTCCTCGCTGAGGGACGATCCGTCCGAATCGTAGGCGTATCTGCTGGTGTAGCCGCGGTATGCGGTGATCGAGGTCAGCTTGGCGTCCGGAAAATCATAGGTGATCCGCGCCGAGGCGCCGCCAACGGTCCGCCGCCCGAGTTCGGGGGAGTTCACCGCCTCGGTCCGGGTCCTCGGATTGAAGGGCGCGTAGGTGCTGTAGGGCGGTCCAAGCAGTTTGAAGGCGCTGTAGTCGGTGGTCAGCTCGCTTTCGCTGTCGCTTTCTTGCAGGTAGTCGGCGCTGAAGTCGAAGCTCAACCGCGGCGTTGCGTCGTAGATGGCCCGGGCGCGGACGCCCGCGGCGTTGTCATAGTTCAGATGCTGGCCGTTAAAGGCGTTCAGAATGTCGCCGTCGCGATGCTTGTAGAGGCCGTTAAGCGAAATCCTGAGATTGTCGCCTCCCACCGGGCCGCTGACCGTGCCGCATAGCTGGCCGAAGTTGAGGTTGCCGTACTGTCCGTCGAGCGTGGCGTGAAACTGGTGGCTCGGCGCCTCGGTCGCGATGTTGACCGCCCCGGCGATGGTGTTTTTTCCATAGAGGGTGCTTTGCGGTCCGCGAAGCACCTCGATCTGCTGGATTCCGCACAGCGGTACGTTCTCGGCGCGCTCGCGGCCCTGGTACACCTCGTCCACATAGAGCGTCGCCGCCGGCGCGAAGCCGGGATTGCCGCCGCTGGCCGATCCGACCCCGCGAATCGTTATGTTCGGGAACAGCGAGCTGCCGCTCATCAGGACGTTGGGAACCTGCTGGGCGATATCGGACACCGCGATCAGGTGGCGGTCCTGAATTTCCTTTACGGTGATGGCCGAGACGGACGCCGGCACGTCGATCAGGCGTTGGGCGCGTTTCTCCGCCGTGACGATCACCTGGCCGTCCTCCGCGTCCCGCGCCGCCTGCTGGGCGCCGGCCGGACTGGCCTGGCCCGCGCCGACCTGGGCGTGGCTGATCGCGGGCGAGAGCAAGGGGAGCATCGAAACCAGTGAAAACAGCAGATGCTTTGCGCCAAAGGCAGTTCGACCGATTCTCATTTCCAAGTTCCCCCTGTTCCAGCGACCGCTCCGCTGCAGGGGCCGAATGCCCTGCATTTTGACTTTTGATCAAAGCGTCGTTGACTTTTGATCACGAACTTCCGACATCTGCAAGTGGGCTTCGAGGAGCCCGGGAGGACGAGATGCCAGCGCCAATTGAACTCCGCGCCCGCGAACCGCGGGGGGACGCCAAGCCTGATGGCGCCCAGTCGCCTCTTTTGCCGGTGGCGCGGCTGACGCTCCTAGACCAGGTGCACGCCCAGCTTCGGCAGGCGATCATGTCCGGCCGGTTCAGACCCGGACAGGCCTTGACCTTGCGTTCGGTCGCCGAGGCGCTTGGCGTGAGCCACATGCCTGTGCGCGGCGCCCTGCACCGTCTGGAGGCGGAAGGGGCGCTCGGGGCGCCGACCGGCCGGGGCACGTTGCTGGTTCCCGAACTTCGCGTGTCTGACCTGGAGGAGATCCGCGACATTCGCGTCGAACTCGAAGGCCTCGCCGCGGCAAGGGCGGCGGCGATCATCACGCCGGAGGAACTCGCCGCAGTCGCCGCGCAGGTGCAGCTGATGCAGAAGGCCGCCGTCGCCGGCGACCTGGAAGCCTACATCCTTGAGAACTGGGCCTTCCATACGGCCGTCTATCGGGCCAGTCACCTGAGCAAGCTGCTCGGCTTGATCGAGGGGCTGTGGCTGCGCATCGGTCCCTATGTCGGGCTGATGATGCCTGATCGTGAGGCGATGATCGCCTCGATGCCCAACCACCATGACGTGTACGCCGCACTGGAGCGAGGCGATGCTCCGGCGGCGCGCCAGAGCATAGCGGCAGACATCGTCGAATCGGCCGAGTCCCTGGCCAGGGTGCTTGGCGCTTAGCGGAACGGACCACCGATCGTGAGTGACCTTTGCTGCGCGCCGCGCGAGACCCCCTTGCAAGAACTGGGAAATGCCGAATGGCGCAATCCGACCCGCCTGCGGTCAGCTCCTCGCTGATGACGGAGCCGCCGGCGATCCTGGAGGCCAAGGCCGCCGCCTTGGCGCATGCGCACTTCGGCGTCCTCGGCCGCGCGAGGCTGCTGGGCGGCGAGCGTGACGAGAATTTCCTGATCGCGGCCGAGTCCGGCGACTTCGTGCTGAAGGTGGCCAATGCGGCCGAAGACCGCGACGTCATCGATTTCCAGGCCGGCGCGCTCGTTCATCTGGAGTTGACGGATCCGACAATTCCAGTTCCGCGGGTCGTGCGGACGGCGGATGGCGACGTAAGCGCCGCCATCACGGACGATGTCGGCGCCGCGCGGATCCTTCGGCTGGTGAGCTATATCCCCGGCAGCCTGGCGATGGACGCGGCGCCCTCGGCGGCGCTGCGCACGCAGATCGGGCTTATGCTGGGACGCCTCGATCGGGGTTTGGCCGGATACCGTCATTCGGCTTCAAGGCACGAACTCTCATGGGATCTCAGCCGGGCCGGTGGTTTGCGCCCTCTGCTCGGGGACGTCGCTGACGAGGCGACCCGGGCGCGGGTGGAGCGAGCACTCGACCAGTTCGAACGATCGGCTCCCGCCTTGCCCGGGTTGCGCGCACAGGTGATCCACAACGATTTCAGCCTGTTCAACATCCTTGTCGGCCACGCGGATCCGGCCAAGGTTGTCGGCGTGATCGACTTCGGCGACATGATCGAGGCGCCCCTGATCAACGAGGTGGCCATCGCCATGTCGTATCACGCCGGCGCGCACCCGGACCCGCTGGTCCCGCTTGAGGAGATACTGCGCGCCTACGGTTCGATCGTGCCCTTGTCGCCCGAAGAGACCGACCTGTTGCCCGACCTGGTGGCCATGCGGCTGGCGCAGACCGTGCTCATCACCGAATGGAGGGCGCGGCGCTATCCGGAGAACCGAGCCTACATCCTGAAGAACCATCCGGCCGCGACCCTTGGCCTGGCCCGCCTGGCCGAGGCGCCGCGCGCGCTGGCGCAACAGCGCTTTCGGCGCGCGGTCGCACCGGTTGCATGAGAACGCCATGACCAAAGCGATCGAGACCACGCTGCCGACCCTGTTGCGCCAGCGCGCCGTCGAAACCCCCGATCGTCTCTACGCGGTCGACATCGACGATCGCAGGCTTTCCTACGCGGAGACCGCGGCGCTGATGGATCGTTGGGGCGCCGCCTTCGGGCGCGTCGGGGTCGGCCGAGGCGACATCGTCGCCACCATGCAACTGAACACCATCGAGGCGATGGCTGGATGGCTCGGCCTGGTCTCGATCGGCGCGGTCGAGGCGCCGCTGAACACCGATTACCGCGGCGCGCTGCTGTCGCACGCGCTCAACACGACCGAAGCCACGACCATGGTGCTCGACGCCCAGTACCTCGATCGCGTCATCGAGGTGGCGGCCGAACTGCCTCACCTCAAGCGCCTCATCCTGCTGAACCTCGAACAGCCGGCCGCGAACCTGCCGTTCGAGTGTGTCCCGGCGGCGGCGTTTCTCGGCTCCGACGCGCCCGAGCCCGGCCGTTTCGAAGCGTCGCCCTGGGATATCGCCGCCATCCTGTTCACCTCAGGCACGACGGGTCCTTCAAAGGCCGTGCAACTGCCCTGGAGGCAGATCTACGCCACCACGGTCGCAACCCTGCCGATTGATGATCTCGGCCCCGAGGATGTGATCTTCAACGCCGGGCCGACCTATCACGTCGGGGCCAAGGTCTTTCCCTTCCTCGCCGCCCTGATCGGCGGCCGTCACGTCATCCGTCCGTTCATCAGCGAATCGCGCATGCCCGACGAGTATCGCAAGTTCGGCGTGACCACCTGTTTCTACCCGCCGCTGTCCTGGCTGGACGAGCCGCCGCGCCCCGACGACGCCGATTGCGCCCTGCGCAACCTGCTGCTGCCGCTGGCCGTGCCGCGGATGGCCGAGTTCAAGGCGAGGTTTGGCTGCCGCACCTACAGTCTCTACAACATGACCGAACTGAGCTGTCCGATCGCCGACCCGGACTGGGACGTCGGCCGGGTCAATGCCGAGGGCCTGTTCAGCTGCGGCGTCGTGCGGCCCGGCTTTCCGGGCTACGAGGCCCGCCTCGTCGATGAATGGGACCAGCCGGTCCCCCCGGGCGTGGTCGGCGAACTGGTGGTGCGCACGTCAGAGCCGTGGGCGATCAATGCGGGCTACCTGAACAATCCGAAGGAAACCGCCGCCGCCTGGCGAAATGGCTGGTTTCATACCGGCGACGCCTTCAGCCGCGACGAAGAGGGTTATTTCTATTTCCGCGACCGGATCAAGGATTGCATCCGTCGGCGCGCCGAGAACATCTCGAGCTTCGAGGTGGAGGCCGGCGTCAGGCGCCATCCCGAGGTCGCCGATTGCGCGGCGGTGGCTCAGAAACAGACGAACCAGGCCGCCGCCGACGAGGAGATCAGGTTGATTGTTGTGCGCGCGCCGGGCTCCGCGTTGGACGCCGAGTCGCTGGTCCGCTGGCTCATACCGCGCACGCCGCGCTTCATGATCCCGCGCTACGTCGAATTCATCGACGCGCTGCCTCGCACGCCGACCCTGAAGGTTCAGAAAGCCCAGCTTCGCAACCGGCCGCTGCAGGGCGTCTGGGACCGCGAACAAGCCGGAATCGAGCTTCCGCGCTGATGTTTCGAAAGCTGCTCATCGCCAATCGCGGCGAGATCGCCGTTCGGATCGCCCGCACGGCGACCGACATGGGTATCGCGACGGTCTCCGTCGCGCCGCAGGACGACGCCAATTCCCTTCACACCCGGGCCAGCGACGAGACCGTGGTGCTGCAGGGCGCCGGCGCGGGCGCCTATCTGGATATCGACCAACTCGTCGCCGCCGCCGTGCGGACCGGGTGCGACAGCGTTCACCCGGGGTATGGCTTCCTCAGCGAAAATCCGCGGTTCGCGACGGGTTGCGCCACAGCCGGGCTGACTTTTGTCGGACCAAGCCCGGAACAGCTGGCGCTTTTTGGCGACAAGGCGCGCGCCCGCGCCCTGGCGAAAGGCTGCGGCGTTCCCGTGCTGCCCGGAACCGAGGGCCCGACCTCGCTTGCCGAAGCCCGCGCTTTCCTGGAAAGCCTCGGCGAGCACGGCGCCATCATGCTCAAGGCGATCGCCGGCGGCGGCGGGCGCGGCATCCGGCAGGTCGATCGCCTGGAAGATCTCGCGCCGGCTTTCGAGCTTTGCGCGTCGGAGAGCCTGCGGGCGTTCGGGAACGGCGAACTCTATGTCGAACAGGTCCTCGGCGACGCCAGGCACCTGGAGGTTCAGGCGCTTGGCGATGGCTCCGGCGCCGTTTCCCACCTCTGGGATCGGGAATGCAGCCTGCAACGGCGGCGCCAGAAGATCATCGAAATCGCGCCGGCGGTCGGCATATCGGACGCTACGCGCGAGCGATCGTTCGAAGCGGCAAGCCTGATCGCCAGGGCGGTCGGTCTGCGAAATCTCGCGACCTTCGAGTTCCTGGTCGATCAAACGGGGCAGGGCGAGGCCTTCGTATTCATGGAGGCCAACCCGCGGCTTCAGGTCGAGCACACCGTGACAGAGGCAGTCATGGGCATGGATCTGGTGGCGCTGCAGTTGAGGCTCGCCGCGGGCGCCAGCCTTGAGAATCTGGGCTTGGCCCAGGCGGACATCCCACGGCCCCGCGGTTCGGCGGTGCAGGCGCGGGTGAACATGGAGACCATGCAAGGCGACGGCTCGGCCAAGCCGGCCAGCGGCGTCCTGGCCGCGTATGAGCCGCCGGCGGGTCCGGGCGTACGGGTCGACGGCTTTGGATACGCCGGCTACCGGACCAGCACGAACTTCGACTCACTGCTGGCCAAGGTCATCGTGCACGTCCCGGACGGGACGCTGGCCGACGCCATGCACAAGGCGTCGCGGGCGCTCTCCGAATTCAAGATCACCGGCGTCCCGACCAACATCGCCTTCCTGCAAAGGCTGGTGTCCATGCCGGAGGTGGGCGAGGGCAGGGTCAACACGCGCTTCATCGAGGACCATCGCGCGGCGCTCACCAACGCCGATGGCGCGGCGTCGGCGCCCAGGCGCTATTTCGAGCCCGCCCGGGGCGCGCGACTGGCCGGGGCGACGATAGACCGGTCGGACCCGCTGGCGATCCTGGACCGGGGGCTGGGCTCGGAGGCGATGGCGCCGACCGCCGACGGCGGCGGCGAGATCGCGACGCCGGACGGGTGCGTGGCGGTGCTTGCGCCGTTGCAAGGGGCCATCGTGAGCACGAGCGTGGCCGCAGGCGAGCTGGTGCTCGCCGGTCGGCCGGTGCTGGTCATGGAAGCCATGAAGATGGAGCACCTGGTGCTGAGCGAGCACACCGGGATTCTCCGCGAGTTCACCGTCAGGCCCGGGGACGCCGTCTATGAGGGCGCGGCGCTGGCGTTCATCGAACCGAGGCCGGTCGAAGGCTGGACGCCGGTCGATGACGAACGCGAAGACATCGAGTTCGTGCGCGCCGACCTGGCCGAGCTTCAACAGCGCCGGCAACTGCGGGCCGACGCGACCAGGACCGAAGCCGTCGAGCGTCGCCATGCCCGGGGGCAGAGAACGGCCCGGGAAAACATCGACGATCTCTGCGATCCGGGCTCCTTCGTCGAACTGGGCGGCCTGGCGGTGGCCGCGCGCCGCCAGCGCCACAGTCTTGATGAGCTGGTCCGCAACACCCCGGCGGACGGTTTCATCATGGGAACGGCGCGTGTGAACGGCGACCGTTTCGCCGACGAGCGGGCGCGCTGCGCGGTGATGGCCTACGACCCCACCGTTCTGGCGGGCACCCAGGGCATGAAGGGGCATGAAAAGCTCGACCGGATGCTCGAGCTGGCCGCCAAGTCGCGGCTGCCCGTGGTGTTCTTCACCGAAGGCGGCGGCGGACGCCCCGGCGACACCGACAAGCTCGGGGTGGGCTACAACTTCATCCGCACCTTCAGCCTGCTCGGCCAGCTCAGCGGCCTCGTGCCGCTCGTCGGCGTCACCAACAGCCGCTGTTTCGCCGGCAATGCGTTCATTCTCGGCTGTTGCGACGTGGTCATCGCCACCCAAAGCTCGACCATCGGCATCGCCGGGCCGGCGCTGATCGAGGGCGCGGGCCTCGGCGCGTACAGGCCAGAGGAGATCGGCCCGGTCAGCATGCAGGCCCCCAACGGGGTCATCGACGTGCTTGTGGCCGACGAGGCCGCCGCGGTGGCCGCCGCCAAGCGGTACCTCGGCTATTTCCAGGGGCCGCTCGCGGCGTGGAGCCACGCCGATCAACGCCTGATGCGCAGCGTCGTCCCGGAAAACCGCCGGCGCGTCTACGACATGCGCAAGCTGATCGCCATCCTGGCGGACACCGACACGGTCATGGAGCTGCGTCCGCAGTTCGGCGCGGCCATCATCACCGCCTTGATCAGGATCGAGGGCCGGGCCATCGGCGTCATCGCCAACAATCCCCATCACCTCGGCGGCGCCATCGACAGCGCCGGCTCCGACAAGGCGACGCGGTTCATGCAGCTGTGCGAAGCCTACGATCTGCCGATCCTGTCGCTCTGCGACACCCCCGGCTATATGGTCGGCCCTTCGGCGGAGCAGACGGCGCTCATCCGGCATTGCGCGCGCATGATCGTCATCGGCTCGAACCTGACCGTGCCGATGATCGCCATCGTCGTGCGGAAGGGGTATGGCCTAGGCGGTCTGGCCATGGCCGGCGGCAGCTTCAGCAACTGCATCATGACCGCCGCGTGGCCCACCGGCGAGTTCGGCGGAATGGCCCTGGAGGGCTTCGTCAAACTCGGATTCCGCGACCAGCTCGCGGCCATCGAAGACCTCGGCGAGCGCCAGGCGAAGTACGAGGAGATGGTCGCGCAGCTCTATGAGGACGGCAAAGCCCTGAACGCCGCGACCTTCTACGAGTTCGACGATGTGATCGATCCGCAGGATACGCGGCAGTGCATCGTCGAGGCGCTTCGCTCCAGCCCGCCGCCACGCAGCCGCGACGGCAAGAAACTGCCCTGGATCGACACATGGTAGCGGCCTCCCCGACAACAAATCGCCAACTGCGGAGGAATCGATGACCCAGAGCAGCGAGGCGCGCTCGCGCGCCCAAGCCGAAGACCTGCCCGATGTGCGGATCGACTTCGATGTCGAAACGCCGATGCGCGACGGCGTCATCCTGCGCAGCGACATCTACCGGCCGGCCGGCCCGGAGCCGGTTCCGGCCCTGCTGACCCGCGGGCCCTACGACAAGCGGGTGTCGCACCGCTCGCACATGGGCCTGGATATTCGCGCGGCGACGGCGCGCGGCTATGCGGTGGTGGTCCAGGACGTACGCGGCCGGTTCGCCTCGGATGGCGAATTCATCCCGACGCCGACACAGCAGGTCGAGGGCCCCGACGGCTACGACACCATCGAGTGGATCGCCAGCCAACCCTGGTGCAGCGGCGCCGTCGGGATGTACGGCGCCAGCTATCTCAGCCTCACCCAGTTGATCGCCGCCAGCGAAAGGCCGCCCAGCCTGCGCGCCATCGTGCCGGAGAAGACCGGCTATCCCGCGCGCGGCGCGCTGCTGCTGGATTCGATCCTGATCATGTGGACGGCCGGCCAAGCCCGCGACTGGCTCGAAAAGGCGATGCAGCGTCAGGCGGCCGGGGAAAAAGAGGCCGCGATCCTGCGGGAGGTGATGATGAACCCGCAGGCGGCGGTCCGGCATCTGCCGCTGAACGACATGCCGCTGATGAACATCGGCGGCTTGTCGACCTTCCAGGAGACCATCACCCGCCTCCAGACCCAGGGCCGCCCCGACATCGCCGCCATCGACATTCCGGTGCTGATCGTCAGCGGCTGGTACGACATGGGCACCACGGACACCGCCGAGATCTACGCGACCCTGCTCGAGCGGGCGGCCGGGCCGGGCCACGAAGCCAATATCATCTTCGGCCCCTGGGACCACGGCAACAGCAGCTACGCGCTCGGCGAGGTCTATTTTGGCCCGTTCGCGTCCAATCAGTTGGCGGAGATCCCGGGACTCTACCTGGACTTCTACGATCGCCACCTGAAGGGCGACACGACCAAGCCCGCGCCCGGCGCACGCTATTTCCTGATGGGCGCCAACGAATGGCGGTCCACGCCGACCTGGCCGCCGGCGCACCATGACACGGCCATGTACCTGCAGTCCGGCGGCGCGGCGAACGGGTCGCATGGCGATGGCCGGCTTGGTCCCGAGCCGGCGCCGGGCGGCATGCCGGCCGATCGCTACCGCTACGATCCGCACGACCCGGCGCCGTCGTTCGGCGGACGATACTTCGACATGGGCGGGTCCAGGGCCGGACCCTACGACCAGCGGCGCGTCGAGGAGCGCGACGATGTGCTGGTCTATACCAGCGAGGTGCTGGACGCCCCGCTGGAGATCACCGGGTCGGTCAGGCTGAAGGTCTTCGTAAGCTGCAGCACGCCTGACACCGACCTGGTGCTGAAGCTGTGCGACGTGTCTCCCGATGGTCTTTCGCACAATGTCGTGGACGAATTCTTCCGCTGCCGCTGGCGGGACGGTTTCGACAAGACCCGGCTGTTCGAGCCGGGCGAGGTCTACGAGTTCGACATCGACATGGGCCCGATCGCCCACCTGTTCCAGCCGGGCCGCCGCCTGCGCCTGCAAGTCACCTCCAGCGCCTTTCCCCACTATGATCGCAACATGAATACCGGCCATCCGATCGGAGTCGATGCAACCGGACTGGTCGCCGAGGTCAGCCTGTTCCACGACGCCGAGCGGCTGAGCCGCCTGATCTTGCCGGTGGTGAACCCATGACCATGATCAACGCCTATGCGCGGGGCGGCTCGGACTCGCTCTCGGCCGAGGACGAGGCGCTGATCGCCCGGCGGGAAAGCGTGCTCGGGCCGGCCTACCGGCTGTTCTACCGCACCCCGGTGCACTTCGTGCGCGGGGAGGGGGTCTGGCTGTTCGACCCCGACGGCGAGGCCTATCTCGACGTCTACAACAACGTCGCCAGCGTCGGGCATTGCCATCCGCACGTGGTGGCGGCCCTGGCCCGCCAAGCGGCGATCCTCAACACCCATACCCGCTACCTGAACGAGATCGTGGTCGCCTACGCCGAGCGGCTGCTGGCCAAGTTCCCGGCCGAGCTGGCCAATGTCATGTTCGCCTGCACCGGCAGCGAGGCCAACGATCTGGCCATCCGGATCACCAAGGCTTTCACCGGCGGGACCGGCTTCATCGTCACCGAGGAGGCCTATCACGGGGTGACCGAGGCGGTGGCGTCGCTGTCGCCGTCCCTTGGCCATCTGGTCGACCTGGGCGTCCATGTCCGCACCGTGCCGGCGCCGCTGGCCTCCGGCGGGCCGCAGACCGGCGCGGTGTTCGCCGAGGGGGTGCGCCAGGCCATCGCCGATCTGCGGCGGCACGGCATCAGGCCGGCGGCGCTGCTGGTCGACACTATCTTCTCCAGCGACGGCGTCCATGCCGACCCAGCGGGGTTTCTGGCGCCGGCGGCGGAGGCGATCCGCGACGCCGGCGGCCTTTTCATCGCCGACGAGGTGCAGGCGGGTTTCGGGCGCACCGGCGAAGCGTTCTGGGGGTTCGCCCGCCACGGCGTGGTCCCGGACCTGGTCACCATGGGCAAGCCAATGGGTAACGGCCATCCGATGGCCGGCGTCGTCCTGAAGCCAGAGATCGCTGAGAGATTCGGAAAAAAATCGCGCTACTTCAACACGTTCGGTGGAAATCCTGTATCCAGCGCCGTCGGCATTGCGGTGCTGGACGTGATCGAAGACGAGGGCCTGCAGCAGAACGCCCTGGCCGTCGGCGCGCACCTGAAGGTCGGGCTGGAGAGCTTGGCGCGGCTCTATCCCGCCATCGGCCAAGTGCGGGGCTCCGGCCTGTTCGTCGGCATCGACATCGAGGCTGGCGGCCTCGGCGCCGACCCCGCCGACGTCGCGGCGCGGGTGGTCAACGACCTGCGCGACCACAAGGTGCTGATCAGCGCCACCGGCCCGCGCGCCAACGTCCTGAAGATCCGCCCGCCGCTGGTCTTCACGGCCGCCAACGCCGACCTCTTCCTGGAGCGGCTGGAGAGCGTGCTGAGCGGTCTCTAGCGGCCATGGTCAGGCGGCCCGCTGCACCTCGACGGTGACGTGCGACAACGCCGGTATGGCGCGCAGCCGCTCGCGGTAGAACTCCGGACCATGGACGCTGGCGGTTTCCAGGCAGACGATCGCGCCCAGGTGGCCCGGCCCCAGCCGCCAGACGTGGAGGTCGGTCAGGCGGTCGCCGTCCTGCTCCACCGTCCGGCGAACATCGGCGGTGACGCGATCGTCGGGGTTCATGTCCAGCAGGATCGCGCCGGTGTCGCGGATCAGCCCGTAGGACCAGCTGGCGATGACGCATGCCCCGGCGATGCCGGCCAGCGGGTCCATCCACAGCCAGCCGAAGGCCCGGGCCAGCAGCAGGCCGACGATCACCATCACCGAGACGGCGGCGTCGGCCATGACATGGACGATGGCCGAGCGCATGTTGTTGTCGCGATGCGCCGCGGCGCCGTGGCCATGGTCATGCTCTTCGAACCGCACCGCGTAGTCGGCGCCGTTCACCCTGACATGGGCGGTGAAGGCGTGCGGTTCGGGGATTGCAACGGTGCTCTGCAGGAAGCCGCCCCGGTCCTGCATGGCGAAGGTCTGGCGGGCGCCGTCCGGACGCACCGTCTCGACGCTCACGGATGTCGCGGCCAGCGGCGTGGAATCCTCTGCACGGATTCGGAAGACCGGTGGGTGAGACATCTCGAACACGCCCAGATAAAGCGCGCCCCTCGGCGTGACGATCCGATGCTCTTCGCCGTGCTCCGCGCCCGCGTGGCCATGGTCGTGGCCGTGTCCATGATGGTGGTGGCCGCCGCTGGACAGGACCCATGCCGAGACGATGTTCACCACCAGCCCGAGGCAGGCGATCGGGATGGCCTCGGCGAAATGGATCGCGACAGGCGCGAGCAGCCGGCTGACGGCTTCGTAGCCGATCAGCACCGCGATCATCGCCAGGATGATGGCGCTGGTGAACCCCGCCAGGTCGCCGAGCTTGCCGGTGCCGAAGCTGAACCGCTCGTCGCCGGCGTGCCTGCGCGCATAGCTGTAGGCGAGGGCGGCCAGCAGCAGCGCGCCGGCGTGGGTGCTCATGTGCAGGCCGTCGGCGATGAGGGCGATCGAGCCGAAGAGGCCGCCGCCGACGATCTCAAGCGCCATCATCGCCCCGCAGATGCCGATGACGATCCAGGTCCTGCGCTCGGCGTGCTCGTGGCCTTCGCCGAGAAAGACATGGCTGTGCGCCGCGGGCGAAAGCGTTGGATCGAGCTCGGCCATCGATGCCTCCTATTTCAGATAGGTGCGGATCACCGCGAGCAGTTCTTCGGTGGCTTCGCCGTTCAGCGCCCCGGGGTGTTTTTCCGCATCGACCAGATGGGTGCGGACGTGCTCGTCGATCACTTCCGACATCAGGCCCGACATCGCCGCGCGGGTGCTGGCCAGGAGGTGCATCACCGTCTCGCAGCCGGCTTCCGCCTCGAGCGCCCGCTCGACCGCCTCGACCTGGCCGCGGATTCGGCGCACCCGCGCCAGCAGCTTGTTCTTCTCACGAACCGTATGCGTCATGCCGCGCTTGTAGCATAGGGGCCCACCCTATAGTAGGGACTGCTGTTTGGCGCGCGGACGCGGGCGGTGGCTCAGGCTTGCCGGTAAAGCGTCACGACGCAGGCGCCGCCAAGGCCGAGATTGTGCTGCAGCGCCACTCGCGCGCCCTCGACTTGGCGCGCCTCGGCCTGGCCGCGCAGCTGCCAGACCAGCTCGGTGCATTGGGCGAGGCCGGTGGCCCCGAGAGGATGGCCCTTGGACAAGAGGCCGCCGGACGGATTGGTGACGATGCGGCCGCCGTAGGAATTGTCGCCGTCCCAGATGAACCTTTCCGCCGTGCCAAGCGGCGTCAGGCCTATGGCCTCGTAGGTGAGCAGTTCGTTGGCGGTGAAGCAGTCGTGCAGCTCGACCACGTCGACCTCGTCCGGGCCGACGCCGGCCTGCTCGAACACCGCCTGGGCGGCCGCCTCGGCCATGCCGTAGCCGACCACCTCGATCATCGAGTCCTTCTCGAACGACCTGCCGGTATCGGTGGTCATGGCCTGGGCAAGGATTTCGACGCCCTTCAGCCCATGTTTGGCGGCGAAGGCCGGGGAGACCACCACCGCCGCCGCGGCGCCGCAGGTGGGCGGGCAGCACTGGTAGCGGGTGAGCGGCCCGTAGATGGGCTTGGAGGCCAGGATCTCCTCGATGGTCAGCGGATCGCGGAAGATGGCGAAAGGATTGTTGGCGGCGTGCTTGCGCGCCTTTTCCGAGATCTTGGCGAAGGTCGCGTCCCGGGTTCCGTGCTTTTCAGCGTATTCGCGGCCGGCGCCGCCGAACAGCTGCGCGGCGCCGGGCGACGCATCAGCCGCCTGGGCGCGGGCCATGACGCCGGTGTGCAGCTCCATGGTCGGCTTGCGGTCGCCATAGATGGTCCCGAGCGCCCCCGGCGACATCTGCTCGAAGCCGAGGGCCAGGGCGCAATCGACCACGCCGGAGGCCACCGCCTGGCGAGCGAGGAAGAGCGCCGTCGAGCCGGTGGAGCAGTTGTTGTTCACATTGATGATCGGAATGCCGCTCAGGCCCACCGGATAAAGGGCCGACTGGCCCGCCGTGGAGTCGCCATAGACATAACCGACATAGGCCTGCTGCACCTGGTCGTAGGAAATCCCAGCGTCATTCAGCGCGGCCCTGGCGGCGTTGGCGCCCATCACGTCGTAGCTGTCGCTGGCCCCTGGCTTGGCGAACGGGATCATCCCGACGCCGGCGACGAGTGCTTGAACGGTCATTTCGAGCCTTCTTCAACGGAGTTTGGCGCATGCTGATCCGACACGCGCGCCCGCTCAACCCGCCATCGACGCGCTTCAGTTCACCTGGCGGTCGCGGCCTTCCCAATAGGGCTTGCGCAACTCGCGTTTGAGGACCTTGCCGCTGGCGTTGCGGGGCAGGGTCAGGGCGAAGTCGATGGACTTGGGCGCCTTGTAGCCGGCGATGCGGGTGCGGGTGAAATCCAAGATGGACCTCTCGTCCGCCGCTTGGTCTGGCTTGAGCACCACGATCGCCTTCACCGCCTCGCCCCATTTGTCGTCCGGCACGGCGATCACCGCGACCTCAGCGACAGCCGGGTGGCCATAGACGGCGCTCTCCACCTCAGCTGGATAGATGTTCTCGCCGCCGGAGACGATCATGTCCTTCACCCGGTCCTGGATGTAGACATAGCCGTCCTCGTCCATGTAGCCGGCGTCGCCGGAACGGACCCAGCCGTCGGCGGTCATGGTGCTGGCCGTGGCCTCCGGCATGTTCCAGTAGCCGTTCATGCAGGTGTCGGAGCGGATCCAGATCTCGCCGCCTTCGCCCGGGGGCAGGGTGCGCCCTTCGGGGTCGCGGATCTCGATTTTCGAACCGGTGATCGCCCGGCCCGCCGAGCGCATGCGGGTCCCGCCGTCGGGATCGTGATCCTCGGCGGGCAGATAGGTCACCGCTCCGCCAGTCTCGGTCATGCCGTAGAGCTGCACGAAGCCGCATTTGAACATCGCCACCGCTTCCCGCAGCAGGTCGAAGGGGATCGGCGAGGCCCCGTAGAGCAGATACTGGATCGAGGAAAAGTCGGTGTTCGCACAGTCGGGATGCTGCAGCAGCAGCTGGATCGCCGCCGGCACCAGCACCAGCTTGGTGACGTGCTCGGTCTCGATCACCGACAGCACCTCCGCCGGGTCGAACTGGGTCAGGATGATCGACTTCGCGCCATTATAGAGCCCGACGACGCCCCAGCCGGTGCCGCTGATGTGGAAGGTCGGCATGGTCACCAGGCTGACGTCGTTGGCGTCCCAGTTGTTCCAGCTCAGCTGCGGGTCGAACTGGTCGGTCAGCAGGGCGCGGTTGCGATCGTGGGCGTAGAGCGAGACGTGCGACAGCTGCACGCCCTTGGGCAGGCCGGTAGTGCCGCTGGTGTACATCTGCACGATGGTGTCGTGCGGAGAGCCGATGAAGTTGGTCTCGGCGTCGGACTGGCCGGCGACCCATTCGTCGTAGTTCAACCAGCCCTCGGCGCGGCCGTCGATGACAATCACCTTGGCCGAGGACTCCAACTCGGGGAGGGCGGTTTTCAAGAGGCCCACGAAGGCTTCGCCGACGAAGAAGACCTCGGCCCCGGCGTCTTTCAGGATGTAGGCGATCTCGGGCGGCGCCAAGCGCCAGTTCACCGAGACGATCGCCGCGCCGATCTTGGCGGCGCCGAACAGGATCTCGAAATAGCGGTCGGAATTCTGGTCGATGACGCCAATGCGATGGCTGGCGCCGGCGCCCAGGGCGGTCAGGCCGTTGGCCACCCGCGCCGTGCGTTCGTTGAACCGGCGATAGGTCGAGACGCGCTCGCCGTCGACCATTGCGATGGCGTCGGGGCGGGTGCGCGCGTGATGGCGCGGCACGTCGGCCATCGTCTTGATCTCTGGAATATAGGTCACTGGCGGTTCCCCTGAATCCAGCCTGCCCGTCCCAGGGCCTACTTGGCCGCGATCGCTACGTCGCGTTTCTCACGCCATTGGATCTCCGCGAAGGGATTCTTGACCATAGCACGTCGAGCACCGGGTCTTCGCGGAAGCGGTCTTCGATCAGCCGCGAGCGGCAGATCTGCTTGCCCTTGCCGATGTGCTTTTCGATGGTGCTCACCGACAGGTTCATGTGCTCGGACATCTCCTTGTAGGAAAGTTCCTCGACCACCCTGAGCACGAAGGCCTGGCGGCAGCGGGTCGGCAGTTCGTCCAGCAGCTTCTGGCACCCGGCCTCTTCTTCGGAGGCGATGAACTGCTCCTCGGCGGTGACCACAGGGCGGCGGAAGGCGTCGTCGATCGAGGCGCGGGCGATGTCCGAGTTGCGGAAGCGCTGATTGCGGATGTGGTTCAGCGCCAGGTTGCGCGCGGTGCGGAACAGGAAGGCGCGCGGCGAATCGATGCCGCCATCGGCTAGCGCCGGCCAGCAGCGAACGAAGGCGTCCTGTACGATGTCTTCCGCATCGCCAGCGCTTCGCATGAAGCGCATGACGAAGGCCCGCAATGCCGCCGTTTCGCGGCGATAGAGCGCCTCGACCGAGGCCGTGGAGCAGGCGCGGGGCGCTGATTCAGGTTCGCGGGACGGGGCGGGCGCGAATGCGACCAAGGTCGCAATTGCTGGTGTGGCGGCGCCGCCCTCGTATGACTCCCGACCCTGATACACGACGCCCCCCGACTCGCTTGCGGCTGGTGTTCCGTTCCGAAATCACTAGACTGACAGTCGAGTCAGTCAGCCGACCGACCAGTCGGACGCATCCTGTGTGCGGTTATTGCGGCTGTCAAGCCTTGTGGGTTAGTTGGACGAGTGGGACGTGGCGTCATCGCCGGTCCGGGGATGGGACGACGGATGAAACGCGATACCGACGCTGATCAGTCAGGGGCGAGCGCGCCCGGAAAACGCCGAGCATGGCGAGGGGCGATCCAGAACCGGGACGAACAGTTCGAGATGAAGCGGCAGGTGGTGCTGCGCACCGCGGCCCGGATCTTCAGCCGCCGGGGCTTCCACCAGACCGCGCTCAGCGATATCGCCGAAGAGCTGCACATCGCCAAGCCGACGCTTTACCACTACTTCCGCAGCAAGGATGAAATCCTGCTGCTGGTGCAGCAGCTGGCCATCGCCCAGATCACCGATGTGGCGATCGACGCCCATCCGGCGGCCGCCACCGGCATGGAGCAGCTCAGGGCCTTCGTCCGCCGCTACATCGAGATGATCGTCGACGACTTCGGCGCCTGCCTGATCATGACCGGCATCCTGCCGCTGCAGGCCGAGAACCGAAAGCTGATCCGCCAGGGCAGCAAGGACATCGAATCCATGCTGCGGGAGATCCTGCGCCGCGGCGTCGCCGACGGCTCCATCGCCCCCTGCGATCCCAAGATCACCGCCATGTTCTTCTTCGGCGTCACCAATTGGGTTCCCTATTGGTACAGGCCGGACGGTGAGATCGACGTCGATGGGCTGACCGAGCGGGCCCTGGCCTTCCTGATCAACGGCGTGGGACCAAGGCCGTGACCTGAGTTCGCGTGGCGGAGTTTGGGGGCTGGCGGGTCTTTGATCACTCGTCAGGACGCCATGGGACTTCATGATCCGCTCTCGTCACTACACGCCCGCCCATGAAGATTTCAGGCAGACCGTACGCCGGTTCATGGAGCGCGAATGCGTTCCGCATCGCGACGAATGGCAGAAGGCGGGCCGCACGCCGCGCGAGCTTTGGCTGCGCGCCGGCAAGGCCGGGCTGCTGTGCACCAAGGTCGACAGCCGGTTCGGCGGCGGCGGCGGTGACCTCTATCACGCCCTGATCATCATCGAGGAGCAGACCCGCATCTGCTTCAACGAGCTGACCTTCTACCTGCACAGCGACATCATCGCTCCCTATATCGAACTCTACGGCACCGAGGAGCAGCAGGCTCGCTATCTGCCGCGCCTGGCGGCCGGCGAGATGGTGGCGGCCATCGCCATGACCGAGCCCGGCGCCGGCAGCGACCTGCAGGCCATCCGCACCACGGCGCGGCCGGACGGCAACGGCTACCGGCTGAGCGGCCAGAAGGTGTTCATCAGCAACGGCCAAGTGGCCAACCTGATTTGCGTCGCCGCCAAGACCGACCCCGACGCTGGCGCGAGAGGGATCAGCCTCTTCCTGCTGGAGACCGACGGGGCGGACGGCTTCGTCCGCGGCAAGAACCTGAACAAGATCGGCTGCAAGGCGCAGGATTCTTCCGAGCTCTTCTTCGACGACGTGCGCCTGCCGCCGGAGGCGCTGCTCGGGGGCGCCGAGGGGCAGGGGTTCGCGCAACTGATGCTGCGCCTGCCGGAGGAGCGGCTGATCATGGCCATGTCGGCGGTGGCCAATATGGAGGAGGCGGTTGAGGAGACCGCCCGCTATGTCGGCGAGCGCGAGGCGTTCGGCCAGCCGCTGTCGGACTTCCAGAACAGCCGCTTCAAGCTGGCCGAATGCAAGACCAAGGCGAGGCTGGGCCGCGCCTATCTGGAGCACTCGATCGATAGCTTCATCGATGGCGATTTCGACGCCACTCAAGGGGCGATGATCAAGTGGTGGACCACCCAGCGGCAATATGAGGTGGCCGATGAGTGCCTGCAGCTGCATGGCGGCTACGGCTATATGTCGGAATACGACATATCCCGCCGGTTCGCCGACTCGCGCCTCGGCCGCATCGCCGGCGGCACCAACGAGATCATGAAAGACATCATCGGGCGGACCCTGTGAGCACGGCCCAGATGATATCCGATCTTCCTTATACGGATGAGCACAACATCTTCCGGGCCTCGGCGCGGAAGTTCTTCGAGACCGAATGCGCCCCGCAGCAGCCGGCCTGGGAAGAGGCCGGCATGGCGCCGCGGACGATCTGGGCCCGCGCCGGCGAGATGGGTTTTCTCTGCTCCAGGGTCTCGCCCGACCACGGCGGCGCCGGCGGCGACCTGTTGTTCAGCATCATCCTCTTGGAGGAACAGGTGCGCGCCGGGGCCATCGCCCCGGTGCTCTCGCTGCACAGCGACGTGGTCGCGCCCTACTTGGCAGCCTATGGCACGGCGGCGCAGAAGCGCGCCTTCCTGCCGCGTATGGTCAGTGGCGAGACCATCGGCGCCATCGCCATGACCGAGCCTTCGGGCGGCAGCGACCTGCAGGCCATGCTCACCACCGCGCGCCGGGACGGCGACGACTATATCCTGAACGGCCGCAAGACCTTCATCACCAACGGCCACTCAGCCGACCTGATCATCGTCGCCGCCAAGACCGACCCGGAGGCGCGCGGGAAGGGGATCAGCCTCTTCCTGGTCGAGGTGGACAAGGTTCAGGGCTTCTCTCGCGGACGGATGCTGAAGAAGCTCGGCCAGCACGCCTCCGACACCGCCGAGCTGGCCTTCGAGGATATGCGCGTGCCCGCCTCCTGCCTGCTCGGCGGCGAGGAGGGGCGCGGCTTCCCGCAACTGATGCAGCGGCTGGTTGAGGAGCGGCTGATGACCGCGGTCGCCTCCATGGCGATGATCGACCGCGCCCTGGCCATGACCATCGACTACGTCAAGGGCCGCAAGGCGTTCGGGCAGCGCATCGCCGATTTCCAGAACACTCGCTTCAAGCTGGCGGAGGCCAAGACCGAGGCGGCGGTGCTGCGCATCTTCCTGGAGCGCTGCATTGGCGACTTCATGGAGGGCCGGCTGGATGCGCCCACCAGCGCCATGCTGAAATACTGGGCCACCGAGCAGCAGTGGGCGATCATCGACGACTGCGTCCAGCTGCACGGCGGCTACGGCTACATCCTCGACTACCCCATCGCCCGCATGTGGCTGGATGGCCGGGTGACCCGCATCTATGGCGGCGCCAACGAGATCATGAAGGACATCGTCGGCCGCTCGGTCGCCTCGGCGGCGCGGCATGACTGAACCGGCGGCGGATGGGGCTTGCGTCCGGCTTGAGGTCGCCAACGGGCTGGCGAGCGTCATCCTGGATCGGCCGCGCAACGGCAACGCCATCGATCTGGCCCTGGCCCGCGACCTCATGACCGCCTTGCACGCCTGCGAGCGCGACCGCTCGGTGCGCGTCGTCGAGCTGCGGGGCGAGGGGCGGCTGTTCTGCGCCGGCGGCGATCTGGCGGCGATCCGGGCCAACGGCGAAGAGGCGCCGGCCTATGTCAGGAGCCTGCTCGTTCATCTGCACGAGGCGATCTCGGCCATCGCCCGCATACCGGTTCCCGTGGTCGCGCGCGTCCACGGCGCGGCGGCCGGCGCGGGCCTGGCCCTGGCCGCCAGCTGCGACCTGGTGGTGGCGGCGCAGTCGTCGCGCTTCCTGATGGCCTATTCAAGGGTCGGGTTGACCCCGGACGGCTCGTCGACCTGGTTCCTGCCGCGGCTGATCGGCGTGCGGCGGGCCCTGGAGCTGGCGCTGACCAACCGGGAACTCTCCGCCGCCGAGGCGCTGGACTGGGGCCTGGTCAACGAGGTGGTCGCCGACGAGAGGCTGGACGAGCGGATGGCCGGGCTGATGGGCGAACTGGTCGCCGGGCCCAGCGACGCCGTCGGCGAGACCAAGCGGCTGCTGCGCGCCTCATTGAGTGAGAGCCTGGAGACCCAGATGGTCCACGAGATGCAGGCCATCACCGGCGCCCTCGCCACCCCCGAGGCCCGCGAAGGCCTCGCCGCCTTCCTGGAAAAGAGGCCGCCAAATTTCCGGCTCTAGGTGTTGGCGCGATGGTAAATTCATCGTCCCCCGCTCGAGCGCAGCGACAAGCCGGGCCATGACGGAAAACAAAGAAAGCGCGGCCCCACTATGGCCAGCGCGCGGCGGACGGGGCGGTGGCGGAGAGGCTGTGGAGAGTCTGGAAGGCGCGCTCCAGATGGACCAGCTCCGCGTCATGGGAGCGAAGCTCACGCCCTACGGTGAGGGAATGGTCCAGCGGGTGCGCGACAGCCGAGGAGTGCGTCGCCCGACCTGCTCTAGCCGCGCGCCCAGCCGTGTTCGTCGGGTCGGCGCTGGATCCACGGCTGGGCGGCCTCCAGTTGGCCGGCGAGGCGCAGCAGGACAGCTTCCGCGCCGCGCTTGGCGACGAACTGGACGCCGATAGGCAGACCCTCGTCGCTCCAGCCCAGCGGCACGGACATGGCGGTCGCGCCGGAGACGTTGAACGGCTGGGTGTTGGGCATGAAGGCATAGAGGGCGTCCGGGTAGGCGTCCGGATCCACCGCGACGGTGCTGAGCTCGCCCACCGGCGGCGGCAGCCGCCCGAGCGTCGAAATCAGGAGCACGTCGTAGTTCGCCAGGGTGCGGGCGACGATGCGCGAAAAATCATAGAGGGTCTGGAAGCAGTCCATGGCCTCGATCGCCGAGATGGCCGCGCCGCGCTGGGCGACGATCCAGGGAACGCTCTCGACCTCGTCCTCGGTGATCGACCGGCCGCGCTGCTTGCCGATGCGCTCGAACATCAGGGCGGCGCTGGCGCTGACCAGGTCGTTGGCCGCCTCGCGCATGGCGGCGAAATCGGCCGGAATCGTCGTCTCCTCGACGCCGTGCCCGAGGCTCTCACAGAGGTGGGCGGCGTCGCTCATCGCCCTGGCCACCGGCGCCTCGATCCCCGGCGCCATCAGGGCGCCGCGCACATAGCCGATGCGCAGCTTGCCGGGATCGCGGCCGACCTCGTTCAGGAACGGCGCCGATGGCGGCTCCAGACCGTAGGGTTCCTCGGCGACCAGCCGGCAGGAAATGTCCAGCAAAAGCGCGCTGTCGCGCACCGTGCGGGTCACCGCGTGATTCACCGCGAAGCCGTTCCAGGAATCCCCCAGCGGCGCCGGCGAGACGCGGCCGCGCGAGGGCTTGAGGCCGAAGAGGCCGCAGCAGGAGGCCGGAATGCGGATCGAGCCGCCGCCGTCGCTGGCGTGAGCCGCCGGCAGCACGCCGGCCGCCACCGCCGAGGCCGCGCCGCCCGACGAGCCGCCGCAGGTCCGCTCGAGGTTCCAGGGGTTCAGCGTCGCGCCGGTCACGGCTGGCTCGGTGGTCGCCGCCATGCCGAATTCCGGCGTGTTGGTCTTGCCGAACAAGACGAGGCCCGCGGCCCGATAGGCGGCGGTCAGCGCGCTGTCCACGGCGGCCGGGGCGGCGTTCTGAAAGAGGCGCGAGCCGGAGCCGGTCGGGACGCCCTTCATCCAGACGCCGAGGTCCTTGAGCAGGAAGGGCACGCCGCGCAGCGGCCCGTCGGGCAGCCCCTCGGCGATCGCCCCCCGCGCCTCATCCTCCAGGACGTTGATGACCGCGTTCAGCGTCCCGTTAACCTGTTCCAGCCGGTCGAGCGCCGCGTCCAGCACCTCGCTTTCGCTGACCTCCTTGCGCGCCACCAGGTCGGCGAGGCCGATCGCGTCGCGGCTCTGATAGTCCTCGGCGTTCATCGGAATTCCAGTTCGGAAGGGAGGATCAGGGGGTCTTGGCCCGCCAGGGTTCGTCGCCGACGGCGTAGGTCGAGGCGACGCCCTGGTGGATTCCGCCCGGATCCACCGGCAGGCCGTGCACCTCCATGCAGTGGCTGTGGGCCAGCTGGTGCATGGCGAAGGCCCCCATCATGGCGGCGTTGCGCCCTTGCGCGTCCTGGGTGTTGTTGACCGCCTGCTTGGCCAGCTTCAGCGCGAAGGAGGGCCGCAGCGCGATCTGCTGCGCCAGGGCCAGGGTGGCGGCCTCGAGCTCGGCGCGTGGCACGACGCGGTTGACCATGCCCGCGACGCGCGCCTCTTCGGCGTTGATCTGGGCGCCGGCGAACAGCATCTCCTTGGCCTTGCGCGGACCCAGCTCCCACGGGTGGGCGAAGAACTCGACGCCGGGGATGCCCATGGCGACGGTGACGTCCTCGAACACCGCGTCGTCGGCGGCGATGATCAGGTCGCTGGGCCAGCAGAGCAGAAGCCCGCCGGCGACGCAGCGGCCCTGGACGGCGGCGATGGTCGGCTTGGGGATGTTGCGCCAGCGCTCGCAGAAGCCGGTGTAGAGCTCCTCCTCGCGGGCCATGCGGCCCTCGGCGCCGGCGCGGTGATAGCCCATGGCGCCGGTCACCGGCCGGTAGCGGTCCTGGTTCTGCAGGTGGTCGCGCTCGCGCAGGTCGTGGCCGGACGAGAAATGCGGGCCGTTGGCGGCGGTGATGATGACCTTGACGTCTTCGGCCTGGGTCGCCTCCTCGTAGGCCTCGTTCAGTTCATAGAGGAACTGGGTGTTCTGGGCGTTGCGCGCCTCGGGCCGGTTCAGCACCACGCGTGCGATGTGCTCGGCCGGCCGTTCCAGCAGGATGTGGTCCCAATCGGCCATGGTCACGCTCCTTCGATTTCCACAGGTCTCTAAAGCGTGCGCACGGCCAGGTCGTTGTGCATGCCGATGAAGCTGGCCGGGACCTTGGAGCGGTTCTTGCTGGTGTTCTTCGTCCGGCCGTCCGCCGCGCCGGCGGCCATGTAGGCGTCGACCTCAGGCATGACCTCGGGCGAATAGACCTTGCGGGCGATGGGCAGAATGAACTGGTAGTCGCTCTCGCTGCGCACGTCGGCCTCTGGGATGGCGGTCTCCTCGAAATGCACCTTGCCGTCCTTGATCTGGCAGTGCCAGGCGAGAGTCCCGTCTTCGTGCTTGTCGAGATGCGCCGGCACGCCGGTGAACACCTCGCAGATGCTCAATTCGAACCCCGGGCCTTCCTTGGCGGTATAGTGGTCAAGCAACTCCTTGAGTGCGGCGATCCATTCCGGACTTGCGAATTCGATCTTGCTGCTCACCTGGATCCTCCACGCCCAAACCGGCCTCAGCTGGGTTCGTCTCTTTGGACACGCCGCGACGCCGAAAACCGCCATCATGGCAGGCCTCGCTCAAGCGTCGAAGATGCGGAAATCGTGATCGTGCGGCGGGCCGGCGGCGATGTGCAGGCGCGGATGCTCGGCGCTGAGCTCGAAAATGCAGCAGGCCAGGGTAAAGCCGATCTGCTGGTCCTCCTCGTTGCGGCCGCCGCCGCGGGAGACCGGATAGTCGGGGTCGTCGCGCGAGGCGAGGATGGCCTTGATCGCTTCCACGCTCAGCTCGTCTTCCAAACCGCCGATCCGCTCATGCAGGGCGGCGAAGCGCAGATAGGTGCTGCGTGTCGGCCGCCGCTGGCCTGCGCTTTCGCGGTGAGCGAGCGCGAGGTCGCGGCTCTTCAGCGGGTGGTTGGTGTGATAGATCGGCAGGGCCGGATCGGACGGGCCGTAGCGGGCGATCTGGCGGGTCGAGCACTCCAGCATGGCCACCCCGGCCGGATCGCCCATCACCCAGTTCAGCCCCGAGGCGTGGGGATAGCGCCCCAGCCGCTCGACCGCCTCGTCCAGGGATTTGGATTCCAGCAGCGAGCGATAGATGGCGAAGATCGGCACGCCGGCGACGTCGGCCGACAGTTGGGTCAGGGCGTTGTCGCAGACGGCGAAGCCGAAGCTGTTCATGCCGTTCAGGCTGATCATGCCGGGGACCGACAAGGCCATGATCTGGCCGTCGGATTCGTCGCACCGGTAGCGCAGCATCACTTGGAAGCCGTCGAGGTACTGATCGAGGTCAAGGTTCTGCCCGACCAGGGTTGGCCGCGCCGGGCCGGGCCCTAGCGCGATGGTGCTGCAGGCTTCGGCGACGGCCGGCGTCTCGCGGGGCAGGGCCAGCCAGAACTCCTCGTTGACGTGCTGGAAGGCGAGCAATGTCTCGTACGGAACGGCGGCGGCCTCGGCGATGGCGGTGATCTCGTCCAGCACGGCCGGCGTATGGCGCCGCAGCGCCGCCTCGAAGCCGGTCTCGGCGAAGAAGCGCCGCACATAAAGCTCGCGCGAGAGGCCGTAGACGCGGTCCAGCGCTTCAGCCCAGCGGTCGAGCAGAGCGGCGATCTCGCTGCGCAGCACCTCGCCGTGCTGCAGGCCCCGCTGCCGCGGACCGCCTTCCAGGCTGACGACCGAAAGCTTGCTGGTATCCATTCAAACACTCACACCGAAAGGGCGCCCGCGGAAACGGATTTCCCCGCAGCTAGACACCGGTCCGGCGTCGATCCGCCACTCGCCAGGGGGGTGAACCCTGGCGCAGTATCGGCTCCGAAAACCGATCGCGGGAGGCGAGCATGACCGAGGAAGAGGCGGCGCGGATCGAGGCGGCGTGCATCCGCCTGCAACAGCGATACGGCACGCTGGCCGACCGCCAGGACCCCAAGTTCCGCGAGCTGTTCGTGGACGACGCCTCGATCACCCTGCCGGACCTGCCGACGTTCGCCGGCATGGAGGCGATCATGGCCGGCCAGGCGCAGTGGCGCGAGAGCGGCATCGTCATGCGCCACGTCTGCACCAACTTCACCATCGAAGTGATCGACGACAGCCATGCCGAGGGCATCACCTATCTGACGGTCTATCACCGCGCCGCCATGGCCGAGCCGCCGGCCGAGCCGCCGCCGTCGCTGCCGGTCTCGGTGGGCGAGTTCCACGACACTTTCGTCAAGTCCGGCGGCAAGTGGTTGTTCAAGACCCGCGTCCTGCATCGCATCTTCCGGGGGATTGTCCAGCCCTAGGTCACGTTGCATTTGGATTGAAACAATCCAAACTCAGCGCGATCGCCGCTTAGTATCTGGAGCGGGTCGGGCGCGGAAATCCGCTTCGCACTTTTCCTCAACCCGCTCTCGCCGTGGCGGATCGGCGCCCCGTGCGGTGTCTCCCATTCAACGTGCGAACCCTTGAAGGAAGCGGCCAATGGAAATCGGAAACTGGAAGGCGACCGCTGAGCTGAACGAGATCTATCTCAAGGCGCGCGAACTGGGCATCGAGACCAACCTGGCCGAGCTCGAGGCGTTCGGCTTCACCATCGTCGAGCCGGAAAAGGTGGCGCCCAAGGGTTTCGCCGACCGGATGCTGACGGCGCTGCTGGCGGCGGCCGAGGCGGAGGACCCGATGGTGGTCGACCTCTCGACCCGCGAGCAGAAGGACAGGCCGGTCTATGGCCGCAACCTTTTCCACCTGATCGCCAAGGACCGGGTCTTTGCCGAGGCGCTGATGAACCCGGTCGCCCTGACCATCGGCAAGTACCTGATGGGCGCCAGCGCCCGCCTCTACAGCTCGGTGGCATTCCTGAAAAAGGGCGAGGCCGGCTGCACCAACCTGCACAACGATTCCGTCGGCATGCCGCCGCCGCTGCCCATGTACGGCCACGTCTGCAACATCAGCTGGATCCTGACCGACTACACCAAGGAAAAGGGCACCTTCTGCATCGTGCCGGCCAGCCACCGACTGGGCACCCACCCGACCCCGGTGGACCAGCCGAAGTTCATGGGCGGCCCGAACGACGATGAGATCGGTGTTCCGATGATCGCCAAGCCGGGATCGCTGTTCGTCTTCCACGGTAACTCCTGGCACGGCACCTATCCGAAGACCGACCCCGACATCCGCGCCCACGTGGTCACCGCGCTGTGCCGTAACTATGTCGATCCGGCCGAGAACTTCGACGACGTGCCGGACTCGATGCTGGCCGAGTTCGGGCCCGAATTCGCACGCCTTTTGGGTCGCACCGCCTGGCAGGGCTATCGCAGCGAGGGCCCGAAATACGACCGCATGCTGGCCGTCAACCGCGCCAACCAATCGTCGGCGGCCTGAGGGGTGAGCTTCTCCGAGTATCAGGCGTACGACGCGGTCGGCCTGGCCGAACTGGTCGCGAAGCGCGAAGTCAGCGCCGGCGAACTGCTGGATGCGGCGCTGGCGCGCACTGGGGCGGTCAATCCGGCCATCAATGCCGTGATCCGGCCGTTGGAAGCCGAGGCCCGTAGGGCCATCGACGCCGGCCTGCCCGATGGGCCGCTCAAGGGCGTGCCCTTCCTGGTCAAGGACATCTCGGCCCAGATGAAGGGCGTGCCGACCAGCGCCGGCTCGCGGCTGTTCGCCGATTCCGTTCCCGACCAGGACAGCGCCTGCGTCGCCGCCTATCGCCGCGCCGGTCTGGTGATCTTCGGCAAGTCGAACACCCCGGAGCTGGGCTTGGCGGCGACCACCGAGCCGGTGCTGTGGGGACCCAGCCGCAATCCGTGGAATCTCGGCCGCACCACCGGCGGCTCGTCCGGCGGCGCGGCCGCGGCGGTCGCCGCGGGCATCGTGCCCGCCGCCAGCGCCAGCGACGGCGGCGGTTCGATCCGCACGCCGTCCTCCTGCTGCGGCGTCTTCGGCATGAAGCCCAGCCGCGGCCGCGTCTCCTTCGCCCCCTTCGTCGGCGAAGGGTGGGGCGGCCTCAGCCAGCTGCATGCGGTCAGCCGCTCCGTGCGCGACAGCGCCGTCTTGCTCGACATCGCTTCCCAGCCGCAGTTGGGCGATCCCTATTGGGCGCCGCCGCCGGCCGAGCCGTTCGCCGCCCAGGTGGACAGGGAGCCCGGCCAGCTACGCATCGGCTTCACCACCGAATCCCTGACCTGGGGAACCATGGAGCCGGAATGCGCCGCCGCGGTGCGCGATACGGCGGCGCTGTGCGAATCCCTCGGCCACACGGTCGAGGAGGTGAGAGCCCCCGGTGATTTCCTGACCATGGCGGCGGCGGTCAACGTCCTGGTCTCCGCCAACGTGCAGTGGACCATCGACCGCGAGGCCGAACGCCGCGACGCGCCGGTGCGGCAAGACGAACTGGAGGCGCTGACCTGGTCGATCTACCAGGACTCGAAGAGCCGCTCGGCGCACGACTACGCCGACGCGATGCAGAAGGTGCACGCCTTCGGGCGGGTCTTCAGCTCGATCTTCGAACGCTACGACGTGCTGCTGCTCTCGACGCTCGGCCGGCTGCCCTATGAGCTCGGCGTCATGAACACCAACGCCGCCGATCTCAGCAGCTATGGCGAGACGCTCTATTCCTTCATGCCCAATACCCAGCCGTTCAATGTCAGTGGATCGCCCGCCATGTCGGTTCCGCTGGCCTGGAGCGCCGCTGGCCTGCCCATCGGCATGCAGTTCGCCGCAAGGAACGGCGGCGAGGCCTTGCTCTATCGCCTCGCCGGCCAGTTGGAACGGGCGCGGCCGTGGGCCGGCCGCCGGCCGCCTGAGGCGCCGCTGCTGTCGAGGCCGAACGTTTAAGGCCCGTCCGCGCGCACGGCTTGAGGGGATCGCATGGTTTCACCCGACATGGCGGCGGTGGTCACGGAGCCGGAGAGCCTGCTGACCCTGCCGGCGGAGCCAGGCGGGCGGCGGCGCGAACTCTCCAACTGGACCTTGGCGGTCTACGCCCTGCCGTCGATCCCCATCGCCTTCCTGTTCCTGCCAGTGTCGCTGCTGATGCCGGCCTATTACGCCAGCACCCTGCATGTGAGCCTGGCCGCGGTCGGCGGCTTTCTCCTGCTGTCGCGCAGCGCCGACGTCATCCTCGATCCGATGATCGGCAAGTGGTCGGACGCCACCCGCTCGCGCTTCGGCCGCCGGCGATTGTGGATGATGGTCGGCACGCCGCTCCTGATGTTCGGCGCCTTTATCCTCTTCATGCCCATGGTCCCGGTCAGCGGCTGGTACCTCTTGGTCGCCTCCTTCATCATCTATGCCGGCGGCTCTACCGTCGGGCTGCCCTATTCGGCCTGGGGGACCGAGATCGTCCACACCTATAACGGCCGCGCCCGCATGGCCGGAATCCGCGAGACCGCCGGGGTGATCGGCAGCCTGGTGGCCGCGGTGGTCGCCGCCTCGACCGGCTATCTCGGCCACGGCGTCGATCGCTACACCATGAGCATCATGGGCTGGATGATCATCGTGCTGACGCCGCTGACCGTCTGGATCGCCACCTCGGTGGTCGGCGAGCCGCCGGCGCCGGAGCCGGTGCGCACGCCCTGGTGGCCGTCGATCGCCGCCTTGTTCGCCAACCGCCCGTTCCGGCTGTTCTGCCTGACCTATGTGATCTTCACGGTCGGCTCGAGCGTCGCCAGCGCCACCCTGGTCTTCTACGTCAGCGACTATATCGGCCAGTCGAACATGGTCGGCCCGGGCATCCTGGGCGTCTCCTTCATGACCGTGGCCTTCGTGCCGGCCTGGCTGTGGATCAGCCGCCGCATCGGCAAGCATCGCGCGACCGTGCTCTCTCTCCTGGCCAGCATGGGGCTCTATGCCGGCCTCACCCCCTTCATCCATCACGGCCAGGGCTGGCTCTATGTCGGGCTGCTCTGCGTGCTCGGGGTCGTCAGCTCCGGCTTCCAGACCCTGCCGCTGGGCATGATCGGCGACATCATCGACTATGACACGCTGATCCACGGCCAGCCCCGCGGCGGCCTTTTCTGGGGCGTCTGGTCCTTCGCCCAGAAGGTCTCGCCGGCCTTCGCCATTTCCGCGACGCTCTCACTGCTGGGCCTGTTCGGCTATTCGCCCGGCGCCCACAACACCGCCTCGGCGCTGAAGGCGCTGAAATACATCTACTGTTTCGGGCCGGCGCCCTTCTACGTCGTCGGCGCCTCGCTGCTGTTCTGGTTCCCCATCGACGCGCGCCGCCACGACATCATCCGCCGCCGCCTGGACGCCCGCCAGGCCCGCGCCGAGCGCTGAAGATGCGCCGCCTCGAAGACAAAAAAGAAGCCCGCCCGGGTTCGTCCCGGGCGGGTGTTTTCAGTTTCAGGGAGTGATTTAGAACCGGCCGCGCAACTCGATGCCGAAGGTGCGGGGCAGGTTGATCGAGCGTAGGATGTAGAGGCCGCCGATCACGTCGACGCCGCCGCCCAGCACCGTGTCGTTGGTGAGGTTCCTGCCCCAGAGATAGGCGCCCCAGCGGCCGTCCTCGGCCTGCACGCCCAGACGCGCGTCCATGATCAGGAAGGGCTCGACGGCCTGGGCCAGGGTATTGGCCGGATCGGTGAACTGCTTGGAACGATAGTCGAAGTCGCTCTCGACGATGAAGTCCGCCCCCGACCAGGCGGGGATCGGCGCGGTGTAGTTGCCGCCCCAGCTCGCCGAATACTTGGAGGCGCCGGCCAGCTGGTGGCCGCTGAAATTGACGCCCGGACCGCCGCCGTTGGGGAAGTTCTGGTAGTAGGCGTCGAGGTAGCCGCCGTTGACGAACAGGTCCAAGCCCGGGATCGGAGTCCAGTTGAGGTCGGCCTCCAACCCCTTGCTGATGGCGGTGGCGGCGTTGCTGACCACAAAGGAAATCCCGGTGTTCACTTCTTCCTGCTTGTTGGCGAAGTTGTAGTAGAAGGCGGCGATGTCAAACGTCACCGTGTGGTCGAACAGGATGGACTTGAACCCGACCTCGTAGTCGTCGAGGTATTCAGGCTTGAACCGGAACGATTCCGGGCTCGGCACGAAGGGCGGCGAGATGATGTCGGACTGGAAGCCGCCGGCCTTGTACCCGCGGGAGTAGCGGACATAGCCGACCGCATCCGGCGTGAACGAGTAGGACAGGTTGGCGTCGCCGGTCGGGGCCGAGCCGCTGTACTTGTCGGTGGTGAAAGGGATCGGCAAGGCGAACTCGTCGATCAGACCGCCCAAGGGCGATCCCATGGTCACCATTTGGGTGGGCATCTGGGTGAAATCGAGATGCTTGGTCTCGGCGGTGTAACGCACGCCGCCGGTGAACTTCAGCTTGCTGGTGATGTCGTACTTTATGCTGACGAAGCCCGCTGCGCTCTGGCTATGGATCTTGGCGTTGGCTTCCGCGCGCTCGGAAAATCCGGCGGGCAGCGACGGCGCGCCAAGTATCGCGGTCGGGAAGCCCGAGCCGAGATGGATGTGGAAGATGTCATGGTCGGTCTCGTCGTCGAAATAGGCGCCGGCGATCCATGAAAAGCGGTTGTGCGCCGGCGAGGTGATGCGGAACTCCTGGCTGTAGCGGTCGACGTCCTCAGTTTGGCCAGTGTCGAAAGCGTCCAGCGGGCCGCCGTCCTGGTCCAGGTCGAAGTCGCTGGTCAGCGTGCGCCAGGCGGTGATCGAGGTGAACGCGTAGTCGTCGTGGTCGTACTCGACCTTGGCCGAAGCCCCGCCGAAGCTGCGCTGGACCTTCGGCGGCGTATTGACGTCGACGACGCGGCTGTAGGGATGCGGCTGCGGGACCGTGTTGAACGGCGCGAAGGGCAGGACCGCCCCGGTGATGGTGGACTGGGTGGCGTTCTGGCCGCTGGTGTCGTTCTCGGTATAGGCGTCGGCGCGCAGCTCGACCGTCAGGTCGCTGCTCGGGTGGGCGACGACCATCAGCCGGCCGCCGCCGTCGTTGAGACTGCCCAGCTTCTTGTGCAGGAACGGGTCGTTCAGAAAGCCGTCGCGGGACTGGTAGCTGCCGGAGATCGAGGCCAGCAGCTGGTCCGCGATGATCGGCCCGCTGAGGGTGGCGCGGGCCTGGACGAAGTTCAGGCTGCCGTACTCCAGGTCGCCGCGGGCGATGTACTGGTCGGTGGGCCTGATGGTGGTGATGTTGATGACCCCGGCGACGGTGTTCTTGCCATAGAGGGTGCCTTGCGGCCCGCGCAGCAGTTCGACGCTGGCCACGTCGTCCAGCACCGTGTCGAACATGCGGTCGCGGCCCATGAACACTTCGTCGACATTGACCCCGACGTCCGGCGGGAAGCCCGAGCCGGCCGAGCTGGAGGTGATGCCGCGGATGGTGAAGTTGGCGAAGAAGGTGCCGCCGCCGTTGACGTTCGGCATCTTCTGCGCGAGCTGGGTCAGGTCGCCGATGTTCTTCACCGCGATGTCCTTGGCGGTGTTGACCGTGATCGAGATCGGCACGTCGACATTGCGTTCGACGCGCTTCTGGGCGGTCACGATCACGTCGCCGCCCTCACCGGTCTGCTTGGCCTGCTCCGCTGTCGGCGGCGTCGTCGAGCCGCCGTTCACGGCCTGCGCATAGGCTGGCGCGGTCATTACCGTGGACGCCAGCAACGCGAGCGCGATAAGCTTGTGATCAGAGACAACTCTCTGTGGAATGCTCCAGACCATATAGTTTTCCCCCTTCTCATGTTCGTCGCGCCATCCCGTGGTGCGGGCGCCCGTCTCTCGCGCTACGACAAATCTAAGACACAGCCCGTTTGCGAACCCGCCACTGTCGCAACGGCTATTCTGCGATGCTCGACTGGCGGCTCGCGCGGGCCGCCGTGTCCTTGGGGCAGGCGCGCCGATCTCGCCGCCGCCGGCCGCCTCTATTTGCGGCCGTCGATTCGAACGATAGGATTGAGGTGATGGCCGGATCGAAAAGCGCCTGGGGTGACACCCTTCAGAAACCGGACGAGCAGTTCGAGCTCAAACGCGGGGCGATCCTAACGACCGCCGCCCAGATCATCCGCCGCCGCGGCTACAGCCAGACCTCGCTGGCGGATATCGCCGAGGTGCTGGGGGTCTCCAAACCGACCATCTACTACTATTTCCGCAACAAGGATCAGATCATCCTGGAGCTGCTCAGGGCGACGGTCGAAACCATTCTCGATCCCGACGACCATCCGGAAGACTATCCGAACGCGCCCGGCCTCAACGGCGCCGAGCGGTTCGAGCGGTATCTGCGCCGCATCGTGCGGCTGGTGTCAGACGACATGCTCGGCTGTCTGCTGACCACGCCGAGGGAGATGCTCAACCCGGCGACGCGGCACGAATACGACGTCTGCGCGCCGGTGGTCGAGAGAATGGCCGAGGGTATCATCCAGGACGGCATCGACGACGGCTCGATCGCCCCGTGCGATCCGAGGGCGACGCACCTCTTCGTCGTCGGCGCCCTGTCCTTCCTGCCCAACTGGCGCTATCCCGAGGCCTATCCGGCAGGCGCCCTGGCGGACCTGTTCGTCGACTTCGCCATGCAGGGGATGCGGCCGCGCCAAGGATAAGGCGCGAGGCCGATCCCGTCACTGGATCGAACCGCACTTCCCGATGGGGGATCGCGGGTCACGGCGTGTCCTCTGGAAGCAACTGGAGAGACAGCGCATGGAAATCGGCGACTGGCCGGCGACGGCGGAACTCAACGGCGTGCTGCGCCAGGCGCGAACGCTCGGCTTGGAGAGCAACCTCCTGGAGCTCGAGGCCTACGGCTTCACCGTCGTCGAACCGGAGAAGCTCGACGCCGGCGGTCTTCCCGAGCGGCTTCTGCGGGCTTCGGTCAGGCTCTGCGAACAGGCCGAAGCGTCGGGCAGGCGGAAGAGCGCGCCGGCCGGCGCCAACGCGGACTACTCCCGCATCCTCTATTCGACGATCATGCAGGACGAGGTGTTCGCCGAGGGCCTGATGCATCCGGTGACGCTGACCATCGCGCGCTATCTTCTCGGCGCCAGCTGCCGCGCCTTCACCACGGCTTCCTTCGTCAAGAGGGGAAAGGCCACCTCCACGCCCATTCACATCGACACCGCCGGCGCGCCCCCGCCGCTCTATCCCTTCGGGCAGATCCTCAACATCAGCTGGATCCTGACGGACTACACCGAGGCGGCCGGCACCTTCGGCATCGTGCCGGGCAGCCATCGCTACTGCCGCCACCCGCTGCCCAGCGAGCTTCCGAAGGTCATGGGTGGGTCGGCCGAGGACAACTGCATCCCCGTGGAGGCCAAGGCCGGCTCGCTGATCGTATTCGGCGGCAACACCTGGCATGGAACCTATCCGAAGACGACGCCGGAGCTGCGCGCACACGCGGTGTTCGCCTTCTGCCGCAACTACATGCTCCCGGCGGAGAATTTCGACGACGTGCCGCCGGCGCTGTTCGATCGATATGGGCCCGAGCTCGCCAATCTCCTGGGCCGCAACGCCTGGCAGGGCTACAAGACAGAAGGGCCCGAGGGCGCGAAGATCGCCGCGGTCGCGCGCGCCCAGTTTGCGCCGAGCGCCTGATGCCGAAAACAACGTTCGAATTCGCCAGCCCGGCCTGGATGGCCGCTCTCCATGCGGCCCTGCAGGATTGCGCGAGCCGGGCCGATCCGGCGACAAGGCTCAGCCTCTGCGAGGTGTTCACCGGGGTTCCCGCACACCTCGATCGGCACGGGACGGGGGTGCTGGCCTGGCATTGCCGCGTCAGCGACGGGACGGCGCATTTCGAGGAGACGGAGGCCGACGACACCGACAGCAAGGTCGTGGCCGACTACGCGTTCCTCGTGCCGCTGACGCACTGGCGACTGGACGCATCGAGCCGCGGGGCGCTGGAGGCGTATCTTGCCAAAGGCGTGAGCGATGGACGCTTCATGCGCCAGGGCGACACCTCGCACTTCCCGCCCGCGTTCTCCGGCCTTCATGACATGATGGTGGAGCTGACCGCCTGATCGGTGCAGCCGCGCCGCCCGCGGTGGCGGATTCCCGCGCCTGAGGGGTCTGCGATAGGACCCGATGCCGTGCCGGCAGCACGGGTCCAGAGAGGCGGCGGCCCGATCCATGGAAGTATCCGAATACCAGAGTTACGATGCGACCGGCTTGGCCGAACTGGTGGCCAGACGCGATGTCAGCCCGGCTGAGCTGCTCGACTGCGCCATGGCGCGGTTGGACGAGGTCAATCCAACCCTCAACGCGGTGGTGTCGAACTTGGAGCCGCAGGCGCGGCGGGCGATCGCGGACGGGCTGCCGAACGGACCGTTCGCCGGAGTCCCGTTCCTGCTGAAGGACGTGACCACCCAGATGGCCGGCGTGGTCACCAGCGGCGGTTCGCACGTCCTGGCCGAAGTGGTGGCGCAGGAGGACAGCGCCCTGGTCGCCGCCTACAAGCGCGCCGGCCTCAACATCTTCGGCAAGGCCAATACGCCGGAATTCGGCCTGGTCGGCGTCACCGAGCCGGCCCTGTTCGGCGCAACGCTCAATCCCTGGAACCTCGGCCTGACCTGCGGGGGCTCGTCCGGCGGCTCGGCCTCGGCGGTCGCGGCCGGCATCGTCCCGGCCGCCCAGGCCAGCGACGCCGGCGGCTCCATCCGCATCCCGGCCTCCTGTTGCGGCCTGTTCGGCCTGAAACCCTCGCGCGGCCGCGTTTCCATGGCGCCGGGCGGGGAGGGGTGGGGCGGCCTGACCGTGCTGCACGCCCTGACCCGCTCGGTCCGCGACAGTGCCGCCCTGCTCGATGTCAGCTGCGAGCCGCAGCTCGGCGATCCGTACTGGCTGCCGAAACCTGAGACGCCTTTCGCCGACGAGGCCGGCCGCGCGCCTGGGCGGCTGCGCATCGGCATGCTGACCCGGAACCTGAACGGCAGTGACATGGCCGCTCCTTGCGCAGCCGGGGTCCGCGCGGCGGCGGCGCTGTGCGAGAGCCTTGGCCACGACGTCGAGGAGATCGTGCTGCCGCCCGGGCTGGAGGCGCTGACCCCGGCCACGACCCAGCTCAGCTGCGCCTCGCTTGCCGTCACGCTGGAGCGGGAGGCGGAACGCCGCGGCCGGCCGATCGGCAGGGGCGAGATCGAGCCCCTGACCCGGAAGCTTTACGAGCTGGGCAAGGGCGTCAGCGGCGTCCAGTACGCCATGGCGGTGCAGACCATTCACGCCATCGCCCGCCGCGTCGCCGCCTGGCGCGACCGCTATGACGTGTTGCTGCTCTCCACACTCGGCCGGCTGCCGATCCCCGTCGGCATGCTGAAGGGCGAGCTTGGCGACCTCGCCGAGCTGGTCGCCAAGTTCTACGATTTCGGCCCCAACACCCAGCTGTTCAACGCCACCGGCCACCCGGCCATGTCGGTCCCGCTGGCCTGGAGCGACGACGGAGTTCCCATCGGCATCCAGTTCGTCGGCCGCGCCGCCGGCGAGGCTGAGCTGCTGCGCCTCGCCGCCCAGCTTGAATCCGCGCAGCCCTGGGCGGATCGTAGGCCGCCCGAGCTCGCGGACTCCACGACCACCGCCCGCATCGCCATCCTGCAGGGAGAAACCCGATGAAGCTGGAACACTGGGAAACCACGGCCGACCTGAATGACATCTACGCCGATGTCCGGGCCAATGACCTGGAGCAGTGCGTCGCCGAGCTGGACGCCTTCGGCTTCACCGTGCTGCCGCCGGAAAAGGTCGCCCCGCCGGAGTTCCACGCGCGGCTGCGCCAAGCCATCCTGGACGTCCACGAGCGGCGCACCGGCCACCGGATCGACCCCGACCGGCTCGCCACCGGCAGCTTGGAGGGCGACCGGCCGCTGGCCACCCACTGGTCGCTGCTCGGCGAGGATACCGCCTTCGAACAGGCGGTGATGAACCCGATCGTCTACACCATGGCCCGCTATCTCTGCGGCCGCAGCGTGCTGCTCTCCGACGCCGTGGCGCTGATCAAGCGGTCGGACCCGACACCCACCCACATGCTGCATATCGACCAGGCCGGCACGCCGCCGCCGCTGCCGCCCTACCAGCAGGTGATCAACATCACCTGGGCGCTGACCGACTACACCCGCGACAATGGCGCCCTGGCCATGGTGCCGGGCAGCCACCGGTTCGGCCGCATGCCGCTGCCTTACGAGGAGAACTTCCTCAGCAACGACGCGCCAGTCCGCGCAGTGCCGGTGGAATGCCCGGCCGGCTCGCTGATCATCTGGGGCGGCACCACCTGGCACGGCAGCTATCCGCGCAACCAGGACGGCCTGCGCGTCAACCTGATCATGGCCTTCTGCCGCAGCTACATGAAGCAGGTCCGCGACTTCCGCAGAGAGATTCCCGAGCCGGTCGTGCAGCGCAACGGGCCCGAATTCGCCCAGCTGATCGGGATGAATTCGCTCTATCCGATCGACGCCAAGACCGGCACGGACCCGGAGAAGGTCAAGGCCTTCACCGGCGCCGGCCGTAATCCCTGGGCTTGATGCCGCCCTCCGCGAGCCTGTCCGCCAGCCTTTCGGCCGGCGATCTCCTGCTGCACGCCCTGTCGTTCGATCTCGACCGGCCGGTGGTGACGTTCAACGAGACGGGCAGGGTGGTCACCGCCGGCGAATACCGCGACGTGATCAGCCGCTACGCCCAGGCGCTCAACGGCCTCGGCCTGGCGGCGGGGGCGCGGGTGGGCCTTTTGTCGCGCAATCGGCCCGAGGTGCTTTTCGTCAACGGTGCCCTGGCCTTCGTCGATGTCTGCCTGGTGGCCCTGCATCCGATGGGGTCGGTCGACGACCTGGCCTACATGGTCGAGGACGCCGGGATGCAGGCCCTGATCTTCGACCCTGCCTATTACCAGGACCAGGCGGCCGAGTTGCGCCGGCGCTCGCCGCGCCTGGAGCATCTGCTGGCGCTCGGACCGACCGAGGTCGGCGACGACCTGACCGCCCTGGCTGCGGCCTTCGCGCCGGCGCCGTTGCGGCCGGTGGAGACCGATCCGGAAGCCATCGTGCGCCTGAGCTATTCCGGCGGCACCACCGGCAAGCCCAAGGCGATCATGGGTTCGGCGCGCTATGCCGCGACGGCGCTGGACATCCTGCTCAAGGAGTGGGAGTGGCCCGACGCCATCCGCCAGCTGGTCTGCACGCCGCTGAGCCATGCCGGAGGCGCGGTCTTCCTGCCGACCATGATCAGGGGCGGCTCTATGGTGGTGCTGCCGGGCTTCGAGCCCGGCGCGGTGCTTGAGGCGATCCAGACCTACCGCATCACCTGCGTGCTCATGGTGCCGACCATGATCTACGCCCTGCTCGACCATCCGCGCCTGGGCGACTACGACCTTTCGAGCCTGGAGGTCATCTACTACGGAGCCTCGTCGATCTCGCCGACCCGGCTGAAGGAAGCCATCGAGCGGTTCGGCCCGATCTTCTTCCAGTTCTACGGCCAAGCCGAGGCGCCGATGTCGGTCACGGTGATGCGGCGGGCCGAGCACGATCCGAACGACCTGAACCGGTTAGCCTCCTGCGGCCGTCCCGTGCCCTGGGTCAGGGTCGCGTTGCTCGATGAGCGTCAGCAGCCTGCACCCGACGGCGAGCCCGGCGAGATTTGCGTCCAGGGCCCGCTGGTGATGAGCGGTTACCTCAACAAGCCCGAACAGACCAGCGAAGCCTTTGAGGGCGGCTGGCTGCACACCGGCGACATCGCCGTGCGCGACCCGGACGGGTTCCTGCGGATCGTCGACCGCAAGAAGGACATGATCGTCACCGGCGGTTTCAACGTCTTCCCGCGCGAGATCGAGGACGTGCTGTCCTCGCATCCGGCGGTGGCCGCCGCCGCAGTGATCGGTCAGCCGCATGAGCGCTGGGGCGAGGCGGTGAAGGCGATCGTGGTCCTTCGCGCCGGCGCGGCGGTCTCCGAGGCCGAACTGATCGCGCTGGTGCGCGACCGCAAGGGCGCGGTGCAGGCGCCCAAGTCGGTGGTGTTCGCCGAGAGCATCCCGCTCAGCGGGCTTGGCAAGCCGGACAAGAAGGCCCTGCGCGCCCAGTACGCCTCAGGCTGAGCCCGCCGCCGGCGCAAGTGCGCGCTGCATCGCGCCCATGGATTCGTGGAAGTTGCGCTTCGAGACGGCGGCGCCTTCGACCATGGTGAAGCCGTGCGGCGCGCCGGGATAGACGTGCAGTTCGGTGGGCACGCCGGCGCGGATCAGCCGGCGCGCGTAGTCCATGTCCTCCTCGATGAAGAGGTCGAGCGCCCCGCACATGATGAAGGTCGGCGGCAGGCCGGCCAGGTCCGTGGCCCGCGCCGGCGAGGCGTAGGGCGAGATTTCCGCGCCGCCGGGCTCCTGACCCAGCAGCGAGGCCCAGCCGAACCGGTTGGCCTCGCGGGTCCAGACGAACTGGCCGACGTAAGGCGACGGATCGGCCTCGAGCACGGTGCGGTCGTCGAGCATCGGGAAGATCAGGTGCTGGAAGGCGACGGGAAACTCGCCCCGGTCGCGCGCCAGCAGCACCAGCGCCGCGGCCAGACCGCCGCCGGCGCTCTCGCCGGTGACCGCGACGCGGCCCGCATCGACGCCCAGATCGCCGGCATGGGCGTGCAGCCAGGCCAGCGCCGCGTAACAGTCCTCCACCGGTCCGGGATGCGGGGTCTCCGGCGCCAGCCGGTAGTCGACCGAGACCACCACCGCGTCCATGCGGGTGACATAGGCGGCGTCGGTCGGAAGGGTCATCTCCGCCGAGCCGAGGACGTAGCCGCCGCCGTGGACGTGCAGGACGCCGGGCCGGTTTTCGCCCTCGCTCTTCGATGCGGAAATCATCACCCGCACGTCGGGCGCGCCGGCGGGACCGGGAATGAGACGCTCGGTCACCACGACCTCGGGGTCGGCTGCCGGATGGGCGGTGCGCATGGCCAGCATGGCCGCGCGGGTCTGAACCAGCGTCTGGTAGTCGAGCTCGAGGCGCGGAAACTGCTCGATCAGGACGAGGACTTCGGGGTCGACCAGGTGTCTGGATGGCATGGGGGCTCCGGGGGTGGCTTTGCGCGGATGACACGCCGGATCGGCGATGCGCCGTCATAGGAGACGATCGCTACATCGATTGTCCATCGTCGATCACGAAGGAAGAGCCGGTCACATGGGCGCTGGCGTCGGAGGCCAGGTAGAGCATCATGGCGTCGAGCGAATCCTCGGGCATCAACGCGCGCCTTGGCCACCGGGAAATCTGCCGCTTGCCCAGGTCGGTCTGGAACCAGTCGGTGTTCAGCTCCGTCTCGATATAGCCGGGGCAGAGGCTGTTGATATTGACGCCCTTGTTGGCCCAGTCGCGGGCCAGCACCCGGCTGAGCTGCTGGATGGCGGCCTTCGACGCGCTGTAAACCGCCACGCCTGGCGAGACGCTGGCGGCGGTGATCGAGGACATGGTCACGATCCGGCCATGCCGCCGCTCCGGGGCGCCGGCGGCGATCATCCGCCGCGCCGCCTCGCGCACGGTCAGGAACACCCCGCGGACATTGACCGCCATGATCGCGTCGAAATCGGCGACATCCAGGTCGAGCACCGCGCCTTCGAGGTTCATGCCGGCATTGGCGATGACGCTGTCGACCGGCCCGAAGGCCTGCTCGACGGCGTCGAAGGCGGCGATGGTCGAGGCCTCATCGGCCACGTCCATGGCGACGGCGACGACCTGGCCGCCGCTTGCCCCGATCTCGGCGGCTAGCGCGTCGAGCCGGTCGGCGCGGCGGGCGGCGATCGCCACCCTGGCTCCGCTCCCGGCCAGAACCCGGGCGAACCGCGCGCCCAGCCCGGACGAGGCGCCGGTGACCAGAACCGTCCGCCCACCGAGGTCGAAACTGAAGTCGCCCATGGAAAGGTCCCGCCTCGCGAGTCGCGAACCAAGCCACAATCCGCTGCGCGTCCGGAGAAATCCAGGCCTCGCCGGCGCCGGCGGGGTGCGTCAGCCGGCCGCCACCGCCTCGCGCAGGGCGGCCTTGTCGACCTTGCCGATGGGCAGCATCGGCAAGGCGTCGCGAATCTGGATGGTCTTCGGGATCTTGTAGTTGGCCAGCCGGTCGCGGAGGAAAACATTCAAGCTTTCCAGCGACGGGGCGCAATCCGGCTTGGGGACGACGAAGGCCGCCCCCACTTCGAAATAGCGGTCGTCCGGGACGGCGATCACCGCTGAATAGGCGATGTCGGGATGCTCCTCGAGCGCCAGTTCGATCTCGCGTGGATAGACGTTGAAACCGCCCGACTTGAACATGTCGGCCTTGCGGCCCTTCAGCACCCAGGCGCCGTCGGGGCGAGCGAGGGCCATGTCGCTGGTGCGCAGCCAGCCGTCGGCGGTCATCGCCGCGGTAGTCGCCTCGGGATTGTTCCAATAGCCCAGGAAGACCCCCGCTCCGCGCAGCCAGATCTCGCCCTGTTCCCCCGCCGCCGCGTCGCGCCCGTCGTCATCGACGATGCGGTGATCGGCGCTGTCGTCGGGGCGGCCGACCGTGTCGCACAGGTTGTCGATGTCGTAGGCCGGCGGCGTCGCGCTGACCACCGCGCCGCCTTCGGTGAGTCCGTAGTTGGTGAACAGGTGCGCACCGGTCCGCATCATGCGGCCGACCAGGTCGCGCGCCGCCGGCGCCCCGCCCCAGCCGATCATCCGCACGCTGGACAGGTCCGCGCTGGCGAAGGCGGGATCGGCGAACATCGTCTCCAGCATCACCGGCACGCCGCCGAACAGGGTGATGCGCTCGCCGGCGATCAGCGCCAGCGCCTCGGCCGGATCGAACCGTTCGGCGAACACCACCGTTCCGCCGCGAATGATCGCATTGCCGAGCATTTCCGAGATGCAGCCGATGTGGTTGGGCGGCAGGTTGCAAAGGATGCGCAGGCCCTCGCGCAGGTGCTCCTTGCCGGCGAACGAGCGGCTGACCTGTTCGTAGCAGTAGATCAGGTTGCGATGCGCCAGCAGCGCCCCCTTCGGCCGTCCGGTGGTGCCCGAAGTGTAGACGATCACCGTCGCGTCGTCGGCCGCCGCCGCGGCCGGTCGAAGCGGGAAATCCTCCGCGGCGTCGATGAATTGCTCCAACGACCGTCCGACGCCCGGCAAGGCTTCGGGAAAGGTGACGATCTCGCTCGGCCCGCTTGCAACGGCGCCGATCTCGCGCAGGTCGGGTTCGAAGCGGCGAGCCTCCGGCGTCTCGCCGACCGAGATCAGCATGCGCGGCGCGCAGTCCTGCAGGATGTAGGTCAGCTCCGGCAGCCGGTAGCGGGTGTTGAGCCCCACCCAGACGCCGCCGATCCGTTGCGTCGCCATCAGCACGATGGCGAACTCCGGCCGCGGCGTGGTCAGCATGGCGACGCGATCGCCGCGCTCGACGCCGGCCTGGCGCAGCGCGGCGGCGCAGCGGTCGACCTGACGGT
>DATAYM010000003.1:0-31811 GCA_036272595.1 Caulobacteraceae bacterium
ATCGACCCGCGATTGCGGAAGTAGATGACGACGATGGCCAAGCCAATCGCCGCCTCCGCCGCCGCGACGGTCAGCACAAACATCGCCATGACCTGGCCGGCGAGGTCGTTATGGACGGCCGAGAAGGCGACAAAGTTCAGGTTGACCGCGAGCAGGATCAGTTCGATCGACATCAGGATGATGATGACGTTCTTGCGGTTCACGAAGATGCCCAGCACCCCGATGGTGAACAGGATGGCGGCGACCGCCAGGTACTGCGCAAGGCCCACGGTCATTCGCTCAGGCCCTCTCCGCTCTTGATCTGCACCAGCCGCATGCCGGCGGCGGGCGTGCGCGCGGTCTGGTCGACGATGCTCTGGCGGCGTACGCCGGCCCGGTGGCGCAGGGTCAGCACGATGGCGCCGATCATGGCCACCAGCAGGATCATCCCCGCCGCCTGGAAGAAGTAGACATAGTCGGTGTAGAGCACCCGCCCGATCGCCTCGGCATTGGTCACGGAGGTGGGCGCCATCGGCAGGTTGCCGGCCGCCGCGCCGCGCTGGGCGACGCCGACCGATACGGCCACCATTTCGACCACCAGCACGATCGCCACCACGGCGCCGACCGGCAGATAACGGGAGAATCCGGCCCTGAGCGCGGCGAAATCGATGTCCAGCATCATCACCACGAACAGGAACAGCACCGCCACCGCGCCGACATAGACCACCACCAGAATCATGGCCAGGAACTCGGCGCCAAGCAGCACGAACAGCCCCGCCGCCGAGAAGAAGGCGGCGATCAGGAACAGCACAGAGTGCACGGGATTCCTGGCCGAGATCACCAGCAATCCCGCGCCCAAGGTCGCCGCCGCCAAGATGTAGAAGGCGATCGCCTGCAAGGCCATTTGCCGTCCACGCTCCCCTAATCACTCACGTTCGAAAGGGACGCGCCGCGCCGCCTCGATCAGTCCTGAGCTCGAGTCGCGCCCCTCTTAACGATAGGGCGCATCCAGTTCCAGATTCTTCGCCAGCTGCCGCTCCCAACGGTCGCCGTTATCGAGCAGGCGCTGCTTGTCGTAGTAGAGTTCCTCGCGGGTTTCGACCGCGAAATCGCTGTTCGGCCCCTCGACGATGGCGTCCACCGGGCAGGCCTCCTGGCAGAGGCCGCAATAGATGCATTTGACCATGTCGATGTCGTAGCGGGTGGTGCGCCGCGAGCCGTCGTCGCGCGGCTCGGCCTCGATATAGATGGCCTGGGCCGGGCAGATCGCCTCGCACAGCTTGCAGGCGATGCAGCGCTCCTCGCCGTTCGGATAGCGGCGCAGGGCATGCTCGCCGCGGAAGCGCGGCGACAGCGGGTTGCGCTCGAAGGGGAACTGCACCGTGACCTTCGGCTCCCAGATGTGCTGGAGCGCCAGGCCGAGGGCGCCGGCGAAGTCCATCAGGGCGGCGCCTCTGACAGCCTGGTTGATGCGGGCGGCGAAACTCATGAGCGAACCTTTCTCAGCCCCCGAAAACGCGCCAGGCGCCGACCAGCACCACCGCGACCAGCGAGGTCGGCAGGAAGACCTTCCAGCCCAGCCGCATCAGCTGGTCGTAGCGGTAGCGAGGCACGACCGCCTTGACCATGGCGAACATGAAGAAAAAGAAGCCGATCTTGATGGCGAACATGACCAGCCCGAAAAAGCTGGCCGCGGTCGGCGCCCAATCCTTCAGGAACGGCGTCGGGAACGGCGCCTGCCAGCCGCCGAAGAACAGGATGGTGATCAGGCCGCAGAGCAGGATGATGTTGATGTACTCGCCCATCATGAACAGCAGATAGGGCGTGGCGGAATATTCGACCTGGTAGCCGGCGACCAGCTCGGACTCGGCTTCGGAAAGGTCGAACGGCGGCCGGTTGGTCTCGGCCAGGGACGAGACGAAGAAGACCACCGCCATCGGCAGCATCACCACCGTCATGATCAGGTTCCGCCAGCCCCCGCCGCCGCCGAGCACGTTCCAGTTCCAGAAGCCGCCCGCCTGCTTGGCGACGATGGTCTGCAGGTTCATCGAGCCGGTCAGCACGATCACCGTGACGATGACGAAGCCGATGGAGACCTCGTAGGAGACCATCTGCGCCGCCGAGCGCAGCGCGCCAAGGAAGGGGTATTTCGAGTTGGACGCCCAGCCGCCCATGATGACGCCATAGACGCCGAGCGAGGAGACGGCAAACAGGTAGAGCACCCCGACATTGATGTTCGACACCACCCAGCCGGGCGCGAACGGGATCGCCGCCCAGCCGCCCAGCGCGAGCATGACCGTGAACACCGGCGCCAGGAGGAAGATCAGCTTGTCGGCGCCGTCGGGGATGACGATTTCCTTGAGCAGGAACTTCAGCGCGTCGGCGAACAGCTGCAGCGTGCCGAACGGGCCGACCACGTTGGGGCCTTTGCGCATCTGCACGCCGGCCCAGATCTTCCGGTCGGCATAGAGCACCACGACCACCGACAGCAGCACGCAGACGGCGACCAGCAGGATCTGGGCGACGGTCAGCAGCGTCCAGCCGCCGGGGGTGGTCCAGAAGGATGTCGCGCCCATGGCCCTACTCCGCCGCGATCTTCTGAGCCCGCGCCGCGGCGACGCTGGCGGAGCATTCCGCCATGGTCACGCTCGCCCGCGCGATCGGGTTGGTGAAGTAGAAGTCTTTGATCGGACAGGTGAAAGGCGCATCGGAAACCTCGCCCTTGGTCCCGACGGCCGCCAGGTCCAGCGGGCCGCCGCCGGGCGCGTGGTCGACCTGGCCGAAGCTCGGATGGTCGGCATAGAGCCTGGTCCTGAGCTGTTCCAGCGTGTCGTAGGGTAAGGTCGCGTCCAGTCGCTCGCTGAGGGCCCGCAAGATCGCCCAGTCCTCGCGCGCCTCGCCCTTGGGAAAGACCGCCCGTTCGCCGAACTGCGGCCGGCCCTCGGTGTTGACGTAGAGGCCGTCCTTCTCGGTATAGGCGGCGGCGGGCAGGATCACGTCGGCGCGGTGGGCGCCGGCGTCGCCGTGGGTTCCGAGATAGACGACGAAGGCGTCGCTGGCCGAAAGGTCGATCTCGTCGGCGCCCAGCAGCACCAGCACGTCGAGGGCGCCCGGCTTGACCATCTCGCCGGCGGCAAGGCCCCCATCGCGCGGCACGAAGCCCATGTCGAGCCCGCCGACGCGGCTGGCCGCCCCGTGCAGCACGTTGAAGCCGTTCCAGCCCTCGGCGATCACGCCGACCTTGCCGGCCAGCTCCGCCGCCAGCGCCAGCACCGCCGCGCCGTCCTCGCGCGCCAGGGCTCCGGCCCCCAGGATGACGGCCGGCTTCGACGCCGCCGCCAGCGCCTTGGCGAAATCGCTCTCGCCCTTGCCGAGTTCGGCCAGCGAGCCCGGGCCGGCGCCCAGATGCGCATAGGGATAGGTCAGGTCGGCGCGCTCGCCGATCAGCCCGACCTTCAGGTCACGCCACAGCCAGTTCTTGCGGATGCGGGCGTTCAGCACCGGCGCCTCCAGGCGCGGATTGGTCCCGACCAGCAGCAGCGCATCGCACTCGTCCAACCCGGCGATGGTCGAGTTGAACAGCCAGCTTTCGCGCGGCCCCTCGCCGATGCGCGCGCCGTCCTGGCGGCAATCCAGGTTCTTCACGCCGAGGCCGCCGAACAGATCCAGCGCCGCCTTCATCGATTCGGCGTCCTGCAGGTCGCCGGCGATCACCCCGATCCGGTCGGACGAGGCCGCCTTGATCTTCGCCGCCACCGCCGCGAAGGCTTCGCCCCAGGTCGCGGCGCGCAGCTTGCCGCCTTCGCGCAGATAGGGGCGGTCCAGCCGCTGGCGCATCAGCCCGTCGCAGGCATAGCGGGTCTTGTCGGAGATCCACTCCTCATTGATCTCGTCATTGGTGCGCGGCAGCACTCGCATCACCTCGTTGGCGCGCGAATCGACGCGGATGGCGCAGCCCATGGCGTCCATGACGTCGACGCTTTCGGTCTTGGCCAGTTCCCACGGCCGCGCCTCGAAGGCGTAGGGCTTCGAGGTCAAGGCCCCCACCGGGCAAAGGTCGATGACGTTGCCGGAAAGCTCGCTGGTCACCGCCTGCTCCAGATAGGTGGTGATCTCGACGTCCTCGCCGCGGCTGATCAGGCCGATCTCGGACTGGCCGCCCACTTCGCTGATGAAGCGCACGCAGCGGGTGCACTGGATGCAGCGGGTCATCACCGTCTTGATCAGCGGCCCCATGAACTTCTCTTCGACCGCGCGCTTGTTCTCCCCGTAGCGGGTGGAATCGCGGCCGAAGCCCATGGACTGGTCCTGCAGGTCGCACTCGCCGCCCTGGTCGCAGATCGGGCAGTCCAGCGGGTGATTGATGAGCAGGAACTCCATCACCCCCTCGCGGGCCTTCTTCACCATCGGCGTGTTGGTGAAGATCTCCTGGTTCTCGGCGGCCGGCAGGGCGCAGCTCGCCTGCGGCTTCGGCGGCCCCGGCTTCACCTCGACCAGGCACATGCGGCAGTTGCCGGCGATCGACAGCCGCTCGTGGTAGCAGAAGCGCGGAATCTCCTCGCCGGCGAGCTCCGCCACCTGCAGCACCGTCATGCCGGCCTGGAACTCGACCGGAACCCCGTTGACCTTGGCCGTAGGCATTATTCGCGCACTCCGCCGCAAGACGAGGATTTGGACCTGTCGCGCCTCAAAACCACGACCGGTCTCCCGCCACGTATTCCTGGTAAAATTCCTGATCGGACTTGGTCAGATAGATGATGAATTCGATGAAGGCGATGACCCAGTTGACCACCGCCGGGATGATCAGGAGCCAGCCCACCGTGCCCAGGAGCAGCATGATGACGCCGGCGTTGATCTTGCCCAGGTAGAACTTGTGGATGCCCCAGTGGCCGACGAAGACGGCCAGGATCGCCGCGACGATGCGGCTTTTCTCGACCCCGAAGGCGACCACATAGACGCTGGCCGCCTTGCCGTCTTCCAGCTGGAAATCGACCTCGGTTCCGGGGACTACGGCGCGGACGCCGCCCTGCAGCGCGCCGCGTACGAACGGATAGCGCTGGCCGTCGTCGCCGCTGATCAGCCCGGTTCCGCCGAGGTCGTCATAGGCCAGCACTTTGCCGCGCATCGGCTACTCCGCCGCGATCAGGGCCGCGCCCCGCACATGCGGCCGCCGGGCGCGATAGCTGAGGATGCGGTCCTCGATCTCGTGGCGGAAGTGGCGGAACAACCCTTGGATCGGCCAGGCCGCCGCATCGCCGAGGCCGCAGATGGTGTGGCCCTCGATGTCGGAGGCGACGTCCAGCAGAAGGTCGATCTCGGCCGGATCGGCGTCGCCGTCGGCCATCCGCTGCATCACACGCCACATCCAGCCCGTGCCCTCGCGGCACGGGGTGCACTGGCCGCAACTCTCGTGCTTGAAGAAGTAGCTTATGCGGGCGACGGCGCGGACCAGGTCGGTGGACTTGTCCATGACGATCATGGTCGCGGTGCCGAGCATCGACTTGAATTCGCGCGGGGACTCGTAGTCCATCAGCATGATCTCGGCCTGTTCGGCCGTGATCATCGGCGATGAGGCGCCGCCGGGAATGACCGCCTTCAGATTTCCCCAGCCGCCGCGCACGCCGCCGAAATGGGTCTCGATCAGGGTCCGCATCGGGATCGACATGGCTTCCTCGACCACCCGCGGCCGAGCCAGATGACCGCAGCCCGACATCAGCTTGGTCCCGGCGTTGTTCGGCCGGCCGAAACCAGAAAACCACTCGGCCCCCCGGCGCAGGATCGTGCCGACGACGGCGATGGATTCGACGTTGTTGACCGTGGTCGGGCGGCCATAGACCCCGGCGTTGGCCGGAAATGGGGGTTTCAGCCGGGGCTGGCCCTTCTTGCCCTCCAGGCTCTCCAGCATGGCGGTCTCGTCGCCGCAGATATAGGCGCCGGCGCCGTGATGGACGACCAGGTGGAAGTCCCAGCCGAAGATGTTGTCCTTGCCGATCAGCCGCGCCACCTCGGCCTCTTCCACCGCCGCCTGCAGCCGTTCGCGCTCGGCGACACACTCGCCGCGGATGTAGACGAAGGCGTTGTGGGCGCGGATGGCGTAGCTGGCCAGGAAGGCGCCCTCGATGACCAGGTGCGGGTCGCCGCCGACCATCTGGCGGTCCTTGCAGGCGCCCGGCTCGGACTCATCGGCGTTGACCACCAGATAGCGGGCGCCGCCGTCGTCCTCCTTCGGCATCAGCGACCATTTCACGCCGGTGATGAAGCCGCCGCCGCCGCGGCCGCGCAGGCCGGAGGCCTTGATCTGCTCGATGATCCAGTCCGGGCCGGCCGCGATCATCTGATCGACGCCGTTCCAGGCTCCGCGCGACTTCGCCGCCTCCAGCCGCCAGTCCTGCAGGCCGTAGAGGTTGGTGAAGATGCGGTCCCGGTCGGCGAGCAGCTCGGCCATCTCCCCTACTCCGCGGCCACCAGGGTCGCGCCCTGCACGTGGGGGCGGCGGGAGCGGTAGCTGGCGATGCGGGCCTCGATCTCGGGGCGGAAGTGCCGGAACAGACCCTGGATCGGCCAGGCGGCGGCGTCGCCGAGCGCGCAGATGGTGTGGCCCTCGACCTGGCTGGCGACATCCAGCAGGGTGTCGATGTCGCCGGGTTCGGCCTGGCCATCCGCCATGCGCTCCAGCACCCGCCACATCCAGCCGGTGCCTTCGCGGCAGGGCGTGCACTGGCCGCAGCTCTCGTGCTTGTAGAAATAGGCGATGCGGGCGATGGCGCGGACCAGGTCGGTGGACTTGTCCATCACAATCACCGCCGCGGTGCCGAGGCCGGACTTCAGCGCCGCCAGGCTGTCGAAGTCCATCAGCGCGGTCTCGGCCTCTTCGGCCGGGATCATGCGCACCGACGAGCCGCCGGGGATGACGGCCTTCAGATTGCCCCAGCCGCCGCGCACGCCGCCGGCGTGGTCCTCGAGCAACTGGCGCAGCGGGATCGACATCACCTCTTCGACGTTGCACGGCCGCTCGACGTGGCCGGAAATGCACATCAGCTTGGTGCCGGTGTTGTTCGGCCGCCCGAAGCCGGCGAACCACTCGGCGCCGCGCCGCAGGATCGTGCCGACGACGGCGATGGATTCGACGTTGTTGACCGTGGTCGGGCAGCCATAGACGCCGGCGCCGGCCGGGAACGGGGGTTTCAGCCGCGGCTGGCCCTTCTTGCCTTCGAGGCTTTCCAGCAGCGCCGTCTCTTCGCCGCAGATATAGGCGCCGGCGCCGTGGTGGACGTAGCAGTCGAAGTCCCAGCCGTGGATATTGCCCTTGCCGATCAGCCTGGCGGCGTAGGCTTCGTCGATGGCGGCCTGCAGCACCTCGCGCTCGCGCACATATTCGCCGCGCACATAGATGTAGCAGACGTGGGCCTGCATGGCGAAGCTGGCGATCAGGCAGCCTTCGATGAAGAGATGCGGATCGTGCCGCATGATCTCCCGGTCCTTGCAGGTGCCGGGCTCGGACTCGTCGGCGTTGACCACTAGGTAGTGGGGCCGTTCGGGGTTCAGCACCTTGGGCATGAACGACCACTTCAAGCCGGTGCCGAAGCCGGCGCCGCCGCGGCCGCGCAGGCCGGAATTCTTGATCTGGTCGATCAGCCAGGGACCGCCCATGCTCAGCATGTCGGCGGTGGCGTTCCAGGCCCCGCGCTGCTTCGCCGCCTCCAGCCGCCAATCCTGCAGGCCGTAGAGGTTGGTGAAGATGCGGTCCTTGTCTTCCAGTATGCCGGCCATCACGCTTCGCTCGTCCCGTGGCCGGTCCCGCTGAGGCCCGGCAAAATCAGCGGATGCGCCTTGGCCCACTGGCGGCGCTTCAGGAAGGCGGCCAGCAGGCTCGCCCAGCCGACCGCCAGCAAAACCAGCGACAGGCCGAGCACGGTGAAGAAATAGGGCGCGATCGGCGCGATCTGGCCCATCAGCTGCGCCCCGACCAGCAGCAGCATGCCCGCGCCCGCCAGCCAGATGCCCAGCCGGCTCCAGGGCTGGCCGGCGGCCCGCAGCTCGGCGCGGAAGACCTCGAGTTCGCCAGTCATGCGGCCGGCTCCGGCGCGTTGGGCAGCCTGGCGATCGGCTTGGCGGCCGAGCCGTCATAGAGGGCCGGATCGGTCAGGGTCTGCGCCCCGCCGGCCGGCTCGGAGCTGTGGCGGCCGGCATAGGAGCCGGGCTTGGGCGACTTGCCGGCGGCGAAATCGTCGATGATCTGCGCCAGGCTCTCGGCCGTCAGATCCTCGTAATAATAGTCGTTGATCTGGGCCATGGGCGCGTTGACGCAGGCGCCAAGGCACTCGACCTCTTCCCACGAGAATTTGCCGTCGGCCGAGCGATGATCTTTCTCGCCGATCTTGGCCTTGCACACCGCCATCAGCTCGCCCGCCCCCCGCAGCATGCAGGGGGTGGTGCCGCAGACCTGGATCAGCGCCACGTCGCCGACCGGCTCCAGCTCGAACATGGTGTAGAAGGTGACGACCTCGAGCACGCGGATGGTCGCCATCCCCAGCAGCTCGCCGACGGCGCGGATGGCCGGCTCGGAGACCCAGCCCTCCTGCTTCTGCACCAGCCACAGCACCGGGATCACCGCCGACTGCTGGCGGCCTTGCGGATACTTGGCGATCCAGGCCTTGGCCGCCGCCAGCGTCGTCTCGGAAAAGGCGAAGCTGGCGGGCTGCTGCTTGGCCAGACGGCGTACGCTCACCGGTCGATCTCCCCGAAGACGATGTCGAGCGAGCCCAGCACCGCCGCGACGTCGGCCAGCATGTGGCCGCGGTTCATCCAGTCCATGGCCGACAGGTGCGGATAGCTCGGCGCGCGGATCTTGCAGCGATAGGGCTTGTTGGTCCCGTCGGAGACCAGATAGACGCCGAACTCGCCCTTCGGCGCCTCGACATAGGCGTAGACGTCGCCGGCCGGGGTGTGGAAGCCCTCGGTGTAGAGCTTGAAGTGGTGGATCAGCGCTTCCATCGACCGCTTCATCTCGGCGCGGCGCGGCGGCGCGACCTTGTTGTCTTCGACCAGCACCGGGCCGGGCGTCTTGCGCAACAGGTCGATGCACTGGCGCATGATGCGCAGCGACTGGCGCATCTCCTCCATGCGGCAGAGATAGCGGTCGTAGCAGTCGCCGTTGACGCCGAGCGGGATGTCGAACTCCAGCTCGTCATAGCACTCGTAGGGCTGGTTGCGGCGCAGGTCCCAGGCGATGCCGGAGCCGCGCAGCATCACGCCGGTGAAGCCCCAGGCGAAGGCCTCCTCGCGGGTGACCAGGCCGATATTGACGTTGCGCTGCTTGAAGATGCGGTTGTCGGTGATCAGGCCGCTCATGTCCTCGAGCCGGCGCGGATAGGTTCCGCACCAGGCCTCGATGTCGTCGATCAGCGAGGGGGTCAGGTCCTGGTGCACGCCGCCGGGGCGGAAATAGTTGGAGTGCAGCCGGGCCCCGCAGGCGCGCTCATAGAAGACCATGAGCTTTTCCCGTTCCTCGAACCCCCAGGTCGGCAGGGTCCAGGCGCCGACGTCCATGGCCTGGGTGGTGATGTTGAGGATGTGGTTCAGGATGCGGCCGATCTCGCAATAAAGCACGCGGATCAGCGAGGCGCGCCTGGGGATCTCGATGTCCAGCAGCTTCTCGATGGCCAGGCAGAAGGCGTGCTCCTGGTTCATCGGGCAGACGTAGTCGAGCCGGTCGAAATACGGGATGTTCTGGAGGTAGGTGCGGGCCTCCATCAGCTTTTCGGTGCCCCGGTGCAGAAGGCCGATGTGCGGATCGACCCGCTCGACCACCTCTCCGTCCAGCTCCAGCACCATGCGCAGCACGCCGTGGGCGGCCGGATGCTGCGGCCCGAAGTTCAGCGAGAACTTGCGCGGACCCTCGGTGGCGGCGGATTCGGAGGACTCCGGAACCAGGCGGGCGTCGTCGGCCATCACTTGGCCTCCGCTTTTTCGTCGCCCGGCAGCACGTAGTCTGCGCCTTCCCAGGGCGAGAGGAAGTCGAAGGCGCGGAACTGGGTGATCTTCACCGGCTCGTAGACCACCCGCTTCTGCTCGTCGTCGTAGCGGACCTCGACATAGCCGGTCATCGGGAAGTCCTTGCGCAGCGGATGCCCCTGGAAACCGTAGTCGGTGAGGATGCGGCGCAGGTCCGGGTGCCCATCGAAGGGGATGCCGAACATGTCGAAGGTCTCGCGCTCGTACCAGTCGGCGCAAGGATAGACGCCGGTGACGGTGTCCACCGGCTCGCTCTCGCCGGCCTGGATCTTGATCCGCACCCGTCGGTTGGCGGTCATGGACAGCAGCAGATAGACCACGTCGAAGCGCCTGGCCCGCTCGGGATAGTCGATGGCGGTCAGGTCGATCAACTGCTGGAAGGGCGTCTGGGCGTCGTCGCGCAGCGCGGTCAGCACCTGGACGATGCGGCTTCGATCGGCGTCCAGGGTCAGGTCGCCGAAGGCCACCGTAAAGCCGGTGACCGCGCCCTGGCTGTTGGCCTGCAGGCGTTCCCCGAGCGCGGTCAGCACATCGTCGGCGACGGCGAAGCTCATCGTTCGATGGTCCCGGTGCGGCGGATCTTCTTCTGCAGCTGCAGCACGCCATAGACCAGCGCCTCGGCGGTCGGCGGGCAGCCGGGCACATAGATGTCCACCGGCACCACCCGGTCGCAGCCGCGCACCACCGAGTAGCTGAAATAGTAGTAGCCGCCGCCGTTGGCGCAGGAGCCCATGGAGATGACGTAGCGCGGCTCGGGCATCTGGTCGTAGACCTTGCGCAGCGCCGGAGCCATCTTGTTGGTCAGGGTGCCGGCGACGATCATCACGTCCGACTGCCGTGGGCTACCGCGCGGGGCGAAGCCGAACCGCTCAAGGTCGTAGCGCGGGGTCAGGGCCTGCATCATCTCGATGGCGCAGCAGGCCAGGCCGAAGGTCATCGGCATCAGCGAGCCGGTGCGCGCCCAGGTGATCAGCTCGTCCAGGCCGGTGGTGACGAACCCCTTGTCGGCGAGCTGGGCGGAGACGCCCTCGAAATAGGGATCGGGGCTTGCGGTCACGGCTACTCCCATTCGAGCGCGCCCTTCTTCCATTCGTAGATGAAGCCGACGGTCAGGACGCCGAGGAAGGTCATCATCGACCAGAAGGCGAAGACCTCGGTCTGGTGCGGCAGCTTGGTCAGCGCCACGGCCCAGGGAAACAGGAAGGCGACCTCGAGGTCGAAGATGATGAAGAGGATCGAGACCAGGTAGAATCGCACGTCGAACTTCATGCGCGCGTCGTCGAAGGCGTTGAAGCCGCACTCGTAGGCCGAATTCTTCTCCGGGTCGGGCGCCGAGGGCGCCAGCAGGAGCGAACCGATCACGAACAGCGAGCCCAACACCGCGGCGATGGCGAAGAAGATCACGATCGGCAGGTACTGGAGCAGAAACGCGTTCATTCGAAATCCCGTGGGGAGCGGGGAAGGAGTCGGCGGGCGTTGTAGCCCATGGGCGCCGGGGGTTCAAACGCTCGGCGGCCGCATTTGGAACAATGCCGAACCGGCGCCCTTATTGTTGACAGGCAAAGCCGCCACGCCTACGTCACGCCCCTCGCGCGGCGGCTCCTCCATGGAGGGCGAAGGCCACGATGCGGATGTAGCTCAGTTGGTTAGAGCGCCGGCCTGTCACGCCGGAGGTCGCGGGTTCAAGTCCCGTCATTCGCGCCATTCTTCCCTTAAACCTCTCCCAGAGGGAGAGGGAGGGGCCCGCGGCCGAAGGCCAGCGGGAGGGTGAGGGGTTGCGGCCTCACCGGACAAGACTCATTCTGAACCGCCGCAACCCCTCATCCTCCCATCGCTACGCGATGGGCCCCTCCTTCTCCCCCTGGGAGAAGTCTGATTGGTGGGCGGCGAGGGGTTCGAACCCCCGACCTTCTGGGTGTAAACCAGACGCTCTGACCAGCTGAGCTAGCCGCCCTGCCCGTCCGCCGCCAATCGCCTTGGCGCACGCAAAAAGGGGCGACCCGCTCGCCGCGCGGACCGCCCCATCTCTTCAGCCGAGATCGCGCCTTAGTTCAAGGCGGACTTGAGCCCCTCGCCGACGCGGAACCGCGCCGTCTTGGAGGCCGGACGCTTCACCGTCTCGCCGGTGCGCGGATTGCGCGCCGTGCCGGCCTTGCGGGCCACGGGCACGAAGCTGCCAAACCCGACCAGCCGCACTTCCTTGCCGGACTTCAGCGAGTCCGTCACTGAACTCAAAAACGCCTCCAGCGCGTCCCTGGACTGGTTCTTGTTTAGCCCCGCCTTTTCCGCGATCGCGGAAATCAGTTCGGCCTTGGTCATTGATGTCTCCCAACCCTTTGCATCGGCGGCTTTCCCCGATCATCGTCGCCCGCCATGAATCATTATGAGCGGGCGAAAAGCGCCCCGTCAAACAAGAGCGGCGCCGGAAGGCCCGGCGCCGCTCAAGTTAACACTGTTCAGGTTGATTTAATGGGTGACAACGGTCTCGGCGTCCAATTCCTCAACCGTTAAGGGCGCCACCGGAGGGGCGTCGTCCTCGTTCCACTCGATCGGGGTGAGCGGTCCGGCGAGCGCGAAAGAAAGCGCTTCATCGACGGTCGTGACCGGGATGATGCTCAGCGCCGACTTCACGTTCTCCGGCACCTCGGCCAGATCCTTCTCGTTCTCCTTCGGGATCAGCACCTCTTTCACGCCCGAACGCAGCGCCGCCAGCAGCTTCTCCTTCAAGCCGCCGATCGGCAGAACCCGGCCGCGCAGCGTGATCTCACCGGTCATGGCCACGTCGCCGCGCACCGGCACGCCGGTCAGAACGCTGATCATCGCCACCGCCATCGCCACGCCGGCGGACGGGCCGTCCTTGGGCGTCGCGCCTTCGGGCACGTGGATGTGCACGTCGGTCTTCTCGAACAGGGTCGGCTTGATCCCGAAGTGCGGCGAGAGGGCCCGCACGTAGGAATTGGCCGCCGAGATCGACTCCTTCATCACATCCTTCAGGTTGCCGGTGATCGACATGCGGCCCCGGCCGGGCATCTTCACCGCCTCGATGGTCAGGATGTCGCCGCCGAAGTCGGTGTAGGCCAGGCCGGTGACGATGCCGACCTGGTCGACCTCGTCGGTTTCGCCGTGGTGGAAGCGGCGCACGCCGGCATAGTCGGCCAGCCGCTTCTCATCGACGGTGATCGACAGCGCATTCTCCCGCTGAAGGTCGCGGACCGTCTTGCGCGCCAGATTGCCCAGCTCCCGCTCCAGCGACCGCACGCCGGCTTCGCGGGTGTAGTAGCGGATCAGGTCGCGGATGGACTCGTCCGGCACGATCCACTCGCCGTCCTTCAGGCCGTGGTTGGCGGCCAGTTTGGGCAGGAGGTGGCGCTTGGCGATCTCGACCTTCTCGTCCTCGGTGTAGCCGGGCAGGCGGATGATCTCCATCCGGTCCAGCAGCGGCTGCGCCATGTTCAGCGAGTTGGCCGTGGTGACGAACATCACGTTCGACAGATCGTAGTCGACCTCCAGATAGTGGTCGTTGAAGGTCGAGTTCTGTTCCGGGTCGAGCACTTCCAGCAGCGCCGAAGACGGATCCCCGCGCCAGTCCGCGCCCAGCTTGTCGATCTCGTCCAGCAGGAAGAAGGTGTTGGTGGTCTTGGCCTTCTTCATCGACTGGATGATCTTGCCGGGCATGGAGCCGATATAGGTCCGCCGGTGACCACGGATCTCGGCCTCGTCGCGCACGCCGCCGAGCGACAGGCGCACGAACTCGCGGCCGGTCGCCTGGGCGATCGAGCGGCCGAGCGAGGTCTTGCCGACGCCCGGAGGGCCGACCAGGCAGAGGATCGGGCCCTTCAGCGAACCGGTCCGGGCCTGAACGGCCAGGTATTCCAGGATGCGCTCCTTGACCTTTTCCAGGCCGTAGTGGTCGTCCTCGAGGATCTGTTCGGCCTTGGGCAGGTCGATCGGCTTGGACTTGGACTTGCCCCACGGGATGGACAGCATCCAGTCGAGGTAGTTGCGCACCACCGTGCTCTCGGCCGACATCGGGCTCATGTTGCGCAGCTTCTTCAGCTCCGCCTCGGCCTTGACCCGCGCCTCCTTGGTGAATTTGGTCTTCTTGATGCGCTTTTCCAGCTCGAGCAGTTCGTCGCGCGAGTCGTCGGGCTCGCCCAGCTCGCGCTGGATCGCCTTCATCTGCTCGTTCAGGTAATATTCGCGCTGGGTCTTCTCCATCTGGCGCTTGACCCGGCTGCGGATCTTCTTCTCGACCTGCAGCACGCTGATCTCGCCTTCCATCAGCGCGTAGACGCGCTCCAGCCGCTTCACCACGTCGGTGGTTTCAAGCAGCTGCTGGCGGTCGACGATCTTGACCGAGAGGTGCGAGGCGATGCGATCGGCCAGCTCGCTCGGATCGGTGATCTGCGGCAGCGAAGCCAGGGCTTCGGGCTGCACCTTCTTGTTCAGTTTGACGTAGTTCTCGAACTGATCGACCACCGCGCGCGACAGGGCCTCGGCCTCGTGCTCGGCGCCGCCGGTTTCCGGCAGGTCGGCGACCTCGGCCTGGTAGAATTCGGTCTCGGCGGTGTACTTCAGCACAGCGGCGCGCCGCTGGCCTTCCACCAGAACCTTGACCGTCCCGTCCGGCAGCTTCAGCAGCTGCAGCACGGTGGCGACGACGCCGACCTCGTAGATGGAGTCGGTGGCGGGGTCGTCCTCGTCCTCCTTCTTCTGGGTGACGAGCAGGATGGACTTGTCGCCGCGCATCGCCTCTTCGAGCGCGCGCACGGTCTTGTCTCGGCCGACGAACAGCGGCGCGACCATGTGCGGATAGACCACGATGTTGCGCAGCGGCAGGACGGGCAGCACCCTCATTTCAGGCGCTGGCTTGGTCTCGGGGGACTCAGACATGATGCATGCTCCTGGCCGGCCTTTTACGTGAGCACCGGCTTATCCCGGGGCCCCATCACTCGACGATGCGCCGAGTCGGACACCCCGGCCGCCCAACAGAGGCGGTTTTGTCACGGGTTTATGTGGATGGTTTAGGGGGTTCATTCAAGCGTCACGGGCCGCGGCCGCCGTTTGCGGGGGATCAATACCCATCCGGTGGCTGGAATTTCGCCGAGGATCGCCGATATGCAAGGCAGGCTTGAAACGCCCAGGGGACGAATGCGATGCGCGCCAGCCAGCGGCTGCTCCTGAAGACCACCATCGGGCCGGTCGAGGACGATTGGCATGTCGGCCGCTTCTCCAGGCTGACCGGGCATCTCCGCTCGCTGCGCGGCGACGACGGCGAGCCGCTCTATGCGGTGACGGCGCGCGATCGGGAGGAAGACGCGGCCGGGAACGACGTCGATCTGACCGCCTTCGCCGAGGACGGCTTCGACCAGCTCTGGCTGCTGGCGGTGGACGTGGTCGGCGCGCTGACCGAGACCGACGCGGCGCACATCGAAGCGGCGCAGCAGGCCGGCCGCGGCGTGTTGCTCACCCGCGACCATCAGGACCTGGGCGCCTGCCTGACCAAGCTCGGCTCCATCGGCCAGGCGCAGCATTTCCACAGCGTCAATCCCGACCCCGACGCGGCGCGTTGCCGCCGCGACGACACCGGCACGCCCAGCATCGACTGGCCCAACTACCACAGCGGCGACAACGGCGACGTCCAGACCATCGAGACGCCCGAGCCCTCGCACCCGATCGTGCGCCGCGCCTCCGGCGAGCCGATCACCCGCCTGCCCTCCCACCCGCACGAGGGCGAGGTGGGCGTGCCGCCGCCGTTGAAGGACTATGCGGCGGTGATCGCGGTCGGGACCAGCAAGGTGACCGGCGCGCGCTTCAATATCGCCGTCGCCATCGAGGGTCCGGGCCGCGGCCGCGCGGTGGCCGATTCCAGCTTCCACCACCTCTGCGACTTCAACTGGGACCCGCGCCTGGGCAAGCCCAGCTTCGTCACCGAGACGCCGGCGGACGCGGTGATCCGCGACCCCGGCGTGCTGGCCGACACCCGCCGCTACGTGGAAAACATCGCCGCCTGGCTGGGCCGGCGGATCTGAGCCTGAATCCCTAGGCCGCACCGCCCTTGTCGTTGCGGCGTTCGGAGTAGATCACCAGCGGCTGGGCGCGGCCTTCGACGGCCTCGACATTGACCACCACCTCCTCGACCGCCTCGTAGGTCGGCAGTTCGAACATGGTCTCGAGCAGGATGCTCTCCATGATCGAACGCAGGCCGCGCGCGCCGGTCTTGCGGCCGATGGCCTTGCGGGCGATGGCCTTGAGCGCGTCGTCGGTGAAGGTCAGGCCGACATTCTCCATGTCGAACAGGCGCTGGTACTGCTTGACGAAGGCGTTCTTCGGCTCGGTCAGGATGGTGACCAGGGCTTCCTCGTCGAGATCCTCCAGGGTCGCCAGCACCGGCAGGCGGCCGATGAATTCGGGGATCAGGCCGAAACGCTGCAGGTCGTCGGGCTCGACGCCGCGCAGAATCTCGCCGGTGCGCCGCTCCTCGGGATCGGAGACGGTGGCGCCGAAGCCGATCGAAGTGCCCTTGCCACGGCTGGCGATGATCTTCTCGAGGCCGGAAAAGGCGCCGCCGCAGATGAACAGGATGTTGGTGGTGTCGACCTGCAGGAACTCCTGCTGCGGATGCTTGCGACCGCCCTGCGGAGGCACCGAGGCGATGGTGCCTTCCATGATCTTCAGCAGCGCCTGCTGGACGCCCTCGCCCGAGACGTCGCGGGTGATGGAGGGGTTGTCGGACTTGCGGCTGATCTTGTCGACCTCGTCGATATAGACAATGCCGCGCTGGGCCCGCTCGACATTGTAGTCGGCCGACTGCAGCAGCTTCAGGATGATGTTTTCCACATCCTCGCCGACATAGCCGGCTTCGGTGAGGGTGGTGGCGTCGGCCATGGTGAACGGCACGTCGATGATTCGCGCCAGGGTCTGGGCCAGCAGGGTCTTGCCGGTGCCCGTCGGGCCGATCAGCAGGATGTTGGATTTGGCCAGTTCGACGTCGTTGTTCTTCGCCGCGTGGTTCAGCCGCTTGTAGTGGTTGTGCACGGCGACGGCCAAGACCTTCTTGGCGTGATCTTGCCCGATCACATAGTCGTCGAGAACTTCGCGGATTTCCTTAGGTGTCGGAACGCCATCCTTGGATTTGACGAACGCGATCTTGTGCTCTTCACGGATGATATCCATGCACAATTCGACGCACTCATCGCAGATGAACACAGTCGGGCCCGCGATAAGCTTGCGAACCTCATGCTGGCTCTTGCCGCAGAAGGAGCAATACAGCGTGCTCTTGGTGTCGCCGCTCGCGGCTTTCGTCATGTTCGCCTCACTCCTCGACGCTGTACGCCCAATCCGGGCCAACGTCGCCCCCGTCCGGCCGTTCCCGCCAGACCATGCAGGATACGCGCCGCGGGTTGTCTAATCCTTGACATTCCCCGATCCGTCGCCCGATCACAAGCGTTACGATGCGACTCGGGCGCGTGACAAAGCCGCACTGCGGCATTCCTCCAACACTTATGCTCGATCGGCAGCCAGGAACAAAGATGGGTGACGCAGGCGACCTGCGCCAGGGCGAGTCGGTTTATCGACCGATCGTGGCCTTCGATTTCGACGGAACCTTGACCGTCCACGACAGCTTCCGGAGCTTTCTGCGCTGGCGGGTCGGCCTGGTCCGCTACCTGGCCGGCTGGGCCACGCTGGCGCCGGCGCTGGCGCGCTATGTGCGGGATCGGGACAGGGGACGGCTGAAGGCCGCCGCGATCGGCCGCTTCCTCGGCGGGACGCCGCGCGCGGAACTCGAGGACGCCGCGCGCAAATTCGCCGAGGGCCATGCGCGGCGGATGCTGCGTCCCGACGCCCTGCGCGCCTGGGCCCGCTGGCGCGAGCGGGGCGCGCGGCTGGTCATCGTCAGCGCCTCCCCCGAGGAGATCGTCCAGCCGTTCGCGCGCGGCCTGGGCGCCGACGTGCTGATAGCCACGCGGCTGGCCTATGACGACAAGGACCGGCTGACCGGCCGGCTGGACGGGGAGAACTGCCGGGGCGCGGAGAAGGTGCGGCGGCTGAAGGCCGAGTTCGGCCCCGACATGCGCCTGGAGGCCGCCTATGGCGATTCAGACGGCGATCGCGAGATGCTGGCCATGGCCGAGGAGCGCGGCCTGAAGGTCTTCCAAGGCACGCCCTGAAACGCGCGGGCCGCCCTCACCAGGGCGCGATCAGCACGGTCACCAAGGCGACGATCACCACGGTCTTCAGCGCGTAGTAGAGCTGGCGATTGCGCGCCTTCAGCGCCTTGCCGCTGGCGATCATGCTGGCGATGCGGCCGTAGAAGCGGTTGATCGCCCCGATCGGCTCGCCGTCAACATTCTGGGTGCGGGTGGCGCGCATGACGTTGCGGGTCATCCAGTGGTTCAGCGCCGCCATCGGCTGCGCCAGCGGCCGCTCGACGTCGCAGAACAGCACCAGCCGCGTCTGGTCCCAGCCATTGTAGGCCTCGTGGACGTAGGTCTCGTCGAACATCATCGGCTGACCGTCGCGCCAGTGGCGGCGCTGGCCGTCCACCTCGATCCAGCAGCGGTCGTCGTTGCTGGTGATCAGGCCAAGGTGATAGCGGACGCTCCCGGCGAAGGGGTCGCGGTGGCGGCCGAGCCGGCCCTCGGGCGGCAGGGCGGCGAACATGGCGCCATGGACGCTCGGCGCGCGCTTCAGCAGCTCGACCGAGCGGGGGCACCACTGTTCGGCCGACGCCAGCGGATCGCCGTACCACTTGAGGTAGAACCGGGTCCAGCCGCGGCGGAAAAAGGTGTGGAAGCCGATGTCGTTGTCGCCGGTCGACGCCGTCACCCTGCCCTGCTCCAGCAGCTTGAGGCCTTCCTCGCGGAACACCTGCCAGTTGTCGGTGAGCACGCGCAGCTCCGGATAGTCGGCCGGGTCCAGGAACGGCCGGTTCGACGCGCGCGAGAAGGCGTAGACCAGGAGATTATAGGGGGCGGTGAAGGTGGAATGGTCGCCGAGCTGGCGGGCGAACTTCAGCCGCACCTGGCCACGGTAGTGGACGATGGCGGCCATCATCAGGATGAGCAGAATCACCCCGACGCGCAGCGCCCAAAATGACCCGAACAGGGCTTGCATGAGACGCCGACCCGACCCGAATGATTCCCGACAAGTTTCGCTCAACGATCGAGGGGGCCGTTCGGTTGCCTCGCGAGTTGGCGAAGGCCCGTCGATCGCCGATAATTGGGCAGATATCTCAGACTTTGGACTTTTCAAGAGGACGCGATGAAACACGCCACGACCGTCGCCCTCGACAAACTCGAGCCGCTGCTGGCGAAGCTGCGCCAGCTGCCTGGACTGAAGGAGCGCTCGCGCGGCATCTTCTATGTGAAGTCGCGCGCCTTCCTGCACTTCCACGAGGATGCCGCCGGCCTGTTCGCCGACATACGGGCCGCCGACGGCGGGGACTTCGACCGGATCAATGTCGATGCGCCCGAAGCGCGGGCGGCGCTCTACGAACGCGCCAGGGCCAGCCTGGCCTAGCCGCCGGCCGCGATGGCGGCGATGAAGCCCGGATCGGCGCCGTCGGCGCGTAGCCTGGACAGCGGGATCACCTCGTCCTCGGCGCAGGCGGTGACCACGTGCGGCAGGCCCGACGGCGTCACCACCAGCCCGGCCTTCTTCGCGTCGGGCCAGGCGACGAAGGCCAGCGACGGATCGGTCAGCGCCTCGGAGCAGCCGCTCCACCAGTCCTTGTCGCCCTTGATGTCGGGGTCGGCCTTGACCGCGGCGACGTAGAGCGCCTGCAAGGCCGGCCCGGCGATGGTCCCGATGGTCGTGCCGTCCGAACTGTTGTCCAGGGCTTCAGTCGCGACCAGCCTGGGTCCCAGAAGCGCCTTCCAGTCGACCGGCTTGCCGGCGTCCAGGTCGTAGACCAGCGCCAGGGCGCTGTTGCTGGGGTTGTTGGCGCCGTCGCACCACTCCGAATCGTGCGCGACGATGCTGACGTAGCGCGGTCCGGCCAGGGTGACCTCGACCGAGCGGTTCAATTGCACTTCGGAGGCTTTGCCGTGGCCGAGGCAGTCCTTCATGAAGCCGCGCCAGGTCTGGTCGATCCTGGCCAGCGAGGCGTTGATGCGCGCGGTCTGCGGCGTCGCCGGCGCGGCGATGCGCGGCAGCGCCGCGTTGTCCGGCGCGATGGGCGGCGGGGTGCGCAGCTGCACGGTTCCCGCGGCGGCGCCCGACGCCGCGGCGGCGGCCAGGATGGTTGCGCCGGCGAGGCGCGCGCACGTGCTCAGAGATCCGGACATCGCTGCGCGCCCCCAACGCGCGGGTTCAGTCGTCCTTGGCGCCGAGTTCGCGAGCGGAATCGACCCGGTCGACGATGCCCCAGGCCTGGGCTTCCTCGGCGCTCATGAAGTGGTCGCGGTCGAGGGTGCGCTCGACCTCCTCGTAGGTGCGGCCGCAATGCTTGGCGTAGAGCTCGTTCAGCCGGCGCTTGGTGCGGATGATGTCCTCGGCATGGCGCTCGATGTCCGAGGCCTGGCCGGAGAAGCCGCCCGAAGGCTGGTGCAGCATGACCCGCGCGTTCGGCAAGGCGATGCGCTGGCCGGGCTCGCCGGCCATCAGCAGGAAGGAGCCCATGGACGCCGCCATGCCCATGCACAGGGTCGAGACCGGGCTCTTGATGTACTGCATGGTGTCGTAGATCGCGAAGCCGGAGTGCACCATCCCGCCCGGCGAGTTGATGTACATGTCGATCTGCTTCTTCGGGTTTTCGGCTTCCAGGAACAGCAACTGGGCGCAGATGAGCGCCGAGACGCCGTCGTCGATGGGGCCGTTCAGGAAGACCACCCGCTCGCGCAGAAGACGCGAGAAGATGTCGAAGGCGCGCTCGCCGCGGCTCGACTGCTCGACCACCATGGGCACGAGGTTCATGGCGGTGGACACAGGATCGCGCATGGATGGATTACCTTTTCTTGCGGCGCCGGCTTGGCGCTCGTGATGCCAGGGCCCCGATATCGCGTGGCGGAGCCCCGGTTGCAAGGAGCCCATCTCGAGCGGGCCCGGGACCAGCCCCATCCGCCCGTTCCCGTGGGCGGGAATCCAGGCTTTTTTGCCCTGCGCGGAGGTGAGCGAAGTCTTCAGCTCTTGGTCTTGCCGGCTTTCGCCTTGGCGGGGGCCTTTTCGGCCGGTTCAGCCTTCGCTGGCTCAGCCTTCGCCGGTTCAGCCTGGGCGGCCTTGGGGGCCGCCTTGGCCGGTTTCGTTTCGGCTTTCGCCGGCTTGGCGTCGGCCTTGGCCGGCTCGGCCGCGGCGGGCGTCGCCTTCTTCGCCTTCGCCGCCTTGGCGGGTTCGGCCTTGGCCGGCTCGGGTTCAGCCGCTTCGGCGGCCGGTTCAGGCTCGGCCTTCGCCTTGGCCGTCTTCGCCGGCTTGGCGGCTTTTTCCGGCTTGGCCTCGTCGTCGGACGCCGCGCCGTAGGCTTCCGGCAGATCGTCGTCCTTCAGCAGGTCTTCCTTGGAGACGTTTTTATCGGTGATCTGGGCCAGGCTGAACAGCAGGTCGACGACCTTGTCCTCATAGACCGGCGCACGCAGCGTCGCCTGGGCGTTGGGGCTCTGGCGCAGCTGGTCGAACACCTGCTGCTCCTGGCCGCGATAGCGCATGGCCTCGGCGCGCATGGCCTGGGCGAGTTCGTCATCGGTGACGGTGATCTCGTGCTTGCGACCGATCTCGGCCAGGACCAGGCCCAGGCGCACGCGGCGCTCGGCGATCTTGCGGTACTCGGCCTTCAGCTGGTCTTCCGACTTGCCCTCGTCCTCCGGCGACAGGCCGCCCTCGGCCTGGTCGGCCAGCACCTGGCGCCAGATCACCTCGAACTCGGCCTCGACCATCCGCGGCGGCAGGCCGAAGTCGTGACCCGAATCCAGCGCGTCCAGCAGCGCGCGCTTCAGCCGATAGCGCGAGGCCTGGCCGTATTCGTTTTCCAGCTGGCTCTTCAGCGCCGCGCGCAGCGCCTCAAGGTCGCTCATGCCGAGGCGCTTGGCGAACTCGTCGTCCATCGCCGCCTCCACCGGGGCCTCGATTTCCTTGACCACGACGTCGAACTCGGCGTCCTTGGCCCGCAGATTGGCGGCCGGATAGTCGGCTGGGAAGGTCACCTTGATGGTCTTCTCGGCGCCGGGCGCGACGCCGATCAGCTGTTCCTCGAAGCCTGGAATGAAGCGGCCGTCGCCGAGCACCAGCCGCGCGTCCTCGGCCTTGCCGCCCTCGAATTCCTCGCCGTCGACGCGGCCCACGAAGTCGATCACCAGCTGGTCGCCGGACTTGGCTTTGACGCTCTTGCCGGTGCGCGGCTCATAGGTGCGCGCCTGCTGGGCCAGCTCGGCCAGGGACGCATCGATATCCTTTTCAGTGGGCTCGTGCACCGGCCGCACCAGCTTCAGCGTCGCCGGATCGATCGGCTCGAACTCGGGCATCACCTCGACGGCCAGCTCGTAGGCGAGGTCGGCTTCGCCGGCCAGCACCTTGTCCATGTCGGATTCGGGTTTCAGGTCCGGCTGCGAGGCGACGCGCAGCTGGTTGTCGTCCAGCACCTTCTGGCTGGTTTCGCTCAGCGTCTGTTCGACCACCTCGCCCATGATCGAGCGGCCATAGATGCGCCGGACGTGGGCCGCCGGCACCTTGCCGGGGCGGAAGCCCTTCAGGTTCAGCTGCGGCGCGATCTCGGCGATGCGAGCGTCGAGCTTCTGCACCAGATCCTGGGCCGAAATCGAAACGCCGTAGATGCGGCTGAGGCCTTCGCCTGACTTTTGAACGATCTGCATCGACATCTGAAACTTCCGAACGAGAACGAGCGCCGCCATGGCGCTACAGCCCAAACGTAAGCCGCCGCCGATGATACGGCGGCGGAAAACGCGCGCCCTTATGTCATGCGCCCCGCCGTGGACCAAGCGCAAAGCAAAATGGTGCGGATGAGAGGACTCGAACCTCCACGGGTCACCCCGCCAGAACCTAAATCTGGTGCGTCTACCAGTTCCGCCACATCCGCCTAGCCAGCGCGGGTATGGCCAAGAACGGTGAAGCGGGCAAGCGGGCTGGCTAGCGCGCCGGCGGAACCGGCGCGGGCGGAGCCGGAACCGTCGGTGTCGGCGGCGCGTAGCCGGGCGCCTTGGCAAGACCGGCCAGACGGGCCGCGGCGTCCGTTTCCTCGTCGGCGTAGAACAGGTTGAAGGCCGGCTCCTTCAGGCGCTCCAGCCAGTCGCCCTGCACCCTCAGGCTTGGCGAACGCGGGGCAGAGACCCGCAACACGCCGTCGACGCACTGGGCGGAGACCTGGCGGCCGAGGAAGGCCGGGCGGGCGCCGGGCTCGATGTCGGAGGCGGCGACGGCGCCGCGATTGAGCCTGGCCGGCGCCACGGCGTTGCTCTGCGCGCCCAGCAGCGGATTGACGCACAGGATCGGCCGGCCGGCGACGACATCGAGGTCGTCGTCCGGCCCCCAGACCAGGGACCGCTCGAACACCTCGCGGATGTCGGCCTGGTCGAAGGCGAACTCCTGGTTCCAGGCGATCATGCAGCGCGGCTCGCCGGGTCCGGCGCAGGCCGGCAGCGCCGAGTTCGGCCCGTGGTCGGCCGCGAGCACCGTCGCGTCGATGACATAGACGGCGACCAGGCGGCGGATCAGGGTCGGCCGCGCGGCGAGCTCCTCGCGCATCAGCCGGTCGACCAGCGTGCCGCCCTGCTCCACTCCGACCACGATGAGCGGGCGGCCCTGGTTGAAGTGGTCGAGGAATTCATCGAAGGCGCGGCGGACGTCGCCATAGGCGAACTTGCGCGCGTCGCGGGCGTCGTCGCGCAGGGTCAGGGCGGTATAGAGGCTGGCCTGACGGTAGCGTGGCGCGAAGATGCGCCCGACCCGCGCGAAGGGCTCGGCATAGTTGGGGAGCATGGTCCGACGCAGCAGGCGATTGGCCTTGTCGTCGTCGATCGGTCCATTCCAGTCGCGGCCGCCATCGAAGGTGGTCGGGTGGACGAAGAACACGTCCGCCGGCGGGTCGGCGGCGGTCCAGGTCGCGGGCTGGGCGGGCAGCAGCGCCCAGGACATCGCCGCCGAATAATCAGGCGCAGGCGGCCGCCGATAGGTCTGGAACGGCACCTTGGGGTCGAGGGTGGCCTGCACGATGTCATGGCGCCAGCGCAGGGCCGCGATGAGGACCAGGGCGAGCAGCAGCGCCCCGATCAAACGCACCCAGTCCCTGAAGCTCAGCGCGCGTCCGGCCATGACGCGGGCAAGGGTTACACGAGGCCGCGCGACGGAGCGAGCGATCAAGCGCTGAAAGGAACACCGCCTATCACAGATTAACTGTACAGCCTATCTTTACAGGTGGTCTGCATATCTGCGAATAGGACGGCATGATCGGTCATCCAGATCAGCTTCACGCCGCGCGGGCTTCCGCCTTGTCCGCCGAACTCCGCGCCATTGTCGGCAAGCTCAAACGCCGCTTGCGCGAGCAGGCGAATGTCGGAGACCTCACGCCGTCCCAGGTCTCGGCGCTCCTTCGCCTCGAACAGGACGGTCCGGCCACCACGTCGAGCCTCGCGCGGGCGGAAGGCATGCGCCCGCAGTCGATGGCGTCCGTCGTGGCCGGGCTCGAGACCGCCGGCCTGGTCAGCGGCGCTCCGGACCCGCTGGACGGCCGGCAGGTCCTGCTTTCGCTGACCCAGGCCTGCCGCACCTGGTTCCAGGAGGGACGCGCGGCGCGGCAGGACTGGCTGGCCCGAAAGATCCAGGCGCATCTGTCGTCCCCGGAACAGGAAGAGCTCGCCGCGGCCGTCGAACTGCTGAAGCGGCTCGTCGATGACTGACGAGCTTCGCGCCAGCTCATGGCCCGGCGGGGCCTGTCGGCATTTTGAAAGGCGGTCTTCATGACCCTGACCACCCTCGATCCGAACACCGCGCTGCTGGTCGTCGACCTCCAGAAAGGCATCGTCCGCCCGCCCTACGTTCCTCCGGTCAGCGAGGTGGTGGAGCGGGCGAAGGCGCTCATCGGCGCCTTCCGCGCCCGCCGGCTGCCGGTCGTGCTCATCAACGTCGCCGGCGGGGCGCCGGGCCGCACGGAGCAGCCCCCACGCCACAGCGGCGTGCCGGCCGAAGGCTTCACGGACTTCATCCCCGAACTCGACCCGCAGCCGGACGACATCGTCGTGACCAAGCGGACCTGGGGCGCGTTCGCCAGCACCGACCTCGAGCAGCGGCTGAAGGCGCTCGGCGTCACCCAGGTGGTCGTGCTTGGCGTCGCCACCGGGACCGGCGTCGAGTCGACCGCCCGCCAGGCCTATGAGGCCGGATTCAACGTCACCCTCGCGATCGACGCCATGACCGACCCGCGTCCGGGAGCCCACGACTACAGCCTCGGCGCCATCTTCCCACGGCTGGGGGAGACCGGGACCAGCCAGCAGATCATCGACATGCTGACGAAGCGGAGCGCCTGATATGCCGTGGCTTGATCTGGTGTCGTATCTGTTCGGCGGGGCGTTCCTGGCCAACGCCGTTCCGCATTTCGTCAGCGGTGTGATGGGCCGGCCGTTCCAGAGCCCGTTCGCCAAGCCGCCGGGACAAGGCCTCTCCTCCTCGACCGTCAACGTGCTTTGGGGCTTCTTCAATCTCGTCGTCGGCTATCTCCTGGTCTGCCGCGTCGGGAACTTCGATCTGCGGGAGACGAAGGACGTCGCCGCCCTCGGCCTGGGCATGTTCCTGCTGAGCGTCGCCATGGCCCGGCAGTTCGGCCGCTTCAACGGCGGCAACAGGCCGGAGCGCTCATAGTGTCCCCACGAGACGGACGCTGGGTCCGCGACCCAGCTCAGCGGTAGGGGTCGGCGGTCGCCAGATAGGCGCCGACATAGTCGCCGACCCCATCCTCGAGGCTGGTCAGCGGCGCCGTATAGCCGGCGGCTTTCAGCCGGCCCATGTCGGCTTCCGTGAAGTATTGATAGTGGGCGCGGATCGTCGGCGGCGTGTCGATGTAGTCGATCTTCGCCGGCTTACCCACCGCCTTGAACACCGCCTCGGCCAGGTCCCTGAACGAGCGGGCCTTGCCGGAGCCCAGGTTGTAGACGCCGTCGACCTCTTCATGGGCCAGCAGCCAGGCGACCACGTCGGCCGCGTCGCGCACATAGACGAAGTCGCGTTGCTGGCCGCCGTCGGCATAGCCCTCGCGGTGCGACTTGAAGAGGCTGACGCCACCGCCGGCGGCGACCTTCGGCCAGATCTGCGCGGCGACCGATTTCATCGACCCCTTGTGACCCTCGTTCGGGCCATAGACGTTGAAGAACTTCAGGCCCACCCACTGCGGCGGCGCATGGCCGCGCGCGGCCTCGCGGACCGCGAAGATGTCGAACAGCGCCTTCGACCAGCCATAGGCGTTCAGCGGCCGCAGCGCGATCAGCGAGTCGAGGTCGTCCTTGTCGGCGAAGCCTTGGGAGCCGTCGCCATAGGTCGCCGCCGACGAGGCGTAGATCAGCCGCCGCCGGCGCTCGGCGCACCAGCGGTAGAGGTCGCGCGACAGGGCGAAATTAGTCTGGAGTATCTTGTCGGCGTCGGGCTCGGTGGTCGAGGAGACGGCGCCCATGTGCACCACCGCCTCGACGTCGCCCACATGCGTCTCCAGCCAGTCGAACATGGCCTCCGGCTCGACGAAGTCGGCGATCGGGTGCTTGGCGATGTTGCGCCACTTGCCGAGTTCGACCCCGCGCAGCCGGTCGCAGACCACCACGTCCAGGTCGCGGTCCTCGGCCAGTTTCGCCGCGATGTTCGAGCCGATGAAGCCGGCGCCGCCGGTGACGAAGACGATGCGGCGGGTCATGCGCGCTGGGTGAGCTTGGCGATGGCGGCGGTGGTCGAATAGCCCTCGACGATGGCCGCCAGCTTGACCTCGCCGCCCCAGGCCGCGACCAGGTCGTGGCCGACGACGCCCTCGACGCTGTAGTCGGCGCCCTTGACCAGCACGTCGGGCCGCGCCGCCTCGATCAGCGCTACCGGCGTGTCCTCGTCGAATGGCACCACCAGGTCGACCGCGCCGAGGCCGCCCAGCACCAGGGCGCGGGATTCCAGGTCGTTCACGGGCCGCCCCTCGCCTTTCAGCGCCCGCACCGAGCGGTCGCTGTTCAGCCCGACCACCAGCCGGTCGCACCAGGCGCGCGCCTGGGTCAGATAGGCGACGTGGCCGCGGTGCAGGATGTCGAAACAGCCGTTGGTGAAGCCGATCTTCAACCCCTGTTCGCGCCAGCGGGCGATTTCGCGGACCATGCGCTCGGGGGTGGCGATCTTGGCCTCGGCCGGCGCCTGGTGCTCGGCCACCTCCGCTTCGATCAGCTCGTCCGGCGAAGCGGTCGCCGTGCCGGCCTTCTGCACCACCACGCTGGCCGCCAGCAGCGCCAGCTCGATCGCCTGTTCCAGGTCGGCCGTCGACGCCAGCGCCGCGCCGAGCGCCGCCAGCACCGTGTCGCCGGCGCCGGAGGTGTCGTAGACCTGCGGCGCCGAGCGGCGGAAATGCCGCGCTACGCCGTCACGGGCGCCCAGCGACATGCCCTCGGCCGATCGCGTCGCCAGCACCGCCCTGCACGGCGACAGCTCCAGCGCCCGGGCCAGCGCCGCCTCGACCTCGGCGTCCGTGCCCGTCGGCATGTCGGTGGCGTAGGCCAGTTCGGCGGCGTTCGGCTTGACCAGGTCGGCGGCGCCGTAGCGATCGAACGAACGGGCCTTGGAATCGACGATCAGCCTGGCGCCTTCGCGCCGGGCCGCCGCGTGGCAGGCCTCGATCACCGCCGGGGTCACCACCCCCTTGCCGTAGTCGGAGATCAGGATCGCGCCGGCGCCGGCGGCGGCGTTCTCGATGGCGCGGATCAGCTGGGCCTCGATCTCGCCGACGATCGGGCGCCTGGCCTCGTCGTCGACGCGCAACAGCTGCTGGCCGCCGGAGACGAAGCGGGCCTTGACCGTGGTCGGGCGCTCCGGATCGGTGACCAGGAAACCCTCGACGCCCAGTTCGTCGGCCAGCAGGCGCGAGGCCTCGTTGGCCGCGCCGTCCTTGCCGATCACCCCGACCAGCCGCGCCTCGGCGCCCAGGGAGGCGACGTTGCGCGCCACATTGCCGGCCGCGCCCAGCATGACGATCTCGCGGGTGCGGCTCATGATCGGGATCGGCGCCTCGGCCGAGATGCGGCTGACTTCGCCATAGACGAAGCGGTCGACCATCAGGTCGCCGACGCAGGCCACCTTGGCGCCGCGGGCGGCGCTGAGCAGGGACTGGAGGCTGATCAGGTCCATGGCGGGGCCAGGGTGTCGGGCCTCATGCCGGCGCCGTCAAGCCGTGGCTAGGCGTGCACCGCCGCGTGCACCGCCTTCAAACGGGCCAGCAAGGCCGCGGCGGCGTCCAGCGGCAGGCAGCTGGGTCCGTCGCACAGGGCCCGGTCCGGGTCGGGGTGGAACTCCAGGAAGACGCCGTCGGCCCCCGCCGCCACCGCCGCCGCGGCCAGGGTCGGCACGCCCTCGCGCCGGCCGCCGGCCGAGGCGCCGTTGGTGTTGGGATTGGCGCCCGGCAGCTGGGTGGCGTGAGTGGCGTCGATGGTCACCGGCACGCCCAGCGCCCGCATCACCGGGATGCCCAGCATGTCGACCACCAGGTTGTTGTAGCCGAACGAGACCCCGCGCTCGCACAGGATGGTCAGATCGGTCTCCACCGCCTCCTTGACCTTGTCGACGATGTTGCGGCCGTCCAGCGGAGCCAGGAACTGGCCCTTCTTGACATGCAGCCAGCCGCCTTCGCGCTGCACGGCGCGGGCGGCGGCGACCACCAGGTCGGTCTGGCGGCAGAGGAAGGCGGGAATCTGCATCACCGCGGCGACCTCGGACACCGGATCGGCCTGGGCGACCTCGTGGACGTCGGTGCAGACCGGCACGCCCAGCTGGTCACGCACCTCGGCCAGCATGGCGAGGCCTTGGGCCAGGCCGGGCCCGCGATAGCTCTGGATCGACGAGCGGTTGGCCTTGTCGAAACTGGCCTTGAAGACGAACGGCAGGCCGAGCGCGGTGGTGTCGGCCTTCAGCCGCCGCGCGGTCTCCATGGCCAGGTCGAGGTCCTCGAGCACGTTCAGCCCGGCGATGACCATCAGCGGCTGGCCGTCGCCGATCGCCAGGTCCCATTTCCTCATCCGCAGCAGAGCCATGCGCCGTCCTTGAAAACGTGTTTCCCGCCCGGCTGATCCGATCGCCGCGCCCGGCGATAGAACTGACGCGGCCGCTTGGCGGACACAAGTGGGGCCCGCCCGCCCGGTCCGCATAACGGTGTCAGGGTAGGTCGTGCATCCTTTCGCACTTCGTGACATTGTAGGCCGGGGTTAAGAACGAAGGGGCGGCGTCATGAGCGACCTCACCCGGACGCGCAGGACCGAGGCGGTGTTCGCCGACCTGCCGGACCTGCGCAAGGCGCCGGCGGTGTTCCGCGCGGCGCTGAAGATCGCCGCCCGCAACTGGTTGTGGGGGTCGATCACCTTCGCCCTGCCTTCGGGCCGCGAAATCCCCATCCAGGGCAGCCAGCCTGGGCCGGACGCCCGCCTTGTCGTCCATGACTTCCGTTGCATGCGGCGGGTGATGGCGGCGGGCGACATCGGGTTCGCCGAGGGCTTCATGGCTGGCGAATGGGACACCCCCGACCTGACGGCGGTGCTGGAGTCGGCCAGCCTCAACTTCGACCGGCTGTCCAGCCTGGTCACCGGCAATCCGCTCAGCCGGGTGGTCAACTACCTTGCCCACAAGCTGCATTCGAACACCCGCAGCGGCTCGCGGCGCAACATCCACGCCCATTACGACCTGGGCAACGCCTTCTACGAGCGCTGGCTGGATCCGACCATGACCTATTCGTCGGCCTGGTTCGAACGCGACGGCCAGTCGCTGGACGAGGCGCAGCGGAACAAATACGCCGAGCTGGCCCGCGGCATGGGCCTGGAGCCCGGCCACCACGTGCTGGAGATCGGCTGCGGCTGGGGCGGCTTCGCCGAGTTCGCCGCCCGCGAGGTGGGGGCGCAGGTGACCGGCGTCACCATCTCGCGCGAACAGTATGAATTCGCCAGAAGGCGCATGTTCGATAATGGCTTGTCGGAAAAAGCTGACATCCGACTGATCGACTATCGCGACGTCAAGGGGCAGTTCGACCGGGTCGCTTCGATCGAGATGTTCGAGGCGGTCGGCGAGCGCTACTGGCCGGCCTATTTCGACAAGATCCGCGACGCCCTGACCCCCGGCGGCCGCGCCGGCCTGCAGATCATCACCATCCGCGACGAGTTCTTCGATGAGTACCGTCGGCGGGCTGATTTCATTCAGAAATACGTCTTCCCCGGCGGCATGCTGGGCAGCGAGAAGCGGCTGCGCCAGGAGACCGACCGCGCCGGCCTGGAATGGGCCAACATCGCCCGCTTCGGCCAGTCCTACGCCGAGACCCTGCGCCAATGGGGCGAACGGTTCGAGGCCGCCTGGACCGAGGTCGCACCGCTCGGCTTCGACGAACGCTTCCGCAAGCTCTGGCGCTTCTACCTCAGCTATTGCGAAGCCGGCTTCCGCAGCGGCCGCACCAATGTGGTGCAGCTGACCCTGGCCAAGCCGTAACGGGCCCCAACGCCAACGCTTGGCCTTTCGGCTGCGAGGCGTACCCTGGACCTCCCGCACCCATTCGGAGCCTTCCCATGGACGGCTTGCATTTCATCTATTTCGCCGACCCCATGTGTTCCTGGTGCTGGGGGTTTTCGCCCGTGGTTCAGCTGTTGCGCGAGCGCACGGCGGGCGTCTTGCCCATGCGGCTGGTGATGGGCGGCCTCAGGCCCGGCACGACCACGCCGATGCCGGAGGAAGCCCGGCGCAACCTGGTCAGCCATTGGCATGAGATCCACGAGCTGACCGGCCAGCCGTTCGGCGACGGCCTGATCGGCCAGGAGGGCTTCATCTACGATACCGATCCGGCGGCGCGGGCGGTGGTGCGGATGCGCCGCGGCGGCGAGGCGCTCGCGCTCGACTTCCTGGCCCGGGTCCAGCATGCCTTCTACGCCGAGAACCGCGACGTGACCCAATATGCGGTGCTCGGCGAGCTGGCCGCCGAGTTCGGCGAGGACGCCGACGCCTTTGTCGCCGATCTCGACGACGAGACGCTGAAGAACGAGACCTGGCGCGATTACGCCATCTCCCAACGGGCCGGCGTCACCGGCTTCCCGACGATGATCGTCGGGCCGAACGCCGACAAGACTTATGCGGTGGTCAATCGCGGCTATCAGGACGCCGAGGCCGTCATGATCGGCGTCGAGCACTGGCTGGCGAGCGTCCGCGCCGCCGCCGAGTGATCTCGCCCCACGATCTTCGGGCTTGCGCGGCGGCCACGCGCCCGCGATGTAAGGCCATGGTCGCAGCCACCGTTCTTGACGCCATCGGCGACACGCCCCTGATCCGCCTGCGCCGCGCCAGCGAAGCCACCGGCTGCGAGATCCTCGGCAAGGCCGAGTTCCTCAATCCCGGCCAGTCGGTGAAGGACCGGGCCGCGCTCTGGATCATCCGGGACGCCGAGCGGCGCGGCACGCTGCGGCCCGGCGGGCGGATCGTCGAGGGCACGGCGGGGAACACCGGCATTGGCCTGGCCATGGTCGCCCGCGCCCTCGGCTACCGCTGCACCGTGGTCATCCCGCGCAACCAGAGCCAGGAGAAGAAGGACGCCATCCGGCTGATGGGCGCCGAGCTGGTCGAGGTCGATGCTGTTCCGTACGCCAACCCGGACAATTACGTGCGCTATTCCGGGCGGTTAG
>DATAYM010000004.1:0-75077 GCA_036272595.1 Caulobacteraceae bacterium
CGACTTGAATATCGGGACCATTTGGATGCTCCATCGATACTAGACGCATTGAAGGTCAGAATATGTTCGGTTGTATCTGAGAAGTCGTCGATGCGAATTCGGGTTGTGGAACCGGAGGCCTCCAGTTTTATTAGATGCGCACGCCAAGCGTTGCTTTGTTCTCTCTCAAGCAAAGCTGGCCGGTGGAGGCTGGATCGTCTAAAGCTCGATCTCGCCTCGGAACATCATCACGCAGCCGCCGCCGACCGTGGCCCGGACGCCGTCCGGTTCACGCCGCGCGGTGGCCTGCAAGACGCTGGGCCGGCGCATCTCGACGCCCTGGCTGATGGTGAAGCTCTGGCTCGGCTGGTCGCCCAGTGACACCAGCAAGGCCGCCAAGGTTGCATTGGCGCTACCGGTGGCCGGATCCTCGATCGTCCCGGAGAGCGGCGCGAACATCCGGGCGCGGATGGACTGTCCGTCGCGCGCGTAGAGGTGCAGCGCCAGCCGGTCCCCGTTCAGGCCGTGGGCATCTGCGGCGTTGCGAAACGCGGCCAGGTCGGGCGTGGCGCGGGTCAGGGCGTCGGCGCTGACCTCGGCGAAGAAGAAGTTGATCCCCACGCTGGCCTCGATCGGCTCATGGGCGGAGGTGACAACATCCGCCGGCGCCAGCCCGGCGCAGGCGGCGACGGCCTCGATCGGCAGTGTTCGGCCGAGAACCAGCGGCCGCGGCGCGGCGATCACCCCGCCAGTGGGCGCGCCGGCGCCGTTGTTGGTGATGCGGACATCGACCAGTCCGGCCGGAACCTCCAGGGTCAGGCCGCCGTCCTTCCCGTGGCCTCGAGCTGCCAGGACAAAACCTGTGCCGACGCTGGGATGGCCCGCAAAGGGCATCTCGGCGGTGCGGTTGAAGATGCGCACGCGGGCGTCGTGCGCCGGGTCCTCCGGCGGCAGGACGAAGGTGGTCTCGCTGAGATTGAACTCGGCGGCCAGCTGCTGCATCTGCTCGCCGCTCAGGCCCCGCGCGTCAGTGAACACGGCCAGCGGATTGCCGCCGAACTTCCGATCGGTGAAGACGTCGAGGGTGACGAATGCATAGGCGGGCATGGGCGTCTCCTTACGGCCAAGGCGGCGCCTCTGAAATAGGCTCGCGCGCGCCGAAGCGAAACGCTGATCACGGACAACATCTAGGCTCGCGCCACGAAGCGAGGTTATGCTGCCTCGCAGAGCGCGAAGGCGCGACGGGGGAGCGTTGGCATGACGATAGCCAGCCGCTGCGAGCAGACGGTCGTGGTCCGCCCGGCCCGGCTGATGGATGCGCAGGCCATGGTCGACTACATGGACGCGTTGATCGCCGAAAAACTCGACACCATTTCGATCCGCACCTGTCCAACCGTGGAGGACGAGCGCGAGTGGGTGCTGCGCGCGGAGATTTCCGAGCGGATGCTGATCCTGCTGGCCGTGCGCGACGACCGGGTCATCGGCATGCTCGATTTTTCTGCTGGAGATCGGCCCGACAACCGGCACATGGGCCGCTTCGGCATGTCGATCGCCAAGGGCTGGAGGGGGCGCGGGGTGGGCCGCACTCTGTTGTCGGCGGCGATCGCATCGGCGCGGGAGTGGCCAGGCTTCTGCCGGATCGAGCTGGAGTGTGTGGCGTGGAATACCGCCGGCATCCGGCTCTATGAAAGCCTCGGCTTCGTCATCGAGGCCCGCAAGACCAAGGCGATCAACCTGCGCGGCCGGCCCGAAGACATGCTGCTGATGGCCCTGACCTGGTGAGCCAGGCTGCGGCGTGACAGCTTTGCAGCGACCTGACCTCGAGCGCCTCGTGCCGACGGCCTGGGCGGGCGGCTGTCGGCAGGCTAGACATTTCGGCGCAACCTTTGCCGAAGGAGCCATGCCATGACCGATCGCCCCGCCTGGCTGGAACCGGCCCTGGCCTACATTCCCCGCTGGCTGGACTACCAGATGCGGGCCAGCGATCAGCCGGGTTGCGCGATCGCTATCGCGTACAAGGGCGAGGTGGTCCTGGAGGCGGCGTTCGGACATGCCGATCTGGTCGCCAGGGAGGCGCTGACGCCGCGCCATCGCTTTCGCGTCGCCTCGCATTCCAAAAGCTTCACCGCGACAGCGATCATGAAGCTGCGGGAACAGGGCCGCCTGACGCTGGAGGACACCGCCGGCCGCCACGTGGCCGGCTTGCACCCCGACGTGGCCGGCGCGACCTTGGCCCAACTGCTTTCACATACGGCCGGCATCGTCCGCGACGGACCGGACTGCGGCTACTGGGTCGATCGGGCGCCGTTCCTGGACGCCGGCGCCCTGCGCGCGGAGTTGGCGGCCGCGCCAGCGATCGAGGCGCTCACCCGGCTGAAGTATTCCAACCACGGTTTCGGCCTGCTGGGGCTGGTGATCGAGGCGGTGACGGGCGAGCCTTACCGCGTGTGGGTCGAGCGCGAAATCGTCTCGCCCGCCGGCCTGGCCGAGACCGCCGCCGACGTTCCCCTGCCGTCCGGCGCGCGATTGGCCCGCGGGCACGGGGGCAAGGTGCTGCTCGGACGCCGGCCGGTGTTCCCCGGCGATGCGTCCACTCACGCCCTGGCTGCGGCGACCGGCTTCGTCAGCACCGCGGCGGATCTGGCGCGCTTCTTCGGCCAGCTCTCGCCCAACGCCGAGCGCAGCGTGCTCTCGGTCGCCAGCCGCCGCGAGATGGCCCGGCCGCAGTGGAAGGACGTCTGGTCACCGCTGCCACAGGGCTACGGGCTCGGGACCATCAGCGGGAGCTTCGAGGACTGGGACTGGTTCGGGCACAGCGGCGGGTTCCAGGGCTACATTACCCGGACGCTGGTTGTTCCCTCGTGCGATCTGTCGATCTCTTGTCTGACCAACGCCGTGGACGGCCTCTCGAATCTCTGGGTGGACGGCGCCTTGGCCATCCTCAAGCGTTCCGAGCAGGATGGCCCGCCGGCCGCCGACCTGGCCGACTGGACCGGCCGTTGGTGGAGCGTCTGGGGCGCCACTGACCTGGTTTCCATCGGCGAGAAGGTGCTGCTCGCTTCGCCTGGCCTGATGAACCCGGTCCTCAAAGTGGGCGAACTGACCCTGACCGGCCCCGACGAAGCGCGCATCAGCCAGTCAAGCGCCTTCGGCAACTTCGGCGAGCCGGCGCGTTTGCTGCGCGGTGCTGATGGCGCGATCCGCGAGGTCCAGCTGGCGGGGGGCCGCCTGGTCGCTGAAGCGGCGCTGGTCGAGGAGATCAACGCGAAGTACCCGGCCTGAGCCGGGCTTTTCCTCAGCCGTAGCTCTGCAACGGCCTCACCTCGAGCGAGTCTTCCAGGCCGATGGCCTGGGCCGCGGCCAGGGCGCCGGCGGTGGTGGTGTAGTAGGGGATCTTGCCCATCAGCGCTGTGCGGCGCAGCGAGAACGAGTCCTCCAGCGACTGCTTGCCCTCGGTGGTGTTGAACACCAGCTGCACCTCGCCGTTCTTCATCGCGTCGACGATGTTCGGCCGGCCCTCTAGCACCTTCTTGATCATGCTCACCTCCAGGCCCTCGCCCTTCAAATAGGCGCAGGTGCCGGCGGTGGCGATCACCTTGAAGCCCTTCTGCACCAGCAGGCGCACCGGCTCGACGATGAACGGCTTGTCGGATTCCTTGACCGAGACGAAGGCGCAGCCGGTGCGGGGCAGCACGGTGCCGCCGCCCAGCTGGCTCTTGATGAAGGCGCGGGCGAAGGCCGGCGCGATGGTCTCGCCGGGCCGGCGCCAGTCCAGGCCCATCACCTCGCCGGTGGAGCGCATCTCCGGGCCGAGCACGGTGTCGACGCCGGGGAAGCGGGCGAACGGGAACACCGCCTCCTTCACGGCGACGTGGTCGTAGGGCTGCTCGGCCAGGCCGAAATCCGCCAGGCGCTCGCCGGCCATGATTTTGGCCGCGATGGCCGCGATCGGCCGGCCGATGGTCTTGGCCACGAACGGCACGGTGCGCGAGGCGCGCGGGTTCACTTCCAGTACGAACACCCGCGGGGAGGCCGACAGCGGCTCCTCGATGGCGAATTGCACGTTCATCAGCCCGCGAACGTTGAGGGCGAAGGCCATCGCCTCGGTCTGGCGCTTCAGCTCTTCGATCGTCTCCTCGCGCAGCGAGAACGGGGGCAGGGAGCAGGCGCTGTCGCCCGAGTGCACGCCGGCTTCTTCGATGTGTTCCATCACCCCGGCGACGAACACGCTTTCGCCGTCGCACAGGGCGTCCACGTCCACCTCGGTCGCACGCGACAGGTACTGGTCGAGCAAGATCGGATGCTCGATCGAGACATCGCCGGCATTGCTGATGTACCGGCTCAGATGATCGTGATCCCGCACGATCTCCATGCCTCGACCGCCAAGGACGTAGGACGGCCGCATGACGATCGGAAAGCCAATCTCGTTGGCGTAGTTCCTGGCCTCGGCCCAGCTGCGGGCCGTCCGGTTCTCGGGCTGTGCGATCTCCAGGCGATGCAGCAGCTGCTGGAAGCGCTCGCGGTCCTCGGCCAGGTCGATGGCGTCGGGCGAAGTTCCCAGGATCGGCACGCCGGCATGCTCCAGCGGCTGGGCCAGCTTCAGCGGGGTCTGGCCGCCGAACTGGACGATCACGCCCAGTAGCTGGCCCTTGGACTGCTCGACGGCGATCAGCTCCAGCACGTCCTCGGCGGTCAGCGGCTCGAAATAGAGCCGATCGGAGGTGTCGTAGTCGGTCGAGACGGTCTCCGGGTTGCAGTTGACCATGATCGACTCCACGCCGATCTCGTCCAGCGCGTAGGCCGCGTGGCAGCAGCAGTAGTCGAACTCGATGCCCTGGCCGATGCGGTTGGGGCCGCCGCCGAGGATGATGGCCTTCCTCGCGTCCGAGGGCTCGGCCTCGCACATGGGCTGCTGGCCCAGCGCGCCGGTCTCGTAGGTCGAATACATGTAAGGGGTGGTGGCGCGGAACTCGCCGGCGCAGGTGTCGATGCGCTTGAACACCGGCCGCACCCCGACCTCGTGGCGCACCTTGCGCACGTCGCTTTCGGTCTGAGCGGTGAGCTTCGCCAGGCGCGCGTCGGAAAAGCCCATGGCCTTCAGCCGGCGCAGCGCGGTCGGATCGGTGGTCAGGCCGTGGCGGCGCAGCCTGGTCTCCTCGGCCACCAGGGTCTCGATCTGGCGCAGGAACCAGGGCTCGTAGGCGCAGGCCTGCTCGATCTCCTCGACGCTCAGCCCATGGCGGAAGGCCTGGGCGATGTTGAGCAGCCGGTCCGGCGTCGGCACGCCCAGGGCGCGCACCACCGCGGCGCGGCCGGTCTCCGGATCCTCGGCGCCGGGGATCTCGATCTCGTCGAGGCCGGAAAGGCCGGTCTCCAGCCCGCGCAGGGCCTTCTGCAGCGATTCCGCGAAGGTGCGGCCGATGGCCATGACCTCGCCGACCGACTTCATCGATGTGGTCAGATAGGGCTTGGCGCCCGGGTATTTCTCGAAGGCGAAGCGGGGGATCTTGGTGACCACATAGTCGATCGAGGGCTCGAACGAGGCCGGGGTCGCGCCGGTGATGTCGTTCATCAGCTCGTCGAGCGTGTAGCCGACCGCCAGCCGCGCCGCGACCTTGGCGATCGGAAAGCCGGTGGCCTTCGACGCCAGGGCCGACGAGCGCGACACCCGCGGGTTCATCTCGATCACCACCATGCGGCCGTCGCGCGGATTGACCGCGAACTGCACGTTGGAGCCGCCGGTCTCGACGCCGATCTCGCGCAGGACCTGGATCGAGGCCGTGCGCATGCGCTGGTATTCCTTGTCGGTCAGGGTCAGGGCTGGCGCGACGGTGATCGAGTCGCCGGTGTGCACCCCCATCGGGTCGACGTTCTCGATCGAGCAGATGATGATGCAGTTGTCCGCGACGTCGCGGACCACCTCCATCTCGTACTCCTTCCAGCCCAGCACGCTTTCCTCGATCAGCACCTCGTGGGTAGGGGAAAGATCCAGGCCGCGTTCGACGATCTCGGCGAACTCCTCGACATTGTAGGCGATGCCGCCGCCGGTGCCGGCCAGGGTGAAGGAGGGGCGGATGATCGCCGGCAGCCCGACATAGTCGAGCCCCTCCTGCGCTTCGGCCTGGCTGTGGGCGACATGGGACCTCGGGCTCTCCAGCCCGATGGCGTCCATGGCGTTGCGGAATTTCTGCCGGTCCTCGGCCTTGTCGATCACCTCGGCCCGGGCGCCGATCATCTCGACGCCGAACCTGGCCAGCACGCCGGACCGCTCCAGGGCCAGGGCGGTGTTCAGCGCCGTCTGGCCGCCCATGGTGGGGAGGAGGGCGTCCGGCCGCTCCTTCTCGATGATCTTGGCGACCATCTCCGGAGTGATCGGCTCGATGTAGGTGGCGTCGGCCAGGTCCGGGTCGGTCATGATCGTCGCCGGGTTGGAATTGACCAGCACGATCCGGTAGCCCTCGGCCCGCAGGGCCTTGCAGGCCTGGACGCCGGAATAGTCGAACTCGCAGGCCTGACCGATGACGATGGGCCCGGCGCCGATGATCAGGATGGACGAAATGTCGGTGCGTCTGGGCATTCCGTCTCGCGCGCGAAGACAGGGCCGCGCAAAAGGCGCGCCCTCCGTCGACCAATTCAGGCTAAGCGGCTCGTTTAGAGGCGCGGCGGCGAGTCCGCAAGCTACCGCGCCGCGTCCATCAGGGCGGCGAAGCGTTCAAACAGGTAGAGGCTGTCGGTCGGTCCGGGCGAGGCTTCCGGGTGGTGCTGGACCGAGAAGACCGGGCGGTCCCTCAAGGCAAGGCCGGCGTTGGTGCCGTCGAACAGCGAGACGTGGGTCTCCTGCACCGGCTCGGGCAGGCTGTCGCGGTCGACGGTGAAGCCGTGGTTCATCGAGACGATCTCGACCTTGCCGGTGGTCAGGTCCTTCACCGGATGGTTGGCGCCGTGGTGGCCCTGCTCCATCTTGATCGTCTTCGCGCCCAGGGCGATGGCCATCATCTGGTGGCCGAGGCAGATGCCGAACACCGGCTTGCCCGAGTCGATCAGCGCCTTGATCTGCGGCACGGCGTACTGGCCGGTGGCCGCCGGGTCGCCCGGGCCGTTGGACAGCATGATCCCATCGGGATCGCGGCCCAGGATGTCCTCGGCGCTGGTGGTCGCCGGGACCACGGTGACGTGGGCGCCGACGCTGGTCAGCGCGCGAAGGATATTCCTTTTGATTCCGTAATCTATGACCACGACTTCATATTTCGGCTCGCCCGCCTTGGCGTAACCTTCCGGCCAGCGCCACAGGCCCTCGTCGAAGGTGAAGGCCTGCAGGCAGGTGGCGTCCTTGGCCAGGTCCAGGCCTTCCAGCCCGCTCCAGGCGCGGGCGCGCTCGACCAGGGCGTCCAGGTCGAACCGGCCGTCCGGATTGTGCGCGATCACCGCGTGCGGCATGCCGCTTTCGCGGATGGCCAGGGTCAGCGCGCGGGTGTCGACGCCGGCCAGGGCGACGACGCCGCGCCGCTTCAGCCAGCCGTCCAGGTCGCTCTGCGCCCGCCAGTTGGCCGGCGGGGTGGGCAGGTCGCGGAAGACGGCGCCCCGCGCCGAGGTCGAGGCGCCCTGGCCGAACTGCTCGATGTCCTCAAGGTTCACGCCGACATTGCCGATGTGCGGAAAGGTGAAGGCGACGATCTGCGCCATGTACGAGGGGTCGGTAAGAATTTCCTGATAGCCGGTCATGGCGGTGTTGAAGCAGACCTCGCCGACCGCTTCGCCCACATGGCCGACGCCATGGCCCTGCAGGACCGTCCCGTCGGCCAGCGCCAGAACGCCGGTCGCGCCAGGGATCAGGGGCGGGGACAAGGGCGACTCCTTTTCGGGACGAGCAGGCAAACGGCCGCGTAGGTAACGACGCGGCCCTGGCGGGTCAACATGCGCGCCCATGGCTCGTGGCTCCAGCGATATTCCCTTTTTCCGTCATGGCCCGACTTGTTCGGGCCACCCATGATCACCGACTCTGACCAGTGCGTATGGATCCCCCGCATTCCGCTTCGCTACAGCGGGGGATGACGGATTTTGGGGCATTTGACGCCCAGTTTGTCACAAGGCCCCACCCTCGCGCGTCCTTGCTGCAGACCACGGAGACGGGCGATGCGGTGGACGATCGAGGCGGTTTTGGCCGGGTTGCTGGCGGTGGCGCTGGGCGCCAATGGGCTCGCCATGCTGGTCGACGGCGCCGGGTGGTACGGGGCCGTCCCCGGCGTGCTGGCGACCGGGCCGTTCAATCCGCATTTCGTCAAGGACATCGGCGCGGCCTATCTGGTGGCCGCCGCGGGGTTGGCCGCCTTCGCCGTCAGGCCGGCGGCGGCGTTCCCGGCCCTGACCTGCGCCGCCGCCTTCCTGACCCTGCACGCCGCCATCCATGTCTCCGACGCCCTGGCCAGCCCGACCCGCGGCCAAGACCTGGTCCGCGACCTGCCCGGCGTCTTCCTGCCGGCCCTGATCAGCCTCGGCCTCGTCGCCTCGCACCTGAATCCGGCAAAGGAACCCCGCCATGCTTAGAGCCCTGTTCGGCCGCTATCTCACCGGGATGGAGCGGACCTGGAACTACGACGCCAGCTACATGCGCGAGGTACTGGCGGCCAGCCCGTGGACCTTCCTGAAGTTCGCCGTCATCGCCATGGTCACGCCGCGGCGCGATGCGCCGGGCGAGGCCCTGGCCGCCGCGGGCCTGGTCGGGACCCTGACCGAGGACTGCGGCCCCTGCACCCAGATCGGTGTCGACATGGCGGCCAAGCGCGGGGTGCAGCCGGAAATCCTGCGCGCCATCCTCGCCGGCGACGAGGCGGCCATGGGCGCGGACGCCGCCCTGGCCTATCGTTTCGCCCGCGCCTCGCTGGAGCGGCGCCTCGAGGAGGCCGACGCCTTGCGCGACGAAGTGATCCGCCGCTGGGGCCGAAAGGGGCTGGTGGCGCTGTCGCTGGCCCTGACCACGGCGCGGATGTACCCGACGCTGAAATACGCCATGGGCCACGGCAAGGCCTGCTCGCGGGTGACGGTGGCCGGCGCCCCCGCGCCGTTCCATGCCCCGCTGGCCGAGGCCGCATGAGCCAGCCCGACGTCTTCGAAGCCCAGCGGCCCAGACTGTCGCGGCTGGCCTACCGCATGCTGGGCTCGGTCGCGGAGGCTGAGGACGTGGTGCAGGACGCCTGGCTGCGCTGGCGTGGCGCGGCGACCGAGGCCATCGACGATCCGGCCGCCTGGCTGGTGCGCGCCACCACCCGGCTGTGCATCGACCGCCTGCGCGCCGACCGCAGCCGCCGCCAGGCCTATCGCGGTCCCTGGCTGCCCGAACCGCTGGTCGAGGATTTCGTCGAAAGCCCGCTGGAGCGCGCCGAGGAGGTCTCGGTGGCCTTCCTGCTGGCGCTGGAGCGGCTGTCGCCGCTGGAGCGGGCGGTCTTCCTGCTGCACGACGTGTTCGAGGCCGACTATGCCGACATCGCCGAGACCCTGGAGAAGAGCCCGGTCGCCTGCCGCCAACTGGCCGCCCGCGCCCGCGCCCATGTCCGCGAGGCGCGGCCGCGGTTTCCAGTCTCGGACGGCGAGGCGGCGCGCCTGGCCATGGCCTTCATGGATGCGGCCCGGCGCGGCGACCTGGCGGCGCTGAAGGACCTGCTTGCGGAGGACGCCATCATGGTCACCGACGGCGGCGGCAAGCGGAAGGCGGCGCTGCGTCCGCTGGTCGGCCGCGACGACGTCGTCGCCCTGATCGGCGGCCTGGCCTGGCGCGGCTCCATTCCCCTGGAAGGCAAGGTGCGCCTGGCGCGCATCAACGGCGGTTTCGGGGTGGTGCTGCAGGCCGATGGTGAGGTGGTGACCATCGCCTTCGAGCCCGGCGAGGGCGGCAAGCTCGCGGCCATCTACATGGTGCGCAACCCGGACAAGCTCGGCCACGTCGCGCGCGGATAGAAGGCGTCGACTCAGGCTCAATCGCGCTATCATGGAAGCGTGCGCTTCGATGAACGCTTCCTCGACGAGATCAAGTCGCGCCTGCGCCTGTCCGACGTGATCGGCCGCAGCGTCAAGCTGCGCCGCCAGGGCCGCGAATATGTCGGGCTGTCGCCGTTCAGCAAGGAGCGCACCCCGTCGTTTTTCGTCAATGACGACAAGGGCTTCTTCCACGACTTCTCGTCAGGCAAACACGGCGACCTGATCAGCTTCCTGCAGGAGACCGAACGGCTGAGCTTCGTCGAGGCCGTGGAGCGGCTGGCGGCGGAGGCTGGTGTGAACCTGCCGGCGCCCGATCCGCGCGCCGCCGAGCAGGAGCGCGAGCGTCAGACCCTGTCCGACTGGCTGGAACTGGCGGCGAAATGGTTCGAAGGCGAGCTGCGCCGTCCGGCCGGCGCCGACGCCCGCGCCTATCTGGTCAGGCGCGGCCTGCCCGAGAGCGAGTGGGGCCGGTTCCGGCTCGGCTTCTCACCGCCCGGCCGCACGGCGCTGAAGGACTATCTGGTCGCCAAGGGCACCCAGCCGGGGGCCCTGGTCGAGGCGGGCCTGCTCATCGCGCCGGAGGACGGTGGCTCTCCCTACGACCGCTTCCGCGACCGCATCATCTTCCCGATCGCCGACGCGCGCGGCCGGGTCATCTCGTTCGGCGGCCGGGCCATGGATCCCGAGGCGCGCGCCAAGTACCTGAACGGGCCCGAGACCGGGCTCTTCCACAAGGGCTCGACCCTCTATGGCCTCGGCGAGGCGCGGCGGCTCCTGTCCGCCGGGGGGCAGGGGACCAGCGTCGTGGTGGTCGAGGGCTATATGGACGCCATCGCCTGCCAGCGCGCCAATGTGCCGGCCGTGGCGCCGCTGGGAACGGCGCTGACCGAGGAGCAGATGGAGGCGCTGTGGCGGCTCGATCCGGAGCCGGTGCTGTGCTTCGACGGCGACGGCGCCGGCCAGCGCGCCGCCTCGCGGGCCATCGACCGGGCGCTGCCGATGCTGAAGCCCGGCCGCTCGTTCAAGTTCGCCATCCTGACCGGCGGCAAGGACCCGGACGACGTGCTGCGCGACCAGGGCGCGCCGGCCCTGAAGGCGCAGCTAGGCAAAACCACCCCGTTCGTGGAGGCGCTTTTCGTCCGCGAGCGCGATGTCGAGGCCCTCGACACCCCCGAACGGCGCTCGTCCTTCAAGGCGCGGTTGCGCAATGCGGCCGGCCTGATCGCCGACAAGGAGCTGGCCGCCGCCTACCGCGACGATCTGTTCCGACGTTTCGACGGCCTGTTCGGCCCGGCCCCGGCGGCGCAGCGACCGGCGCGTGCGGCATGGCGTCGCGATCCGCGCCGGCCGTCTTACGCCGACGCGCCGCTGACCGCCGAGGGCCGCGCCGCCGGCCAGAAGCTTCGCCGCGCGCCCGAGCCGGTGCCCGCGGCCCTGGCCAAGGCGGCGCTCGCCGATCCCCACCGATTGGACGTGCACCTGGAGGCCATGGAGGCGCATGGATTCGGCGACCCGGCGCTCGATCAATTGGCTAAGGAAATCATTCGCCTGCGACTCGACGCCGATCTCCTTGACTCCGAGGCCCTCGCACGCCATTTGGCGGCTGAAGGATTCGGCGCGTTGCTAGGCGAGATCGACAAGGCGGCCTCTAAGTCAGGCGCGCCTTTCCTCAGTTCGGATGTATCGCTCACGCTCGCCAGATCCCAGTGGTCGCACGCCTTCGAGGCGATAACTCGAATGGCGGCGCTGGGTGACGCCATCGATGCCGCCAAGAGCAATCTGGGCGACAGAGGAGGCATGGAAGCGATCGAACGCATGAAAACCGAACGCGACGCACTACGTAGAGCAATCGGTTCTGGAACGGTTTGGGACGCCGGCGGGTCTTAATGGTTAAGGCTGGCCGGAAGTTTGCATGGATATTTACCCGATCGGGCGCTTTTAGCGACTGTCGGCACTGGAGATTTGAATGAGCGACGCTGTTGAAGCCCCCGAGGCCCCCACCGATGGTCCGCTGCTGGACCTGACCGACGCGGGCGTCAAAAAATTCATCAAGCAGGCGAAGACCCGCGGCTACGTCACGATGGACGAGCTCAACAAGGTGCTGCCGTCAGAGGAGGTCACCTCCGAGGCGATCGAAGACACCCTCGCCATGCTGAGCGAAATGGGTGTCAACGTCGTCGAGGCCGAGGAAGACGCCGAGACGCCGGAGGGCGGCGAGGTCGCGGTGCGCGAGGAAACCGCCGTCACCGAGACCGCGACCAAGGAAAGCGCCTACGACCGCACCGACGACCCGGTGCGCATGTACCTGCGCGAAATGGGTTCGGTGGAGCTGCTCAGCCGCGAGGGCGAGATCGCTATCGCCAAGCGCATCGAGGCTGGCCGCGACACCATGATCCGCGGCCTGTGCGAAAGCGCCCTGACCTTCGAAGCCATCATGGTCTGGCGCGAGGAGCTGGGCTCCGGCCGCATCCTGCTGCGCGAGGTGATCGACCTTGAACAGACCTATGGCGGCCTTGGCGGCGCTTCCATCGCCGCTCCCGCCGACGGCTCGCCCGAGGCGGCCGAAGCCGAGCCGGCCGGCGACGGCGAGGAAGGCCGTCCCGAAGGCGAGGGCGGCGAAGACGACGACGATTTCGACGACGGCGCCGGCCCGACGGTCAGCGCCATGGAGGCCGAGCTGCGCGAAGGCGTCATGGCCACCCTGGACGCCATCGCCAGCGAGTTCGAGGCCTTCCGCGCGCTGCAGGAGCGCCTGGTGCGCCATCGCCTGAAGGGCGAGGACCTGGCCGAGGCCGACCGCAAGGCCTACGAGGCGGCGACCACCACCATCGTCCAGCACCTGAAGACGCTGAAGCTGAACAACAACCGCATCGAGGCGCTGGTCGACCAGCTCTATGCGATCAATCGCCGGCTGATCGGGCTGGAAGGCCGGCTGCTGCGCCTGGCCGACAGCTACGGCATCTCCAGAGCCGAATTCCTGCGCGCCTATTTTGGCTCCGAGCTGAACCCGCAATGGCAGGAATCGGTCAAGTCGCTGGGTGTGCGCTGGACCAAGTTCGCCGAGAACGATAGCGGCCAGATCGGCGACATCCGCGCCGAGATCGGCGCCCTGGCCACCGAAACCGGCCTGCCGATCGACGACTATCGCCGGATCGTCCAGACCGTGCAGAAGGGCGAACGCGAGGCCCGCCAGGCCAAGAAGGAAATGGTCGAGGCGAACCTGCGCCTGGTCATCTCCATCGCCAAGAAATACACCAACCGCGGCCTGCAGTTCCTGGACCTGATCCAGGAAGGCAATATCGGCCTGATGAAGGCGGTCGATAAGTTCGAGTACCGCCGCGGCTACAAGTTCTCCACCTACGCCACCTGGTGGATCCGTCAGGCGATCACCCGCAGCATCGCCGACCAGGCGCGCACCATCCGCATCCCGGTGCACATGATCGAGACGATCAACAAGATCGTCCGCACCTCGCGGCAGATGCTGCACGAGATCGGCCGCGAGCCGACCCCGGAAGAGCTGGCCGAGAAGCTGGCCATGCCGCTGGAAAAGGTCCGCAAGGTGCTGAAGATCGCCAAGGAGCCGATCAGCCTGGAGACCCCGATCGGCGACGAGGAAGACAGCCACCTCGGCGACTTCATCGAGGACAAGAACGCCATCCTGCCGATCGACGCGGCCATCCAGAGCAATCTGCGCGAGACGACGACACGCGTCCTCGCCTCGCTGACCCCGCGCGAGGAGCGGGTGCTGCGCATGCGCTTCGGCATCGGCATGAACACCGACCACACCCTCGAGGAGGTCGGCCAGCAGTTCAGCGTCACCCGCGAACGCATCCGCCAGATCGAAGCCAAGGCCCTGCGCAAGCTGAAGCACCCCAGCCGCAGCCGCAAACTGCGCAGCTTCCTGGACAGTTGACCCGCGGGCTCAAGCGGCGGAGCATCCGGATATGGATGACGGCGCGTTGAGGTTGGAGCTTGATGTGACCTTGAGCAAGCGGCTCAAGGTCGCCGCGCGTGAGGCTGGCCGTTCCGTGGATGACTATGCGGCGCAACTGATCGCTCAAGGCCTCGATGATCGCTGGAGCGAAACCCAGCGGCGGCTGGAAGATTACGATCGCACCGGCGAATACGTCCCCGCCGACGAAGCCTTGGCCCGCTTCAGGTCCGCCATTGCGGAGCGCATCCGGAAGCCCGCTTGATCCGCTCGGTAAGGCTCACGCCTGGGGCGGATCGGGATTTGTTGCGCCTGGTCGACTTCCTCGTGGAGAAAAGTCCCCGCTCTGCGGTGCGCGCCGGCGACGCCATCGAACGTGGCATCCGGTCCCTGGCTCAACTCGCCGAGCGCGGCCGGCAGGCGCCGATTGAGGGCGCCAGGGAAATCGTGGTCGCCTTCGGGAGAAACGCCTACGTCATCCAATATCGTATCGCCGAAGATGAGGTCGTGGTCGCTCGCATCTTTCACAGCTTGGAACACCGCTGAGCTTTCTCGGCGCGCGGCCGCCACCGATCAAATTCGACAACCGTCGGTCCGCGTCATAGCCTGCGGCCGGGCCCACTCGCGAAGATCGCGCGGGCCGGGACGACGGACGGGGAGACCTCAGATGGCGCTGGAAGGCGGGTGTTACTGCGGCGAGCTGCGCTACAGGGCCGAGGGCGAGCCGGTGATGAAGGCCCAGTGCCATTGCCGCGAGTGCCAGTACATTTCCGGCGGCTCGCCCAACATGTTCATGGGCATGGCCGCCGACGGCTTCACCTACACCAGGGGCGCGCCCAAGACCTATACCCGCGGCGATATCGAAACGGCGGTGACGCGCGAGTTCTGCGGGACCTGCGGCACCCACATCCTGACCCGCACCGAGCTCTTTCCCGGCGTGATCCTGAAGGTCGGCACCCTGGACGATCCCGCCGTCTATGGCGGGCCAGGCGCCGCCATCCAGACGGCGGACAAGCAGAGCTTCCACATGATCCCCGAGGGCATCCCGACCTTCGCGCGCTTTCCCGGTTAGGCCGGGCGGCGACGTCTCGCCGGCTCAGGCGTAGCTGTTGCTGGGCCTCCAGCCGTCGTAGGCGCCAGGGATGAGGTCGAAGAGGCTGAACACCACGCAAAAGCCGTCGTGGTCGTCGAACTCGGCTTCCGAGAGGCGGACGATCCGCTCGCCGTCGCGGCGGAAGATGGAGACTCCCGGGTTCCAGCCGCCCATGGCGTCGTCCGCGGGATAGTCGCCGCGATGGCGAAAACCCATGTCCTCGGCGAAGGCGCTGCCTTCATAGCTCACCATGGGGAAGCGCCAGCCGCGGCTCTTTGCGAATCGCTTCTGCGCCTCGACAGGGTTGGGGCTGGCGAGCACGAAGGCGGCGCGGTGGGCAAGGTGCTCATAGACGCCGTTGAAGCCGTCCGCCCACATGGTGCAGGCCGGGCATCCGGCGCCCATGTTGTGGATCACGATCAGGTCGCGCTTGTCGCCGAACAGCGCCGACAAGCGCACCGGCCCGTCCCAGCCGGCGAGCACATAGTCCTCAACGGCCTGCGGCTCGACCTCAGCCTGCAGTGTCCGGATCTCGCCTTTCAGCGCCTCGATCTGTTTCCGCTTGGCGTCCATCGCCGCCATGGTGTCGGCATAGCTCATGGCTTCTCCTTTTCAATCCGGATGAGGTGCTGGGCCAGGGTCTCGAACTGGGCCTGCCAGTACTTGGCGTAGCGGTTGAGCCAGAGCGCCGCCTCGGACAGCGGCTCGGCGTCGAGGCTGCAGCGGCTGATGCGGCCCGAGCGCGCCTGGGTGATCAGGCCGGCCCGGACCAGCACCTGGATATGGCGCGAGACCGCCTGCAGCGAGATGTCGAACGGCTCGGCGAGCTCGGAGACCAGCAGCGCCTCGCCGTCCAGCCGCTCCAGGATCGAGCGACGCACCGGATCGCTGAGCGCGAAGAAGACCGCGTCCAGGCGATCGGCGTCGGTGTCGACAGGCGTGGCGAGAGCAAGGCTCATGCGCCATTACAATCAACAGATCGATTGATTGTCAATCGGTCTGTTGACGATCGCCGACGTCAGCGCTGGATGGCGCCGTAGGTCAGGTTCTGGAACATCGGCAGGGCCGCCTGGGCCGCCATCCGCTGGCCGGTGGCCAGCTGCGCGGCGGCTTCGGGCTCCAGCGGCATGGAATTCTGGATCAGGTAGAGCATCACCATGTTCTCCTTCGGATCGCCCCGCCACCAGGTGCCGAAGGCGCCCGGCCAGCCGAAGGCCCCGTCGGAGCCGGCGCCCATCCAGGCCTGCTTTTCCGCATCCAGGGTCACCGAGACGCCGAGGCCGAAGCCCTGCGCCATCCAGAACGGGAAGCCCATGAACGGGATCGCCCGCTGGGCGTCGGTCAGCCGGTTGGCCAGCATCAGCTCGACGGTTTCCGGCTTTAAGAGCCGCACCCCGTCGACCTCGCCCTTGTTCAGCAGCATGCGGGCGAACTTCAGATAGTCGTCGGCGGTCGAGGCCAGGCCCCCGCCGCCGCCGGTGAAGGCGGGAGGCGCGGTGTAGGCCTTGAACGGCACCGGATCGAGCCGGCCGTCCTCGGCGGTGTTGATGCGATAGACCACCGCGGCCCGATCGGCCTTTTCCGGCGGGATCCAGAAATCGGTGTCGACCATGCCGAGCGGATCGAAGATGCGTTCGAACAAGACCTCGCGGAACGGCTTGCCCTCGATGCGGCCGACCAGATAGCCGAGCACGTCGGTGGCATGGCTGTAGTGGAAGCGCTCGCCCGGCGGATAGGACAGCGGCAGGCCGCCCAGCGCCTGCAGCCAGGCGTCGGGCTCCATGTCGGTGTTCAGCACCTCGCCCAGCGCCTTCTGGTGCGCGTGGGCGATCGGCCCGATCGAGGTGAAGCCGTAGGCGAGGCCGGCGCGGTGGGTCATCAGGTCCTCGACCGTGATGTCGCGCGGGGCGGGATAGGTCTGGTCGAGCGGCCCGTGCGGGTCCGCCAGCACCACCATGTCCGCGAATTCGGGCAGCCACCTGGTGATCGGATCGTCCAGGCCCAGCTTGCCCTCCTCCATCAGCATCAGCGCCGCGACCGAGGTGATCGGCTTGGTCATCGAGGCGATGCGGAAGATGGTGTCGCGCTGCATGGGCGCGCCGGCTTCGATGTCGCGCATGCCGTTGGTGGTGACCTGGGCGACCTCGCCGTTGCGCCATAAGAGGGTGACGACGCCGGAGAGCAGGCCCTGGTCGATCACCCCCTGCATGGCCGGGCCGATCTTGGCCAGTTCGTCGCGGGAAAACCCGCTCACATTCACCGCGCCGTCGTCCATGGAATGCCTCCTCGAAGGATTTTCCGAAGACGATAACGGGGATTTCGTCGCCGGCCTACGACGACGTCGGGTCAAGCAAGGCCTTACGGCTGCTCATACGTTCCGACCAGTTCGCCGTCGGCGATGACCCGGCCCTGCATGGCGTTGGTCAGGGCGCGCAGGTCGGCGTCCGGATGCAGGCCGAGCGGGCCGTCCAGGGCGAAGATCTGGAAGTGGTAGTGGTGAAGGCCGTGGCCGGCCGGCGGGTGCGGCCCGAAATAGCCGGCGGAATCATTGTTGTTCCTGCCCTGGATGGCGCCTTGCGGGCTGACCAGTTCGGCGTTGTTCGGCAGGCCCTCCGGCAGCGAGGCGACCTCGCCCGGAATGTTCCAGATCATCCAGTGCACGAAGGGCTTTTCGGTCGGCGCGTCGGGGTCCTCCAGCACGATGGCGTAGGCGCCGGCGCCTTCCACCGGCGTCCAGCGCAGCGGCGGCGACAGGTTGTCGCCATAGGCCGAGTGGCGCCGATCGATCTTGCCCTCGTCGGGAAAGGCCTCGGAGCTGAGCTCCACCCCTTCGCCGGTCCGTGGGGTGATGCGGCCGATGGTCAGGGACTCCGGCGAATGCTGCGGTCTGTGCGGATCGGCCACGACGGTCTCCGGGTTGGATTGGGCGCGCCCGCAGGCCGAGGCCGAGAGCGCGATGATCAATGAGATTGCGACGAGCCGCATGCTGTTCAACCGCTGGACCGGCCTTCGGGTTCGACCCGCGAATCTACCGCGTCTGGCCGCCGTCCACCGGCACCACCGCTCCGGTGATGAAGCTGGCCCTCGGGCTGAGCAGGAAGGCCGCCGCCGCGCCGATCTCTTCCGGCCTGCCGTAGCGGTTCAGCGGCACCTCGCGCTTGATCCACCGGGCCCAGGCGTCGGCGCGGGGACCGGTGGAATTGGTCTCCCAGCCGCCGCCCGGGAAGATGATGTTGCCTGGCGCGATGGTGTTGACCCGCACGCCCGAGGCGCCGGCCAGCTTGGCCAGCTCCTTGGAGAGGTGGTTCATCGCCGCCTTGGCGGTGCCGTAGGTCAGGGCCGTGCCGAGGGCGCCGAGGCCGGCGATGGAGGAGATGAAGATCACCGAGCCCTCCTGGCGGGGCGTCATGCGGCGCAGCGCCGCCCGGCCGAGGCGGAAGGCGGAGTCGAGGTTCTGGGCGAAGGCGCCGTCCCAGTTGGCGTCGTCCACCTCGAAGCCCGGCGGGGTCTCGTAGAGGCCGACATTGGCCACCGCGCCCCAGACCGGGCCGAAATCCCTTTCCACATCGTCCATGGCGGCCTCGATCACCGCCGTCTCGCGCATGTCGCCGGCGCGGGCCCAGACGCGGCCTTCGCCATATTCGGCCGCCAGCCGCGCCCGCTGTTCCTCCAGCGCCTCGGGCCCGCGGGCGGTGATGGCCAGTTTCGCGCCCTCGGCCAGGCAGGCCTCGACGATGCCCAGCCCGATGCCGCGGCTGGCCCCGGCCACGAAGATCACCTTGTCCTTCAGCTGCAGGTCCATGCCCGTTTTCCTCTCGCGCTTGCTGGCCGAGCACCATGGCCAAAACCCCGGTCGGGGCAAGAGCGCCGCTCCTCGAAGCCTGCAAGGGAAAGGATGGGAGCGTGCGGCTTCGCGCTACCGCCAGCCGTAGTTGAAGCTCAGCGATATCCGCTCTTGCTCCGCCGCGTTGGGCAGGGCTTCGTGGCGGAGCCAGCTTTCCCACATCAGGATCGCCCCGGCTTCGGGCGCGAGATAGATGAAGCTCTTCTGGGTCTCGGCGGCGTCGGCGCGGCGCGGCGGCGCGGCCATCATCAGCGGCAGGCGCGGGTCTTCCAGGCGCAGCGCCCCCGCGCCCGCCGGCATGGCGACATAGACCGTGCCGGAGATGACGCTGTGCGGATGGATGTGGCCGGAATGGGCGGCGCCGGGCTCCAGGATGTTGGCCCACAGGCTGTCCAGCCTGAGGCGCCCGCGCCCCAGGTCGAACTCCAGCGCCTTGGCGTAGGCCGCCGCATGCCGGTCGAGCTTGCGCTTGAGCCGCTCGAAAATGCTGGCCCGGCGCGGCAGGTCGTCCAGCGAGGCGTAGGAGGTGTAGCCGCCATAGGCGTGCTCTTCGCACCAGGCGCGGCCGGCGAGGTCCTCGTCGGCCAGCATGCGGCAGGCCTCCTCCAGCTCGGCGTTGAAGCCGGCGAAACCGGGCTCGCCGGCGAGCGAGGCCTGATAGACCTGGGTGACGAAGAGCGAGCGAAGGGTCATGCCGGCTTGCTACGCCCCGATTTGGTTCCCGTCTTCAGCTTGGTCCGGGTCTCGCGGACGGCGATGGCGGGCAGGGTGGCCTGGTTCGCGTCGAGATAGGCGGCGACGGCGTCCCGGTGTCGAGTCACCAGCGAGCGGAGCAGCCAGGAGACCGCCTTGGTGATCAGGATCGGCTTTTCGGCTTTGAGCCGCTCGAGCACGACGAAGGCCAGGTCGCTGAAGCGGGGATCGGGCGAATAGTGCGCCGGGCCGTTCAGCAGCACCAAGGCGGCGCGGCGCCGGTTGATGTTCGGGTCGCGCGACAGCCGCTCGATCAGCCCGCTCCAGGCCGGCCAGTCGGCCGCCATGTCCTGGGCGGTGAACAGGTTCTGGCACCAGGTGTCGACCTCGGCCCAGCCATTCAGGCGGCCGAGCCAGCGCTCCAGCTCGGCGGTGGTCACCGCCCGCCGCGCCTTCGGGCAGTCGCGCAGCAGCATGCCGCCCAAGGCCGCCTCCTCGTGGGACTCGCCCTGGCTCAGGCTGTCGACCACGGCCAGGATCTCGTCTGCGGCCAAGGCCTTGTTGGCGGCCAGCCAGCGCCTGACCATGCCGCGGCGGTCGGGAACCGAGACGAAGTAATAGGGCCGGCCGCTGCCGCCGTAGGAATCGTTCTGCGGCGGCAGGTCCGCTCGGGCCGGCCGGGCCGCCTTGCGCAGCTCGGCCAGCAGGATCGCGTGCTCTGGGTTCATCGTTCCGCCCTGTCTCAACAAGCCGTGACCACGATTGAACCCGGCCCCGCAAGTGGGTATATGCGCGGGTCCTTTTTCGGCCGCCTGGCTGCGCGGCCGCAGTGCAAAGGTTTCATTGATGTTGGTGACGATGATGCGGGCCAAGCTGCACCGGGCGACGGTGACGCAGGCCGACCTCGACTATGAAGGCTCCATCGCCATCGACCGCGACCTGCTGGACGCCTCCAGCATCTTCGCCAACGAGCAGGTGGACGTGCTCAACATCACCACCGGCGCGCGGTTCACCACCTACGCCATCGAGGCGCCGCGCGGCTCGAAGGTCATCGGCGTCAACGGCGCCGCGGCCCGGCTGGTGCAGCCCGGCGACAAGGTGATCGTGGTCGCCTACGGCCAGATCGACGCGGGCGAAGCACGCAACTATGCGCCGAACGTGGTCCTGCTGGACGACGGCAACTGCATCAAGCGCGCGGCGTGAAGCGCGCGGTCCTTGGCGCCGTCTTCCTCGCCCTGTCGCTCGTTGCCTGCGCGCCGAAGTCAGCCCCGATCAAGAATCCGGACACGCTGGAAACCGCCATCGACAAGCAGATGGGCGGCGTCGGCACCTGCGTGATCCTGGCCGACGTCCGCACCGGCGACATCCTTTATCAGTACAATGACGATAAGGCCTGCAAGGCGCCGCTGCCGCCGTGCGCCACCTTCAACATCGTCACCGACCTGATCGGGCTGGACCAGGGGCTGGTCACCACCACCGGCGCCGCCAAATGGGACGGCTCGCCGCAGCCGGTGAAGGCCTGGCAGGCCGACGCCGACATCACCAAGGCCTACAAGAACGGGGTCGACTGGTGGTTCCAGCGCCTGGCCGGCGCCATCGGCCACGACCGCTACGCCAAGGCGCTGAGCGACTTCGGCTATGGCAACCAGACGGTGGCCGGCCCGTTGCCGCTGTTCTGGCAGGGTCCGCATTCCGGCGGCGGCCTGACCATCTCGACCCGCCAGCAGGTGGATTTCCTGAGGCGGCTCTACACCGGCAAGCTGCCGGTCAAGCCGGATACGGCGAAGTTCGTCCAGCACCTGATGGTCGATGAGGCGCGGGGCGGCGGGGCCTACACCGTCAGCGGCGAGACCGGCAGCTGCCCGGCCGACGCCGACGGCTCCGGCAATGTCGGCTGGTGGGTCGGCCGGCTGAAGACCCCGACCCGCGACATGGTCTTCGCCGCCTCGGTGGTCGCCGCCGACGCACCGCCCGGCGAAGAGATCAAGCAGACGCTGAAGGACAGCTTCGCCAACGCCGGCCTCTGGCCGCAGAGCTGAGGCGCGCTACTTCGCCAGCTCGTAGAGGCCGGTGACGTCGATGCCGACGGTCAGCTCGCCGGCGGAAACCGGCGTCGGCGCCCTGGCCACCGCGGCGCGCATCAGCGGCTGCGCCGGGCCGGGCGCATAGCCGCCGCCTTCCGACAGGTTGACCAGCCGCGCCACGTGGTAGCCGGTGGCGCCGGCATAGAGCTCGGCCTTGGAGCGCAAGGCCTTGACCGCGGCCAGGCGGGCCTGGTCCTCGGCGGCGCCGGAATCCTTCAGGCCGAAGCCGATCCCGTTGATCTGGTTGGCGCCGGCCGCGGTCACCGCGTCGATCACCGGGCCAAGCCGGGTCAGGTCCTCGACCGTGATGGTCACGTCGTTGGAGGCCTGATAGCCGGTCAGCTTGGCCGGCTCGTTCTGCGCATAGACGTACTGGGCGCTGAGGCTGAGGTTCGAGGTCTGGATGTCCCTGTCGGCCACCCCGGCGCGGCGCACCGCCTCGGTCACCGCGCTCATCCGGGCGGCGTTTTCTCTCATGGCCTCGGCGGCGACCGGCGCGGTGGTCTGCACGCCCAGGGTGACGGTCGCCTGGTCGGGGACGATCCTGGTCTCGCCGTGGGCCGAGAGGCTGAGCGTGGTCACATCGAACATATGGCCGGCGTCCTCGGCCCGCGCGACGCTTGCGGTGGAGGCGAGCAGCGCGCAGGCGAGGCCGGCGCGGATCAGGGCTTTCATCGCGTAAGTCTCCGAACGGAAGCGCCGGAACCGGCCCCGGAGCATGGCCCACAACGGCTACAAGGCTCAAGCTGAACGCAGCCTTTCAGCCCGTGACCGCCCGTGCTAACCCCCGCCCACTCCTGAAAACGGAGGGCCCGTAGCTCAATTGGTTAGAGCCGGCCGCTCATAACGGTCTGGTTGCTGGTTCGAGTCCAGCCGGGCCTACCAACCATTTGATTTTGCTGCATTTCTTGTATGGAAAGCCGTCTTTGGCACTGTCCGCCCGAGCGCGGACTCACGATCGATCGCCGGGGGGTAAATCATCCCCGGCGATCTGGCCGTTTCGGGCACCCGCGACGATCTCACTGCGGGCCGCCGGGTGCAGAAGCGGGGTTATGCCTTTCAGGCGATGTATCGCACCGATGCGCCGCCCGGTCCCGCGGCGGCCTGGTTGATCCAGCGCCTGGCCGATCAGGCGCGCGCGTAGTTCGAAGCACGACGCGCCGGCGCGGCCGCAGGCCCCTGACCCCAGAAGCGCCGGGTCCTCCATGCCCGGGTTCGCTTTGCGGGCATGGGTTGGTTTCGGTCGGAAATCGACCAGCGCTCCCCGCAATCGTACCAGCGGCGGACGCGGGAAGCGGCGAGGATGACGGGTCCGAAGAGGCGCCCGCCTGACGGCGGCCTTCTTGGGGCGGTCGGCAATGTTCCAGTGAGGGATCGAAGATGAGCGCCAAAACGCCTGAGCAAGAACGCAACGAGCGGTTGGTTCGCCAATTTTACCATCTGGCCGAGGGAGCCACCAAGAACACCGAGGAATTCGTGTCGCTGTTCGGGCCGGGCGGCTACTTCTACAACGTCTCCGAAGACAAGAAATATTAATGGCTTATCCCCTTTCGTCAGGTAGCCCTAAATCTTGACATAAGGGGCCTTTTCGAGTAACGTTGGTTGCGTCGCGTTCAGCGGCTATTTTTCGGCCAGCGGCCGACCGATGCGAGACGGACTCTCGCTTCCCATAGGTATAAAAATGACCGGCGACACGACGCGCCTCGTGGCTCCGTCGCGCGATGCGACTTTGCAAGCCCTTAAGACCGCATTGGAGCCGCTGGACGGCGGCCCTGGGCTCTACGAATTCATGGTCACTATGCCCGACCCAAGCTGGGGGACCACTCCCGGCAGACAATATGCCCTGGGCCGCGACGAGGACGACGGCTCTTACCGTTCTGTCTTGTCTTGGAAAGTTAGGGGCGACGGCTCTGTTGATTTTGTGCGCGTCGGAAGGTTGGACAGTCGTCGATTTCCATAGCGCTCTGGGATGAGCAGTGATCGACCCAATCTTGATTTGGTTCGGTACCGTGATGGGGTCTCTGGACCCATACCGTCGCTCTATTGCCACAAGGGCAGACGACGATGATTTCGTAGCGCTCGGGCGGTCTCTGTTGGTTCATGGCCCGACGCTAACGCCATTCTTCCTACCTACCCATTAAAACCCTCAACGGCATCGGTCCCACCTGCATCCCGATCCCGAGCAGCCGTTCGAAGCTCACCGCTCGGAACTTGCGCCGGTTCCAGCGGAAGGTGAACTCGTCGAGATAGGCTTGGATGTAGCGCTTCCTGAAGCCGTGGTAGACGCCGAGGCCCCACCGCTTCAAGTTCGAGAAAACCCTGTGAATCCAAGGCAGGTAAAGGTGAGCGGGCCTGCCCTTGATCACCTCAGAGAGATGCTTTCGATCGGGCACCCCATCATAGGCGGCGTAGCCGTCGGTAGAGATCGTCGACCCTGTCGCGGTGGCGGCCGCGACAAAGCTGTGAAGCGAGGTTCGAAGAAAATCCTGCGCGTAGCTCAGACGGATGCGGCCAGGACTCCCATCATCGGTGACTTCCACAGCGCCAAGCACGATCAGCTTGCCGACAAGGCTCCGGCCTTGGCCGCCAGTCGCGGGCTCGTCTTTGGTCCGGTAGATGATCGACGTCTCATCGACCTCGACAAGCCCGGCGAGAGGTGAGCGGCCCTCGTTGACCATCGACTTGCGCAGCCGATGCAGCAGGAACCACGCGCTCTTGTAGGAGCCGATCCCGGCCTGCGTCTGAAGCTGGAGCGCGCTGATCCCGTTCGAGTGCGTTGCCACAAGATGCGCGGCCAGGAACCACGTACGCAGCGGCAGATGAGTTCGATGCATGATCGTTCCAGCCGTAACGGAGGTCTGCCGGTGGCAGGCCGCGCATTCCCAGGTCCAGGGCTTGGCGTCGAGCTTCCAGCCCTTCTCGGACGGACAAGCAGGACAGCGAAAGCCTTCCGGCCAACGCCGGCGCGCAAGGAAATCTGCGCAGGCCGCGTCGTCGGGGAATCGGCGCATGAACGCCTGTAGCGAAATAGGACGATCGGGTTTGGAATCGAGCTTCATGCCCCGGAAGGAGCAAGCCCTAGACCACTAGATGTAGAGGGGCCTGACTAAAGGGGATAAGCCATAAATATTATGGCGCCGAGATTGGCTTGACCGTCGACGCCTACGCCGCAGCCTTTCCGGATATCCATCGACAGCTCGATCATTTCTATTTCTACGACAACGTCGTGATCGTGGAGCTGTCGCTGAACGGAACCCACAGTGGTCCCCTTTCGACGCCCAAGGGCGCCATTCCGCCGACCGGAAAGCAAATTCACGCGCCCTGCTGCGATGTCCTCCGAATCGTGGACGGGAAGGTCGCGTCTTTCCACTGTTACCTGGCGGTGACGGTCATTTTCGCACAACTGGGGCTGGCCTGAAGGCAAGCCGCACATGTGATCGCGCGACCACGGCTTGACTTCTCATCTCCGCAAGCCCTCAAGGCCGCGACGGATTCAGCCGATGCCGATCAGGTTGTGGGTCGTCAGACCGCCGCCGGGAATCGCCATGGCCCGTCCACCTTCCGTCGGCCGGCCAAGATCGATCCCGTAGAAGCCGAGCTTGTCGATCAGATCTCCGACCGCCGCCTTGGCCGCCGCATCATAGCCCGCGAAGAACAGGACGCGTTTGCCCCCGGCGGCGTTCGGCTCCTCCGCCAAAACCGCGGCGGGCAGGTGATTGAAGGCCTTCACGACCCGCGCGCCGGGCGCAAGGTCGGTAAAGACCTCGGTTGAAAGCCGGCCATGCAGGTCGGCCGGCTCGAAGGTGGGCGCTTCGATCGGATTGTTGGCGTCGATCACCGTGCGCCCGCCGAAGTTGGGGAGACCACCGAGCGCCGCGGGAAGCTTGGACCAGTTGACGGCCACCAGCACCATGTCCTGAGCGGCCGCGTCTTCACGCGTTCCCGCGCGGATCGGTCCGCCGATGTCGGAAACAACCCCGGAGAGGCTCGCCGGGCCTCGGCTGTTGGACAGAACGGCGGCCAGGTTTGCTCGAGCCAGTCGCCGGGCGAACGCGGCGCCGATCATGCCGGCGCCAATGATTCCAATCGTCATGGTCTGTTCCTTGGCTCCGTTGACAGGCAATCGCTGAGGAATGCGCCGATCTCATCGATGCAGGTCGAGGCCGCCGACAGGCGGCCTAGCGAAAACGGAAAAACATGGGGCATGCCCGCCCACACGTGGGCGTCGACGTAGAGATGCGCGGCTTCGAGCCGGCGGGCGTACCTCAGAGTGTCGTCGAGCAGGACCTCGTTTTCGCCGACGTCGATCCTGATCGGCGGCAAGCGGCCGGGCGCGGGCCCGTAGAGCGGCGAGGCCCTGGGATCGGTCGGGTCGGTTCCTTGGAGATATAGGCCGGCGAAGTGCGCCAGCACCGCCTCGGTGAAGATGGGATCCGCGGCGGCCCGAGTGATCATACTTTCGCCGGCGAGCGCGAGGTCGGTCCAGGGGGACATGACGGCGGCGCCTTTCAGCTGCGCTCGCAGCCGATCGTCAGGGGCCACGGTCGCCAGCAAGGCCAGGGTCATTCCGCCACCGGCGGAGTCTCCGGCGACGACGATCCGGGCGAGGCGCCCAGCCAAGCCCCGGAAGGCCGCCACGGCGTCGGCGATGGCCGCCGGAAAGGGGTGTTCCGGTGCGAGGCGATAGTCGGCCACGAAGGCGTTTGTCCGCGCCCGGACGGCCAACTGACCGGCGAAGTGGCGTAGCGCCTCGGCCGAGCCCAGGACATAGCATCCACCGTGCAGGTAGAGCAGTCCGGTTTCGGGGTTTGCTTCCGGCGGTTCGCACCACCAGCCCGGCACGCCGCCGACGACGTCCTCATGGTAGCGAACCTTCGGCGCCGCGGGCATGCCCGCGGCCAAGCCAGCGTCGAACATGGCGCGCGCCTCGGCGAACGGAGGGGCAGGGATCGCGCCCTTGCGTCCCGTGTTGGCGATGCGGATCGCTTCGACGACCGCGGCGTCGCCGCCCGAGCGGGGATGCTCGGTTATCACGCCGAGCCTCCGGCCATGGCGTCGAGCCTGCGGCGCGCGGCCGCCGGCAGCCGAAGCGCGGCGGCCTGCAGATTCTCGCGGAGGTGCGCGCGCGACGACGTGCCCGGAATCGGCAGGATGTTGGGGGAACGTTGCAGGAGCCAAGCGAGCGCGGCCTGCATCGGGGTGGCGCCGGCTTCGGCGGCGACCTGGGAGAGCACGGCGGCCTGGAGCGGCGAGACGCCGCCCAGGGGGAAGTAGGGCGCATACGCCACCCCTTCGCCGGCGAGGTGGTCGATCAAGGCGTCGTCGGCGCGGCTGCAGAGGTTGTAGAGGTTCTGGACGCAGACAACGTCCGCGATGCGGCGTGCTTCGGCGATTTGTGCGGCCGTGGCATGACTGATCCCCAGGTGGCGGATCAAGCCTTGCCGCTGGAGTTCGGCGAGCGCGGTGAACGGTTCTTCGATGGACCCTTCCTCTGGCGTGAACTGATTGATCATGACCCGAAGGTTCACGACCTCCAGCACATCGACGCCGAGGTTGCGCAGGTTATCGCGAACGGCCTGCGCGAGCTCGCGCCGGGTGGTCGCCGGCCGTACCGACCCGTCGGCGCCCCGCGCCGCGCCGACCTTGGTGACGATCACCAGGGCCGGGGGATAGGGCGAAAGCGCCTCGCGGATCAGTTGGTTGGTGACGTGCGGGCCGTAGAAGTCGCTGGTGTCGATATGGTCCACGCCACTGGCCACCGCCTCGCGAAGCACGGCGAGCGCCTCGTCGCGATCGCGGGGCGGCCCGAAGACGCCGGGCCCGGCCAGCTGCATGGCGCCGTAACCCATACGATGAACGAGGCGATTTCCCAGCCGGAAGCGGCCGGAAGCCGCAACGTTCGCCACCGGGCGGACCTTCCTCGCTGGTCGTGATGTCGGCCGCGACGGCACGACGTCACCGGCCGAGACGCGGAAACAGCTTGACGGCGTTTCCACTCAGCACCCGGGTTCGCTCGTCCGCCGTGAGCTCGGAGGTCTGCTCGAGCCGTTGAACGCAGTTCACCGCCAGATCGCGGCGCAGATAGGGGAAGTCGGATCCGAACACGACCTGGTCCAGTCCGACGACGTCCCGCAACATCCGCAGGACAGGGTCGCCGTAGGACAGGGCGGTGTCCCAATAGAGGCGCTTCAACGTATCCGCCACCGGGCTGCGTGCCTCGGCGCCCGGGATGACGTTCATCTCGTCGACGATGCCCCAGCGTCCCGCCAGATAGGGTACCGTGCCGCCGGCGTGGGAGAAGACGTACTTGATGTTCGGGGTGCGGGCGAACCGGTTGCTGTAATGCATCTGCGCGACCGCCCGGGTCGTGTCGGCGGTGAAGTCCAGCAGCGAATCCGGCAGGCCCAGCTTGTGGACCGCCGGATCGGGTGAGGCGGTCGGATGCACGAACACCACCGCGCCACGACGCTCCAACTCCGCGAACACGGGCTCGAAGCTCGCGTCTCCCAGGTAGACGCCGTTGGCGTTGGAGAACAGCACCACGCCGTCGAGCTTGAGCTTGTCCAGCGCGTAGGCGAGCTCTTCGAGCGCGCCGTCGACGTCGGGAAGCGGCAAGGCGGCGAAGCCGCCCAGCCGGGTCGGGTGAGCCGCCATGAGCTCGGCCGCCAGCTCGTTGCAACGGCGGGCCAGCGATCGGGCTCGGGCATCATCGCCGACATGAACGCCCGGCGTCGAGATCGACGTCACCGCCACGTCGATGCCCGCTTCGTCCATGAACGACAGCATCATGCCTGCGTCCCAGGGCGGCGGGGCGATGCCGCCCACGGGATTGTGGGCGTCGTTGGTCTCGCGGAAGAAGAAGTCCGGCAGGATATGGTGGTGAACGTCGATGGTGCGGGTCATGGCGGGCCTCACCCGATATCGGTGCGAATGAATTCGGCCGCGCGGCCGCCGATCATGATCGACGGCGCACAGGTCGCGCCGGAGATGACCGACGGCATCACCGAAGCGTCCGCGACGCGAAGGCCGCGCACGCCATGCACGCGCAGCTCGCTGTCGACGACCGCATCGGGGTCGTCGCCCAAGCGCGCCGTGCCGGTCGGGTGTCCGAAGCTGAGCGCACCGGTGCGCACGAAGTCGATGAGGTCCTGCTTGCTCGTGGCCTTGGGACCTGGGATGAGCTCGCCTTCGCGGATTCCGTCGAATGCCTTCTGGCTCATGAGGTCCCGCGCGGCCTCGACCGCTTTCAGCGTCGCCGCAAGATCGCGGTCAGTGCCCAGGAGATTCAGCTCGATCGTCGGTGGCTCGCGCCAGTCCGCGCTGGTCAGGCTCACTTGACCGCGGCTGGTCGGCTGGATCAGCGACGGCGAGATCGTGAAGCAGTTCTCCGGTAGCGGCCCGTAGCGGCCGGCCAATTCCGCCGTCGCGTTCGGCAACTGCTCCAGGACGAGAAGGATGTCGGTGCCGTGGCCGTCGACGCCGCTGGACAGGTTCACTTCCGCCTCGACCGCGTTGCTGGCCGCGGTGCGGTCCGGAAATTTTCCCTTGTACTGAGAGACCACGCCCGACACGTGCACGTGGTCCTGGAGGTTGTGGCCAACGCCGCGCAGATCGGCGACCGGCGCTATGCCCAGCCGCCGCAGCACGCTCGCCTCGCCGACGCCGGACAGCATCAAGAGCTGGGCGGTGTGGATCGTCCCCGCCGCCAGGATGATTTCCCGCGCCGCCGAAATCCTCCGGACGGCGTCGCCGTCCACGATTTCGACGGCGTTGGCGCGATCGCCGTCGAAGAGCACCTTGGTGACGGGTGTATTCAGCAGAAGCGTCAGATTCGCGCGGCCGAGGTTGGGATGCAGAAAGGCGCGGGCGGCGCTGACGCGCGTGCCGTCGCGCGCGATGTTCATGTTGAGGTAGCCGGCGCCGTCGCGCATCGGCCCGTTCATGTCGTCGAGAACGGGGATACCCATCTGCTCGGCCGCCTCGAGGACGGCCGGGGCGGTCGGATGGGGGTCGTGCGGCCGCCCAATATGCATGGGGCCGCCGACGCCGCGCCATTCATTGGCGCCGCCCTCCCAATCCTCCTGGGCCTTGAACATCGGCAGGACGTCCTTGAACCCCCAGCCCTTGGCGCCGTGTTCGCCCCACCCGTCATAGTCCCGCGCCATGCCGCGGCTCCAGACCATGGCGTTGATGGAACTGCCGCCGCCGAGGACATGCCCAAGCGCGATGTTGAATGCGCGGTTGTCGAGCCGTGGCGTGGGCTTGATCGGCAACCCGAAATCCAGCGGGCTTCCGACGTTGTAGAACCAGATGCTGGGATTGCCGATCGTCGGCGCAACGTCATCGGGCCCGGACTCGATCACCAGGACGTCGGCGCCGGTTTTTGACAACTCTCCGGCGATGACCGATCCCGACGCCCCCGCGCCCACGACGATGTAGTCGAAACCGGCGCGCAGGGCGCCGGGGTTTGCGACTTGAGTCATCGGATCAGGACCCCACGGTCACGTCGCCGCCGGTCGCGACGCCACTGAAGCGCCACGTGCCGGCGGACCGGAAGCTGCTTGCGGTGCCGAAGGTGTCCTCGAGGAAGGTGACGTCGCTGATCTTGCCGCCCGTGGTCTTCGCGAGCAGGGCGAACGGTGAGGTGACGTCCTTGCCGAGCGTGCGCGTCCGGTAGGTGAAGCTCCCGAACATCGCGACGCTGTGCTCGTCGGCTACGACCTCCCGGACTTCGAAGGCCTTGGTTTCCCATACCCGACCCATCCCATTGAAGGCGTCGACGATGCTCTGGGGACCCCGGTTGGTGCCGGTCCAGGGGAGCACCCTGTGAAGCTCGGGATTGTCGAAGCTCAGCGAGACATAGGTGACATCCTCAGTGGTGAGGCTGCGCACGTTGTCCAGGTTGGTCGGATCCGAGATAAGTTTTTGCACCAACTCGAGAGGTGTAGTCATCTGGATTTCCTTAAATTGTATTTGGCATTGCGTGTTCAGATCGGAAATTGACGCTGGCCGCTGTGAGAGTTGATCCAGATCAGGTCCTGGAATTCCTTCAGACTGTCGGGGCCGGTCCGCCCCCAGCCGCTGTCGCGAACCCCGCCCATCGGGGCGTGGATCTCATCGTTCACGGTCGGGGAATTGACGTTGACGATGCCGGCCAGGATCTTCGGCGCGAGTTCGAAGGCCTTGTAGGTGTCGCCGGCCAGGATTGAGGACGTCAGTCCGTAGAGCGTGCGATTGGCGGCTTCGACCGCCTCCTCGGGGGTGTCGACGACCTCGACCACGACGACCGGCCCGAAGGTCTCCTCGTTGGCGACCGCCACGTCGAGCGGGACATTGCTGAGGATGGTCGGGTGGTAGATCTGGCCTTCGAACACGCCGCCGGCATGCAGCTTGGCGCCCTTGGCGAGCGCCTCCTTGACCCGGTCGTCGCACAGCTTGACGGCGGCCGGCGTGATCAATGGACCGATGATGGTCTTGTGGTCGTGGGGATCGCCCTTGGGCAGCGTTTCCGTGCGGGCCGCGAACTTCTCGATGAACTCGTCGGCGATCTTGCGCTGCACGATGATGCGGCGCGTGTTGAGGCAGATCTGGCCCTGGTGAAAGAACGAGCCGAATGTCGCGGTGCGCACGGCGTAGTCCATGTCGACGTCGTCGAGGATGATCATCGGATTGTAGCCGCCCAACTCCATCGTCGTGCGCTTGAGCGTCTCGCCGGCTCGCTTGGCCAGCATCTTGGCGGTCTTGACCCCGCCGATCAGGTTGATCGCCCGCACTTCCGGGCGTTCGAAGAAGACGTCGGCGATCTCGCCCGCCGCGCCTGGCGCATGGGTGACGACATTGATCACGCCCTTCGGGAAGCCGGCCTCCTCGGCGACCTGGGCGAGGATCAGCCCGGCCGAGATCGGGGCCAGTTCCGACGGCTTCACCACCACGGTGTTGCCGGCCGCCACGGGCGAGATGACCGCGCGCCATGACAGCACGTTGGCGCCGTTCCACGGCGTGAAGCTCGCCACCACCCCCAGCGGCCGGCGCATGCCGATCGAATGCGATCCGGGCTGGTTGGACGCCAGCACCTCGCCCTTCGGCAGATACATCCAGCCGGCCGCCTGCTCGATGGTGGCGGCCACCAGGTCCTGTTGGAAGGTGGCGAAGGAGATCGTGCTGCCGGTTTCCTGGGCCAGGATCTCGGCGATCTCGGCGCGGCGGCGCTTGACGATCTCGGCGGCGTTGAAGAACAGCCGCGCCCGCTCGGCGGGAGTCGATTGCGACCAGGCGGGGAAGGCCTTGGCGGCGGCGTCCACCGCTCGCGTCGCCTCCGCGCGGCCGCCGTCCGCCACGCGGGCATAGAGGCTGCGATCGTATGGGCGGTAGACGTCGAACGTCTTGCCCGTCTCGGCGGCGCGCCACTCGCCGTCGACGAAGTAGCGGTACTCGCTGACGCCGTTCACTGTGGTCACGCCCTGGGCGTCGGACATCTGTTCTCTCCTCTGGAAAAGCGGCGGGCGGGCTTGCTGCGCGGAACGCCAGGCGCCTGAGCCTCAGGCGCCTGCCGAAGCGCTCCGGCCCGCCAGCCTGCTGTCGACACTGACGGCGCCGGCCCCGTAGGTGACGAGCTGCAACAGCCCGCCGGTCATCACCAGGTTCTTGATGAAGTGGAAGCTCTGGTTGGGATCGCTGAAGTTCATGTGAAAGAACAACGCCGTCGCCAAGCAGAACAGGCAGAATATCCCGGCGGCGATGCGTGTCTGATAGCCGACGATGATCAAAAGACCGCAGCCGATTTCCACGGCGATGGCCCCTGCATAAGCCAAGGGTGGGGGCAGGGGCAGGGTCGACGATTTGATCAGCCAGATCGTGCCGGGATAATTCGCGATCTTGCTCAAGCCACTCGTCATGAATGGCAGGCCGATGAACAAGCGGCCGATGAACGGCAGGTATTTGACATCAATCATGGCGCTGAACCTTTCGCTTCGTTTCACGCGCGGTGTTGGCGGTGTTGGTGGAAGGGTCGCCTGATCGGGCGCCCGGCTGGTCGAGGCCGGGCTCCAGGCCTCCCCTAGCCGTGCAGCTTGTTGGCCACCTCCGCCACCTTGCGACCTTGGTAGCGGGCGCCTTGCAGTTCGTTCGCCGTAGGCTGGCGGGCGCCATCCCCGCCGGCGATCGTGGTCGCCCCATAGGGCGAGCCCCCGGTGATCTCATCCAGGGTCATCTGGCCGGCGTGGCCGTAGTCGAGGCCGACGATCACCATGCCGAAGTGCAGCAGGTTGGTGATGATGTTGAACAGGGTGGTTTCCTGTCCGCCGTGCTGCGTGGCCGTCGAGGTAAAGGCTCCGCCGACCTTTCCGTGCAGAGCGCCCCGCTGCCAAAGCCCGCCTGCCTGGTCCAGGAATGAGGCCATCTGCGAGCACAGACGGCCAAAGCGGGTGGGGGCGCCGACGATGACAGCGTCATAGCTGACGAGGTCGCCGATGGCCGCGACGGGCGCCGCCTGGTCGAGCTTGAAGTAGGCGCTTTTGGCGACCTCCTCCGGGACAGTCTCGGGAACGCGCTTGACGTCAACCTGGGCGCCGGCCTCACGCGCGCCCTCGGCGACCGCCATGGCCATCGCTTCCAGGTGGCCATAGCTCGAGTAGTAGAGGACCAGGACCTTGGACATAGGCGTCTTCCAACCTGCCGTGTCTTGACGTCGGGCGGGTCCTGGCTGGCGAGCGGGCGCGCCGAGGTCCCGTTTACGACCTTGATCCTGGGCGTTTTCCGCGCTGCTCTCTGGTATGATTTCGGTGCCCGCTGGTCGATATCCGACCGAAACGCGGCTCCGCCGGCAGCCGAGACGTGCTGAAGGCCGCGCTCGGCGATCCGAGCCGCCAGCAACGACGGCATTTGGCGTTGGCCCTTAGGCGCGCGCCGACCGGCGCATCAGCGGGAGATCATCCGTCTCCAGACGCCCGGCGTGAGCCCGACGCGCCGCGAAAAGACGCGCGTGAAATGGCTTTGGTCGACAAAGCCGCACTCCAGCGAAATCTCGGAAAGCGATTGGCCGTGCTCACGCATCAGCGTCATCGCCCTTTCCACGCGGGATTTGTTCAACCAGGCATGGGGCGGCAAGCCGGTTGACTGGCGAAAGGCCCGGGCGAAATGGTCGCTCGAGAGGCCGCAAGCCGCCGCGATCGTCGCCAATGGGGTGGCGCCGGTGAGGTCGGCCAGGATCATTTCCTTGGCTTGTCGTTCTTGCCAAGGCGCAAGGACGCCCCGCAGCCGACGCGGCCCGGTCCGCATGCCGCCGTAGGCCTCGGCCAAATAGGCGGCGAACGCCGTGGTGAGGTAGTCCGCGAAGATCCGGCTCACCTGCTCCTTGGCCCGCAGCGACGGCAGCAGAGCGCGGTTCATATGATGAATAACTTCGTCGAAGACGCTGGCGCCGGGCTCGTGGCGAAGATCGTCGATGTAGGGGGCGCCGGCCTGTTCAGCCAAGACGTTCAGCACCGCGCGCGGCACGAACCATTGCACGGTATGGAGCGGCTTATCGATGAGCACCACCGGCTCGCGCCGGAGGTCATGTATCGTCGTCCGACCGGCGGCGACAGGGCCGGTGGCGATCGAACGTCCGTCCTCCCAGTACTCCACGCTCGGCAAGTCCGCGACATGGTAGGAGATCATGTAGGCGTCTTGGCGGGGAAGCGGCGTGCTCGCCCGCCCGAAGGGCCGCACCACGTCAATCTCCGTCACGGCCAGTTCGGCGTGCGGCAAGGAGCGGGTGACGATGAACGGGGCGCCGTCGACGCCAAAATTCTCGGCGAGTTCCTGGCCATAAGCGCGTCGCGATGGCCGTGTGGAGGCTGTGCTCAACCTGGCCTCCGAGCGCCTTTGGCGGGCGCGGGCCCTCGCCGGACCAGTTCATCGGAGGCCAGGATTCGGCGCTCCATTGGGCGGTCCTCCAGAGACGTCGAGCCTGCACTCACGTACGCTCCCTCGCAGCGCGCCAGAACCCGCAACTATAACGAAGGCATGCGAGCCCATAAGGTCCCGGATTCGAAACCTTGTGTTTCGCGCGAGCCGCCGAAAGCTCGACTGGTCCTGAACGACCGTGGGCGCCGCCCGCCAATGACTGGATCGAAACGCGCCCGCTGTTGGCTTCAGCGCGGCCAACCAAGGCGTGGCGTCAGCGGTTCCCGCGATTCCGCCGGATCAGCTTTTCGGCCAGATATTCCCCCAGCACTTCGACGCGTTTCGGCCGCGGCCCGCCTGGCGGCGTGACCCAATGCACGGCGCCGCCATCGACCTTCCAATCGGGCAGGACCACTTCCAGCCGCCCGTCGTCGAGCGCGTCCCGGATGATGAAATCGGGCAAGATGCCAAGGCCGCCGCCGCCCAGCAGCAGCGGCATGATCGCATCGCCGTTGTTCACCCTCAGCGGGCCGGTCGGTCGAACGGTCGCCGTGTCGCCGTCTTCGTGGCTGAAGCGCCAGGTGTCGCCGCCCGTGGAGGCGTAGCGGATGCAGCGATGCCGGGTCAGCCGTAGCGGGTGGTCCGGCCGGCCGAAGCTCGAAAGGTAGGCCGGCGACGCCACGAGGTATCGAGGCATCTCGACCAACATGCGGGCGACCAGCGAGGAATCCGGCAGCGCGGCGATGCGGATCGCCGCGTCATAGCCTTCGCCAATCAGATCGACGTGGGCGTCGCTCAGATGCAGGTCGATCGAGACTTCCGGATAGCGATCCAGAAACTCCGGCAGGACCGGCGCCACCTTGAGGACGCCGAAGGACATTGGCGCGGCCAGCCTGATGTGGCCGCGCAACGCGGCGGCGTTGGCGATGCCCTCGCTCTCGGCCAGTTCGCCCTCGGCCAGGATATTCATGGCCCGTTCGGCGAGCTGTTTGCCGGCCTCGGTCAGCGACAGGCGTCTCGACGTCCGATTGAACAGTCGCACGCCCAACCTGCCTTCGAGTCGGCCGATCGATTTCGATACGGTGGCTTTCGAAATCTCCATGTCGGCCGCTGCCCGAGCGAAGGACTGCATCTGCAGGACCTTGGCGAAAATCGCCAAACCTTCGAAGTCGGGCAGGTTCGACATCGGGCCCTCCGAAACAATGCCTGTTCATCGTTTCTAGGCGAGACCTTCGGGAGCTGTCGATGTTCGCGCAGCTGACGGCTCGGTGTCCATGTTGATCGGCTGACTTAGCCCATCGGGGCGATCAAGCCTCGGCCGCCTTCGCGGCCATCGTCGCCTTCGCCCACCAGACCAACGCCGCCCGCATCGATGCGGCCCGCACCGCCTATGCGGAACGTCGCGCGAGCGAATGAGCGGCCGTCTGAGGCTTCCCGGGCGGAGTCCGGACATTCACCGCCCGCGGCAAGGCGCCGTGACCCGTCATGGAGTTCGACCGCGCCGGGGATGAAAGGTTTCTCCGCGAGCCAGCTTCGCCACCATCTCGGCGATCTTCGCGGCTCGCTTTTCCGGGGTTTTGGCTTGGCGCACGCGATAGAGCACGGCGTACCGGTTGGCTGAATCCAGCGCGTCAAAGAGGGCCCGGGCGGACGGTTCGGCGTCCAGGGCCGCGTTCAGATCGTCGTCGGGCGCGGCTTGCGACTGGGGCGCATAGGCGCGGGCCCAGCGGCCGTCGGCCTTGGCCCGGTCGATCTGCGCCTGGCCCCGGGGCTTCATGCGGCGGGCCGCCACAAGCCGCTCGACGCGCTCGCAGTTCATCTGCGACCAGGCGCTCCTTGGCCTCCGCGGTGTGAAGCGCACCTTGAAGGCGTGTTCGTCGATGCGGCCGAGCTGGCCGTCCACCCACCCATGGATCAGGGCGCTGTCGATCGCGTCGGACTTGCTGAGGGTCGGCTCAGGGGCGCCTTTCTTGGAGAACCTCAGCCAGGCGCCGGCGGTATTTTCCGGCTGGACCGCCAGCCAGGACTCGAACGCCGCCGCGTCGGGAAAGGTCAGCAGGGGCGGCTCGTCGCCCGTCTTGGCGTTTTCAGTGGCTCGCATGTGGACGCCCGTATGCCGCAAGGAAGACGCGGACGCTTTGCTCCAGATGCCGCTGCTGCTCGCTCGCCGAGAGATGCACGGAACCGAAGAACATCGCCCGATTGATCGGATCGCCCATCACCAGCCAGTTGAACTGGGTGGCGGCGACCATCGGATCGTCCAGCACCAGGAGCCCGCGATCGGTCCAGCGCCGCAGCGCCGCGGCGAGACCGGCGATGGCTCGCCCAGGCCCGCCCTCATAGAGCGCGCGTCCCAGCTCCGGAAAGCGATCCGTCTCCGAGATGACGAGGCGGCGCAGCCGGAGCAGCTTTGGGGCCAGGGCGATGTTGAGCAGCCGCTGGCCATGGCCCGTAAGCGCGTCGACGACGCCGGCGTCGGTCTCCGGGTCCGGCATCTGGACCTGGACCCGATCCGAACCTTGTCTCGTCATGTCCTGCACGACAGCGACGAAAAGCGCGGCCTTGCTCTCGAACTGTTTGTAGACCGTCTGCTTCGAAACCGCGGCGCGGGCGGCCACCTCCTCCACGCTGGCGCCGACGAAGCCGCGATCGAGAAACAACGCCTCCGCCTCCTGCAGGATGGCGCGACGCTTCCGCTCCGTGCGGCCAGGGAGCTCGCTGGGGTCCGCGTCGCCGGCCGCGACCGCCGTGGATCGTTCCATTCAAACCTCCCGCTTGACTCGCGGTACTGGACGGTACAGTTCTACTTGGGGCCTCGGAGAAAGCCAATGGTTAACGGGCATCGATCCAACGCGGCGGTCTGCCGGTGTGGCGAGACGACGCTCGAACTGGCCGGCGACCCGATCCTGAGCACAATCTGCTATTGCGAAAGCTGCCGAACCGCCGCTCGGGGGTTCGAACGGGACCTGGGCGCCCCGCCAACCGTCAACGCCGATGGCGGGGTGGACTACTGCCTGTATCGGAAGGACCGGGTGAAGATCGCGCAGGGCGCCGGTCATCTGCGGGAATATCGTCTTAAGCCGGATTCACCGACGCGCCGCGTGGTGGCGAGTTGCTGCGGTTCGCCGATGTTTGTGGACTTCACCCCCGGCCATTGGCTGACGATTTTCCGCGGTCGCCTGTCGGGGCAGGCGCCCGAGCCGCAGATGCAGGTCATGACCAGGGACAGACCCGAAGGCGCGGCGCTGCCCGACGCCATCCCCGCCTACGATACGATGCCGCCGCGGTTCATGATCAAGCTGGTCGCCGCCTGGGCCGCCATGGGGTTCCGCCGCCCGAAGATCGCATGGTGAGGGCGCCCCTCCAGGCGCGGCTGGATCAGGCGCCGACGCGGGGAACGCCGTACGATTGAAGGATCGCATCGATCCGCGGCGCGTCCTTGGCGAGAAGCCGATCGACCTCTCGGCGCAGGGCGAAGTCATCCTTCCGCACGCCCATGGAGATGTCGAACACCATCGGCCATTGGGGACCGTCGAGCCAGGGCTGAACCGGCGTGATGCGCAAGGGGTGGCGGGCGGTCTTGGCGAAATAGCCGGCGAGCGGACCCCACACCACGGCGACGTCCACATCGCCGTCGTCCACCGCCCGCACGATGGCGGCGGCTGGATTGGGGCGGGCGTAGTCGCCGTAGAGCATGTAGCCACGCACGTTCTGCACCATGCCGCGGCGGGCCAGGGCGTGGGCGGGCGGCGTATTCTGCGCGTCGTTGCCCACCATCTGCACGCCCACGATCAGCCGCCTCAGCCGCGGATCGTCGAAGCTCTTGATGTCGAGACCGCGGTCGGCGCGGGTCACGAAGACGTAGGTCGAGCGGTAGTAGGGCTGGGTGGTGCCGAGCATTTCGACGCCGGTCGAAACGCCGGGCCAGAGGTCGCATTTGTGCGCGTTCAGGGTGTTGCGCACATAGCCGCGCCGCTGCGCCCACCAGGTGTAGGCGACCGGCCGGCGAAGGTCGGCGGCGATCAGCTGGACCACCTTGTTCTCGAAGCCCTGGCCGGCCGCATTGGAGAACGGCAGGTTGTTGGGGTCGGCGCAGACCGCCAGCGGCCTGGCCGGCATCGAGCAGCCGGCGAGCCAAAGGGCGGCCAGGACGGCAAGCCGCTTCATGGCGCGGTCACCACGCCCCAGGGCCGTCCGCCGAGCTTGACCGTGGTGATCCGGCGGCCAGAGGCGCGGTCGATGACCGTCAGGTCTCCGGAGAGGCCGTTGGCCGCGTAGAGCCTTGTCTGGTCGGGCGAGAGGGCGACGCCCCAGTTGCGGACGCCGGAGGGGAAGTAGCGCAGGATGCGAAAGGTCGCGCCGTCCAGCTCGGCGACGTGGTCTCCGCGGCCCATGGCGACGTAGATGCGCCGGCCGCCGTCGGCGACGGCCAGGCCCACCGCCTGCGGATTGTCGGCGATCGGCTTTTCCTGGAAATCGACGGTCTGCAGCACGGCGCGCCTGGCGGGATCGAATACCGAGACGACGCCGCGCGCCTCCGAACTGACCAGCAGGCGGCGGCCGCCGTCGATGAAGCGGGCGTCCCTTGGCCGCGCCCCGACCAGGACGCTGGCCAGCATGGCGCCGTCGCTGGCGCGGATGAAGTGGACCAGGCTGGTGCCCTCCGAGGTGCAGACCACCAGGGCGCCGTCGGGGCTGACGGCGACGCCCTCGGGCTCCGAGCCGGTGTCGGTGCGCCAGACGATGCGGCGGCTGGCGATGTCCACCTTCGAGGCCTGGCTATCGTTCTCGTTGGCGACATAGAGGCTGCGGCCATCGGGGCTGAGCGCGAACCGTTCCGGATCGGGTCCCGACGGCAGCGAGCCGGTCACTTTTTCGGTCTTCAGGTCGATGATGTCGATGCGGTCGTCATTGCCGGAAGCGACGTAGAGCCGGGTCCCGTCGGGGCTGATCGCCATCCCCCTCGGGCGGCGGCCGACCGGGATGTCCTTGACCCGCCGATCGGTCGCGCCGTCGATCACATGCACCACGTTCGCCGCCTCGTCGGAGACGAAGACGCGATGCGGCGCGGCGGGCTTCACGGCGCAGGCGGCCAGGCCAAGGATCAATCCGGCGAGAGGCCAGGGCCGCCTCATGTGTCGGCGCCGGCGATGGTCTGGCCGCCCTGGTGGTTGGGATCGGCCGGCGGCTGCGTCGGCGGCGGCGGCGCGTTCGGCGGCTGCGTCGTCTTCGCCGCCGGCGCGGACAGCGAGCGCACATAGGCCGCGATCTCCCAGATCTGGGCGTCGGGGATCTTGGAGCGCCAGGTCGGCATGCCGTTCGGCCGGCCCTCGGCGATGGAGTTGTAGATCTGGTCGATCCGGCCGCCATAGCGCCAGGTCTTGTTCATGAAGGACGGGCCGATGCCGCCGCCGCCGTTGAAGTGGCAGCCGTTGCAGTTGTACCAGGAGAAGTACTGCTTGCCGTCGGCGATGTAGGCGGGGTCGCCGTCGTAGATGAACCCCCGGGGGTCCTCCGCCGGCGGCTGCGTCCCGCCCGGATAGAGCTGGCTGACCACCACCGGCTGCGGGCTCTGCTGGGCGTCGGGATTGTAGCCGGCCGAACTGGTCTGACGCCCGCAGGCGGCGAGCGCGGCAAGCGCGAGGGCGCCGAGCGGGCCTCGCGCGTCAATGCGGAAGGCTGAAGACATAGAGCATTCCTCCCGGCGTGGAGCGGGTCTTGAGGTCCGCCATGACGCCGACGAAGCCGAGCGCGCTGGTGTGGTCCTGCGGACTGAGGTTTCCGGAGACGATGGCGCCGGCCCAGCCGCCGACGCCGGAAAGGACGGCGACGTATTCATGGCCATCGGCGCCGCGGTAGACGACCGGCTGGCCGATGATCCCCGAGCCGCACTTGAAGCGCCACCTCAGCTGTCCGGTGCGGGCATCCACGGCCTTGAACCAGCCGTCCATGGTTCCGTAGAAGACCAGGTCGCCGGCCGTGGTGACCGTGCCGCTCCAGACCGGCAGGTCTTCCCTGATCTCCCAGGCGATGCGGCGGCGAACCGGATCCCAGGCGGTGACGGCGCCGCGGTTGCCGCCCGGCCCCGGCTTCATCACCACCTCGGCGCCGACATAGGGCGTGCCGGCGATGTAGTTCGCCTGGGTGCTCTCCCAATCCATGCAGACGTTATGATGCGGAATGTAGAGCAGCCGGGTGCGCGGCGACCATGACGACGGCTGCCAGTCCTTCGCGCCCGACGCGGTGGGACAGATGTCCTTTACCGTGACCCCGAGCCTGGTCTCCTTGTCGGGGTTGAGAATGACCCGGCCGGTCTTCAGATCGACCGCCTTGGTCGAATTTATGTAGCTGTAGGGGTCGGCGGAGAGCACCTGACCGGTCCGGCGATCGACCTCGTAGAGGTAGCCGTTGCGGTCGGGGTGCAGCAGCACCGGGCGCGTCTGTCCGTCCACCGGCAGGTCGAGCAGGACCATCTCGTTGACGCCATCGTAGTCGTGCTCGTCATGCTGGTTCATCTGGTAGAACCACTTGGCGTCGCCGGTCTCGGGGTCGCGGGCGAAGATGCCGGCGGTCCATTTGTTGTCGCCGGGGCGCTGCTCCTGGTTCCAGGGACCGGGATTGCCGGTGCCGTAATAGATCAGCTTCAGCTGCGGATCGTAGGAGATCCAGCCCCAGGTCGTGCCGCCGCCGATCTTCCAGGCGTCCGGCGGCCAGGTCTTGAGGCCGAGGTCGGCGCCCCGATCCATCGGATAGAAGGGGTGAAAACCGGCCCCGATCAGCACGTCCTTGTCGGGCCCGGTGTGATAGGCCTTCCAGACCACCTTGCCGGTCGCCGCGTCGAGCCCCTGGATCCAGCCGCGCACGCCGAACTCGCCGCCGGAATTGCCGACCAGCACGCGGTCGTTCACCACCAGCGGGGCCATGGTGATGCTCTCGCCCTTCTCGATGTCGCCGAGCTGGGTGCGCCAGACCTCCTTGCCGGTGGCGGCGTCGACGGCGATCGTCGCCCCGTCGAGGGTGTTGAAATAGAACTTGCCGTTGGCGTAGGCGCCGCCGCGGTTGACCACGTCGCAGCAGGCGACGCCCTGGCTCGCCGGCGAAGGATTGGGCTGGTACTCCCACTTCAGCGGCATGCCGGGCTTGGCGAGGTCCAGCGCGTAGACATAGTTCGGGTACGCCGTGACGATGTACATGGTGTTGTTCACCACGATGGGCGCCGCCTCCTCGCCCTTGTCGACGCCAAGCGAGAAGGTCCCGGCCGCCTGCAGCTGGCCGGCGTTGGCGTTGTTGATCTCGTTCAGCCCGGAATAGCGCGTCGAGGCGAAGTTCTTCGCCGCCATCGGCCACTGGCCGTCCTCCGCGACCGCCACGTCCTTTGTCTGCACCGGGGCGCCGGACAGCGGCGAGCGCGCCGCCATGCCGCCCTGCGGATGACATCCGGCGAGCAGCAGCAGCGCCGGCAGGACAGCCGCCGAGACGCGCCGTTCAACGGAGCGTATAGAGATACGCCGCCACATCGCGCGCCTCCTTCTGGTTGATTCCCATGTCGGGCATGGCGTTGCCGGGAACGACGCTCTGCGGCGCCTCGAGCCAGTGCTCCAGGTTGGCCGGCGTGTTGGGCAGCAAGCCGGCGACGATGGTGCGGCGTCCGATGTTGCCGAGCGGCGGGCCCACCGCGCCGTGGGCGCCCTGAACGCCCGGAATGTCGTGGCACTCGCCGCAGCCGATGGCGGCGATGAGGGCGCGGCCGCGCTCCGGATCGCCGCCGGGCACGTACTGATCGGCGCCGACCCGGGCGCGCTCGCAGGCCGTCACCGCAAGGCCGAGCGCCAGGACGAGGCTGGCCCGGATCAGCATTGCGCCGGCGTCCCGAGGATCATGACGCTGTCGAACAGCAGCGCGGCGAGGAAGCCGAACCCGTTCAGGACGCCCCAGACGGCGAGATAGTGCGTGCGGCTGAGCCGCTCGCCGAAGACCGCGGTCGGACGGGGCTCGGAGCGGGGGGCGCCGCGCAAGGCGGAGAACGCGGCCGCGGTGGCGGCCGCGGCGACCAGGATGGCGGCGATGTTGACGGCCCAGAGCAGGCTCGAGGCGACGGTCCAGCCGACCGGCAGGGTCTGCCACAGCGTGCCCTGGCTGGCGCACGGATAGCAGGCGATGGCCGCGTCGACGGCGATCTCGACCGACCAGGCCAGGGGCGCGCCGAAGACGGCGAACAGCATGGCGGGCGTCGAACGGCCGGGGCCGCTCGGCTCGGTCGGCGATAGGGACGAAAAGGACAGCCGCGTCGCCATGCCGCTCACCAGAGATAGGGCGAGATGTAGAAGGTGAAGAAGACCGCCAGCCACACCGCGTCGACGAAGTGCCAATAGACGGCGGCGTTGGAAACCGCGGCGTTGCGCTGGGAGTCGAAATAGCCCAGCCGCAGCCAGATCGACACGAACAGCAGGGCGATCAGGCCCACCACCACGTGCGCGAGATGGAAGCTGGTGATGGTGAAGTAGAGCGAGCCGTAGGGGTCGCTCTGCGGGCTGAAGGTCTTGCTCTTCCACTCGAACAGCTGGACGACGACGAAGACCACCCCGAGCGCGAAGCCGACCAGCATGCCCCCAAGCGCCCGGCCGGGCCGGTCCTTCTTCAGCTGGGACTCGCCGAACCAGACGGCGACGCTGGACAGCAGCAGGACGACGGTGTCCGGCGCCGAAAGATGCAGCTTGGGCGGGTCCGGCGGGCGCCAGCTGTGCGGCGACTGGAAGTCGAAGAAATAATAGGAGAACAGCAGGTAGCCGAACAGCGAGGCTTCGGTGGCGATGAGGCAGATGACGCCCCACCAGCCCGAGCCCTTCTTGTCGTAGGGCCCGACCGGCAACGGGCCGGGGTCGAGGACGACTTCGCTCATGCCGGCGTCCCCAGCCGCTGCGCCAGTTCACGCCGGGGCCACAGCCAGACGATCAGGCTGGCGAAGATCACCACCCCGCCAACGCCGGCCAGCCACCATTGGCGGACCAGGAGGCCGGTGAACAAGGCGCACATGCCGAGGGTGAGCACGAAGGGCGTCACCGAATCTTCGGGCATCTTGGCGATCATCGCCGGGTCGGCGTCCACCGCGGTGGTGAGCAGGGCCTCTTTCTCGTGGTCGAGGACCGGGCCCTCATGGATCGAGGACCAGGCGTCGGCCTCGCCCAGCCGCCCTTCCCAGAGCGGATGGCGGCTGGTCACCGTCGGGATCACCGCGAAATTGTAGGGCGGCGGCGGCGAACTGGTGGCCCACTCCAGGGTGTGGGCGTCCCAGGGGTTGGGGCCGGCCACCGCGCCGCGGCGAAGGCTGATGAAGACGTTGATGAACAGCAGCAGGACGCCGAAGGCGAACAGGAAGGACCCGACGCTGGTGACCAGGTTCAGCGCGTCCCAGCCCATGTGGTCCGGATAGGTATAGATCCGCCGCGGCATGCCGCGCAGGCCGGTCAGGTGCATCGGCAGGAACGCCAGGTTGAAGCCGACGAACATGGTCCAGAAGTTCCAGCGGCCGAGGCGCTCGTCGAGCATCCGGCCGGTGAACTTGGGAAACCAGTAGTAGAGCGCGCCGGCGACCGGGAAGACGTTGATCCCGATCAGCACGTAGTGGATGTGGGCGACGACGAAGTAGGTGTCGGTGAGCTGCCAGTCGACGGGCACCGAGGCGGTCATGAACCCCGACACCCCGCCGATCACGAACAGCAGGATCATGCTGGCGAAGAACAGGAAGGCGGTGGTGACCACCGGCCGACCGGTCCAGATGGTGGCGAGCCACGCGAAGACGGCGATCGCGCTTGGGATGGTGATCATGATCGACGAGGCGGAGAAGAACCCCATCGCCATGTCCGGCAGGCCGGTCGCGAACATGTGGTGCACCCAGACCCCGAAGCCGAGGATCATGGTGGCGACGGTGGAGAGGGCGACCGGTCCGTAGCCCACCAGCGTGCGCCGGCAGAAGACCGGCAGGGCTTCCGAGACCATGCCCATGGCCGGCAGCACCACGACGTAGACCCAGGGATGGGCGAAGATCCAGAACAGGTGCTGCCACAGCAGCGGCTGGCCGCCCTGCGGAACGTCGTAGAAATGGGTGCCGAACTGGCGGTCGAGCCAGAGCAGGAAGAAGGCCAGGCTGACGGCGGGGACCACCAGCACATTGGCCGCCGAGGCGGTCAGCGTCCCCCAGCTCATGATCGGCACCCGGTCGATCGACATGCCCGGCGCGCGGGTCTTGAAGAAGGTGACGATGAAGTTGACCGCGCCGACCGTGGTCGAGATCCCGTAGAACACCATGCCGAGCGAGTAGAAGTCCTCGTTCAGGCCTGGGTTGTACGGCCGGCTGGCCATCGGGACGTAGTTGAACCAGCCGTCGTTGGGGCCCATGCCGAGCGCAACGCCCACGTACATGAAGATGCCCGAGGCGACGTAGACCCAGTAGGAGAAGGCGTTCAGCCGCGGGAACGCCATGTCCCGGGACCCGAAGATCAGCGGCCACAGATAGTTGGAAAAGCCGGACAGGATCGGCAGCGCGTACAGGAAGATCATCGTCATCCCATGCGTCGAATAGAGCTGGTTGTACTGGGTGGGCGTCAGCACATGCTGGTTGGGACCGGCCAGCTGCACGCGCATCACCAGCGCCTCAAGGCCGCCGAGGGCCAGGAAGATGAAGGCGGTGACGATGTAGCGGATGCCGATCTGCTTGTGGTCGACCGTGCCGAGCCAGCCCTTCAGGCCAGGCTCGCTCTCCCAGATCGCCTTCAGCCTGGAGCGAAGCGGCTCATCCTCCGCGGCGATCACCGGCGCGCGCCTCAGGTCCGTCATCGCCGGCCTCTCATTGGAGCGTCTCCAGATAGGTGCGCACGGATTTGATCTCCGGGCCCGAGAGGTAGAGGGTCGGCATCAGGGTCCCGGGCTTGACGCTCTGCGGATCGGCGATCCAGCCGGACAGGCCCGCGGGCGTGTTGGGCGCGGCGCCCGCGGCGATGGTCTGGCGCGACATCAGGTGGGTGAGGTCGGGTGCGACGTGGCCGCCGGCGTCGGTGCCCCTGACGGCGTGGCAGGCGCCGCATTTCAGCACGAACAGCTGCTCGCCCGCGGTGAGGTCCGGGTTGGCCGGCGCGGCGGCCGGCTGGACCTGCGCGCGGCGCCAGGCCTCGAAGGCGGCGGGGCTCTCGGCGGTGACGAAGACCATCATGTGGGCGTGTTGCAGGCCGCAATACTCGGTGCACATGCCCTGATAGCGGCCGGCGCGGTCCGCTTCGAGCCAGGTCTCGTTGGTCTGGCCCGGAATGGTGTCGGTCTTGCCGGTCAGCGCCGGCACCCAGAAGGAGTGGATAACGTCGGCCCCGTGCAGCACCACCCGCACCGGCTCGCCGGTCGGGATGTGCAGCTCGTTGGCGGTGGCGAACACCTGGGTCGGATCGGGGTTCACATAGCGCGCTTCCCACCACCATTGGTGGCCGGTGACCTCGATGGTCAGCGGCGGCTTCGGCGGCATCGCCACGCTGGCGAGCACCGCGACGGTCCAGATGAGCGACACCACCAGGGCCACCGACGAGATCCCGACCCCGATGGTTATCCAGCTGACCCCGGCGCTCGTCCGTTCGACCGCCGCGTTCAGCGGGCCGAAGGCGTTGGCCTGGGTGCGCGCGGCCACGCCCCAGAGCAGCAGGACCGCGATGATGATCACCACGGCCGCCGAAATGATCGCCAGCCCCCAGGTCAGGGCGACCACCGGATAGGCCTTGGTCCCGGATCCGCTGAGATAGGACATCGGGACGCCGGCGCGGGCCGCGGCCGGCCAGGCGGCCGCGGCCGTGACCAGCAGAGCCCCGCACCCCGGCCGGCGCATCACACCGGGGCCTGGACGGGCATCGGCCTTGCCGGCCGGGCCTCGATCACCCGCCACAGCTCGTACATGGCCGCCCCGAGGAAGGCCACGCAGCCGGGAACCCACATCAGGGCGCCGCCGATCTGCTGATCCTGCAGCGGCGTCAGCCCCCAGGCGTAGGTCGTCAGCAGGTGCGGGGTGAAGATCGCATGCGGAGCCAGCGTGATGAGCGCCCCTAGAAAGCCCATCTGCACGGTGGAGAAGAGGCCGGCCCCGATGGCCCAGAACGGGCTCGGCCGGGAGGGAACCAGCAGCGCCGTCCAGAGCCAGAGCGCCGCCCCGAACAGCGTCAGATGCATCAGCCAGTAGGCGACCGTGCTTTCGAAGGTGAACTCATAGGGGATCGGCGTATGCCAGCACCAGAGCAGCACGGCGTAGAGGCCCGCGGCCACGATCGGGGTCTTCGACGCCTCCGGCCCCGGACTCGGCGATCCGATCGGCCCTCCCGGCGCAAGCGCGCGGAAGACGTCGAAGGGGCGCCCCAGCGCCACCAGCGGCGCTGCGACCAGGGTCAGCCCCATGTGCTGGCCGACCCGCGCGGCGAACAGAGAGACGGAAAGCGGGCAGAGCGGCGAAACGAGCGCCGCGGCGGTGATCGCCCAGCCGACGGCGAAACAGCCGACGCGTCCCCGCTCCACACCCGTCCGCCGCGCGGCCCAAAGGTAGGCGGCGGCGATCGCGATCAGGCAGGCGATGAGCACAGGGTCGAGATTCCAGCGGCCGGCCAGTTCGGCCGGCGACGGCGGTGTGCCGCAATAGGGTATGGGTGATGGGCGCCCCGCCATGCTCTCGCTTCCAACTGGCCGCCCGTGCAAACTATCGATCGGGGTATTTGGTTCTGTAACGCCGTGATATTTTTTCCGATCACGGGCCTTCCTGGAACAGCACGCCGCGCGCAGCCGTTTGCGTGCCGAAAAGACCCGAGGAAGACGTGAATCTGGGCCAGCTCCTCCAAATGGGTACGCCGCCGCTGACCTGGGAACAGATGTCGATGCGCGGACTCGTGGCCTTGGCCTACGGCATCGTCATCCTGCGTCTCTTCGGCCGGCGGATATTCGCCCGATGGTCGGCGCTGGACATCGTGATCGCGGTGTCGATGGGTTCCACCTTGAGCCGGGCGATCACCGGCCCCATCCCGTTTTGGCCCGCGGTCGCCGCCACCACCGTCATGATCCTGGTCCATCGGGCGCTGGCGATCTTGTCCGCCTACCTGCCGTGGCTCTCCCGCCTTCTCGAGGGGCGGGAGGTGACGTTGGCCAAGAACGGCGTGGCCAATGAACGCTCGATGGCGTTTAACGGCATAACCTTCGCCGACCTGGCCGAAGCGTTGCGCATGAAAGGGCTGGAAAGCATCAGCCAAACGCAACGGATCACGCTGGAACCGAACGGCGGCATCTCCATCCAGCGGGCGTCGGATCCCAGTCCGCCGAGCGCGGCCAACGCGGTGACCCGTAGCTGAATCAAGTTTCGCGGCTGCGGACAGCGCCGACCGGGGCGGCCTTCCTAGTCGAACCGCAGGCGCAAGCCCGCAGTGAAGGCGCGGCCTTCGGCGGGACTGTAGGTGCGCGGATTTGTCAGCCGGACGTTCGGTGGCAGGCCGCCAAGGTCGGTGAAGGCGCCGTAGGTATAGTCGCGCCGATCGAACAGGTTCTCGACATCCGCGAACAACTGCAGACGAGGTCCGATGCGGTAGACGGTGCGCAGGGCCACGGTGGCGAAACCCGGCAGTTGCGGCTCCTGGTTGGATTCGTCGCCGACCAGGAACTGGCCGCTCTGCGCCTGGACGTCGACGCCGGCGCTCCACGCGGAGGTGAGATCGACGTCGGCGGACAGGGTCAGCCGGTTTGCCGGGTCCATCGGCAGCCGCTCTCCCGGCCGCACATGGATGAACCCGCTGGCGTTTGCCGCCGGGCTGTTTGACGACAGGATCTCGGCGTCGAGGAAGCTTGCCTCCAGGTAGGCATAGCTGGCGGAGAGGCCCCAGCGGCCGGCGCGCCAGGCAAGGCTGGCGTCCACCCCCTGCCGGCGCGTCGCGCCCGCGTTCTGAAAATAGCCGAAGCCGTTGATTTGGGTCGCCAGCAACAGGATGTCGTCGACGGAGTCGGTGCGGTAGGCGCTGATCGACCAGGTGAGCTGGCCCCCGAGGTCGGGCAACGCTGCCCGGCCGCGCAGGCCGACCTCGACAGTGTGCGCGACCACCTGCTTGAGCTTGGGGTCGGAGACCAGGAAGGCGTCGAGCAGGCATGGCGAGGCGCGATCGGCGCAGGAAAGTTCTCCGGCCGTCGGCGCGCGGTTGGACTCCGAGTAGCCGGCATAGGCGGTCAGCCCGTCCGCGACCTTGTAGGTCGCCCCGACGCCGGGATTGAAACGCGCGAAGCTGTGCTGGCCGCTCAAGCCGCCGCCGAGCCTGTCGCGGAGACCGATCCGCGCGCTGTTGAAGCGTCCGCTCAGGGACAGCGAAAGGCGCCGCGTGAGGTCGAAGACATCGACCGCGTAGGCGCCGAGGTAGGTGTTGGTCGCCGTCACGCTCACCGGGGCTTCGATCGGCGGCTGCGCGGTCGGGCTCAGCGCCTGGTCGATGGTCACGCCGACGCCCGCCACCCGTAGGTCAGGCTGCAGAGTCCCCAGCTCGCCATGGGCGCCGTAGGCGGTCGAGCCGTGATCGATCGAGCCGCCGACGACCAGATCGTTGCCGTGGGCGCCGAGCGGCGCCGTCAGGGAGGCCTGGAGGGCCGCGCCCAGGCTGTCCGTGGCCGTATGGGTGAAGTCGGTTTCGCCTGGCGTCGCCCCCGCCGGCAGCACGCTTGCCGGCACGGCGTGGCCGTTCGCGTCGTAGAGCGCATCGCCCGGATAGTCATAGGCGCCTTCCAGGCAGAGCTGCGCCGGGTCGTTGCCGCAGGCCGCGACATCGGTGGTGTTGCCGTCGACCAGGCGCTGGTCGAACCGGCGGTAGTAGAAACTGGCGCCCACCGAAAGGTCGCCGCGCACGGCGTAGGTCCCGCGCAGCTGCACCAGCGCCATGCCGTCCTGCATCGTCTGCGGGTAGGTGAACGTCGCCCTGGGATCGGCCGCCAGCCTCTGCACCGGGGTCGGCCCCACCGCGTCGATGTCGTTCACCGCGCCTGAAGCGGTCAGGTGCAGGCTCAGGGCCCCATGCTGATAGGCCAGATCGGCATAACCCTGGCGCAAGGTCGTCGGCGATCGATAGCGGAAGCCGTCGTCATGCAGGCCGCCGATCCCGACATAGAGGCCGAAGTCGCCGAAGCGGGACCCGTATTCGACATGACCGGCGACGTCTCCGAACGAGCCGCCGCTGATCTCCCCCCCAACGCCCTGGTAGCTCAAGCCGTCCTTCATGTTCAGCGTCACCGCGCCGCCGAGCGCATTCAGGCCGAACGCCGGATTGTCGCTCTGGATGGTGAAGGTCCGGGCCGCGAACTGGGGCACGAGATCCCAATTGACGTTGTCGCCGAAAGCTTCGTTCAGCCGCACGCCGTCCTGGTATACGGCCAAGCCCTCGGCGACGCCGGATATCGGCGAAGCTTCGAAGCCCCGGTAGGTCAGGTCGGGCTGGAACGGGCTGCCCTGTTCGTCGTTCAGGCTGACGTCGGCGAGCTGGGCGCCGACCAGATTGGCGATCACGCTGGTTTGTCGCTTGTCGGCCAGCGCCGTGATCGACAAGGTTTCGACCTGCCCGGCGAGCTTGTCGATGGAGATCGCGCCGGTAGCGAGAGGGGCATTGGCGATGACCGTAACGATCTCGAGCTTTGACGGCGGCGTAGCGGACTGTGCGAGCGCCGCGGTCGCCGCCCCGATGATCGAAGCCATCGCGCCCGGCACGGCCGACGATGCGATCGCCTTCAGGCTCACCACACTCTCCCAGGCTTCTGGCTCGACAGGCGCGGGTTTCGGGCGAGCTGCTGTCGCCGGAGCGCGAGTCGACGGGGTTGGTTCCCTTCGCAGGCCTGTCCCGGGTTTCCGGGCGTGACGCCAAAGGCGCAGCATCGCGGCGGCGGCTAGGCGAGCGTGCCGGTCGATCAGCCGCCGCCGACGCCCGTCGTCGTCCAGGCCGCGCGGTTGCCGGCGGCGGCCGGAGACCGCGCGTTTTCGATCCTGAAGATCGACCCGGAGGCGCTGGCGGTCAGCGAGCGGCTGGACGACGCGCTGGCGTCCGCACCGGGGTTTTCCCTGTTCCGCCGCACCTCCAGCCTGGGCGCCAACCCGACCACCCAGGGGGTCTCGCTGCGCGGCATCGCCGGCTCCGGGGCCAGCCGCGCCCTGGTGACCCTGGACGGCGTGCCGCAGAACGACCCGTTCGGCGGCTGGGTGATCTGGACCGGCCTGCCGCCCGAGGCGATCGCGTCGGCCGCCCTGGTGCGCGGCGCGGGGGCGGGGCCTTACGGCGCCGGAGCGCTGACCGGAGTCGTGGCGCTGCAGCAGCCGGACCATATCGACGGCTACGCCGCCGGCGAGGTCGCGGCGGGCGACCACGGCTATGCCCGCGCCGCCGCCATCAGCGAGATCGACACCGGCCCCGTCCGCGCCTTTCTCGACGCCTCCGACGAGACCAGTGGCGGCTGGATCCCGGTGCGCCAGGGACGTGGTTCGGCGGACACGCCGCTGACCCTGCGCGACTGGAGCGCGGCCGAGCGCCTCCAGGCGGATATCGGCGCGGTGGTGCTGTCCGAGCGCATCGGCGGCTATGAGGAAGACCGCGGGGCCGGCACGCGCTTCGCCGCCTCCCGCGCCAGCGGCGTCCAGGGCAGCCTCACCCTGGTCCGGGCTCCGACCGGCGCCAGCCTGGGCTGGCGGCTGCAGAGCTGGATCGAGGGCTCGAACCTGGTCAACAGCTCGGCCTCGGTCGCCGCCGGCCGCAACACCGCGACCCTGGCCGACGACCAGTACGCCACCCCGGCGCTGGGGGTGGGGTTCAACGCCGCGTTGCGGCGCGCGGCCGCGCGCTACAGCTGGGAGCTGGGCGCCGACCTGCGCGACTTCGACGGGGTGAGTCACGACCGGCTCTACAACCAGGGAAACCCGACCGGAACCCGCACCGGCGGCGGCGGCGAACTGGTCGCCGGTCTCTATGGCGAGGCCAGCCGCGACCTTGGCCCCTGGCTGCTCACCGGCGGCGCCCGCCTGGACGATTGGGAGACCTATGATTCCCGCCTGGTCCAGACCGGAACCGCGCCGCTGGACCAGCGCCCGCCCGACCGAGGCGGCCTCGTGCCCAGCGGCCGCGTCGGTCTGCGCCGCGACCTGTCGGACGCGCTCTATGTCCGCGCCGCCGCCTATACCGGCTTCCGCCCGGCGACCCTGAACGAGCTGCACCGCTCGTTCCGGGTGGGCAATGACGTCACCGAAGCCAATGCCGGCCTCGCCCCCGAGCGGCTCTACGGGGTCGAGGCCGGGCTGGGCGGCCAGGCCTGGCTGAACTGGGACGCCGACGTCTTCTACAACCAGCTCGCCAACGCCATCACCAACGTCACCATCGGCAAGGGTCCGGGGAGCTTCCCGCTGGCCGGGTTCGTGCCGGCGGGCGGGACGCTGTTCCAGCGCCAGAACGCCGGCTCGATAACCGCCGTCGGCGTCGAGGGCGAGGCCGACCGGCGCCTGGGCGCCGCCGTCGATCTGCGCGCCGCCTTCACCTACACCAACGCCCGCGTCGACGGCGGTGGGCAGGCCCCGCAGCTGACCGGCCTGCGCCCGGCCGAGACCCCGGCCCTGACGGTGACCGCCGGCGCGACCTGGCGGGCGCTGGACCGGCTGACCTTGACCGGCGAGGTGCGCTACGAGAGTTCGCGCTTCGACGACGACCAGAACACCCGCCTGATCAAGGCCGGAACCGGAGTCGACGCCCGCGCCGAATGGCGGCTCACCAGGGCCCTCGACGTCTATGTCGCCGCCGACAACCTGCTGGGCGCCAACATCGAAACCGGCCGCAGCGCCGTGGGCGTGGTCACCTACGACGCCCCGCGCATGGTGCGCGTCGGCCTCACCCTGCGCCGCTAGCCGTTCAGGACGCCGTCTCGCCGACGCGGCCCGACCTGGCCGCGGGCCGGCGTCTGGCCAGGAGGCAGCGAACCAGTTCCTCGCCGAAGGGGAGGGCTTCGAACACCACCACGCAGATCAGGGTGGCGACCAGGTAGGCGATCGGCAGCGGCGGCTGTCTCAACCGCAGACTGAAGTCGGGCGCCGCATGGCCAATGCCGAACAGCGCCAGGAACTGGTCCCAGTGCAGCGCGACGAGGCAGACGAGCGCCGTCAGCGGCACGAGTTCCAGGAAGCTGTGCACCATCTGTTCGATCGGGCTCACCACGCGGTGGCGGACCGCGTAGGCGACGTCCCAGAAGGCGGTGGCTTCGTGGGCCACGAAGGCGGCCGCGCCGATCGCCAGCACCAGCGCATCCACCTGGAAGAACAGCACGATCAGCACCGGCGCGCCGATCTCGGCCAGCATCAGCAGATGCAGCAGGGATTCCGGATAGCTGGCGTTGCTCTGGATCTTCGCCCGCCGGTGACACAGCCAGTCCGCCACGCCGGCGGCCAGCCACAGCGGCACGATGAAGTACATCAGGATCAGACGCACGGGGGAGGCATCCATGGGCTGTTGCTCCGTCAGCGCGCGAGCTTTGGGGACAACAACCACTGACCGGGCTGTTGGTTCTCCGATGGTTGGCCGGCCGTGGGGCCTGACCAAACTTCATGATCTGCCGGCGCCCGCATCGGTTCCGCCTTCGGGGTTCCCGTGCCTTGCGACCGCGTCGGGTTCCCGCCCAGCGCAGCGACTACCCATCATCGCATCCCCTCCGCCACGCGCGTTTTGACAGAGGGCCGGTCGGCAATTCCGCTCGGGCTGCGGGCAAGGCCGAGCTATTATTTGCAAAATACGATTAAACACTTCCGAATATTGATTGTTATCAAATGCCCGGTCCGTGTGCAGATTTGTTGCACGGCAGGCCCGGGGCTGGAGCGATCCTTATCCGCCCCAAGGAACCAATGAAGAAGAGTCCGCCCGGCGTCTGGGGCGCCGAGGCGATCCAGAGAGGAGGCGCCCATGTCCACGGCCTGGTCCGATTCCGCCGACCAGCGGGGCGATGCGGGACTGATCCGGTATCTCGAAGACATCCGGCGCTTCCCGATGCTGGGCCGCGAGGAGGAGGCCCGGCTGGCGCGCCTGGTCCGCGCCAATGACGATGCGGCCGCCGCCGAGGTCTTGATCACCAGTCACCTTCGATTGGTCGGCAAGGTGGCGATGCAGCACCGCGGCTACGGCCTGCCGATCGCCGATGTCATCGAGGAAGGCAATATCGGCCTGATGCAGGCCGTGCGCCGCTTCGACCCGGATCGGGAATGCCGCCTCGCCACCTATGCGATCTGGTGGATTCGAGCCACCATCCAGGAATACGTCCTGCGCTCCTGGTCGATGGTGAAGATCGGCACGACCGCCAACCAGAAGAAGCTGTTCTTCGGGCTGCGGCGGGCCAAGAGCCGGCTCGAAGCCTTCGAGCAGGGCGATCTTCATCCCCGGCACGTGGCGGCGATCGCCACCCTGCTGGGCGTGCACGACTACGAGGTGGTGGAGATGAACCGGCGGCTGGCCGGCGACCGCGCGCTCAATGCGCCGATCAACGGCGAGGACGGCGCCGGCGAGTGGCAGGACCGGCTGGTCGACGATCGCCCGGACTCTGAAGCCCTGCTGCTCGCCCGTGAGCAGGCGTCGAGCCGGTCGGCGGCCCTGCACGCGGCCATTCAGCATCTTCGGCCGAGGGAGCGCCGGATCCTGGAAGCCAGGCGCCTTACCGACCGGCCGTTGACCCTTGGCGTGCTGGCGGAGGAGTTCGGCCTGTCGCGCGAACGCATCCGGCAGATCGAAGTGCGTGCGTTCGCCAATCTGCAGAAGGCGATGCGCCAGGACCTTCCGGCTCCCGGGTCGCAGGCCGCGAGCCGGCTGGGACGGGTTCGGGCGAGATCGCGGCGGCCGGCCGGTGCGGCCACGGATTTCGCGCCGCCCGCCGCCGCCAGAGTGCGGGCCGGCGCCGCGGTCGGCGAGATGGCGCTGCTCGGCTGAAGAGGGACGTCAGGAGGCTTGCGGCTCCAGCCGGCGGTCCTCGAAGGAGGCCGCCTGGTCGTCTCGAACAAGCGTCGAAGGCTGATGGTGCTGCTTGCGCCATTTCTCGACGAATCTGAGAAAGACCTGCAGCGGCATCGGGGTTTGGCGACGGCTGGGGTGATACAGGAAGACCCCTGGCTTGGTCAGGCTCCAGTCGTCCAGCAAGCTGACCAGCCGGCCCGCCTTGAGATGCGCGGCGACCAGCGGCTCGGGCAGGCGTCCAACGCCGCCGCCGTCGAGGACGTTGCGCAGCAGGAAGTCGATGTCGTTGATGGTCAGCGACCCGTCGACGGTGACCTCGGCGTGCTGATTGCCCTTCATGTACTCCCAAGGCAGCGCCGCTCCGTGCCAGGGCGCCCGGAATCGGATGCAGTTGTGGGCGTGCAGATCCTGGGGAGTGGTCGGTTTCGGGCGACCCGCCAGGTAGCTCGGCGCGGCGACCGTCAGCACATTGCAGCTGTCGGTGATGCGCAGGACCGTCATGTCGCGCTCGATCCTGTGGCCGAGCCGAATTCCGGCGTCGAACCGGCCGCTGACGATGTCGCCGTCCGTATCGTCGATGAACACCTCGAGGCGAATGGCCGGATATTCGTCCAGAAACGGCTGGATGAGCGGGACGAACCCGCTCGCCGCCAGGATCTGGCAGGCCGACCGGTCGATCGCCAGGCGCAACGTCCCGATCGGCTTGTCGCGGAATGAATTGACGCTCTCCAGCGCATGGCTCACCCCTTCCAGGATCGGCCGAACCTCGGCCAGAAGCCGGTCGCCGGCCTCGGTCAAGGCCACGCTGCGGGTGGTGCGGTTGAACAGCCGTACGCCGAGCCGATCCTCGAGCGAACGGATGGTCTGGCTCATGGTCGGCAGCGCGATCCCGATCTGGACCGCCGCCTTGGTGAAGCTGCTGTGTTCCGCGACAGCCGCGAAGGCCGCCAGTTCGGTGAGTTGAAGACGGGCCATTGTTTGCAAAATCCGATCAACGCCTTCTGAATATTGGTGGTTATCAAACGGCGGGTCTGTGCGCAAGTTGCTGGCGAAGCGAGATCCATGGAGGCCATCATGCAGTCCAATCGATCGTCGGCCCCGGTCGGCGGAGCCCCGCCCCGCGGCGCCCGCGATGGGGCCGATCCCAGCGCCATGGGCGCGGGCGCGGAAATCTTCAGGCGGCTCGAGCGTCGTCCGCGCCGCCGCAGATGGAGGACCGTCGTGGCGCTTTGTGTGCTGGCCGCCATCGGGGCCGGCGGCGTCATCGGCTACCAGACTCTGCTCAATCCCAACGCCGCCCCGTCGGCCGCCCGGGGTCATTTCGTCGTCCCGGGAAACTAGCCTTCGACAGCATCGAAATGACAGCCGTCGCCCAGGTTGTTGGTCGGCCCGTGACGGTGTGTCGTTGCGCCCAAGCCTCGCGTCTCCCTCGCCCCCCACGCCGGGGTGACGCATGGACCCTCTGCCCCGCGGGTCCGAGGTCTTGGCGCCCGAGCCGGCGGCCCTTCGCGGGTCGCCGGCTCGTCGTGGGGCAATTATTTGTAATGGCCAACTAAACTATTGCAAATATTTGCGATTATCAAAGTGACCCGGGGGATCGATGGTTGCTGGCGGGCGCTTGAACCGCCCGACCTCAGAGCCGGCCACGGCCGTTCGGCCCCGCGATATCAGACAGGCAGCGAATGACAGTTTCCGCCGATTCCGAACTGGACGAGCGAAGCAGGCCGCGTCCGGAGGCTCCGGCGCCGGGCCCGGAAATCCCACAGGCGCGCTCGGACGACGCGGCCGGCCCGCCGCCGGCGCCGCCGCGCGTCTCCAGGCCCTGGGTGCGGCGGGGATTGTTCCTGTTGCTGCCGGTCGCGCTGATCGGCGGCGCGGTCTGGTACGTCACCGGCGGCCGGGTGACATCGATGGACGACGCCTATGTCGAGGCCGACAAGGTCGGCGTCTCGACCGACGTTTCCGGCATCGTCAGCGAAGTCGACGTCCGGGAGAACCAGCCGGTCAAGGCCGGCCAGGTGCTCTATCGGCTCAGGGATCTTCCGTTCCAGCTCGCCCTGGCGCGCGCCGACGCCCAGCTCGGCATGGTCCGAGACTCGCTGAACGCCTTGAAGGCCAACTACCGGGACATGCAGGCCCAGATCAAACAGGGCCAGGGCGACGTGCAGTATTTCTCCACCGAAGCCGGCCGCCAGCAGACCCTGCTGGCCGCGCACGTCGCCTCGCAATCGGCGTCGGACACCGCCGGCCGGAACCTGCAGAACGCGCAGCAGAAGCTCGCGTCGCTCGATCAGCAACTCGCCGCCATCGGCGCCAACCTCAACGGCGATCCCGGCGGCGCCGTCGAGCGGAACCCCCGCTATCTGGAGGCCGTGGCCCAGCGCGACGAAGCGGCGCGTGAACTGGCCGACACCGTGGTCAGGGCGCCGTTCGCCGGCGTCGTCACCAACGTGCCCTCCATCGCGCCCGGCAAGTATCTGGCCGCCTCGACCACCGCCTTCGATCTCGTCCACACCGACTACGTCTGGGTCGACGCCAACCCGAAGGAGACCCAGCTGACCTACGTGCGTCCGGGCCAGCCGGCCACGGTGACGGTGGACGCCTATCCGGGCATGAGCTGGACCGGCGTGGTCGACAGCATCAGCCCCGCGGCCGCCCAGGAGTTCTCGCTGCTGCCGGCGCAGAACACCAGCGGCAACTGGGTGAAGGTGGTGCAGCGCATCGCCATCCGCGTGCGCGTCGACACCCGCGGCAGGAGCCTGCCGCCGCTGCATGCCGGGATGAGCGCGGAGGTCGGGGTCGATACCGGTCACCAGCGGGGCCTGCCTCGGTTCCTGAGCGGGATGTTCGGGCATGATCGGCGGGGTCGATAAGTGGCGGACGACCACGCGCCGGAGGCTCACAATCGCGCGGCGATCACCGTCTGCGTGATCCTCGCGACCTTGATGCAGGCCCTCGACACGACCATCGCCAATGTCGCCCTGCCTTATATGCAGGGCAGTGTCTCGGCGTCGCAGGATCAGATCGCCTGGGTCCTGACCTCCTATCTCGTGGCCGCGGCCATCATGACGCCGACCACCGGATTCCTCGCGGGCCGCTATGGGCTCAAGAACGTCTTTCTGGTCAGCGTCGCCGGCTTCACTGTCGCATCGATACTGTGCGGGCTGGCGCAGTCCCTGGTCGAAATCGTGGTCTTCCGGCTCTTGCAGGGCATGTTCGGCGCGGCGCTGGTCCCGCTCTCCCAGACCGTGTTGATGAACATCTATCCGAAGGAACGCCAGGGGTCGGCGATCGCGCTGTGGAGCATCGCGGTGATGGCCGGGCCGGTTCTTGGCCCCGTTCTCGGCGGCTGGCTGACCTCGTTCTACAGTTGGCGCTTCGTGTTCTACATCAACGTACCGATCGGGATCGGCGCGTTCCTGGGCATGAGCGCCTTCCTGCCGAAGGTCGCCGGAAACACTCAGGCGAAGCTCGATTGGTTTGGCTTCGCCACACTGAGCATAGCGATCGCGGCCATGCAGATCCTGCTGGACCGTGGCGAAGAACTCGATTGGTTCAGCTCCCGCGAGATCATAACCGAAGCCGTCATCGCCGGCGCCGCGCTCTACCTCTTCCTCGTCCACACCTTCACGACGCGGGAGCCCTTTGTGAGGCCGTCGCTGTTCCGCGACCGCAACTTCACGGCCGGAGCGATCTTCGGCGTCGTTGTCGGCCTGACCTACTATGCCTCGCTGGCGCTGCAGCCGCCGTATCTGCAGAACCTGATGAACTACCCGATCTTGAGCGCGGGCCTGGTGCTTGGGCCCCGCGGACTTGGCACCATGGGCTGCCTGATGATTGTCGGAAGGCTTGTGGGGCGCATCGATACGCGTGTGCTTTTGGGCATCGGCCTGGCGATTACAGCCTGGTCATTCTACGCGATGATCGGTTGGACGCCGGACGTTTCGCGGCCGACCATCATCACCGTTGGGGTGATCCAGGGTGTCGGCCTCGGCTTCCTGTTCGTGCCGCTCAGCGTGGCGACCTTGGCGACGCTTGCGCCGGAGCTGCGCGCGGAAGGCGCGGGGTTCTCAACCCTGGCGCGCAACATCGGGTCCAGCGTCGGCATCTCGACGGTGAACGCGCTGCTGACCCGGAACACGCAGGTGAATCACGAGGCCATCGCCAAGTTCGTGACGCCGGTAAACCGGATGTTCGAGGCGCCCTCGGTCGCACAATACTGGAATCCGCTTACCGCGGCGGGACGCGCCGCGCTGGACTCCGTCGTGACGCGGCAGGCCCAGATCATCGCGTATATCGACGACTACAAACTGCTGATGATCGCGACGCTCGCCGTGGCGCCGCTCCTGTTCTTCTTTGCCAAGCCGCCCCCCGGGGCCGGCGAGGATCATGTGATCGTGGTGGAATGATGCGACCAATCCCATCGAGGCCGGCGGGCGCGAGCCGCCGCCCGCGCGGCGCGCCGATCATCGCTGCGGTGTTCGCCCTGGCCGCGAGCGGCTGCGTGGTCGGTCCGAACTTCGTCCCGCCGAAGGCGCCGCCCACCACCCGCTACATCGCTCCGGGCGAGACGCCGCTGGCCGCCGCCGACGCCGGACCGGCGGCGCCGAAACAGGCCGTCGCGCTCGGCGACAAGGTGACTGGCGACTGGTGGACGCTGTTCCGCTCGCCCGACCTGGACCAGTTGGTGAAGCAGGCCGTCGCCGGCAGCCGCACGCTGGAGAGCGCCAAGGCCAGGCTGGCCGCGGCGCGCGAGCTGGTCACCGCGGCCCGGGGCGCGCTCTACCCCCAGGTCGGGTTCGATGCGAGCTTCGCCGAAGAAAAGGAGAGCGCCAGCGCGTTCGGGTTGCGGTCGAACGCCTTCCCGCTTCCGCCAAGCTTCAACCTGTTCCAGCTCGGGCCGACGGTCAGCTACTCGCCCGACCTGTTCGGCGGCACGCACAGGCGGATCGAGCAGCAGTCGGCGCTGGCCGACTACCAGGGCGATCAGCTCGATGCGGCCTATCTGACGCTCACCGGCGACACGGTCAGCCAGGCGATCCAGATCGCCGCCGTCCGCGCGCAACTGAAGGCGGTCGACGATATCCTCGAGATCGATCGGCAGGATCTGGATCTCGTGCGCAAGGAGCGCCAGGCCGGCACCGTGCCCGACAGCGACGTGGTCGTCTCGGAAAGCCAGCTCGCCGCCGACGAGACGCTGCCGCCCGGGCTCGAGCAGCAGCTGAGCATGGCCAAGCACGCCCTGGCCGTGCTCATCGGCCAGGCGCCCGGCGACTGGTCGCCGCCGGATTTCGAGCTGACCGCGCTGACCCTGCCGGGCCAGCTGCCGGTGAGCCTGCCCTCTGAGCTGGTCCACCAGCGTCCCGACATCCTGGCGGCGGAAGCGCAGCTGCACGCCGCCAGCGCGCAGATCGGCATCGCGACGGCGCAGCTCTACCCGAACATCACCCTGTCGGCCGGCGTCAGCGCCTCGTCGCTGAACGGAGGCGCCCTGTTCAGTCCGGCCGGCCTGGTCTGGAGCGTCGCCGCGGGCCTCAGCCAGCCGATCTTCGACGGCGGCATGCGGCAGGCGGAACGGCGGGCGGCGCTGGCGGATTTCCGCGCGTCCGCCGCCGACTACCAGCAGACGGTGCTGCAGTCCTTCGGCCAGGTCGCCGACATCCTGCAGGCCCTGACGCACGACGCCGACCTGCTGGCGGCCCAACAGCACGCGCTCGACACGGCGGCCGAGTCCGTGCGCCTGCAACGCATCAACTATGTCGAGGGCGGCGCGGGGCTGCTCAACCTGCTGGACGCGCAGCGGCAGTATCAGCGGGCGTCGCTGGGCTATGTCCAGGCGCAGGCCCAGCGCTACCAGGACACCGTTCAGCTGCTGGTGGCGATGGGTGGCGGCTGGTGGGACGCCAATCTCGCCGAAACCGCCGACGCCTCCCAGCCCGCCGTCGTGCGGCGATGACCGACCAAGGTTTGCCGTAGGAACGGCGGCGCCCGGCGAGCCGTTGTCCATCCGATGCCGCGGACCGGACCGCGGGCAACGGCGGAGAGCCGGACATGTCGCAGACCGTTGGCGATTTCCTTGTCGAGCGGCTTCACGCCTGGGGGGTCCGCAAGATCTTCGGCTATCCGGGCGACGGCATAAACGGGGTCTTCGGGGCCCTGAACCGCGCCAGGGGCAAGATCGAGTTCATCCAGGCCCGGCACGAGGAGATGGCCGCCTTCATGGCCTCGGCCTACGCCAAGTTCAGCGGCGAGCTGGGCGTCTGCATCGCGACCTCGGGTCCCGGCGCCGCGCACCTGGTCACCGGCCTCTACGACGCGCGGCTCGACCACATGCCGGTGCTGGCCATCGCCGGGCAGCAGGCGCGCAACGCCATCGGCGGCCACTACCAGCAGGAGGTGGACCTGGCGGCGCTGTTCAAGGACGTCGCCGGCGCCTTCGTCGAACAGGCTTCGACCCCGGCCCAGGTGCGCCATCTGGTCGACCGCGCGGTCAGGATCGCGCTCGGCGAGCGCCGGGTGACCGCGATCATCCTGCCGAACGACCTGCAGGAGCTCGAATACGAGTCGCCGCCGCGCAAGCACGGCACGCTGCATTCCGGCGTCGGCTACACGAGGCCGAAGACCGTCCCTTACGAAGTCGACCTGCGCCGTGCGGCCGAGGTGCTGAACAGCGGCCAGAAGGTCGCCCTGCTGGTCGGCGCCGGCGCCCTGGGCGCGACCGAAGAGGTGATCGCCGTCGCCGACACGCTGCAGGCCGGCGCGGCCAAGGCGCTGCTCGGCAAGGCTGTGCTGCCGGACGATCTGGCCTGGGTGACCGGCTCCATCGGCCTGCTCGGCACCAAGCCGAGCTACGACCTGATGACCGAGTGCGACACCCTGCTGATGATCGGGTCGGGCTTTCCCTACTCGGAGTTCCTGCCGAAGGAGGGCAAGGCGCGCGGCGTGCAGATCGACCTGGCCCCCGACATGCTGTCGCTGCGCTATCCGATGGAGGTCAACCTGGTCGGCGACGCGGCCGAGACACTGAAGGCGCTGCTGCCGCTGCTGCACCCGAAGACCGACACGGCCTGGCGCGAGACGATCGCCAAGGGGCTGCACAAGTGGTGGGAGGTCCTGGAGGCGCGGGCGATGCAGCCCGCCAATCCGGTCAACCCGCAGCGGGTCACCTGGGAGCTGTCGCCGCGGCTGCCCGAGACCGTCATCCTGACCAGCGATTCCGGCTCCTGCGCCAACTGGTACGCCCGCGACCTGAAGATGCGGCGCGGCATGATGGCCTCGCTCTCCGGCGGCCTGGCGTCGATGGGCGCGGCGGTGCCTTACGCCATCGCCGCCAAGTTCGCCCACCCGGACCGGCCGGTGATCGCCCTGGTCGGCGACGGCGCCATGCAGATGAACAACATGGCCGAGCTGATCACGGTCTCGAAATACTGGCGCAACTGGCTGGATCACCGCTGGATCGTCTGCGTCTTCAACAACGAAGACCTCAACCAGGTGACCTGGGAACAGCGGGTGATGGAGGGCGACCCGAAGTTCGACGCCTCGCAGCAGATCCCCAACGTGCCGTATCACCGCTTCGCCGAGCTGATCGGCCTGAAGGGCATCTATGTCGATGACCCCGAGAGCATGGGCCCGGCCTGGGACGAGGCGCTGGCCGCCGACCGCCCGGTGGTGCTGGAGGTCAAGACCGATCCGGAGGTGCCGCCGCTGCCGCCGCACATCACCTTCGACCAGGCGGTCAAGCTCGCCAAGACCCTGGAGAAGGGCGACCCCGACGAAGCGGGCCTGATCAAGGGCGCCGCGCGCCAGTTGGTCGGCGCGCTGCTCCCCGGCGCCAAGGCCTGAGACGGGCGAAGGATGGCCGGCGAAGGCCTCCAGATGCAGGATCCCCGCGACGGGCGCCAGCCGGTCAGCTGGCGCTGCGGGTCAGATAGTCGGCGAAGGTCAGGCCGAACAGCATCAGCAGCCAGAGGAAGGCCGCGACCGCGGTCAGCCGCAACAGCGGCGGGGCGCGGTTCAGCCGCATATAGACCGCCGCGATCAGCCCGGCCTTGAGCGCGGCGATGGCCAGGGCCGCCTCCACCTTGGCCGGCGCATGCGGCCAGAAGGCGTAGGCCACGGTCAGCGCCAGGGCGGCCATCAGCCCGACCCAGACCAGGATCGGGACCAGGATGATCTCGCGGTCGCGGTCGGAGAGCTTCATCCGCGCGCCACCAGGTAGAAGAGCGGAAACAGGAACACCCAGATCAGGTCGACCAGGTGCCAATAGAGGGTGGTGGTCTGGATCGAGGCGCGGTTCTCCACCAGCCGCCCGGCGAGGCTGAGGCCGAACAGCCGCCCGACCAGGCCCAGTCCGATGCTGAGGTGCAGGGCGTGCACGCCGGTCATCACCCAGTAGAAGGAAAAGAACAGCACCGCGCCGCGCAAGGGGATGGCGAAGCCGTGGCCGGGCAGCAGGTGCTCTTCAAGATCCTCGTGGTACTCAAAGCCCTTCACCACCAGGAAGGCGGCCCCCAGCATCAGGGTCAGGGCCAGCATGATGCGCGCCAGCCGGGTGCGGTCGGCCAGGGCGCCGCGCTCGGCGATGGCCATGGTCAGGCTGGAGGTCAGAAGGATGGCGGTGTTCAACGTCCCGAAGACGGCGTTGGTGTGGCGCGCGCCGATGTCGAAGCCGGCGATATGCAGATGGCGCACCACGGCATAGCCGAGGAAGAGGGCGCCGAAGAACAAGGCCTCGCTGGCCAGGAAGCTCCACAGGCCGAACAGGAAGGCCTCCTGCTCGCGCGGGATGTTGGTGAAGGGCTCGTGGAGCAGGGCCGCGCGGCTCATGGCGCCGGCTCGTCCTGGCGCCGGTGCGGCGTCAGCCGCCGGGCGTCGGCATGGGTGCGGCCCTCTTCGTGGTAAAGGTAGGGCTCGGTAGTGACCGTGGGGGTCACGGCGAAGTTCTGCTTCGGCGGCGGCGAGGGGACGGTCCATTCCAGCCCGGTGGCGTCCCACGGATTGGCGCCGGCCTTGGCGCCCTTGAGCAGCGACCAGCCGAGATAGCCCAGCGGCATCAGATAGGCCGCGCCCAGCACCACCGCTCCGGCCGAGGCCATCACGTGATAGGGCTGGAACTGCGCCGGATAGTGATAATAGCGCCGCGGCATGCCGAGATACCCCATGATGAACATGGGGAAGAAGGTGAAGTTGAAGCCGCAGAACATCACCACGGCGGCGGTGCGCGCCCAGGCTTCCGAATAGAGCCGGCCGGTGATCTTCGGCCACCAGAAGTGCAGGCCGCCGAAGAAGGCCGACACCGTGCCGCCGACCATGATGTAGTGGAAATGGGCGACGATGAAGGTGGTGTCGGTGACGTGCACGTCGACCGGGATCGAGGCCAGGAAGAGCCCGGTCAGCCCGCCCAGGGTGAACAGGCCGAGGAAGCCGAGGGCATAGAGCATCGGCGCATCCAGGGCGATCTGGCCGCGGTAGAGTGTGGCCGTCCAGTTGAACACCTTGATGGCGCTCGGCACGGCGACGATGAACGACAGGAAGGAGAAGACCAGGCTGGCATAGGGCGACATGCCGGCGGTGAACATGTGGTGGCCCCAGACCATGAAGCCGATCACCGCTATGCCCAGGATGGCGTAGACCATGAAGGCGTAGCCGAACACCTTGCGCCTGGCCTGGGCGGCGATGATCTCGGAGACCACCCCCATGGCCGGCAGCACCATGATGTAGACGGCCGGGTGGCTGTAGAACCAGAACAGGTGCTGGAACATCAAGGGATCGCCGCCGAAGCGCGGATCGAAGATCGGCAGGCCGAGCACCCGCTCGGCGATCACCAGCAAGAGTGAGATGGCCAGCACCGGCGTCGCCAGCACCATGACCAGGCTGGTGGCGTAGATCGACCAGACGAACAGCGGCAGCCGGAACCACTTCATGCCCGGCGCGCGCAGCATGTGCACCGTGGCGATGAAGTTGACGCCGGTGACGATCGACGAAAAACCGACGACGAACACCCCCATCGCCGCCAGCATGACGTTGGAGTTGGAATAGAGGGTCGAATAGGGGGTGTAGAAGGTCCAGCCGGTGTCGACCCCGCCGGCCACCAGGGACAGCACGGTCAAGAGGCCGCCGGCCAGGAACAGGTACCAGGAGAACAGGTTCAGCTTCGGGAAGGCGACGTCGTCGGCGCCGATCATCAGCGGCAGCAGGAAGTTGCCGAGCGTGGTCGGGATGGCCGGCACCAGGAAGAACCAGACCATCACCACTCCGTGCAGGGTGAACAGCCGGTTGTAGGTGTCGGCCGAGATCAGGTGGCCGTCCGGCGACAGCAGCTGCAGCCGGATCACCGTCGCCGCCGCCCCGCCCAGGAAGAAGAAGCCGGTGATGGTCAGGGCATAGAGGATGCCGATCCGCTTGTGGTCGGTGGTGGTGAGCCAGGATCGGAGGGTGACCTCGTCGGTGAGGTAGCTGCGGCTCATCGCGCCGCCTCCACGGCCGGCGGCGCGGCCAGCGACCTGATGTAGGCGACCAGGGCCGCCGTATCCTCCTCGCTGGCGACGCCCTGGTAGGCGGGCATGGCCGGCGGGTAGCCGGCGACGCGGGCCTTGGCCGGGTCGAGGATGGCGCTGCGCAGGTAGCTTTCGTCGGCGGCGACGCTGCGCCCGTCGGCCAGCGCGACCTGGCTGCCGAACAGGCCGTTCAGCGGCGGGGCGGGAACCTTGGCGGCGGGACCATGGCAGCCGCCGCAGCCCAGGCTGACGAAGCTCGCCCGGCCCTGGTCGGCCAGGCTGTCGCCTTCTGGCTGCGAACGGGCCCAGCGCGCATAGTCGCCGGGCGCCATGATCACCACCTTGCCGGTCATGGCCGAGTGGTCGAGGCCGCAATATTCCGAGCAATAGAGGTCGTAGGTCCCGGGCCGCACCGCCTTGAACCAGGTCTCGGTATAGCGGCCGGGCACCACGTCCTGCTTCATGCGGAAGGCCGGGACATAGAAGCTGTGGATGACGTCCTGCGAGGTCATGACCAGCCGCACCGGCACGCCCAATGGCGCGTGCAGCATGTTGATCTCGCGCGCGCCGCCGGGGTGCTGGATCTTCCACATCCACTGGCGGCCGACCACGTGGATCTCCAGGGCGCCCGGCGGCGCGGTCCATTGGGAGAACTGGGCCGAACTGGCCCACCAGAAGATGAACAGGGCGACGAACAGCGTCGCCGTCGTCCAGCCGATCTCGATCTCGCGGCTCAGCCATTTCGGCAGCTCGCCGCGCCTGGCCCGGGAGCCGCGCCGGTAGACCGCGGTGAACCCCACCACCAGCACCAGCACGACCAGCAGGATCACCACGGCGAAGACGCAGACGCCGAGGAAGATGGAGTCGGTCCTGACCGCGCCGGTGGTCGGCTCGGCGGAGAACAGGCGGGCCAGCGGGTTCATGCGCGCCCCCGGCGTCGGGACAGCAGGACGAGCCCCAGGCCCAGCCCGGCCACGCAGGCCAGGGCGCCCAGCCTCAGCGCGTCGACCACGGCGCCGTTGTAGATCCCGGCGGCGGGATCGAAGCCGTAGCAGAGGACGTGCAGCTGGTCGGCCAGCGTGCCGATGCGTCCCTGGCCGGCGGCGACCAGGGCCGCCTTGAGGTCCGGCGCGCGCAAAGCGATTTCCGGCAGCACCCGCGCCGCCCGGCCGTCCGGGATCAGGGCGTAGGCGGCGACCGGGTGGGCGTAGACGTCGTGGTCGCGATCGTAGCGATAGCGGAAGCCCAGCGCGCCGGTCGCCGCGGCGATGGCGGCGGGCGAGCCGCTCAGGAAGCTCGCGGCGCGGCTGAGGGCCGGATCATCGGCGATGCGGTCGGCGCGCATGCTCGCCGCGGCGGCGGGCCCGTCGCGCGGGTCGATGCCGATGGTCACCAGACGGTAGCCGCGGCCCGGGACGAGGCCGCTGCCCTGCAGCCCGGCCTTGACCAGCACCAGGGCCGGTCCGCAGAGGGTGGTGCAGCGATAGTCGGAGAATACGAGGAGCGTCGGCTTGCCGGCCATGGCGGCGCGCAGGGTGGTCGGCCGCCCCGCGTCGTCAGTGAAGGCGAGGTCCAGCGGCGCCCGGGCGTTCGGCGGCGGAAAGACGCCGACCTGCGCCGCGTCCGCCAGGGTCAGCGCTCTCGCCGGGCCGGCGAGCAGCCAGAGCGCCGCGATGATCGCCAGCGCTTTCATGGCGCGGCCTTGGCCGGCGGCTCGTAGGCGGCGGCGCCGCGGGCGGCGACGGCGGCCATGGCCGCGCCGATGCGGCCTTCGAAGCGCACGGCGTCAGGATCGACGTGCCGGCGGCCGTGCGGGCCGGCGGGATCGGCCATCGGCGACATGCGCGGCGAGGCGGTGGGCTCCGTCTGCAGCTGCGGCGCCGGAAACGGATGGGTGAACAGCGGCCGCTGGGCGCCGCGGCCGACGGTGTCGTAGACGGCCAGCAGGCCCGCCAGCGACAGCACGGTCAGCACCAGGCCGACGGCGACGCCGATCAGGATGCCGCCCTCGTCGATCTCGGGCGAGGCCAGGCGGCTGGGCTGTTCAGCGGGCATGGGCGAGCCTCCCGGGCGGCGTGAACCGCCAGCCGCTGGCCAGGGCCAGCAGCACGGCGGCCGCGATCGCCGTGAACAGGCCGGCCAGCGGCAGCGCGGCGGCGTCGGGCGCGGGCGCGCTCCACCACAGGCTCTGCAGGCCGAGCCCGATGCAGGCCGCGCCGGCGGCGAGCGGGCCGGCTGCATCGCCGAGGCGCCGCCGGCCGCCGCCCAGCAGCCCCAGCGGGATCGTCGAGCCGATGACCAGCGCCGCGCCGAGCAGGACTTGCCAGACCAGCCCGGCGCGCAGCCGGAACCAGACGGTCTTTTCCGCCAGGTCGCCGTACCAGGGCACGACATAGGTCATCAGGGCGAAATAGAGGTTGGCCAGCAGCATGGCGGCGAGCAGGCCGGCGATGTCCTGGCGCGGGGTCGCATCGGCCGCGGCCTCCAGCGAAATCAGGCTGACGGCCAGGGCGATGGCCAGCTGCTGGACCGCCAAGGTCATGCCGCCGGCGGAGCTGATCCAGCCAGGCGAGGCCGCCATGATCCAGTCGACGCAAACCAGGCTGACCGCGACGCCGTGGAAGACCAGGGCGAGGCCCGCGAACAGCCGGCCGCGGAAGCGGTTGACGCCCAGGGAGATCAGGCTCCAGCCGATCAGCGCCACGGCGGTGCGCGCCACGTGGTCCGGGACGGCGAGCCAGCTGTCGAGCCCGGCCGGCGAGCCGGGAAAGAGCATGGGCGTGGCGGCCAGGCCGGGCAGGACCGCGAGGCAGAGCCAGGGCGTCAGGGCGCTCAGGCGAACCAGCGGCCGGGCGCCGGCCCAACGGCCGCCGGTGAGCCGGCCGATCAGGCGCAGCGCCAGCGCGCCGAGCGGCGCGCCGCTGGCGAAGACGAACGCCGACCACCAGGCGTGGGCGAGCATCGCGATCATGCGCCGGCCCCGGGGTTCGCATCACCGTTCCGGGCCAGCTGCAGCGCGCGCAGATAGGCGACGATGGCCCAGCGGTCGGCCGGCGCCACCCGGTCGCTGAACGGGTACATCAGGCCGTAGCCGTTGGAGATGGCGTCGTAGAGCTGCTGGGCGCTGGCCTGGCGGAGGTCGGCCCTGGCCAGGTCGGGCGGCGGCGGGAAGCCGCGCTGGACGATGGCGCCGTCGCCGCGGCCGGTCTCGCCGTGGCAGGGGATGCAATAGATGGCGTAGCGCTCGCGGCCGCGCGCCAGCAGGGCAGCGGTCACCGGCGGCTGGGCGCTGGTCGGCTGGTCCTGGGCGACGGTGTCGTCCGGCGCATGCCGCGCCGCGGCGCCGTCGGCCCAGAGCTCGGCGCTTGCCAGGGTATCGTAGCGCCGCTGCTTGCGCATGCTGAGGTCGCAGGCGGCGAGGAGGCCGAGCGCGGCCAGGGCGATGGCGCGCCAGACCCTCACAGCTCCACCTCGACGATCTCAAGCGCGCCGCCCAGCAGCGCCTCGAGCGCGGCGCGGCGGGCGGCGGAGCGCGGCCGCGCCAGCACCAGCAGGAAGCGGTCCTGGCTCGCCCGCCGCATGGCCTCGATCTCGAAGGCCGGGTGGTGCAGCCGCGGCAGGCCGGTCGCGGCCAGGAAGGCGACGAGCCCGAAGACGGCGGCGACCAGCACGCCGATCTCGAACGGCGCGAACAGGAAGACCGGCCAGCTGTTCAGCGGCCGGGCGCCGGAATCGAACGGATAGGCGAAGGCGGCGCTGAACCATTCGACGCCATAGGCCGCGCCGGCGCCGATCAGCCCGCCCAGCGCCGTCCACCAGCCGATGGCATCGGTTTCCGGGCCCTCCTCGCCGGCGATGGGCGTCTCGAACGGCGTGAAGACGTCGAGCCGGCGAAAGCCCCGCGCCCTGGCCTCGTCCGCCGCCCGCTGCAGGCGGTCGGGGGCGGCGAACACGGCCATCAGCCCGCGGCTCATGCCCGCGCCTCCGCCGCCGCCAGCTCGCCGGTCTCATGGATCGAGACCAGCGGCGCGATCCGCGCCAGGATCAGGAAGAGCAGGGCGAAGAAGCCCAGCGAGCCGGCCAGGATCGCCCCGTCGGTCAGGCTGGGCCGGAACAGCCGCCAGCTGGACGGCAGGTAGTCGTGGCTGAGCGTCTCCAGGATGATCAGGATGCGCTCGAGCCACATGCCGACATTGACCAGCAGCGCGATGATCACCACCGAGCCGATGTCGCGGCGCAGCCGCGGCAGCCACAGCAACTGCGGCACGGCCACGTTCAGGGCCAGCATGGCGACGTAGAGCGGCTGGTAGGGCCCGGTGAAGACGAAGCGCAGGAAGCGCGCCTCGGCCGCGTCGCCGCCGTACCAGGCCGCGAACCATTCGCTGGCGTAGGCGGCGCCCATGACGATGGAGGCGGCCAGCACGATCTTGGTCATGACGTCGAAATGAGCGGTGGTGATGACGCTCTGCAGGCCGAGCGCGCCGCGGATGATCGCGGCCAGCACGATGACGATGCAGAAGCCGGAGAACATGGCGCCGACCACGAAATAGGGCGGGAAGATGCTCTCCGCCCAGCCCGGCATCAGGCTGGCGGCGAAGTCCAGCCCGACGATGGAGTGGACCGAACAGACCAGGGGCACGGCCAGCATGGCCAGGGTGCGGTGCAGCTTGCCGTGCAGCCGCCACTGCCGCGCCGAACCGCGCCAGCCGAGCGCCAGGGCGCCGTAGACCTGCCGTGTGCGAAGGCCCTTCGCCCGGTCGCGCAGCACGGCGAGGTCCGGCAGCAGGCCGACGTACCAGAAGATCAGCGAGAACAGGATGTAGGAGGCGATGGCCCAGAAATCCCAGACCAGCGGGCTGCGCCACTGCGGCCACAGCGACATGGTGTTGGGGTAGGGCGCGAGCCAATACCAGTACATCGGCCGGCCCATGTGGATGATCGGGAAGATGCCGGCGATGGCCGCCGCGAACAGGGTCATGCTCTCGGCGAAGCGGTTGATCGAGGCGCGCCAGCGCTGGCGGGTCAGGAGCAGCATCGACGAGATCAGCGTGCCGGCGTTGCCGATGCCGATCCACCAGACGTAGTTGGCGATGCCGAAGCCCCAGACGACGCTGGTGTTGTTGCCCCAGGCGCCGACGCCTTGCGTGAAGGTCCAGGCGATGCCGGCGACCATCAGGGCGGTCAGCGCCCCGGCGCCGGCGAAGGCGAGCCACCAGCGGCCCGACGGCCGGCTCAGCACCGGCCGGGCGATGCGGCCGCCCAGGGCGAGCAGGCCGGGCGCGCCCGGGGTGGTCCAGCGGCGCGGGCTCATGCTTGGCTCCCGAGCGCCGGGTTGGGGTTGCGCACCCGGGCCAGGTAGGTGGTCCGCGGCCGCGTGCCCAGTTCGTTCAGCAGCACGTAGTGGCGCGGGTCGCGGCGCAAGGCGGCGACCTGGGCGCCGCCGTCCTGAAGGTCGCCGAAGCTGATCGCCTCGGTGGGGCAGGCGACCTGGCAGGCGGTCTTAACCGCGCCGTCGGCGATCGGCTGGCCGGTGCGGGCGCTCTCGGCGCGGCCGGCGGCGATGCGCTGGACGCAATAGGTGCATTTCTCCATGACCCCGCGGCCGCGCACGCTGACCTCGGGATTGCGCTGGGCCTTCAGCGCGGTGACGTCGAGATCGCCCCACGGCGCGCCGGCGGCGTAGTCGCGGTAGTTGAAGCGGCGGACCTTGTAGGGACAGTTGGCCTGGCAGAAGCGGGTGCCGACGCAGCGGTTGTAGACCTGGTCGTTCAGCCCCTCGCCGTCATGCACCGAGGCCTCCACGGGGCAGACCGGCTCGCAAGGCGCATGTTCGCATTGCATGCAGGGGATCGGCAGGAAGCCGGCGTCGGGCGCCGTCGCCGGCCCCTGGTCGTAGCGGTCGACGCGCAGCCAGTGCATGTCGCGGCCGACGGCGATCTCCTCCGGTCCGATCACCGGGATGTTGTTCTCCGCCTGGCAGGCGACGATGCAGGCGTTGCAGCCGATGCAGGCGGCCGCGTCGATGACCATGGCCCAGGCATGCTCGCCGCGCGGCGGGGTGGTCAGCAGCGACGGCGGCGCCTCGTCGTCCGCCGGTTTCGCGTGGGCGGCCAGCGCCGCCAGGGTCATGGTCGGCAGCAGCTGGCCGGTGTCGCCGTCCAGCCGGTTGGCGTTCTGGGTCACCGGCGGGTCCTTGCCGGGCCCCAGCCGCTCGAGCCGCATGTCTTCGAGGCTGAAGCGGAGATCGCGGCCGCGCAGGGGAGCCGGGTTGCCGCCGAGGCCGGAGCCGATCGGTCCGGCGCGGGTCCGGCCGCCGCCCAGCGGCAGGGTGGCGATGCCCGGAGCCTGGCTGGCGACGATCGCGGCGACCGCCTCGCACGAGCGATCGCCGAGGCTGAGCCTCACGCGGTCGCCTTCGGCGATGCCGAACGTCCGCGCGTCGCCGGGCGCCAGCCGCAGGCTCCGGCCCCAGACCTCCTTGGTCAGCGGATCGGGGCATTCCTGCAGCCAGGCGTTCGCCGCGTAGCGGCCGTCCCACAGGCTGGCGCTCGGCGTCAGCGACAGGATGAGCGGCGAGCGGGCGATCGGCGCCAGATCCACCCAGCGCGGCGCCGGCGCCGCCGCCTTGGCCGCGCCGCCGCGGGTCAGCACGCCGGCGACCAGGGCCTGGCGCCATTCCGCCTCGAAATCGCCCGCCGCGCCCGCCTGCCAGGTGGCGCGGACCAGGTCCCGGGCATCGCTCGCCGGCTGTCCCGCCATCAGGGCGAGCGCCTGCTCGGCGCCGCGGCTGTCGTAGAGCGGCCGGATCAGCGGCTGGGCCAGGCTGGCGGTCCCGTCGGGGCTGACCGCGTCCGACCAGGTCTCCAGCGCATGGCTCAGCGGCGCCCGCCAACGGCAGGCGCCGGCGGTTTCGTCGTCGTAGAGGCCGAGCGCGGCGCTGAACGGCAGGCGGCCGATGGCCCGCGCCATGACCGCGCCGTCGGGGGCGTCATGCACCGGGTTGGCGCCCAGCACGATCAGGCTGGTCACCGCGCCTTCGGCCAGGTCGCGGTCCAGCCTGGCCAGCGAGTCGGCGTGGTCGTCCGGGTGCGGATCGATGGGCTCGATGACGTCCACCGGCGCGGCCAGCGCGTGGTTCGTCCACGCCGCCAGCGCGTGCATCTGCGCCGACTGGCCGGGACCGACCAGCACCAGGGCGCGGCCCTTGTGCGCGATGAGGTCGTCGGCGACGGCGCCGGCGAAGGCCAGGGTCTCCGCCGACGCCTCGCCGGGCTGCGCCGGCGCGCCAAGGCGGCGGGCGAGTTCGAGGGCGATGGCGCGCGTCACCAGCGGCCCGGCGGCCCGGCGGTGATCGGCCGCGACGCCGGTCAGGGTCAGGCTGGGTTCGGCGACGTAGAGCCGCGACATCGACGCGCCGCCACGCCGGCGGCCGATGAGCGCGCGCGCCTGGGCGACCTGGGCGGGGCCTGGGCCGAGAGGGTCGGCGCCGAGACAGAGGATGACGTCGGCGTCGGCGAACCGGGGCAGAGGCGTCAGCGACCGGCCGTAGGCCAGCCGCGTCCCCTGCCGCTCGGCGTCGTCGTGCAGCGGCTCGTAGCGGACCCAGACCATGGCCGGAAACCGGGCCTGGATCGCCTTGATCAGGCGCAGCTGGCTCGGACCGGTGATGCGGCCCGTGACGAGCCGCAGGCCCGCGCCATGGTCGGCTTCGTGGCCGGCGAGCCGCGCGCCGAGCGCCTCGGCGAAGTCCGACCAGGCCGCGACGCCGGCGGGCCCGGCCGCGGCCTGGGCCCGCCAGGGATCGTAGAGGTCGAGGATGGCCGCCTCGGTGAAGACGTCGCTGCCGCCGAGGCTGGCCGGATGGGCCGGATTGCCCTCCAGCTTGATCGGCCGGCCGTCCACCACCCGGCCGACCACGCCGCGGCCATAGCCGGCCAGGGTCAGGGTGGTGGCGTAGCGGCGCACCGCGCCCGGGGTCAGCTCCTCGCCCTCAGCCGCCTTCGCATAGGGCAGGATCTGCTCGCGCGGCGGCCCGCAGGAGGCCAGGGCCGCCGCGGCGCCGGCGGCCAGCAGCTGCAGCGCCTGCCGGCGGTCGAGCCCGGCGCGGCGCCCAACGCCGCGTCCTGCGCTGCGGGTGATGGCGAAGGTCGCGGTCATCGGTGGCAGGTCGAGCAGTCGGTCAGCCCGGCCGTCTTGACGTGATAGGCGGCGATCAGGGCCGCGCCCCGCTTCGCGGGGTCGCCGATGTCGGTCCAGGTGGTGTCGAACTCGGCCGCGCGAGGCCGCAGATGCGGGCCCGGATCGCGATGGCAGTCCAGGCACCAGCCCATGGTCAGGGGCGCGGCCTGGCGCGTCAGCGGCATGTCGGCGACCTCGCCATGGCAGGCCTGGCAAGGAACGCCCTTGGCCACGTGCACGCTATGGTCGAAATAGACATAGTCGGGCAGGTTGTTCACCCGCACCCAGGCGATCGGCCGGTCCCTGGCCAGGCTGTCGCGCACCGGCGCCAGCATCGCCGCGTTGGTCCAGACCTGGGAGTGGCAGGTCATGCAGACCTGGGTCGCCGGCATCCCCGCAAACCGCCCGGTCTCGACCGAGGCGTGGCAGAAGCGGCAGTCCAGCCCCAGCTCGCCGACGTGGTGGGCGTGGCTGAAGGGGACCGGCTGTTCCACCGTCTCGCCGGCCCGGGTGTGATAGGCCGATCCCGACCAGACATAGAGGCCGCCGACGATCAGGAAGGGGGTGACGACGATCGCGACCAGGACGACCCGCACAACCACGTCCGCACCTGGGCCGAAAAGTTGCGCCATTCCGCCGCCGACTGTTCAAAGCGGCGCGCGCCGACGCCGCCCGCCACCTTGCCGAACAACTCAATGTCGCTGGAGGTTCCTTCAAGGCCGGCGGCCTCGGCCGGCCTTGAAGGACGCTGGGACCGCCGGTCGCGGAGGGGACCTTGCTGGAGGTCAGGCCACGCGGTTGGCCAGCCGGCCAAGCCGGCTGATCTCGATGGCGATCTCGTCCCCGGGCGCGAGGAACCTGGGCGGCGTGAAGCCGATGCCGACGCCGGCCGGCGTTCCGGTGGCGATCACGTCGCCGGGCAGCAGCGTCAGCCCGGCCGACAGGGTTTCGATCAGGGTCGGCACGTCGAAGATCAGGTCGCGGGTGTTGGCGTCCTGGCGAAGTTCGCCGTTCACCCAGCACTTCACGTCCAGATCGCCGACATCGACCTCGTCGGCGGTGACCAGCCAGGGCCCCATCGGGCAGAAGGTGTCGAGCGACTTGCCGATGAACCACTGCTTGTGCTTGGCCTGCAGGTCGCGCGCGGTCATGTCGTTGAGGATCACATAGCCGAACACGCAGTCCAGCGCCTGCGCCCTCGAGACGCCCTTGGCGGGCTTGCCGATCACCACGCCGAGTTCGGCCTCGTAGTCGATCTGGCTGGAAAGGCCGGTGGGGTAGAGGATGTCCTGGCCCGGCCCGATCACCGTTTCGGGCGCCTTGGTGAAGATGATCGGCGCGGTCGGGATGGCTTCGCTGGCGTCCTTCGCCGAGCTGTCAAAGCCGCTCCTGGTGAATTCGTGCGCATGCGCGTGGTAGTTCTTGCCGACGCACATGACGTTGCGCGGCGGCTTCAGCGGGGCGACGACACGCGCCTCGGACAACGGCCGGCCGCGGCTGGACGGCGCCAGCCTGTCCTTGACCGAGCCATAGGCGGCGATCAGGTCGGTCATCGACGGGAAGCGGCGGCCGGTGAGGTTTTCCACGGTCCAGAAGACGTCGCCCTCGGCCGCGATCACCGCGGGCGCCGTTTCGCCGTCGACGACCAGGGTGGCGAGCCTCACCGTGGGTCTCCCGCGGCGGGAGCGGTGTCGACGATGCGTGTGGCGAAGCGGTCTGCGGTGCAGGATCGGTTGGAGTAGGGGACGCCGTAGACCTCGACGGCGTTGGAGACCTCGACCAGGGAGAGGGCCATGTCCATGAGCCGCTGCTCGGGCTCGGGCAGGGCGTCGATGTCGAAGCGGTCGAGATGGTCGAGGATGGCGTCGATGCGCTCGATCATCAGCTCGTAATAGCCGGTGATGGCCTCCATGCTGGTGGCGAAG
>DATAYM010000005.1:0-115788 GCA_036272595.1 Caulobacteraceae bacterium
GACCCGTTCGCCCTGGCCGAGATGCGCACCGGCTCGGCGCGCCTGCCCGAGCGACCCAAGACCCTGCGGCTGGCCTCGCCCTTCGATTACCAGAACCACGCCCGCGCCCTGGTGGTCACCGATGTGAACCGCGAGGACCCGCGCCAGGTGGCCGCCGCCATGCGCGAGCTGTTCGCCGCCGCGGGGGGAGGGGGGCTGGGCCTGTTCACGGCCATCCGCAGGCTGCGGGCGGTCTACGATCAGATCGCCGCGCCCCTGGCGGCCAAGGGCCTGGCCCTCTACGCCCAGCACGTCGATCCGCTCGAGGCCGGGGCCCTGGTCGACATCTTCCGGGTCGAGGAGGACGCCTGCCTGCTCGGCACCGACGCGGTCCGGGATGGCGTGGACGTGCCGGGCCGTTCGCTGCGGCTGCTGGTGTTCGACCGCGTGCCCTGGCCGCGGCCGGACCTGCTGCACAAGGCCCGCCGCGGCCGCTTCGGCGGCAAGGCCTATGACGACGCCGTCGCCCGCGCCCGCATCGCCCAGGCCTTCGGCCGGCTGATCCGCCGCGCCGACGATAAGGGCGTCTTCGTCATGCTCGACCCCGCCGCCCCCACCCGCCTGTTCTCCAGCCTCCCCGAAGGCGTCCACATCGAACGCATGGGCCTGGTCGACGCGATAGAAGCCGTCGCGGCGCACCTGGGAAGATCAGCTGACGAATAATAATACCGTCATGGCCCGACTTGTTCGGGCCATCCATGATCACCGTCTTGCATCAGCGTCTATGGCGCCCCCGCATTGGCTGCTACGCGCCTCTGCTTCGCAGTCCGCCGCTACGCGGCTAAAGCGGGGATGACGTTATTTCTGCTTGTCCCGCCCGAAGTTCGGCTCGGCGCTTTCCTGGCCGGCGGCGATGATGCCGCGGCGGATGGCGCGGGTGCGGGTGAACAGGGCTTCCAGCTTGTCGCCCTCGCCCCAGCGGATGGCCCGCGACAGGGCCTGCAGGTCCTCGGTGAAGCGGCCGAGCGTCTCCAGCACCGCGTCCTTGTTCAGCAGGAAGACGTCGCGCCACATCACCGGGTCGGAGGCGGCGATGCGGGTGAAGTCGCGGAATCCGCCGGCGGAGTATTTCATCACTTCGCCCTCACTGACCTCCTCGATGTCGGCGGCGGTGCCGACGATGTTGTAGGCGATCAGGTGCGGCAGGTGCGAGGTGACCGCCAGCACCAGGTCGTGGTGGCCGGCGTCCATCGTCTCGACCTTCGAGCCCAGCGTCTCCCAGAAGCCGGTCAGCGTCGCGACGGCCGCCCGGTAGTCTTCATCGTCCGCCAACGGACAAAGGATCGCCCAGCGCCCCTCGAACAGGGTGGCGAAGCCGGCGTCGGGGCCGGAATACTCCGTGCCGGCGATCGGGTGGCCGGGGACCACGAAGACGCCCTCCGGCGCCGCCGCGGCCATGGCCTCGCCGACCGCGCCCTTCACCGAGCCGACGTCGGAGAGGATCGCCCCGGCCTGCATGCCCGGCGCGGCCAGCCGCACCGCCTCGCCGATCGCCGCCGGCGGGGTGGCGAAGATGACCAGGTCGGCGCCCCGCGCCGCCTCGTCCGGCGCGTCGAACACCTCGTCGGCGATGCCCAGCTCGACCACCCGCGCCCGCACCTCCGGGCTCGAGTCGTAGACCGCGATGCTGGCCGCGGCGCCGCGGGCGGCGGCGGCGCGGACCACCGATGAGCCGATCAGCCCGCAGCCGATCACCGCCAGCCGCTCGACCGGCGGGCGGCTCATCGGCCGGCTTTTCCCAGGAACTCCGCCAGCAGCTCGACCACGGCGCGGTTGTGCTCTTCCAGGCCGATGGTGATGCGCAGGCAATCGGGCAGGCCGTAGTTGGCGACGCCGCGCACGACATAGCCGCGCGAGGCGAGGAAGGCCTCGGCCGCCGGCGCGTCATGGCCGGCGGGAAACCGCGCCAGGATGAAGTTGCCGCCCGACGGCGTCACGTCCAGCCCCAGCCCGCCCAGCTGCTGGGTCAGCCAGGGCCGCCAGCGCTCGACATGGGCCAGCGACCGGGCCTGGAAGTCCGTATCGGCCAGCGCCGCGATCGCCGCCGACTGGCCGGCGATGGAGGTGTTGAACGGCAGGCGGATGCGCTCCATCGACGCGATCGCCGGGGTCGGCCCATAGGCCCAGCCGATGCGTAAGGCCGCCAGCCCGTGCAGCTTGGAGAAGGTGTGGCTGACCAGCACGTTGGGCGCCGTGCGCGCCAGCTCCAGCCCGTCGCTGAAGCGCGGGTCGGTGCAGAACTCCGCATAGGCCCCGTCGATCACCAGCATCACCGACGGCGGCAGCCCGGCCTGCAGCCGCGCCACCTCCTCGGCCGCCAGCCAGGTCCCGGTCGGGTTGGAGGGCTGGGTGATGAACACCAGCCGCGTGCGCTCGTCGACCGCGTCCAGCATGGCGTCGACGTCGATGCGCATGTTGGTCTCGGGCGCGAACCGCACCTCGGCCTGGCAGGCGCGCGCCCCGATGCCATAGGCGTTGAAGGCGTATTCGCCCTGCACGATGTTGTCGCCGGGCTCCAGGTAGATCTGCGGAACCAGCCGGCCGAGGATCTCGTCGGTGCCGCAGCCGAAGATCAGCCGCTCGGGCTCCAGCCGGTAGCGCTCGGCGATCACCGTCCGCAGGTCCATGGTGCGGCTGTCGGGATAGAGGTTCAGGCTGCTCGCCGCCCGGGTGAAGGCCTCCTGCGCCACCGGGCTGCAGCCGAGGATGTTCTCGTTCGACGACAGCTTCACCGGATGGGCGACGCCCTCGGCGCCCGCCTTGCCGGGCACATAGGCGACGATCTCGTCGATGCCCGGCTTGGCCAGCGGGCGATCGGCGGCCCCGCGATCGGTCTCGGCGGTCATGGTCATGGCCTTCAAAGGTCGAGGGGAGTGGGGGCCGCGCCGATGACGCCGCTCAGCCGGCCCGGCGCGCGCGCCAGCCGCGCGTCGTCGCGCTGGTAAAAGCCGGCCAGGCCGAACAGCTTCAGCCCGCCGGTCTCGACGATCAGCCGGGCGGCGACGCCGTCGCGGGCCAGGTCCATCTCGATCCTGGCGGCGGATTCGGCCGCGTCGGTGACCCAATAGGTCTCGTCGCCGCCGGTGGGCTCGACCTCGACCTCGCCGACCGCCAGCGCCGCCTGGGCGCCGGCCGTCAGCAGGCAGGGCAGGCTGGCGAACACCGCCAGCCGAGGCTCGGCCAGCAGCCGGCCCCACCAGGCGCTGTCGTGGGTCAGCGCCAGTATGGCGACGCCGCCGGGGGTCTTGGCCTCGGCCAGCGCCGCTTCCGGCTTGGCGAAGCGGTTCAGCGGCGGGGCGGCGCCGAAGCGGGCGCGCGCCAGCTCGACCACCCGCGCCGGGTCGGGCCCGCCCCAGACCGCTAGGTGGAACGGCCCCTGCTGGGCCAGGCTGTCCGAAATGAACTCCCGCCAAAGACGCACCGTAAGCTGGGCGCCGGCGCTCTGCCGCGGCGTCGCCAGCAGCTTGCGCAGCAGCAGCGTCTCCCGCCCGGGGCGCAGGCCGAACTTGCCGCTGCCCCCCGCCGCCCGCTTGGCTTCGCCGGCCGCGTGCGCCAGCCCGGCCCGCTCGTCGACCAGCCGCAGCAGCTCGGCGTCGACCGCGTCGATCCGCGCCCTGACGGCGTCCAGCGATGGCGTTTTCGCGTGCACTTCACGTCCCCATTGGAAGGCCGCGGACCATAGACAAAGCGCCGTGACGCGCAATAGGGGCCGGTGTACGAAGCCCGGCCGGCTCAGGCCATGGCCGGCGGCGGTCGAGGGCTTGAAAGGGCGGCATGCGGGCGGGCGAGCATGATCGCTGGGTGTTCGGCTATGGCTCGCTGATGTGGCGTCCGGGATTCGGCTTCGTCGAGCGCCGCGCGGCGATCGCCCACGGCCGCCGCCGCGCCTTCTGCATCTATTCGGTGCACCACCGCGGCACGCCCCAGCGCCCGGGCCTGGTGCTGGGCCTCGCCCCCGGCGGCGCGGCGCGCGGCGCCGCCTACCGCATCGCCGCCGCCGACTGGCCCGGCGTCTACGCCTACCTGCGCGAACGCGAACAGCCGACCGAGACCTATTTCGAGGCCTGGGCCCCGGTGCGCCTGGCCGGCGGCGAAAGCGTCCAGGCCCTGGTCTTCCTCTCCGACCGCGCCCACCCGCAATGGGCCGGCGACCTCGACCTGGAGGCCCAGGCCCGCCTGATCGCCGGCGCCGCCGGCCTCTCCGGCCGCAATGTCGACTACCTCCGCGACCTGGTCATGCACCTGCGCGAAGAGGGCGTCGCCGACGCGGCGATGGAGCGGCTGCTGGTCAGGGTCGAGGCGCTGGAGGCGCGGGTGGGGTGATCTCCGCCGGCGGCCTCAGTCGTCCTCGTCGCCCTTGTCCAGCAGATCGGCCTCCGACAGCTCCGGCAGCGAGGATGACACGTGCCAGCGGTAGAGCTCTCTCGGGTACGCCCAAGGTTTACGGCCCATGACGGCCATCTTGATGTCCTGCATGAGATCGCTCGCGAGCCGATATTCGCCGGCTTCGTAATGGGCCTTGGCCTGGCTCAGCATGTCCAGAATCTGGTCGGCCGTCGCATTCTCTATGCGCTTGCGCAGATTCTCTACACCCCGGGACATGCTGTAGAATGCCCCGTCCAGATCGCAGTCGTCCTGTGGAAAGCGGCCCGTAGGGGCATATAGTATTGTCTCGCTGATCTCGGCCCCAAGCTGGCTGATCGTCTTCGCTATAATGCCTTCTCTGTATTTCATCGTTTCTACGGCTCAATCTTGTAGACTGGGCGGATTGCCGCCGGCGGTACAATCGTGATCACACTATTCGGCGAAGCGCTGCGGAACAAGCGCATCTGCGGTGTTTTCAACGACTTAAGTTGGTATGAATAATCGATGATATTCCCTGATTTGGGGAAATAATGTCAGGTACCGTATATCTACCTTCCGCATCATAGAGTCTTTGATTAATTCGAGCTGTATTGGAGGCCAATCCCAATTGGTCTCGCAGCCGTAAGTTAGCCAATCGGATGGCATCATCCACAAACCTACCCGCCTGGAGTTTAAGCGGCAAGTTTGGATTGAGCTGAATAATACCCTGGCCGACATGTTGGTGAAATAATTCATGCGTTTCGTTGGCGACGCGCAGGCTGTTCGCTTCGAACAGAGCCTCAATGTCGGGCGGACCCGTCTCAGCGAGGGCCGCTTCAGGCACGCCAGCGAAAGCGGGTGCCACCTTGAGAAGTCCGTTGGTGTAGTAGTCGTCGGTGACCAGTCCACTTGGCCCCTGGCCGCCGCCCAGGAGGTTGAGGCCCGCTCCTATCGTGCCGTCAAACAAGCCCAGGGGGGTGGCGACCTCCCGCAATGCGCCGCCCTTGCCGCCGGCGATGATCGCCTGGCTATCGAGCCAAAGGTTCTGCAAGGGGGTGTTGACGAGGCTGCGATGGGAAAGGTCGTAGCGAGCCTCCCCGAAGGCGGAATCGGCGCCGCGCTTTCGCGCGTCGATGTCACCTTCCAGATTCCGGACATATGCCGCGACGCTCTTGATCGGGGCGCTCATGCCGGACGTGTCGGCAAGACCGTCGAAATCGGTTCCGGCTGCGGGGAAGTTCACCGAACCTAGATCGCCAACCAACCGGCGCAGATAGTCCCAAGGTCCTCGTCGGCGGCCGGTGATGATGATGTCGTCATATCCGGCGTCGTCAGGAGGCGGCGCGCTGGCTTGCCCGACGATCGGTGCGCCGCCAGGACTGGTGAGCGGGCCCGGCGAGAGCACGTTCGACACGCGGGCCATCGGCACGCCGTCTGGAGCTGAGCGGCTCTGGCTTGTCCGAAGCCTAGCCGGGAACCAAGGCAGATGCGATGCCGCCCGGGTCGAAACTTTGGAGCAGGCTGGCGGCGATCGGCGTTGTCGGGACGAATGGCTGCGCCGCTGTCGCAAGGGCCGGCGGCGGCGGGGCCGTGACGGCGGGTATTGAGGGGCCCTGGTCGTCGGCTGAAGGAGCGTAGCGGCTGGCCAGAAGGCCCTCCGCCTGGGCGGCGATGTTGCGGGCCGCGCCCAGGCCAAAGGTGGTGGCCAGCCGGCTCTGCGCATCCGGCGCGCCGAGTTGGCCAGGCAGGACCTGGCCGTTCTGGACGCGGTCGGCGATCTCGCCGCTGACGGCGGCGCGGGCGGCGGCCTGCTCGGCTGGCGTGCTGGCCTTGGCCCAGGCGGCGTTGAAGCCGTCAGGGTTCTTGGCGAACAGCGTCCCGTCCATGGCGTCGTGGGCGGCGCGGATGGAGAAGGGATCGCCGAAAACGCTCTGCACCTGGCCGTAGCCGGGGATGGCCCCGCCCTGGCCGGTCCACGGATCGCCGATGAAGGCGGAGCTGAGCTGGCCGGCGATGGTGGCGATGTTGGCGTTGCGGGGCGAGTCGGCATCGGACAGGGGCTGGCCTGTCCAAGGGTCGGTCTCAAGCAGCTTGGGCAGGGTGTGGTAGAGCCCGAGCCAGGTCGCCGCGGTCGGCGCCGGCCCCGGGCCGGTGAGGGGCCCCAGGGTTCCGGGCAGTGTCCACGCGCCGCTGTCGGGATCGAACGCGAGTCCGGCCATGGCCGGGCTGTCGCCGGCGTCCAGCATGGAGCCGGCCATGGCCGCGGCGGCCTCGCGCAGGGCCCTGGCGTGGCCGAGCAGACCTAGTCTCTGGTTCCACACCGGCGAGGGATCGGATGCCAGGGCGTTCAGCCACGGCCCCGCCGCCGCCGCCGCCGCATCGGCGATCGGGGCATAGCCGCCGCCCGGCGGCAGGGCCGCGAAGGCCGTATCGGGGAGGCTCGCGGCCGGATCGGGCTGGGCTTGCGGCGACAGGGCCGGCTGGCCGCCGGTGGTTGCCGGCGATGGTTGCGGCGGCCCAGGATCGCCCAGCTGGGCCAGGGCCGAGCCGGCGGTCTGCGGGCCGCCGTAGACCTTGGCCAGGGCCGCCTGCATCGACGTCGGGGTCCCGTCCGGGAACGCCGATATCGATCCGCCCGGCCCCGTCACTGCGATGGTCATGCCGCCTCGTCCCGGGCGCGGGCGTGCAGGCCCGCGCTTCACGCGTCGAGGGCGAGTCTAGGGGTGGCGGCGGGCGGTCAGCGGGAGGCTGGCGGCGGGCTGGTCTTGGCCCGCGGCCTGGGTCTTACTATCAAATGTGGCGAGACCGCCTGGCGGCCGCGAACCGCAAGACGGGGGTAGGTTCGGCCTTGACGGCTCTAGTCGGCCAAAAAGGCCCGCACCTCGGTCAGGAAGTCTTCCAGCCGGTCGTGGTGCACCCAGTGGCCGGCGCGTTCGAACTCGACGACGCGGCCGTTCTGGAAATGCTTCATGCGCCCGTCGGTCTCGGGGTTGGAGGCCCAGCTCTCCTTGCCGTTCACGAACAACACGGGACAGGTGATGTTGGCCCAGAGCTCGTGCAGTTCCTTAGTCGACAGGTCGGCCGGCGAGTGGGAGCGGGCATAGTTGTCGAACTTCCAGCTATAGGTGCCGTCCTCGTTCTGCGCCGCGCCGTGCACGGTCAGGTAGCGCGCCTGTTCCGGCGTCAGGTGCTTGTTCTCCGCCTGCATCCGCGCGAACGCCTCCTCGATCGAGGCGTATTTGCGCGGCGTGCGGCCGGCCAGGGCGCGCTTGTGCTCCACCCACTGGCGCATGCGCTGCGGCGCGGTGGTCCTGGCGCGCTTGGCCAGCATTTCCGGCGACGGGCCCATGCCCTCGATGGCCACCAGCTTCGACACCGTCTCCGGATAGACCCCGGTGTAGCGCAGGGCGATGTTGCCGCCGAGCGAATGGGCGACCATCCGCACGGGCGCCAGGCCCTGCTGGTGGATCAGCTGGGCTAGGTCATAGACATAGGCCCCCAGGCCATAGTCGCCGCTCTGCGAATGGGCGCTGTCGCCGTGGCCGCGCAGGTCCGGGGCGATGACGTGGTAGTCGCGGCGCAGGTCCTCGGCCACCCAGTCCCAGTTGCGGCAATGGTCCTGGCCGCCGTGCACCAGGATCAGCGGCGGCGCCGCCGGATTGCCCCAGTCGACATAGTGCAGCCTGAGGCGCTGGGAGATGTAGCTCTGCGAGGTCGGTCCATGCTCGATCATGCGGGCTCTTTAGACCATCATCGCGCCGCTCTTCCAGACTTGGCTGCAATGCCCCCCGACCGCCATGGCCCGACGTGTTCGGGCCACCCATGATCACCGTCGATGGCCGGTGTCCATGGGTCCTCCGCATTGGCTGCTGCTGCGCCTGGGCTTCGTCGTCCGCCTTCGGCTCCGGCGGGGGATGACGGCTGAGGCGAGTGCGCTAGACTGCCGGCCTCACCGGAGTTCCGCCATGACCACGACCCTCGCCGACAATCCCGTGCTCGCGCCCTGGAGCGGGCCGCACGGCGGCGGGCCGGCGTTCGACGCCATCCGGGTGGAGCATTTCGCCCCGGCGATCGAGGAAGCCATGGCCCGCTACCGGGCCGAGATCGCCGCCATCGCCGCCAATCCCGCGCCGCCGACCTTCGCCAACACCCTGGAGGCCATGGAGCGCTCCGGCCGCGACTACCGCCAGGCCACCTCGCTGATGGGCGTCTTCACCTCGACCATGAACAGTCCGCAGATGCAGGCGGTGCAGCGCCAGATGGCGCCCAGGCTGGCGGCCTTGCGCGACGAGATCATGCACAACCGGCCGCTGTTCGACCGCATCGCCGCCGTCTACGAGGCGCGCGAGGGTGGCGGCCTGGACGCCGAGCAGCAGCGTCTCGCCGACGTGGTCATGCGCCGCTTCACCCGCCAGGGCGCCGCCCTGGACCAGGCCGACAAGCAGCGGCTGGCCGAGATCAACCAGCGCCTGGCCAGCCTCTACACCGCCTTCAGCCAGAACATCCTCGCCGACGAGGAGGGCCTGGCCCTGGTGCTGGAGACCGAGGCCGACCTCGAGGGGCTGCCGCCCAGCCTGGTCGAGGCCGCGGCGGCCACCGCCGAACAGCGCGGGATGGCGGGCCGATGGGTGATCGCCAACACCCGCTCGTCGATGGAGCCCTTCGTCACCTTCTCCGCCCGGCGCGACCTGCGCGAAAAGGCGCTGAAGCTCTGGGCCAGCCGCGGCGACAACGCGGGCGACCACGACAACAACCCGCTGATGACCGAGATCCTGAAGCTGCGCGTCGAGAAGGCGCGGCTGCTGGGCTTTCCAACCTTCGCCCACTGGGTCGCCGACGGCCAGATGGCCAAGGCCCCCGACGCGGCCATGGCCCTGCTGCGCGAGGTCTGGACCCCGGCGGTCGCCCGCGCCCGCGAGGAGATCGCCGAGATGGCGCCGATCGTCGCCGCCGAGGGCGCCAACGAGCCCCTGGAGGCCTGGGACTATCGCTACTACGCCGAGAAGCTGCGCAAGGCGAAGTACGACCTCTCCGACGACGAGGTGAAACCCTACCTGCAGCTTTCCAAGCTGCGCGACGGCATGTTCTGGGCCGCCGGCGAGCTGTTCGGCCTGGCGTTCCGCCAGGTGAGCGACATGCCGGTCTATCACCCGGACGTCGACGTCTTCGAAGTGACCCGGGACGGGGCCTTGGTCGGCCTCTGGTATTTCGACCTCTACGCCCGCCCGGGCAAAAGCTCCGGCGCCTGGATGAGCGAATACCGCACCCAGCAGAAGCTGGCCGGCGTCACCCCGATCATCTCCAACAACTCCAACTTCATGAAGGCCGCGCCCGGCGAGCCGGTGCTGATCTCCTGGACCGACGCGGTGACCCTGTTCCACGAGTTCGGCCACGGCCTGCACGGGCTGAACTCGGCGGTGACCTATCCGTCGCTGGCCGGCACCAGCGTGGTGCGCGACTTCGTCGAGCTGCCCAGCCAGCTGAACGAGCGCTGGCTGCCGACGCCGGAACTGCTGCGGCGCTTCGCCGTCCACTACCGGACCGGCGAGCCGATGCCGGCGGCCCTGACCGACAAGGTGCTGGCGGCGCAGAACTTCCGCCAGGGCTTCAACACCACCGAATACCTGGCCTGCGCCATCCTCGACCTGGAGGCCCACCTGGGCGCCGACGAGGCCCTCGACGCCCGCGATTTCGAGCGCGAGGCGCTGCAGCGGCTGGGCATGCCGAAGGAGATCATCCTGCGCCACCGCCTGCCGCATTTCTCCCACGTCTTTTCCGGCGAGGGCTATGCGGCCGGTTACTACAACTACATCTGGGCCGACGTGCTCAGCGCCGACGCCGCCGAAGCCTTCGCCGAGGCGCCCGGCGGCTTCTACGACAAGCCGCTGGCCCGGCGGCTGCTGGACGAGGTGCTCAGCGTCGGCAACAGCCGTGAAGCCGGCGAAGCCTACCGCCGCTTCCGCGGCCGCGACTACGGCACCGGCGCCCTGATGCGCAGCCGCGGCTTCGAGGCGCTGTCGGAGGAGGCGTGACCCCCCCGCTCATCCCCGCGAACGCGGGGACCCAGGTTTTTTACCGCCAAGGCCGCCAAGTTCGCCAAGGCGAGGTGAATCGCCGCGCGGCCGTCTACAGTCTTGGCGTCCTTGGCGAACTTGGCGGTGACTGCTTTGCGGGCGCCGACGATCCCGCAGCCCCTGAACAAAACGCCTGGGTCCCTGCGTGCGCGGGGATGAGCGGGTAAATTTACAGCCCCTCGGCCAGCAGCGCGTTGGACGCCGCTTCCAGCCGGGTTTCCAGCAGCTCCATGAACGCCGCGCGCTTCAGTCCGGGCGGGATGGGGTCGAGGAACTGAAAGACGATGGTTCCCGGCCGGCGGATGATGCCGTGGGCGGGCCAGTGGACGCCGGAGTTCAGCGCGATCGGCACGCAGGGCAGGCCGAGGTCGCGGTAGAGGGCCGCGACCCCCGGCTGGTAGTCGCCGGCGACTCCGGGCGCGCCGCGATGGCCTTCGGGAAAGATGAAGATCTGCCGGTCGGGCGCCTCCTTCAGCCGCTGGCGGCTGTCGGCGAGCAGCTTGCGCAGGGTCTTGGCCCCGCCTTCCCGGTCGATGACGATCATCCGGCACTTGGCCGCCCACCAGGAGAAGATCGGGATGCGCATCAGCTCCTGGCGCAGCACGTAGGAGCCGTCCGGCAGGATGGCCAAGGTGCCGAAGATGTCGAACATGCACTGGTGCTTCGAGGCCACCAGGGCCGCGGCCACCGGCACGTTCTCGCGGCCCCTGATCTCGACCCGCACCCCGGCGATCACCCGCAGCAGCCAGGTGACCACCCGGCCCCAGACCTTCAGCGAGCCTTGGGCCACCCGCCTTGGCATGACCAGCACCGGCAGGAAGATGACCGCGGCGATCAGGCTCCAGAGATAGAAGGCCAGCGTGAAGGCGATGGAGCGGACGACGATCACGCCGGCGCTCCCGAGGCCGACGAGGCGGCCTGCGCCGGCTGCGGTCTTGGCCCGAGGCTCAGGAAGGCCTCCCGCGCCAGGATCACCAGGTATTTGCAGTATTCGACGATCATCTGACGCGCCCCCGCCCCGCTTTTCCACCAGTGACCGGAATCCAAGTCGTCGGTCTTCACCGGATAGGGCGTAAGCTTGGCGTCCGGCAAGGCCTCGTGCAGCTCCAGCATGGCGCGCGGCATGTGGAAGTCGGAAGTCACCACGATCAGCGACCTGAAGCCCTTTTCCTTGGCCCAGTTGGCGGTTTCCCGCGCATTGCCCACCGTGTCGGTGGCCTGGAAGCCCAGGTCGACGCAGCAGTCGTAATAGCGCCGGGTGGCCTTGGCGACGCCGCGGATGTCGGCGCGGCTGGCCTGCGGGTTGACCCCGGAGACCAGGAGCCGCGTCGCCTTGCCGTCTTCCAGAAGCTTCATCGCCGCGCTGATCCGTGCGTTGGAGCCGGTCAGCGCCACCACGCCGTCGGCGCGCGCCGGGTCCGCCGCCGGCGTCGACTGGTCGACCCGCACCGAAAAGGCCCACAGGCCCACCGCCCACAGCACCACCAGCAGGAGCAGGATGGCCGCGCTCCTCACGTCATCTCTTTCAGCAGCGACAGGGCCGTCACCCGCGCCGCCAGGGCCGCGACCGCGCCGGCGGCGAGCGGGCAGGCGACCAGCGGCAGCAGATCGCTCCAGGCCACCGGCAGCACCGGCATCAGCCCGGCCTCGCCGCCGAGCAGCCGCACGATCGCCGCCACCGCCGCCGCCGCGCCCGCGCCGATCAGGCCGGCGATCGCCGCCATGCGTCCGAAGCGCAGCTGGAACAGGGCAGCGATGTAGCCGTCCTCGGCGCCGGCCAGGTGCAGCACGCCGACCAGGTCGCCGCGCGCCTGCAGCCCGGCGCGGGTGGCGAAGGCGATGACCGCCGCGGCGGCGGCGACGATCAGCGCGGCTACCCCGATGGCGGCGGTCTGGGCCAGCAGGCCGGCGCGCAATATGTCCTTCAGCCAGAGGCTGTGGTCGTCGACGGTGGCGTCGACACCGGCCCCTTTCAGCGCCTGCTCCATGGCCGCGGCGCTGGCCGGGGCCTTCGGATCGAGATCGACGGCCACCAGCCTGGGGATGGCCAGGTCGTCGGGCAGGTCCTTGCCCAGCCAGGGCGCCAGCAGCGCCTCGGCCTTCTCCTTCTCCAGCGCCTCGACCTCGCTGACGCCCTTGACCCCGGCCAGGGCGTCGGCGGCCCGCGCCGCGGCCGCGTCCGGCGTCTCGTTGGGGCCGGGCCGCACCACCACGGTCGCCGAGCCGCGCAGCTCGGTGCGCCAGCCGTGGGCGGTGCGGTCGGCGGCGAGCGCCGAGACCAGGGCCAGGCAGGCGATGAAGCAGAGCACCGCGACCACGAAGACCAGGGCCCCGTCGCGGGCGTCCTCGGCCGGCAGCAGCGGCGCCGGCGGGCGGCGATTGACCGGCGGCCGGCTCACGCCACCGCGCCCCGGCTGGAGAAGCGCTTCAGCATGCCGGCCTCGATGTGCATGACCGGCCGGCCGGAGCGCGCCACCATGTCCTCGTCGTGGGTGGCGATCAGCACCGTCGTGCCCAGCCGGTTCAGTTCGACGAACAGGCGCAGGATGCGGATGGCCATCTCGTGGTCGACGTCGCCGGTGGGCTCGTCGGCGATCAGCAGGTCCGGCCGGCCGACCACGGCGCGGGCGATGGCCAGGCGCTGCTGCTCGCCGCCGGAGAGCTGCGGCGGCGTCGAGTTCATCCGTTCGCCGAGGCCGACCCAGGCCAGCAGCTCGGCGACGTCCGCCTGATAGTCGCCCAGTCGCGCCCCGGCCAGGCGCAGGGGCAGGGCGGCGTTGTCGAAGGCGTCCAGGTGGTCGAGCAGCCGTCGGTCGTGGAACACCATGCCGATGCGCCGGCGCAGCAGCGGCAATTCGGCGCGCTGCAGGCTGCGGGTGTCGCGCCCGAACAGGGTGATCGCGCCCTTGGTCGGCCGCAGCACCATGTGGATCAGCCGCAGCAGGCTGGTCTTGCCCGCTCCGGAGGCGCCGGTGAGGAAGTGGAAGGACCCGGGCTCCAGCTCGAAACTCATGTCCTTGAGGATTTCCGGGCCGCCGCCATAGCCGAGGCTGACCGCCTCGAAGCGGACGACGGGCCCGTCGTTCGCCGCCGGCGGCTCGATCGATTCACTCAGCGGGGGACCGGCGTCGGCGGTTCTGGACATGGGGGCCGAAATCGGCGACCTCGTTGGGGAGGGCGCTTATGCATCCGATTCGCCGGCCATGATACTGACCTGTCCCGACTGCGCCACCCGCTATTTTGTGGAGGATGAGCGCCTGGGCGAAAGCGGCCGCACAGTCCGCTGCGGCTCCTGTGGCGGGCGCTGGACGGCCATGGCCGAGGCGCCGCTGGAACTCACCCAGACCCCGGAAATCGGCGCCGTGGCGCAGGCGGCTGCGGCGTTCGGCCAGAAGCCCGACCTGGGCGACACCATGCTGCGCGACCTGCCGGCCGAAGAGCTGCCCAAGGTGTTCCGCGCCCAGGCCCAGACCAAGGAGAAGGTGCGCGAGGCCGCCGCCAGCGGCGTGGTCTGGGCTGGCCTGGTCGCCGGCTTCATCTTCCTGATCGGCCTGGCCGTCTTCCTGCGCCAGGACATCGCCACCGTCTGGCCGCGCACCGCCGGGGCCTACGCCATGGCCGGGCTGCCGGTGAACCTGGTCGGCCTGACCATCGAGGGCCAGCACGCCCAGCCGGCGCTGAAGGACGGCCACGCGGTGCTGGCGGTCAGCGGGGCGCTGCGCAACGTGCGCGACCGGGCGGTGGTCGCGCCCCCCTTGCGCATCAGCATCCTGGACGCCTCCGGCCATCCGGTGGCGGTGAAGATCGCCGACCCTGGCGGGGCGCAGATCCCGCCCGGCGAGGCGCGCCACTTCCTGGTCGACGTGGTCGACCCGCCGGCCAGCGCCGCCGATGTCGACATCACCTTCGTGCTCGACGCGCCGAAACGGCCGCATCGCGCCGCCGCGGCGCCGGTCGCCCCGACCGCCGCGGCCATGACCCTGCGCCCCGCGCCGGCTGCGCCGCCGCCGCCCGCCGCCCTGCCGCCCGGCCCGGTGCAGAACGCCGCGCCGCTGCCGCGGAACTCGCCCTACGCCCTCAATCCCAATGGCTGACCTTCGGGTCGAGGGGTTCGAGCTGCTGCTGTCGGCCGACCAGGTCGCCGCCCGGGTCCAGGCCATCGCCGCCGAGATCGCCCCGCGCATCGACGACGAGAGCGTCTGCATCTGCCTGCTCACCGGCGGCGCCTGGTTCGCCGCCGACCTGATGCGGGCCCTGGCCGGCCTCGGCCGCCACCCGCTGTTCGACGCCCTCTGGCTCTCCTCCTACCAGGACGGCCAGGCCAGCCTCGGCCGCGTCGAGGTGCGCGGCTCCCTGCAGCGCCCGCTCGAAGGCCGCCAGGCGCTGCTGATCGACGACGTCGTCGACAGCGGCCTTTCCCTTACCGAAGCCGCCCGTATCGCCCGCGAGGCCGGCGCCCGCGAGGTGCTCTCCGCCGTCTTCGCCGCCAAGCCCTGGCCGCAAGCCCGCAGCGAACCCGACTTCATCGCCTGGGAAGCGCCGGACCGCTTCCTGATCGGCTACGGCCTGGATGCCGCCGGGCGCTATCGCGGGCTGCCGGGGGTGTTCGCAGCCTCTTCTCCCCCGCCTGCCGGGCGGGGGTTCTGACATCTGGAAACAGAACGCGAACATGCTATAGCGCCAGCATGGACGCCGCCCTGGCCCAGATCGAGCTTCCGCAACCTTTCGACGCCTGGTTCGCCGCGCGGGGCTGGCGGCCGCGGGCGCACCAGCTGGCCATGCTCGACGAGGCCAGGGCCGGGCGCGACGCGCTACTGATCGCGCCGACCGGCGGCGGCAAGACCCTGGCCGGCTTCCTGCCCAGCCTGATCCAGCTGGCCGAGCGGCCGAGGCCCAATGCGCCGCCGGGCGTCCACACCCTCTACATCTCGCCGCTGAAGGCGCTGGCGGTGGACATCGAGCGCAACCTGATGGCGCCGATCTCCGAGATGGGCCTCTCGATCAAGGCCGAGTCCCGCACCGGCGACACCGGCATGGCGCGGCGCCAGCGCCAGCGGGTCAAGCCGCCCGACATCCTCCTGACCACGCCCGAGCAGCTCGCCCTGTTCTGCGCTTGGGAAGGGGCCCGGCTCTATTTCGCCGACCTGGCCTGCGTGATCATCGACGAGGTCCATTCCGTCTGGCCCTCCAAGCGCGGCGACCTGCTGGCGCTGGATCTCGCCCGGCTGCAGCAGTTCGCGCCGGCCATGCGCCGGGTCGGCCTTTCGGCGACGGTGGACGATCCGGCGGTGATCCAGCGCTGGATGGCGCCGCGCCCCGGCGCCGAGGTCGACCTGGTGCTCGGCGCGCCGGGCGCCCCGCCGGTGGTCGACATCCTGCTCTCCGGCGGCGAGGTGCCCTGGGCCGGCCACACGGCGCACCACGCCATGGCCGAGGTCTATGACGTGATCCGCAAGGCCAGGATCGCCCTGGTCTTCGTCAACACCCGGTTCCAGGCCGAGTTCGCCTTCCAGGAGCTTTGGCGGCTGAACGAGGACAACCTGCCCATCGCCCTGCACCACGGCTCCCTGGCCGCGGAGCAGCGGCGCAAGGTCGAGGCGGCCATGGCCCGCGGCGCGCTCCGGGCCGTGGTCTGCACCTCGACCCTCGACCTCGGCATCGACTGGGGCGACGTCGACCTGGTCATCCAGCTCGCCTCGCCCAAGGGCGCCTCGCGGATGGTCCAGCGCATCGGCCGCGCCAACCACCGGCTGGACGAGCCGTCCCACGCCCTGTTCGTGCCGGCCAACCGCTTCGAGATGCTGGAATGCCAGGCCGCCCGCGAGGCCATCGCCGAGAACGCGCTGGATTCCGAGCCGGAGCGCGTCGGCGCCCTGGATGTGCTGGCCCAGCACATCATGGGCCTGGCCTGCTCCGAGCCGTTCGACCTGGTGGCCCTCTATGACGAGCTGCGCACCGCCGGCCCCTATCGCGACCTGACCTGGGAAGACTACGAACAGGTGGTCGATTTCGTCTCCACCGGCGGCTACGCCCTGAAGACCTACGACCGCTTCCGCCGCATCGTGCAGGGGCTGGACGGCCTCTGGCGGGTGCGCAACGAGGAAACCGCGCTCCGCCATCGGATGAATGTCGGCGCCATCGTCTCGCCGGCCATGCTCAGCGTGCGGATCTCCTCCGGCCGCCGCTCGACCCCCGGCCGCAAGATCGGCGAGGTGGAGGAGGGCTATCTGGAGGTGCTGGAGCCCGGCGACACCTTCGTCTTCGCCGGCCAGGTCTGGCGGCTGATGGGGGTGACGGGGACCGACGTGCTGGTCACCAGCGCCGCCGGCGAGGACGCCAAGATGCCGTCATGGGGCGGCTCCAAGTTCGCCCTCTCGACCTTCCTGGCCAAGCGGGTGCGCGAGCTGATGAGCGACGGCGACCACTGGGCCGTGCTGCCGGGCGACGTGCGCGAATGGCTCGAGGTCCAGCGGGACCGCTCGGCCATCCCGGCTCGCGACGAGATGCTGCTGGAGACCTTCCCCCACGGCCAGCGCCATTTCATGGTCGTCTATCCGTTCGAGGGGCGCCTGGCCCTCACCACCCTGGCCATGCTGCTGACCCGGCGGCTGGAGCGGCTGGGCGTCGGGCCGCTGGGCTTCGTCTGCAACGACTACGCCCTGACCATCTGGTCGCTGAAGCCGATGGACCGCCTCGATTTCGCCGACCTGTTCGCCGAGGACATGCTGGGCGACGACCTGGAAGCCTGGCTGGCCGAGAGTGCGATGATGAAGGGGGCGTTCAAGGCCTGCGCGCTGATCAGCGGTTTGATCGAGCGGCGTTTTCGCCAGGACAAGAAGTCCGGCCGCCAGATCAGCTTCTCCACCGACCTGGTCTATGACGTGCTGCGCCGCCACCAGCCCGATCACCTGCTGCTGCGCGCCGCCCGCGCCGACGCGGCCAAGGGCATGGTCGACGTCGCGCGCCTCGCCCAATTGCTTGTCCGCATCAAGGGGCGTATCCGCCACGCCGCCTTGGACCACCTTTCCCCCTTTTCGGTGCCGATGATGCTGGAGATCGGCCGGCAGCGCTCGCCGGGAACCGCCGGCGAGATGATCCTGGCCGACGCCGCCGAGACCCTGATCGCCGAGGCGACCGCATGAGCGCCATAGCCTTCGCGCGCAGCGGCTGCGGCGGGGTGGTCGCCCGCGTCGGCGAGGCCGAGGCGCTGCTGCGCGCCGCCGGCGCCCTCTGGCTGGCCGCGGCGCGGACCCTGGTGGTCGCCGACCTGCACTTCGAGAAGGGCTCGGCCTATGCCGCCCGCGGCCAGATGCTGCCGCCCTACGACACGGCTGAGACCTTGCGCCGGCTGGCGGCCGAGGTGGAGGCGCTGGCGCCGGCCACGGTGGTCTTCCTGGGCGACAGCTTCCACGACGGCCACGGCGAGGCGCGCATGGCCAGGCCCTACGCCGAGGCCCTGGTCGCCCTGGCCCGCGGCCGCACCCTGGTCTGGGTGGTCGGCAACCACGACGTCGACGGACCGGCCAACCTGCCGGGCGAGGTGGTTGAGACGCTGCGGATCGAGGGCCTGACCCTGCGCCACGAACCCGAGGCCGGCGCCCAGGACGGCGAGGCGGCCGGCCACCTGCACCCATGCGCGCGGGTCTCCGGACCCGGGCGCTCGGTGCGCCGCTCCTGCTTCGTCACCGACGGGCGGCGGATTGTGCTGCCGGCCTTCGGCGCCTATGCCGGCGGCCTCAATGTGCGCGACAAGGCCTTCGCGGCCCTCTTCGCCGTCCCGCCGCTCGCCGTCGCCCTCGGCCCACGTCACGCCCAGCCGATCGGCTGGCGGCGGTTGGTGGGCGACTAGCGTTCAGCGTGGCGGCATGTCCATCAGCTGGATGATCTCCGAGCGACCGTCGCCGGCCAGGCGCAGGAACTGCTTGATGGTCTTCGCCAGCTCCGCCTTGTTGGGAGCCTCCAGGATGGCGTAGCCGGAGGCGTCCAGCAGCATGGACTCGCCGGCGGGATTGTCCTCGACGGTGAACTTGCCGTCCTTCAGCGTCGCGCGCATGCCGCCGGTCTGGCGCTTCAGCAGGCCGCCGGTGTCGATCAGCACGCCCGACTTGAAGCCCTCCTCCATGAAGGCGCCCATGGCCGCCATGTGCTCGGGATCGGGCGGCCCGCCGGCGTTGACCGCGGGGGTATAGAGGCTGAGGAAGCGCATGATGGTCTCCTGGTTGGGATGTGACCCCACAAGGACGAACGGACGCGGCGCGATCCGACAGGTCGGCGATCACGCCTTCGCCGCGCGCCGGATCCGCTCGGACACCGCGTCGTAAAGCTCCGCGCCCCAGCCGGAAGCGGCCGTCTCGCCGAGAGCGAACTGCGGCGGGACCGCTTCCGGACCTTCGCCCGGTGGCAGCGGCGGGGAGAAGTAGCCGAGCGCATAGCTGCCCATGGAATAGCCCAGCAGCGCCTGCAGCTTCGGATCCAGGGTGCGGGCGATGGCCGGCGGACAGGACAGGTACTGGTTCTCCTCCTGGCGCAGCCAGCCGAGGCAATAGGTCAGGTTGATGCCGACCCGATCCTGGTCGGTGCGGTTCTCGCCGCCGGCGTGGATCACCGAACCGGAATAGACCAGCACCGAGCCCCGCTCCATTTCCGCATAGCCGAGATCCTCCGGCGTTGCGCGCCGCTCCTCCGGCCAGGACGGACTGCCCGGGACCACCTGGGTCGCGCCGTTGGCCTCGGTGAAGTCGGTCATCGCCCAGATGGTGTTCAACTGCGGCTCGACGCCTTTCAGGTAGCCGCCCCAGGCCAGGCGATCGCGGTGCAGCGGCTGGCGCGGCTGGCCGGGGCGGATGCGGATCACCTGGGTCAGGTGCAGCTGGTAGCGGTCGCAGGCCGGCAACAGGAAGGCGTCGCAGGCCGCCAGGATGGTCGGGTGCATGATCAGCGCGCGGCAGGCCGGCGAGCGGGCGACCAGGGCGCCGGTGCGGGTGGTCTGGAAGCCGGTGAACGGATCGCCGCCGTTCCGGGTCGCCGCGACGAACGGATCGATCTCGGCCGCGACCGCGTCGGCCTGGGCCGGGCTCAGCACACGATCGAGGATCAGCGCCCCGTCGGCGCCCAGGGTTTCGGCGATCGCCTCGGCGGACGCATCGGCCGGCAGGTGTTTGAGGCTCGGCATCGTTCGTCTCCGCTCGCTCCGCCGGACTTCAGGTCCTCGCCGAGCCCGCGTCAAGGGCGGGCGCTCCCAGGCAGGTCCTTGACACATTAGGTTGATATCAACACAAGACGGCATGGCCGACGCGTCCGCCGTACCGTTCGAAACCACCGCCCACGTGCGCGACGCCTGCCTTTGCCTGCACACCCAGCGGGCGGCGCGGGCGCTGGCGCGGCGGTTCGACGAGGCGCTGAGGCCCGCCGCCCTGACCAACGAACAGTTCTCGCTGCTGATGGCGCTGAACCGGCCGCAGGCGGCGTCGATGGGCGAGGTCGCCACCCTGCTGGGCGTCGATCGCACGACGCTCACCGCCGCGGTGAAGCCGCTGCTGCGGCGCGGCCTCGCGGAGGTCGGCGTCGACGCCAGGGACAGCCGGGTGCGCCGCATCTGGCTGACCGCCGAGGGTCACGACTGCCTGACCGCGGCCATGCCGCTCTGGACCGGGGCCCACGCCGCCCTGGAGGCGGAACTGGGCGATGCCGACCCCGGCCGCCTGCGCCGCGACCTCAAGGTCCTTTCGGGGTCTGGCGGGCCGGCGCCGGCGTCCGATCTTTGCGAAGTCGAGGAGCAAACCCCATGACCGCCCAGGTTTCCGCCTTCCGCTGGGTCCCGCCCTTCGCTCAAGGCTTTGTCCGCGACCTGCGCGTCCGTTGGGCGCTGGAGGAGGCCGGCCGCCCTTACGAAGCCGTGCTGATCGATCTGCAGCGTCCCGACGACTATCGCCAGTGGCAGCCGTTCGACCAGGTGCCGGCCTATCGCGACGAGGCGGTCGAGATGTTCGAGTCGGGCGCCATCGTGCTGCACATCGCCGAGAAATCCGAGGCTCTGGCCCCGCGCGACCCGGCCGGTCGGGCGCGGATGACCACCTGGGTGATCGCGGCGTTGAATTCGATCGAGCCTTATGCCCAGGGCTATCTGGAGCTGGACAACTTCCACGCCGGCGAGGCCTGGGTCGAGGAGCGCCGCCCGCAGGCCCTGGCCCGGCTGACGGCGCGGCTGGAGAAGCTGTCGGCCTGGCTGGACGGCAAGGACTACCTGGAAGGCCGCTTCACCGCCGGCGACCTGGTCATGGCCATGGTGCTGCGCGAACTGGTGGAGTCCGGGGTGCTGGCGCGGTTTCCGGTGCTCGAAGCCTATACGCGCCGATGCGAAGCCCGCCCGGCCTTCGCCCGCGCCCTGGAGGCGCAGATGCAGACCTTCCGCGAGAACGCGCCGGCGTGATCGGCGGCCCTAGCCGCCGGGGACGATGGCGCCGGCCAGCAGCTTCTGGGTCAGCTGCTGCGGGTTGGTCAGGTCCATGATCATGGAAAGCCGCTGGATCATGCCGACGAAGATCAGGTCGTTCTCTGGATCGACCCAGAACCAGGTCCCGGCCGCGCCGTCCCACTCGTAGGTTCCCTGGCCCACCGGCAGCCCGGCCTTGGCCGGATCGGTGAACACCGCGCCGTTGAAGCCGTAGCCGAAGCCCGGCCGGATCGCCATGGCGCCGACGCCGAAACCGCCGTTGATCAGCGCGTCCGACAGGTGGTTGGCGGTCATCAGCGCCACCGCCTCCGGCGACAGGATCCGCGCCCCGTCCAACTCGCCCTTGTCGAGCAGCATCTGGGCGAAGCGGGCATAGTCGCCGAGGGTCGAGGCCAGGCCGCCGCCGCCGGAGGGCATGTTGGTGGGCTTCAGCACGTCGCTGCCCATCGGCGACCGGTCGAGCGGGACGAGGCCCTTGGTGCGGCTGATGCGATAAAGGGTGGCGAGCCGGCCGAGCTTCTCCGGCGGCACGTGAAAGCTGGTGTCGACCATCGCCAGCGGCTCGAAGATCCGCGTGCGCATGAAATCCTGCAGGCTCTGGCCGCTCAGCGCCTCGACGACGGCCCCCTGGACGTCCATGGAGAGGCTGTAGAGCCACCTGCTGCCCGGCTGGTAGACCAGCGGCGTGCGCCCGACCCGCTCGGCGAACACCGCCAGCGAACTGGAGCCCCAGACATCGGCTTGCTTGTAGGGCTCGTCATAGGCCTCGTCGCTGCGGCCATAGCTCAGCCCGGCGGTGTGGGTCATCAGCTCGGCCATGGTCGGCGCGTGGTCGGCGGGTACGGTCCTGACCCTCCCGTCCGCGTCCAGGCCGTCGAACACCCGGGGGTCGGCGAAGGCCGGCAGGTGCTTGGCGATCGGGTCTTCCGGCCGCCACAGGCCCTGGTCCCACAGGATCATCATGGCGACGGCGGTGACCGGCTTGGTCATCGAATAGATGCGGAAGATGGTGTCGGTGGAAAGCCTGGTCCTGGCGTCGAGGCTGTCGAGGCCGAGGACGCTGCGCCGCGCCACACGCCCGTGCCGCGCCACCAGGGTCACCGCCCCGGCCAGCTCGGCCTTGTCGATCAACCCCTGCAGGCCGGCGTCGACACCGTCCAGTCCCGCCGCCGTGAGGCCGACCGCCTCGGGTCTCGCGTCTTCCAGATTCCGCGCCATCGATCGCTCCCTGACCGGCGTCGAACGCGCCGCGGCGCGACCTTGCCGATGCGCGGGGCCCCGGGCAAGTCAGACAGAACATCGATCACCCAATGCCCGGCGCCCCTGGCCAAAGCCGGCCGGCGGCGCCACATCGTCTGGGACGCGTGGCCGATCCACCAGCCCTTGGAGCTCAATGCATGACCGAAACCACCGAATACGTCCCGCCCAAGGTCTGGACCTGGAACAAGGAGAACGGCGGTCGCTTCGCCAACATCAACCGGCCGATCGCCGGGCCGACCCACGACAAGGAACTGCCGGTCGGCAAACATCCCCTGCAGCTCTATTCCCTGGCGACGCCGAACGGCGTCAAGGTCACGGTGATGCTGGAGGAACTGCTGGCGCTGGGCCACAAGGGCGCCGAGTACGACGCCTGGATGATCCGCATCAACGAGGGCGACCAGTTCGGCTCCGGCTTCGTCGCCGCCAACCCCAATTCCAAGATCCCCGCCCTGGTCGACCGCAGCGGGCCCAAGCCGATCCGGGTGTTCGAATCCGGCGCCATCCTGGTGCACCTGGCCGAGACGTTCGGCGCCTTCCTGCCCACCGAACCGGCGGAGCGGGCCGAGACCCTGTCGTGGCTGTTCTGGCAGATGGGCAGCGCGCCCTATCTGGGCGGCGGTTTCGGCCATTTCTACGCCTATGCGCCGTTCAAGATCGAATACGCCATCGATCGGTTCGCCATGGAGGTGAAGCGCCAGATGGACGTGCTCGACCGGCGACTGGCGGAGAGCGAATACCTGGGCGGCGCGGACTATACGATCGCCGACATCGCCGTCTGGCCCTGGTACGGCGGCCTGGCCAAGGGCGCCCTCTATGGCGCCGGCGAGTTCCTGCAGGTGCAGGAGTACAAGAACCTGCTGCGCTGGACCGACGCCATCGGCGCGCGCCCGGCGGTGCAGCGCGGCCGGCGGGTCAACGCCGGCTGGGGCGAGAACCCGCTGCCCGAACGCCATGACGCCAGCGACTTCGACGCCAAGGCCGAGGAAACGGTTTAGGCCGCGCCCCCGGGCGTGGGCGGCGGCGCTCGCCGGCGCCGTCCTGGCGCTCGCGCCCGGCGGCGGCCCGCGCGCGGCCGAACCGTCCGGCGATCCGGGCGGCCTCCGGTATGGGGTCGATGACGGGCCCTATCTGAACCGGTTCGTGCGGCAGGGGCCGGTGGCGGCGCACCTCGTGCTGCGATCGGGCCGCGATCCCCGCATCCTCGTGGCCTTTCCCGCCGGCGACAGCGGCGTCGGACTCTGGTTCGGCCACCGGGGCGCGCCGATGGCCTGGAGTCTGACCGCGCCACCGACGCCGATCAGTCTCGCGGACGCCAAGGGCCGGCCGCTCCATGGGGTCAGCTTCGCGCTCGAGGCCAGGGCCGACGCCCTGCGGCCGGTTCGCGCGCTTTTGTCGTCGGTGCGGGTGCTGCGCGACTATCCGGACCTACACGGCCTGCCGCCGGCGCTGTTGATCGACCCCGCCGCGCGGAGCGACACCCTGACATGGGCCCGCGACCGGCTCGACGGCGCGCCGGGATATCGGCTGGCGGTGCAGGTGATCCACGGATCGCTGCGCGACGGGCGCATGGTCGCCGCTGCCGACGGGCGGATCGGCCTGCGCATCCAGGCGCTGAGCGGCGAGGCGCCGCTCACCCCCTTGGGCGGCGCCGACCTCATGAACTCCGCAGCGGCGAGCGACCCCGCCGCCCGCAACGCGCTCAGCTTCCTCAGCTATCGGGAGAAGTTCCTGGCCGGCTCCTGGCGGTTCGACACCTATTTCGGCCGGGACACCCTGATGACGCTCGAGCTGCTGACGCCGGTTCTGCAGCCGGCCGCGGTCGAGGACGGGCTCGGCGCGGTGGTCTCGCGGCTGGCGCCGGACGGCGAGGTGGCCCACGAGGAATCCATCGGCGAGTTCGCCATCCTCGCCCACCTCAAGGCCGGCCAGCCGCCGAGCGACGCGCCGGTGTTCGACTACGGCATGATCGACAGCTCCTACATGCTGGCGCCGGTGGCGGCGGACTGGCTGGTCGACGATCCGCGTGGCCGCGGCCGGGCGGCCGCCTATCTCGCCGCGCCGGACGGCCGGGCGGGGAACCCGTCGGAGCGCGTCGGCGCCGCCCTGGTGCGCAACTTCCGCTTCGTCGTCGCCCAGACCCGCCCGTTCGCCAGCCAACCGCGCGTCGACCGCCTGCTGGCCCTGAAGCCGGGCCACGTCGCCGGCCAGTGGCGCGACAGCCCGAACGGCCTTGGCGGCGGCCGCTACCCCTACGACGTCAACCTTGTCTTCGCGCCGGCGGCGCTTTCGGCCATCGGCCGGATCGAGGCGGCCGGCCTGCTCGCCCCTTACGAGACCGCCGGGGATCGCACGGCCTTCCGCGCCGCCGAACGGACGGCCGCGGTGTGGCGCGCCAGGGCGCCCGGCTATTTCACGGTGCGGATCGGAGCAGCCGCGGCGCGCCGGATGGTCGCGGCCTATGCCCGGGACCAGGGCGTCCCGGCTTCGCCAGCCCTGGCCGCGCTCGGGCAAGCCGCGCTCGCCTTTCCCGCCCTTGCCCTGGACGCCGGCGGCGCGCCGATCCCGATCCTCCACTCGGACGAGGGCTTCGATCTTCTGTTCGGCCGTCCGGACGCGCGCGGCCTCTCCCAGGAGGTCGAGGCGATGATGCGGCCATTTCCGGCCGGCCTGATGACCGATGTCGGCCTGCTGGTCGCCGATCCGGTCTTCGCCTCGCCGACGAAGCGGGCGGCCTTCACCCGGGGCGATTATCACGGCGAGGTGGTCTGGTCGTGGCAGCAGGCCGTGCTGGCGGCGGGCCTGGAACGGCAGTTGCGGCGCACCGACCTGCCGCCGGCCGTCCGGGCGAGGCTTCGCGCGGCCCAGGCGCGGCTGTGGAGCGCGATCGAGGCGACCCGCCCGGCGGCCAATTCCGAACTCTGGTCCTGGACCTGGTCCGGCGGCCGCTACCGAACTGCGCCCTTCGGCGCCGGCAAGGCCGGGTCGGAGGAAGCCGACGCCGCCCAGCTTTGGAGCACCGTCTATCTCGCGGTCAGGCCGCCGCCACGGGCTGCGTCCCGGCCCTGACGCGCCGCGATCGCCATGTCCCTGTCATCGGCGTGCAATCGATCGGCCGACACCTTTTGTCGCACCCCTCTTTGACTCACAAAATCTTTACTCAAGTCAAATTAACGTTCGATCTATGGTATTTCTAGAGCAGACAGTAAATCGTTACTCATAGTTACTGGCCGTTTACGACACGTCCGGACGCGGTCCGGCCTTCGCGGGGGCGAATGATGAAAACCTTGTTGAGCAGCTGCGCCGTCATGGCGCTCGCGGTGGCGTTCGGCGCCAACGCCCAGGAGGTTGCGCCTAACCCGCCGCCGGTCGGCGCGCCGGCCGCCCAGGCCGCACCAAGCCTGACCGATCAGCAGCGGGCGATTTTCGTCGCCATCGGCCACCATCTCACCGACGCCGCCGGCGCCTATGTCGGCTATGTGCGGCGCGCCTCGGTGATCAGGCCCGGGTTCGACGGGCCGGCTTCGGTGCAGCAGGCGCTGCGCCAGGGTTCGGACTATCAGCCTGAGCAGCTGCAGGAAGGCATGGTGGCGTTCGCCGCCCTGCTGGCCTTGCGCGACCAGGCCTTTGTCGACGGGGTCCGGGCGCAGGGCGATCCCGACTTCGCCAACCGGCTGGTCAACTCGCCCGGGGCGGTGCTCGAGGTTCCCGGCGCTCGCGAGGCGGCCGCCGACGTGGCCGGCGCCCTGCGCGGCCACGGCGAGGCCCTGCAGAGCGAGGGCAAGACGCTGACCCAGGCCGCCTACGACGTCCAGGCCCATGCCTGGTCAAAGGCCTTCGTCGCCAATCCCCACGAGGTGCTGGCCAAGGTCGAGGCGTCCGCCTCCCAGGCGCGCACCGCCGACGAGCCGACCGAGGCGATGCTGCTGCAGAGCGTCGATTCGACGCCGCGGACGCCGGCCGCCGACCAGGCCGCGCCTTCGGCGGCTGTGGTGCGCGGCCTCGCTGTGGCCGCCCTGGCTGTGCTTGGGCGCACCGGCGACAGCCAGGACGGTCCGATCGAGATGCTGCTGCACGACGTCAACAGCGCCAACTGCCTCAAGATGGCGATGCTGAACCTGGACCAGTGCCTGGCCGCGGCCGGCCCGCACTACGAGGACGTTTTCTGCACCGGCCAACATGCCGTCGGCGAGACGGCCAAATGCATCTCGTCCGCCGCCGAAGCCGGCGGCGAGGCGCCCTCGACTTATCCCGAACGGCGCGCGCCGCGGCGCTCCGGCTACGAGCAGGTGGCAGCCTACGGTTACGGACCTGCGCCCGCCGAAGAGCGGCCGGAGATGCACGACGCGCCGCCGCCGCCCGCATACGGGCCGCCGCGGCGGGACGCCTTCGGCCCGCCTGGAGAAGCGGAGGAGTCCGCGCCCCCCGGCGCTTATCAGCCGGAGGGCGGATACGGCGCCTATGGCCCTCGGTGGGGCGAGGATCCCTATTATTCTGGCCGCCCCTATGCTTCAGGCCAATAGGGGCGACGCCTATCGGCGCTGGCCGTAGGATTTGAACCTGTCCAACACGGTGGCCATCTCGGCCTCGCTGAGCAGGATCGGGCCGCCGATGGCCAGGGTTCCGCAATAGACGGCGGCCTGCTCCTCGACCTCCTCGGCGATGGAAAGGGCCGCCTCCAGGCTGCGGCCCAGCACCACCTGGCCATGGTTGGCCATCAGGGCGGCGTTCAGACCTTGCAGCGCGTCGACCACCCCGTCGGCCAGTTCGCTGGAGCCGAAGGTGGCGTAGGGCGCCAGCGGCACCGACGCGCCGCCGGCCACGGCCACCATGTAGTGCAGCGACGGGATCGCCCTGCCGGCGCAGGCCAGGATGGTGGCGTGGCGCGAATGGCAGTGGACCACGGCGTTGGCGTCGGGCCGCCGCTGCAGCAGCCGCTGGTGCATCCGCCATTCGCTGGAAGGTTTCAGGCCGGCGTTCGGCGCCTCGCCGTCGGCGCCGATCAGCACCATCTGCTCCGGCTCCAGCCGCCCGGCCGGGATGCCGCTGGGCGTCACCAGCAGGCCATCGCCGAAACGGGCCGAGACGTTGCCGCTGGTGCCGCGGTTCAGGCCGCGCTGGTCCATGGCCTGCATCACCTGCACCATGCGGCGGCGGAGGTCGGCTTCATCGGCCATCAGGCGTTCTCCTCTATGGCGGTCATCTGGCCCATGGCGGCGGCCGTGGCGTCAAAGCTTTCCAGCCGCCCAAGCGTCGCCAGGCCCTGCGCCACCAGCGCCGCCGTCGCGGTGGCGAAGCGGGCGGCTTCCAGCGGCGGCCAGTCGCGGTCCAGGGCGGCGATGAAGCCGGCGCAGTAGCTGTCGCCGCAGCTGGTGGTGTCCACCGGGCTGATGGCGAAGGCGGGGAGGGCGATGCGCCGGCCATCCAGCATGAGCAGTGAGCCCTTGCGGCCGTTCTTGATGATCACGTTGCGCGCGCCGAGGCCGAGAAAGGTCGCCCCGGCGGCTTCGATGTCGTCCGAGCCGGTGAGGGCCAGGGCCTCGGCGGCGCTCGGCATGAAATAGTCGAGGTGGGGCAGGATGGACTTCAGCTCCTCGAACGCCGAGCGGCGCGGCGAGATCAGGTCGCAGGTGACCACGACGCCGGCGTCGCGCGCGGCGCGCACCAGCCCGGCGCCCGGACCCTTGTCGAGGCCACGGCTGCCAACGCCGGCATAGTGCAGGAACTTCGCCTGTTTCACCGCCGCGGTCGCCGCCTCGGTGACCCGCGCCGAGCCGCCGGCGCCCGGCGCATGGAAATTCGGCCGCCGCCCGTTCGAATCCACCGCCAGCACGGTGGTCGATGTCGGCGCCCCGGCGACGGTCTCCAGAAGCGCGGTGTCGACCCCCGCCTCGTCCAGCGCCATGCGCACGAAGCGGCCGGCCAGGTCATCGCCGACCGCGCCGATCAGCGCAACGTCCATGCCCAGCCTTGCCGCCACGTAGGCCGCGCCCGCCGCCGTTCCGGCCGGCGCCAGCGCGACGCCGTCGACCAGCACGGTGGACTCCGACTCAGGCAGGGCGTCGATCGGGCGGGCCACGACGTCCAGGGTGGTCAGGCCGATCGAGACCAACCGCATGCGTCCTCGCCTTGCTTGCCGTCCACGCTGCATAGGCGGTCAGGCCCCGGCGGCGCAATCGCCGCATGCGACGCTTGCAGAACCGGCCATCGCCCGACGATAAGGACGCCGAGCCCAGAGCCGCAGCGGATTCCGCGGCCGACCCGATTTGAAATTTGAAGGACGAGATTGATGGAAGAGCGGATTTCCCTTGGCGCGCGCCTGACCGAACTGGCCGCCGCACACCCTGACAAGCCGGCGGTCACCGACGAGCGTCGCACCGTCACCTGGCGCGAGCTGGACCGGCGGACCAACCGCATCGCCCGCGCCCTGGACAAGGTCGGGGTCAAACAGGGCGACCTGGTCACCATCGGCCTGCCCAACGGCGTCGACTTCGTCGAGGCCTGCTATGGCCTGTGGAAGGCCGGCGCGACGCCGCAGCCGATCTCCTACCGCCTGCCGGCCAACGAGGCGGAGGCGGTGATGGCGCTGGCCGAGACCCCGATCCTCTTGGCCAGGGACACCATCGACAGCAGCCGCCCGCGCTACGATGTCGATGCGTTACTGGCGCTCTCCGACGACGACAGCCCGGTCGAGGATCGCATCGCGCCGATCTACAAGGCGCCCACCTCCGGCGGGTCCACCGGCCGGCCGAAGCTGATCCTGTCCGGCGGTCCGGGCGTCACCCTGCGCGACGCGCCCGGCGCGTACCGCACCGAGGCCGACGACGTGATGATCATGCCCGGGCCGCTCTATCACAACGGCCCCTTCACCTCCGCGTTCGGCGGCCTGAACAAGGGCGCGCACCTGGTGGTGCTGCCGCGCTTCGACGCCGAAAAGACGCTCGCCGCCGTGCACGAGCATCGCGGCAGCTGGATGTATCTGGTGCCGACCATGATGAGCCGCATCTGGCGGCTGCCGGACGAGGTGAAGGCCAGATACGACGTCTCATCGCTGCGCACCGTCTGGCACCTGGCCGCGCCCTGTCCGCCGTGGCTGAAGGAGGCCTGGATCAACTGGCTGGGCCCGGACGTGATCATGGAGCTCTATGCCGGCACCGAGGCCCAGGCGGTGACCATCATCACTGGCGCCGAATGGCTGGAGCATCGCGGCTCGGTGGGCAAGGTCGCGGTCGGCGAGATGAAGGCGTTCAACGAGGCCGGCGAGATGCTGCCGCCGGGCGAGATCGGCGAGGTCTATATGCGCCGGCCCGAGGGCGCCGAGGCCTCCTACCACTATCGCGGGGCCACGGCGCGGACCCTGCCAGGCGGCTGGGAGAGCCTCGGCGACATCGGTTATTTCGACGAGGACGGCTATCTCTACCTGGCCGACCGGCGCACCGACATGATCCTGGTCGGCGGCTCCAACATCTACCCCGCCGAGATCGAAGCGGCGCTGGACGAACATCCGCTGGTGCAGTCCAGCGCGGTGATCGGCCTTCCGGACGAGGAGATGGGCAATCAGATCCACGCCATCGTCCAGCCGAGGGCCGGCCTGACCGAGGAAGCCCTGCGCGAGCATCTGCGCACCCTGCTGGTGACCTACAAGCAGCCGCGCACCTACGAGTTCGTCACGGAGAACATCCGCGACGACGCCGGCAAGGTCCGCCGCACCCAACTCCGCGACGAACGCATCGCCAGGATGAAGGCGACGCAGACGGCCTGACGCCTCGCGGCGCCCACCCCTTCGGGCCACCCGTGATGGTCCCGCGCATTCCGCCGCGTCGCGGCTCCAGCGGGGGGATGACGGCTGAAAATTACTGCGCCGCGGCGCTCAGGCGCTGGACCACGGTGGCGTCGAGGGCGCCGGTCGAGGGCAGGCCCTGGTCGCGCTGGTAGGCGGCGATGGCCAGGCTGAGGGCCGGTGAGTTCACCCCGTCATAGGGCCCCTGGTAGTAGCCCAGCCGCGAGAGGCCGCGCTGGGCGATCGTGATGTCGGCCGAGCCGCCGGCGGCCGGCGCCACCGTGGCCTGGGCCAGCTGGGTGGCCCCCAGCCTCGGGCCCTGGGCCTGGAAGCCGGCGGCCGAGCGTTCAGCGGCGGTCTGCGCTTCCGGCGACAGCTGCGCCTTCAGCCGCTGGGCCGAGGTGCGCGATTCCGCGTCGCCGGAGCGGGCCGCGATCAGGTACCACTTGTAGGCCTCGGCCGGATTCTGCGCGACGCCGAAGCCTTCCTCGTAGAGCCGGGCCAGGTTGTACTGACTGTCGACCAGGCCGAGGTCGGCGGCGCGCCGGAACCACTGGGCGGCCTCGGTGGTGTTCTTGGGTCCGCCGGTCCCCTCGAAATAATAGAGGGCCAGATTGTGCATGGCCTTTTCGTCGCCGCCCTCGGCGGCGCGCTCGGTCCAGACCCGGGCCTGGTCGGCGTCCTTCTTCACGCCGGCCCCGCCGGCCTCGTAGAGCTTGGCCAGGTAGAACTGGGCGGGGGCATAGCCGAGGTTGGCGGCCTTGCGCACCACGTCGACGCCGGAATTGTCCTTCGCCTCGATCCGGCGCACGCCGTCGGCATAGATCTCTGCGCCGGCCTCGCTCTGCGCCGCGCTGGGCGTCGGGGCGGACGCCGGAGCGGCGGCGGGCGCCAGGGCCACGGCGGCCAGCGGCTGACCGCCCTCGCCGGCGGCCGGCTTTTCGCCGTCGACCGGCGACTTCGGTCCGCCCAGCCCCATGACCTCGGCCACCCGGTTCGGCAGGACGCCGTTCGGCTTCTGCAACACCAGCTCGTAGCCGACCAGCGCCACGCTCAGCGCCGCGGCGCCGCCGGAGACGAAGAGGGCGGTGGTCAGGGTCGAGCCACCGCGGCCCTTCCGCAACTCGGGCTTGCGGCCAAGGCCGCCGAACATGCCGCCGCGGCTCTCGGGCTTGCGCGTCTTGCCGGACCTGGTCTCGGCCGGGCCAGGATTGGCGGCGCGGGCGGCGGCGCGGGCCTGTTCGATCAGCTCGCGGGTGGAAAGCGGCGTGACCGGCGCCGGATCAGGCTCGGCTTCGATCTCGGCCGCCTGGATCTCGGCCGCCTGCGCTTGCGGCGCGGTCACGGGATCGGCCGCCGCCTCCGGCCAGGAAAGCCGCTCGGATCCGACTTCCGCCTCGCGCGTCTCCAGCCTCGCCACCGCGCTCTCGCCGCTGATGGCGACGAACCCGTCGTCGTCCTCGGCCCCATGCGCCGGGGCGGGCGCCAGCAGCTCGTCCGGACGGAAGCCGCCGAACGAGCGCGGCTCGGGATCGATCGGCGGCTCCGCCTCCAGACCGGCCCGTTGGCGGCCAAGTTCGCCGAAGCTCGCGGCCGCCGGCTCGGCATGCGGATCATCGACGAAGATGTCGGCCTCGGGCTCGATCCGCCTGTCTTCGGCGAACCGCGCGGCCTCCGGCTCGAAACGCGGCGGAGCGGCGAAGTCGCCCGACCCCGTCAGCGGCGCGAAATCCTCCTCCCGGAACGGCGCCACCTCGGGATCGACATAGGCCGTCGTCGGCGCATCGAAGCGGCCGCGGCCGAATGGCCCGATCTCCGGATCGGCGTAGGCGTTGTGGCCGAAGCCAGGAGGCGGCGCCGGCGCGACGGTCTCGGCAAGGCGCTTCTGGGTCTCCTCCAGTCGCTGGTCGATGCGCTCGCGCGCATCCTCCAAAAGCCGCGCCGTGCGCTCTTCGGAGAGCCGGATGCGCTCGGAAAGCTCGGTCGAGGTGCGCTCCTGCCGATCCTGCAGCCGGTCGGAGACGCGGGCCACCTGCTCGCCGACGTCATCCATGGCCTGAGCGGAGCGACGTTCGGCGTTGGCGATGCGTTCGGCCAGCCGCTCGGTGATGCGGGCGATCTCACCGCCGAGCTTTTCCAGCGCCCGGGCCGCGGCGTCGTCGCTGCGCTCCATCCGCGCTTCCATGGTCTGCGTCATGCGCGCGACCTCGCCGCCCACCTGCTCGATGGCGTCGGCCGAGCGGTGCTCGACCTCCTGCACCCGGCGGCCAAGGGTGTCGGCCATTCGAAGCACTTCGTGGCCCATCCGCTCGATGGCGCTGGTCGAGCGGCGCTCCGCCTCCTCGACGTGGACGGTCATCTCGCCGAGGGTGCGCTCCATGCGCTCGAAGCGGCCGTCGGCGGCTTCGCGGATCTTGTCGGCCATCTCGGCGCGGGCGGCGTCGACCCGGGCGGAGAGGTCGGCGGCCAGCTGCTCCAGGCTGGCTTCGGCCGGACGGGTTTGCAGATGGCTCTCGGCGCCGGCCAGGCGCTGGTCGAGCTGGGCGAAGGAGGCCTCCAGGCCGCGCATGGCCGCGGAGGTGCGCTCCTCGGCCTCGCTCAGGCGGCCGCTGAGCCGCTCCAGGACGCCTTCGGCCTCGCCGGCGCCGCCGGAGGCCGGCGCGGCGGCCAGTTGGGCGCCCAGGCCGTCGAGTTCGCGCCGGAGTTCGCCGAAACGCTGATCGGCCCTGGCCTCGCCGTCGTAGAGGTGGCTCGCCACCTTGGCCAGCGCCGCCTCCATCGAGCGCACCGCCTCCACCGAGGGCGGGGCGACCGCCTCCAGCTCCATGCGCTGCAGCCGGTCGCTGAGCCGGGCGTTTTCCTCGGTCAGGTTGCCGACCGCGCCTTCGAAGCGCGCCGCCACCGCGGTCTGTTCGCGTTCGGCGGTCTCCAGCCGGTTCAGCACGCCGGCGACCGACTGGTCGATGCCGCTGATGGCCAGGGTGGCGCGCTGTTCGGCCGCTTCGATACGGGCGGAGAGCCGGTCGAGCGCCTGGGAGGCGCGCAGCACGTCGTCGCCGGGATGTTCGGGGGCCTCGAACCGCGCATAGGACGGCGCCGGCTCGGCGGTGGACAGGGCGGCGGGACGGGCGGGCGCCGCCGCTTCCGGCGTCCCATCCTCCAGGATCATCTGGTTCAGCCATTCGCCGAGCGTCATGCCCGAGCGGCGGGCCAGATCCTTGGCGATTTCGCGCGCCTTCGGATCGATCCCCTTCACGCTCCAAGGCGCGCTCGCCGTCATCGCGAATCGGTCTCCCAGCCCACCTCAGGGACGCTAACCACCGATTCCTAGCGTGTAAACGCGGCACAACCGCTAAATGTAGCGTTGCGCCCATCTCCTGTGGACGATGTCAGTCCGCTGGCGGCGAGCCCCACCCCACCTTGGCGAGGAAGCCGTTAACGGCTGGTTAACCATGTTGCGGCGCCGCCCGGGGACTTGCCTTTTCACGCCGCTTCCAGGGAATTGCACGCCGTGGCCAAGAGACGCACCCGATTGGACGAAGGACTGGTCGAGCAGGGCTATTTCGCGGACCTGCGCACCGCGCGCGGCTGGATCATGGCCGGCAAGGTGGTGGTCGACGGCAAGACCATAACCTCGGTCGGGCTGATGGTGGGCGAAGCCGCCCAGATCCACCTGCGCGGCCAGGTGCTGAAATACGCCAGCCGCGGCGGCTACAAGCTGGCCAGGGCGCTGCAGCGGTTCGGCGTCGACGCCGCCGGCAAGGTGGCGCTCGACGCCGGCGCCTCGACCGGCGGCTTCACCGACTGCCTGTTGCAGGCGGGCGCGGCTTGCGTCTACGCCGTCGATGTCGGCCACGGCCAGTTCCGCGCCAGCCTGGCCGCCGATCCGCGGGTGCGGGCGATGGAGCGGACCAACATCAGCGACGTGCGCATCGCCGATCTCGATCCACCCATCCAGATGGCGGTCGCCGACCTCTCCTACCTGACCCTGTCGGTGGCCCTCGGCGAGATCCGCGGCCTGTTCCGCAGCCCGGACGCCTTCGAGATCATCGCCCTGGTCAAGCCGCTCTATGAGGGGCTGCGGCAGGACGACGTGACCAACCTGGCCGCCATCGCGCCCGTGCTGCAGGCCCTCTTCGAGCGGCTGTCGGCGCAAGGCACCCATGTCCAGGCCGCCTGCGCCTCGCCTCTGCTCGGCGGCCGCGGCGCCGTCGAATTCCTCGCCCGCTTCCGGCCCGACCCCGGCCTGGCGCCCGAAGCCGCCGCCGGGGCCGCCATCGCCGACGCCCAGATCACGCCCCCGGTCCCGCTAGCCGAACTGGTTGCGGGAGCGACGCTATAATCACCGTCATCCCCCGCTGGAGCGCAGCGGAATGCGGGGGATCCATAGACACTGACGTTCGACGGTGATCATGGGTGGCCCGAACAAGTCGGGCCATGACGGACAAATTGAGTTCAGGAGGTTATCGAGCCGCCTCGAACAGCTTGTACCCGCGGCCCTGGCCCAGCGGCGTGACGCGGGCGAAGTTCTGGCCAAGGGCGGCTTCGTAGGGCAGGCCGACATTGGCCACCATGCGCAAGGTCCCGCCCTTGCGCAGCATGGCCGCGGCGCGGGCGATGAAGGCCTGGCCGAGGCTGCGGTCCTCATTCGGCCCCAGGTGGAAGGGCGGGTTCATGATCACGAAGTCGAGGCCGGCCAGCGGCGACTGCGGATCGCGCAGGTCGGCCTGCAGGAAGGCCGCGCGCGGGTCGTCGAGGTTGCGCCGCGCCGCCTCGACGGCGCGCCGGTCGATGTCGACCAGGGTCAGATGGGTCAGCTTGGGCGAGGCGAGGGCGGCCAGGGCGAGCGCGCCGGCGCCGCAGCCCAGATCGGCGCCCGCGCCGGCTAGGTCGCCGACCAGCGGCGCCAGGAGGGCGGTGCCGGGGTCGGGCCGGTCCCAGCTGAAGACGCCCGGCTGCGACCAGAGGCCGAGGCGCGGCGCCCGCTGCGGTCCGCCGGCGGCGATGGCCGCTTCGATCCCCGTCGGCGCATCGGGCCTGAGGCAGGCGCAGATGCGCTGATGCTCCTTGGCGGTCTCGACGACCTGGCATCCGAAAGCCTCCAGCTCCTTGCGCAACCGCGCCCCGCCCTTGGTCTTCGGCGCCAGGGCCACCAACTCCCCACCGGGTTTCAGCGCCCGCAAGGCCTGGGCCAGCACATAGCGGCGCTCCAGCACCCCGGGCGGGGCGGCGACGACGATGCGGCCCAGCGATCCGTCCGGCGCGTCCTCCAGCGCCGCGGCGCCCGGAACCAGCGGCGAGCATTGCGCCGCGCGCGCCGGAACGCTCGCCAGGCTCAGTGGCGGCGCGCCATAGACCGCTTGTCTGTCCGCCAAGGACTTCAGCGTTTGGGGCATCGGCGTCTTCAGCCTTGGCCGCGGCCCGGACGCAAGAGTCTTTTCCGTTGACTCTTCCGCGCGTTTCTAGAACAAAATAAGAACATACGGGTTTAACCTCCATGCCCCTGACGCTGCTGTCGCCCCTGCCGACGCCGGATCCCGCGCTGTTCCCCAGCGTGTGCGAGCCGCTGGAAGAGACGGCGGCGGCCGAGCCGGCCGATGCGGCGGCCGCCTTCGCCTTCGCGCTCGGGCGGCTGGCGGCGGCGGCGGATACGCGGCCGGTGGCGCTGGTCACCACCGGGCTCTGGTCGCGCGAGCGCGGCCGGCCGTTCGCCCGCGGCCTGGCCGGCTGGGGTCTTGCACCCGAGCGGCTGATCTGGATCCGCACCGAGCGGGAGAGCGAGGCGCTGTGGGCTTTGGAAGAGGCGCTGAAATCCGGCGCGGTGGCCGGCGGCCTGGCCAGCATCGAGGCGCCGCCCTTCGTGGCCACAAGGCGGCTGGACTTCGCCGCCCGCGCCGGCGGCGCCTGCGGCGTCATCCTGCGCGCCGGACCGACGGGAGATTTGAGCGCCGCCCGCCGGCGCTGGCGGATCAGCAGCGGAGCCTCCGCCGCCCATCCTTTCGACCCCGCGGCGCCCGGGCGGGTGCGTCTGCACGCCGAGCTGGTGCGCCGCCGCGACGGGCCGCCGGGCGCCTGGACCTTGGAGCAGGACGATGAAACGGGTCGTCTCGGCGTGGTTGCCGGACTGGCCGGTCACGGTCTGGATGAGACCGGCCGCCAGTGCGTCGCCCGCTCGTCCGTCGCCGCCTGACGGCGCCCCCTTCGCCCTGATCGAGAAGGGCGTGCATGGCCTGACCCTGCACGCCCTGAATCAGCCTGCGCGGACGGCCGGGCTGTGGCGCGGCCAGGCCCATGCCGACGCCTGCGCCATGCTGCCGCGTCTGATCAGCGCCCCGGCCGAACTGGACCGCGACCTCGCGGCCCTGAAGCGGCTGGCGCTGTGGGCCGAACGGTTCTCGCCCTCCGTGGCCATCGACACCCTGATCCCCGGCTACGAGGGCCTGTTCCTCGACATGACCGGCGGCGCCCACCTGTTTGGCGGCGAGGCGGCCATGCTCGCCGACCTGCGCGGCCGGCTGGCGCGGGCCGGCGTCGAGGCCAAGGTGGCCATGGCCGACAGTCCCGCTGCCGCCTGGGCCCTGGCGCGCTTTTCCGGCGAGCCGGAAATCGTCGCCCCTGCCAGGGGCCTGCGCCAGGCGCTGGCCGGTCTGCCGGTCGAGGGGCTCAGGCTCGAACCCAAGGCGCTGGCGCTCTTGAAACGCTTCGGGCTGAAGGCGATCGGCGACCTCTACGGCATGCCGCGCGCCGGCCTGGCGCGACGCTTCCGGGGCGAGATCGGCTTTCGCGTCGTCGAGCGGCTGGACCAGGCTCTTGGCGTCCTGCCCGAGCCGCTGCACCCCGAGCGGCCGGCGCCCTGCTATAGGGTCTGGACCCCGTTCGCCGAGCCGGTGATCGACATGGCCGGGGTCGGCGCTTGCTTGCCAAGCCTGGCCGAGGCCCTCTGCGGCCAGCTTTCCCGCGACGGGCGCGGTGCGCGGCGGCTACGGCTGACCGGCTTTCGCGTCGACGGGCGCGTGACCCTGATCGAGGCGGGCCTCAGCGCCCCCGCCGCCACCCCGGCGCACCTGATGCGGCTGCTGCGCGAAAAGGGCCTGGACAAGCTCGACCTCGGCTTCGGCATCGACGCCCTGATGCTCTCGGCGGAAAAGGCCGAGCCGCTGGAGGCGCGCCAGGGGCAGATGGACGACAGCACGGGCGAGGCGCCGGCCCATGCCCTGGCCGCCCTGGTCGACCGGCTGCAGGCCAGGCTGGGCGAGCCGGCGGTGCGCCGGCCTCAGTTCACCGAAAGCTGGGTCCCCGAGCGCAGCGAAGCCTGGACCCCGGCCGGCCCCGAGGCCCCGCCGCCGCCGGAGCGGGACGATCCGCGCCTTCGCCCCATCCTGTTGTTCGAGGCCCCTGAGCCGGTGCAGACCCTGGCCGAACTGCCCGACGGCGTGCCGGCCCGCTTCATCTGGCGCCGGGCCGCCCGCCGCGTGGTCAAGGCCGAGGGACCGGAGCGGCTGGGCGCCGAATGGTGGGCGCAGCCTGAGCACAGGCCCCAGCGCACCCGCGACTATTACCGGGTCGAGGACGACAACGGCCGCCGCTACTGGCTCTATCGCGAGGGCCTCTACGGCCGCGAGGACGCCGACCACCCTCCCACCTGGTGGATCGCCGGGGTGTTCGCATGAACGCCTATGCCGAACTCGACGTCCGCTCCAACTTCAGCTTTCTGGAAGGCGGCTCGCAGCCGGCCGAACTGGTCAAGCAAGCCAAGGCGCTCGGCATCTCCGCGATCGGTGTCGCTGACCGGAATAGTTTGGCGGGAGTCGTTCGCGCTCACGCTGAGGCGATAAAGCAGGATCTTCACTTCCTGGTCGGCTGCCGCTTGGTGTTCGAGGACGGGACCGAGCTGATCGTCTACCCGCGCGACCGCGCCGCCTACGGGCGGCTTTGCCGGCTGCTCTCCATCGGCAAGAGCGGGGTGGCGGGGTGGACTCTCGACGAGGGCGAGACCCGCATCCCCAAGGGCGAATGCTGGCTGGATTTCGCCCAGGCCGCCGAGCTGGGCGAGGGGATGATCGCCCTGGTCCCCGCGCCGGTGCGCCTGGACGCAGCCTTCGAGACCCGGCTGGCGGCCTGGCGCGCGGCTTGGCCGGACAGGCTCTATCTCGCCGCCGCGCCCCTGCATCGGGGCGACGACCGGGCCCGGCTGGCGCGGCTGGCCGGGGTCGCGGACCGCACCGGCGCGGCCATGGTCGCGACCAACGCCGTGCTCTACCACCACTACGACCGCCGCCCCTTGCAGGACGTGCTGACCTGCATCCGCGAGAAGACCACCATCGACCAGGCGGGCCTGCGCCTGCAGGCCAATGCCGAGCGGTTCCTGAAACCCCCGGCCGAGATGGCCCGTCTGTTCAAGGATCACGAGGCAGCGGTCGCCCGCACCGCGGAGATCGCGGCGGCCTGCACTTTTTCGCTCCTCGAGCTGGCCTACGAATATCCCGACGAGCCGGTGCCTCCGGGCAAGACGCCGCAACAGCACCTCGAAGACCTCACCTTCAAGGGCGTGAAGACCTATTTTCCCGATGGAGCGCCGCCAAAGATACTGGAGACCATCGAAAAGGAGCTGCGGCTGATCGAGAAGGTCGGCTACGCCGCCTACTTTCTCACCGTGCACGACATCGTCGCCTGGGCGCGCGAACCGGGGCGGGAAATCCTCTGCCAGGGGCGCGGCTCGGCGGCCAATTCCGTGGTCTGCTATTGCCTCGGCATCACCTCGGTGGACCCGACCAAGCAGGACGTGCTGTTCGAGCGCTTCATCTCCGAAGAGCGCAGCGAGCCGCCGGACATCGACGTCGACTTCGAGCACGAGCGGCGCGAAGAGGTCATGCAGTACGTCTACAAGCGCTATGGCCGCCATCGCGCGGCGATCTGCGCCACCGTCATCCATTATCGGCCGCGCTCGGCGATCCGCGACGTCGGCAAGGCGCTGGGCCTGACCGAGGATGTCACCGCCGCCCTGGCCAACACCGTCTGGGGCTCCTACGGCGCCAAGGTCGAGGACGCGCACGTCGACGCCACTGGCCTGCAGCGCCAGGACCCCAGGCTGAAGCTCGCTCTCGACCTGACCGCCGAGCTGATCGAATTCCCACGCCACCTCTCCCAGCATGTCGGCGGCTTCGTCCTGACCCAGGGGCCGCTGACCGAGACCGTGCCGATCGGCAACGGGGCGATGGAGGACCGCACCTTCATCGAGTGGGACAAGGACGACATCGACGAACTGAAGATCATGAAGGTCGACGTGCTGGCGCTGGGCATGCTCACCGCCATCCGCCGCGGCTTCGCGCTGATCGAGCAGCACTACGGCGCTGCACTCAATCTGGCCTCCGTCCCTCCGGACGACGCCGATGTCTACGACATGCTGTGCCAGGCCGATTCCCTGGGCGTCTTCCAGGTGGAGAGCCGGGCGCAGATGAGCATGCTGCCCCGGCTGCGGCCGAAGGAATTCTACGATCTGGTGGTGCAGGTGGCGATCGTCCGCCCCGGCCCGATCCAGGGCAACATGGTGCATCCCTACCTGACCCGAAGGGCCGAACAGCGGGCGGCGGAAGAAGCTAAGCGCCCCTTCGAAATCACCTTTCCACACCCGTCGCCGGAGCACGGCGACAAGGAAGAACTCAAGCGGGTGCTGGGCAAGACCCTGGGCGTGCCGCTGTTCCAGGAACAGGCCATGCGCATCGCCATGGAGGCGGCCAAGTTCACCGGCGACGAGGCCAACGGCCTGCGCCGCGCCATGGCCACCTTCCGCCACATGGGCACCATCCACACCTATGAGGAAAAGATGGTCGGCGGCATGGTCCGACGCGGCTACGATCCCGAGTTCGCCGCGAACTGCTTCAACCAGATCAAGGGCTTCGGCGAATACGGCTTCCCGGAAAGCCACGCCGCCGCCTTCGCGCACCTGGTCTACATTTCGGCCTGGATAAAGCGCCATTATCCCGAGGTGTTCGCCGCGGCGTTGCTGAACAGCCAGCCCATGGGTTTCTACGCCCCGGCCCAGATCATCCGCGACGCCAAGGCCCACGACGTCGTGGTCCGCCACCCCGACCTGAACGAAAGCGACTGGGACTGCACGCTGGAAGAAGACCCTTCTCCCCTTGCGGGAGAAGGTGGCCTCCGAAGGAGGTCGGATGAGGGGTCGCACCGATCTCTAAATCGTCATCCGCCGCTGGAGCGTAGCGGAATGCGGGGGACCCATAGACACTCACATTCGACGGTGATCATGGGTGGCCCGAACAAGTCGGGCCATGACGGCAAAAAAACTGATGAGAGGAGTGCGACCCCTCATCCGTCAGCTTCGCTGACATCTTCTCCCGCAAAGGGAGAAGGAAGATGCGCCCTCCGCCTCGGCCTGCGGCAGATCGATGGATTCAAGGAGGTTTGGGCCCGGGATATCGAAAAGGAACGCGCCGAGCGCGGCCGGTTCAGATCCCTGGACGAGCTCAGGCGCCGCGTCGTGCTGCCTTCGAACGCCATCGACATGCTGGCGGCGGCCGATGCGCTGGACTCGCTGGACCTGACCCGCCGGCCGGGCCTCTGGGCCGCGCGGGGGCTCGGCGCGGCTTCCCCGGCGCCGCTCTTCGTCCATGCCGGCCTCGAAGAGGCCGACGGCCCGCCGCCCGCCGCCCTGCCGCGCGCGCCTTTGTCGGAGGAGGTGGTGCACGATTACGAGACCATCCGCCTGTCGCTGAAGGCCCATCCGGTGAGCTTCCTGCGCCAGCGCCTGGCCAGCGCCGGCGCCGTCCCCGCCGCCACGCTGAAGGACGCCCCGGACGCGGCGCCGCGGGCCGTCGCCGGCGTCGTGCTGGTCCGCCAGCGGCCCGGCTCCGCCAAGGGGGTGGTGTTCCTGACCCTGGAGGACGAGACCGGCGTCGCCAACATCGTGGTCTGGCCGAAGATGTTCGACCGCTACCGGCCGCTGGTCATGGGCGCGCGGCTTTTGCTGGTCCGCGGACGGTTGCAGCACGCGCCGGACGGGGCGGGCTACGTCACCCACCTGGTCGCCGAGACGATCGAGGACCGTACGCCCGATCTGCTGCTCCTCTCCGATCCGGCGCTGAAGCCGCCGCGCTCGCCCGGCGACGGCGCGACCAGCGCCTCGCCCGACCGCGGCGAACGGACGCAGGAGGAACGCCTCGTCCACCGCCATCCGCGCAACGTCCGCGTGCTGCCGCCGTCGAGGGATTTCCACTGAGCCACGCCGGCCGACTCGGCCAATCCTGTTGCGCTCAACCAACGACGGCTGTACGCGCCATCAGGTGATCGCCTCAAGCCCCCCTCGCGTGCTTTGGAGCAACGCCTGAATGGCCGGCAAGTCGGCGGCCGTTCTTCCCCTGCCTGCAAGGCCGGCGCCCGATGACGCCGCTCCTGCCCCCGAAGCACCGCCAGCAGCGCCGCATCACGCGACGCACGGCCAGTTCTGGGCCCTGGCCATCGGCGCGGTCGGCGTCGTCTTCGGCGATATCGGGACGAGTCCGCTCTATGCTTTTCGCCTGGCGCTCAGCCAGGTGTCCCAGCGTGACGGCGTGCAGGCCGAGTCCATCTTCGGCGTCATCTCGTTGGCCATCTGGGCGCTGATCCTGGTCGTCACCGTCAAGTACGTGCTCTTCCTGATGCGGGCGGACAACAAGGGCGAGGGCGGCACATTGGCCCTGATGGCCCTGGCCCAGAGCGCCATCGGGCGACGAACCACCCTGGTTTTCGCCTTGGGCGTGACGGGGGCGGCGCTATTCTATGGCGATTCCATCATCACGCCGGCCATATCGGTGCTCTCGGCGGTGGAAGGCCTGAAGACGGTGCCGGCCTTCCAGGGAGTCACGCCGAGCACCGTGATCGTCGTCAGCCTGGCCATACTGGGCGGCCTTTTCTTCGCCCAGTCTCGTGGCACCGCGAAGGTCGCCGGCCTGTTCGGACCGACGCTTACCTTCTGGTTCCTATGCATCGCCGCAATTGGCTCGACCCATCTGATGCAGCAGCCGGAAATCTTCCTGGCTGTCAGCCCGACCTATGCCGTGGGCTTCCTGCTTCGGCATGGATTGGTCAGCTTTTTCGTCCTTGGCTCGGTGTTCCTGACAGTCACCGGCGCCGAAGCCCTATATGCCGACATGGGGCATTTCGGCCGCTGGCCGATCCAGGCCGCCTGGCTTTTCCTGGCGCTGCCCTGCCTGATCATCAACTACCTCGGGCAGGGCGCCTTCGCCCTGGATGTGCTGCACCACGCCCACGGCCGTCCGGTCGGCGACATCGACTGGTTCTTCCAGATGGCGCCCCAGTTCCTGCGCATGCCCATGGTGCTGATGGCCACCGCCGCCACCGTCATCGCCAGCCAGGCGGTGATCACCGGCGCCTTTTCGGTCACCCAGCAAGCCATGCAGTTGGGACTCTTGCCCCGCATGGTGGTCAAGCGCACCTCGGAAACCGCCGCTGGCCAGATCTATCTTCCGCAGATCAACATGCTGCTCGCGATCGGCGTCGTGCTGCTGATCGCCGTCTTCAAGAATTCCGCCAATCTGGGACAGGCCTATGGGCTGGCTGTCACCGGAACCATGGTGGTGGACACCTCCCTTGGCTTCATTGTGGTGAGGCGGGTCTGGAAATGGCCGCTGCCGGCGGCGCTGGCGGTGATCGGGCCGTTCTGGGCGCTGGATGTGACCTTCCTGGCCTCGAATTCGCTGAAGATCCTGTCCGGGGCGGCCATGCCGCTGGTGCTTGGCGGCACGCTGTTCCTGGTCATGGCGACCTGGGTGCGCGGCGGCGATCTTCTCACCGAAAAGGTCCGCCGCGACACGCCCGACCTCGGCGAGTTCCTCAAGATGCTGAAGGCCCGGCCGCCACATCGGGTGAGGGGTACAGCCGTCTATCTCACCGGCGATCCGAACCATGCGCCCGGCGCGCTTATGCACAATCTCAAGCACAACCGGGTCCTGCATGAGCACAATGTCATCCTCACCGTCAGGACCACCGACAGCCCGCGCGAGCTGGAGACCGAGCGTCTGCGGTTCGAGCCGATCAACGAGGATTTCACCCGGGTCGAGGTGGTCTACGGGTTCATGGAGACACCCAACATTCCCGCCGCCCTCGCGGCGTGCCGCGACCAGGGCCTGCCCTACGACGTGCTGTCGACCTCGTTCTTCCTCGGCCGCAAGACCGTGGTGGCGAACCAACGCAAAGGCCTGGGCCGCCTGCAGGACCGGCTGTTCATCCTGTTGGCCAAGAACTCGGCCAATCCCACCGACTTCTACCAGATCCCGCCTGGCCGCGTGCTGGAGATGGGAACCCAGGTCAGCGTCTAGGGCAGAGCGGCCTTGCGCTCGTCTCCGGACGGGCGTATCGCGCCGCCCGTGATCGCACGGGGCTTCGCCCGCGCGCGCCTCGGAGCTGCGCTTGAATGACTGGCGAGCCGCATCGCGCCGCCCCATCGTCCACCGCCGCTGACCCCGCAAACCCCGCCAAGCCGGCCGCCCACAACAGTGCGCACACGCGCTTCTGGCCGATGGCGGTGGGCGCGATCGGGGTGGTCTTCGGCGATATCGGTACGAGTCCGCTCTACGCCTTTCGCCAGGCGCTGCAGGCCGCGTCGGGCGACGGCGGCATCCATGCCGACGCGATCTTCGGCGTCGCTTCGCTGGCGCTCTGGGCGCTGTTCCTGGTGGTCACGCTCAAATACGTCATCTTCCTGATGCGCGCCGACAACAAGGGCGAGGGCGGCGTGCTGGCGCTGATGGCCCTGGCCCAGAGCGCGATCGGCCGGCGAACCACCCTGGTGTTCATGCTCGGCGTCACCGGGGCGGCGCTGTTCTACGGCGACTCCATTATCACCCCGGCGATCTCGGTGCTGTCGGCCATCGAAGGGCTGAAGACCATTCCCGCCTTGCAGGATACGGTCTCCACTGGGGTGGTGATCGCCGTCAGCCTGGTCATCCTCGGCGGCCTGTTCGCGGTGCAGTCGCGCGGAACGGCCAAGATGGCGGGCTTCTTCGGGCCGATCCTGACCTTCTGGTTCCTCTGCATCGCTGGCGTCGGCCTGCTGCACCTGGTGCATCAGCCCGGCATCCTTTTGGCCATCAGCCCGACCTACGCCGTCGGCTTCCTGATCCATCACGGCGTCACCAGCTTCTTCGTGCTCGGCTCGGTCTTCCTGACCGTCACGGGCGCCGAGGCGCTCTACGCCGACATGGGCCATTTCGGCCGCTGGCCGATCCAGGCCGCCTGGCTGTTCCTGGCCCTGCCGTGCCTGGTGATCAACTATCTCGGCCAGGGCGCCTTCGCGCTGGAGGTCCTGCACCGGTCGGGCGGGCGGCCGGTCGGCGACGTCGACTGGTTTTTCCAGATGATCCCGGCGCTGGTGCGCATGCCCATGGTGATCCTGGCCACCGCCGCCACCGTCATCGCCAGCCAGGCGGTGATCACCGGCGCCTATTCCATGACCCAGCAGGCCATGCAGCTTGGCCTTCTGCCGCGCATGATCCTGCGCCGGACCTCGGAGACCGCCGCCGGCCAGATCTATCTGCCGCAGATCAACATGTTCCTGGCCGTCGGCGTCGTGCTGCTGATCGGCGTCTTCAAGACCTCCGACAACCTGGGCCAAGCCTACGGGCTGGCGGTGACCGGCACCATGGTGGTGACCACCTCACTGGCCTTCATCGTCGTGCGGCGGCTGTGGAAGTGGCCGCTGATCGGCGCCTTCGCCCTGATCGGGCCGCTCTGGGCGCTGGACGTGACCTTCCTGGCGGCCAACTCGCTGAAGATATTCTCCGGCGCGGCCATGCCGCTGGTGCTGGGCGGCGCCCTCTTCCTGGTCATGGCGACCTGGGTGCGCGGCGGCGACCTGCTCACCGCCAAGGTCCGCCGCGACACCCCGGAACTGGAGGAGTTCCTGGCCCTGCTCAAGGCCCGGCCGCCGCACCGGGTGACCGGCACCGCCGTCTACCTGACCGCCGATCCCGACCGCGCCCCCGGCGCCTTGCTGCACAATCTCAAGCACAACCGGGTGCTGCACGAGCACAACGTCATCCTGACCGTCGAGACCACCGACACCCCGCGCGTCCCGGACGCGGAGCGGGTGCGGTTCGAGCCGATCAACGACGACTTCAAGCGCGTGCACGTGAAGTACGGCTTCATGGAGACGCCGAACATTCCCAAGGCGCTGGCCATGTGCCGCAAGGAGGGCCTGGTCTTCGAAGTGCTGTCGACCTCCTTCTTCCTGGGCCGCAAGACGGTGGTGGCCAACCTGCGCAAGGGTCTCGGCCACTGGCAGGACCGGCTGTTCATCCTGCTGGCCAAGAATTCGGCCAACCCGACCGACTTCTACCAGATCCCGCCCGGGCGCGTGCTGGAGATGGGAACCCAGGTCAGCGTATAGGGGGGCCTCGGCGGGGGCCGGATTTCACGGAGACGGCCATGCGCACGACGCTTGCGGCTTTCCTGCTCTTCTTCGCGCTCGCGCCGGCCCGGCCGGCCGCGGCCTTCGACGCCGCCAGCGAAGCCCGCTACCAGAGCCTGCTGGCGGCGGCCAAGGCGGGCGGCGAGCCGGCGGTGGACTGGGGCGTGCTGCGTTTCGCCTATGCCGACTCCGCCGAGTTCGACCTGACCGGCGCCCGCACCGACGCCGCCCGCAAGGCCATGTTCAACGCGGTCAACGCCGGCGACCCCAAGACGGCGCTGGCCCAGGCCAGGATCATCATCGCCCAGGACTATGTCGACATCGACGCCCATCTGGTCGCCGATTTGGCCAGCCGGAAGCTCGGCGACGCGGCTGCCTCCAGCCGCGAGCACGACATCGTGCTCGGTCTGCTGCGCTCCATCCACACCAGCGACGGCGCCAGCCCGGCCACCGCCTTGAAGGTGATCACCGTCGGCGAGGAATACGCCGCGATGCGCGCCTTCGATATGACGGTGGTCAGCCAGGCGCTGGTGCAGGACGGCGGCCACGCCTACGACCGGCTGAGCGTCACCGACCCCGACGGCAAGCCGCTGACCATCTACTTCCTCATCGACGGCATCGTCGCCGCGGAGGGCGCGGCGGTGCGGCCGCACTGAGCCGCGGGCGCTCAGAGAATCGTGCGCTCGACGCCCCACCAGCGCGGCGACCTGGACCGATCGATGAAGCGGCGCTCATCGTCGCGCAGCACTCGGCCCGCGGCCTGGCCGGCGGGGCTGGACATGCGGGCGTCGAAATCGGCGCGGCTGGCGTAGCGGATTTCGGCCAGCCCGTCGTAGGGCGCCAGCCACGGGGCCCGGTCGTCGTCGACCGCCGTGTGCAGCTGGATGTAGCCCTGGATGCCGAGGATCTCGGCCAGGCTGGCCACCAGGGGCGCATGGCGGTCGATCCAATAGGCCTGGAACTCGGCGCGGCCGAGACTTGGCAGTCGCGTCAGGGCGACCGTCATGCGGATCATGGCCGTCGCCGCTCACCGTCGTAGACGAATTCGCCGCCGTCCAGGTCGACCTCCGGCAACTCGTCCTTCTCGCGCCAATAGTCCTGGCTGTGCCGCCACTCGACCTTTTCGCCGCGTTTCGGCAGGCGGTGGACGCCGCGCATCAGATAGCCCGGGTTGAAGGTCTCCGGATCGATCCACGGGGCCAGCGCCATGTCCTCATCCTCCGGGCGCAGGGCGACCTCGACCCGCCTGGCTCCCGTCAGGGCCATATGGTTCAGCAGGCGGCAGACGAAGTCGCAGATCAGGTCGGCCTTCAAGGTCCAGCTCGCGCCGCGGAAATAACCCAGCACCCACAGCATGTTGGGTACGCCGGTGAACATCATGCCGCGCCATGTGACGGTCTCGGCGAAGTCCAGCGGCGCCCCGTCGATGGAAAAGCCGATATCGCCCATCACGTTCATGTTGAAGCCGGTGGCGGTGACGATGATGTCGGCCTCCAGCGTCTGGCCGGACTTCAGCGCGACGCCGGTCTCGGTGAAGCGGTCGATGTGGCCGGTGACCACCGAGGCCTTGCCGGCGGCGATGGCCTCGAACAGGTCGGCGTCCGGAACCACGGCGATCCGCTGGCGCCAGGGCTTGTAGGTCGGCGTGAAATGCTCCTCGACCATCGCCCGCGGCAGATGCGCCTCGACCCCGGCCAGGAGGTCCCTGGCGGTCGCCTCCGGCTCCTCCAGCGCGCGGCGCACGAAGCGGTTCTGATCGAAGACGATCTTGCGGCGGACGATCTCGTGGATCCAGGTCTCGTCGATGGCCAGTTCTCGCAAGGTGTCGGCCAGGCGGTTCTGGTTGCGGTTCGGGAAGAAATAGGTCGGCGAGCGCTGCAGCAGGGTGACGTGCGCGCAGTCGTCGGCGATGGCCGGGACGACGGTGGCGGCGGTGGCGCCCGAGCCGATCACGATCACCCGCTTGCCGTGATAGTCCAGGTCCTGCGGCCAGGTCTGCGGATGCACGATCGGGCCCCTGAAGGCGTCCATGCCCGGCCAGTCGGGCGTGTAGCCCTGCGAATGGCGGTAATAGCCCTGGCACATCCACAGGAAGTCGCAGGTGAAGCGCACCGGCTGGCCGGAGTCGGTGCGCATGCCTTCGAGGGTCCAGCGGTTGTCGCGGCTCGACCAGGCCGCCGTGGCGACGTGGTGATTGTAGCGGATGTGATCGGCAAGGCCGTTCTCGGCGATCACTTCGCCCATATAGGCGCGGATCTCGGCGGCAGTGGCGATCGGCGGCCCGACCCAGGGCTTGAAGCGGTAGCCGAAGGTATAGAGGTCGCTGTCGGAACGGATGCCCGGATATTTGTGAGTCAGCCAAGTGCCGCCGAAGCTCTCCTGGGCCTCCAGCACCACGAAGCGCTTGCCCGGACATTGGGTGGTCAGGTGGTAGGCGCCGCCGACTCCGGTGATGCCGGCCCCGACGATCAGGACGTCGAAATGCTCGGCCGCCGGCGCGCCCTCGGATGGCTGGGTCATCGTCTCAAGTCCTTGTCCAATCTGTGCGGAGGGCGGCGGGTCAGCCCAGCCGGCGCACCTCGCGCGGCTGGCCGGTCATGCCGTAGGTGATGCCGGCATAGTCGGGCCGGACCTTGCCGCCGGGCAAAGGATGGATGCGTAGCAAGCCGTTGGCCAGGTAGCCGCCGTCCACCGCATGGGCTTCGCCGGTGACGAAGGCGGCCTCGTCGCTGGCCAGATAGAGGACCGCGCTAGCCACATGCCGCGGCTCGCCGCGGTCGGGCCAGGGCTGGATCTCGCGCGCCACCGCCTCGGCCTCGGCCTCGCGGCCATTGTGCATCAATGGCGTGAAGATGATCCCGGGGCAGACCGAGTTGACGCGGATGCGGTGCTCGGCGAGCTCATTGGCGGCGTTGCGGGTCAGGCTGACCACCGCGGCCTTGGCGGCGGAATAGGCGGCGGGAGGCACGCCGCCGGCGAGGGCGGCGATCGAGGCGGTGTTGACGATCGAGCCGCCGCCGCGGGCGATCATGGCCCGGGCGGCGTGCTTGATCCCCAGGAAGACCCCGCGGGTCATGACCGCGAAGGTCGCGTCCCAGTGGGCGACCTCGGTCTCGACGATCGGGCCGATGGCCCCGCCGATACCGGCGTTGTTGAACATGATGTCGAGGCCGCCGAAGGCGGCGAGCGCCTTGGCGACCAGGGCCGCGACGTCGGCCTCCCGCGTCACGTCGGTGCGCAGGATATCGACGCGGCCGCGGAATCCCTCGGTTTCAAGGTGTTGCAAGGCGACCGCGGCGGCTTCGGCGTTGTAGTCGCCGATCAGCACCTGGGCGCCTTCCTCGAGGAACCGGCGGGCGGTCTCGAACCCGATGCCGCTGGCGCCGCCGGTGATCACAGCCGTCTTGCCGGCCAGACGCGGGCCGCTCATTTAGGGCAGATCCTGAATGGCATGGCGCCGAAGCCTCCGTCGCGGTCGGCGCGATCCTAGGCCGCGGCAGGCCTGTCCAAACAGGTCCGCAGACCCCGCCGCCGGGGGGACATTTCCGGCCACGGCGAGCCGGGAAGGCTTAGTGCGCCCGGCCGTCCGAGACCGACCAGCCGCCGTCCACCGGCATGGCGACGCCGGTGATGAACGAGGCCTCGGGACTGAGCAGGAAGGCCACCGCCGCGGCCTGTTCCTCCGGCGCGCCGAACCGGTTCATCACCGTGCGCTGCTCGATGCGCCGGCGTGCGGCGGCATAGGTCGCCTCGTCCATGACGCTCTGCATCTGCTGGAAGATCGGTGTCTCCACCGGTCCGGGGCAGAGGCAGTTCACCCGGATCCGGGCGGCGGCGTAGTCCATCGCCGCGTGCTGGGTCAGGCTGATCACCCCGGCCTTGGTCATGCCATAAGGCGAATGGTTCCAGTTGGGCCGCAGCCCGGCCATGGACGAGACGTTGACGATCGCCCCGCCGCCGCGCGCCGTCATCGGCGCATAGGCGGCCTTGATGCCGTACCAGACCGATTTCAAATTGATGGCGACGATCTCGTCGAATGCATCCGGCTCGACCTTGTCGAAGCGGACCATCGGGCCGCCGACGCCGGCGTTGTTGACCAGCAGGTCCAGCCCGCCAAAGGCCCGGCCGGCCCTGTCGATGGCCGCATCGATGGCGCCCAGGTCGGCGACGCTGCCCGTTACGGTCTCGCAGCGGCCGCCGGATGCGCCGATCTCCGCCGCCAGGCCGGCGAGGCCTTCCGCCGAGAGGTCCAGGCCGACGATAGCGGCGCCTTCGGCGGCCAGCCGGAGCGCGCTGGCGCGGCCGATGCCGCTGGCCGCGCCGGTGATCACCCCGACCTTGCCGTCGAACCGGCCGGGGCCGCGCGCGCCATCTGTCATGCTGGAAGCCTCATTGATGCGTACCGGGTACGCTAGGGGGCGATTTGGCGCTTGTCCATCGGCCCGCGTACAATGTACACTTGCTTCATGCCCACAGCGCGACGCGCCGGGGCCAGGGGAGGGGACCCGATGTCGAACGCGGCCGCGCCTCCGCCAGGCATGTCGCTGAAGGACCTGCGCGCCTATCTCGGAGCCGGCGGCAAGCCGGCCGAACAGGTCGAGGCGCTGTTGCGAGCCCATGACGTCCGGACACTGGGGGCGCCCGAGGACCGGTCGATCCCCATCGACGTCTGCTGGCGCATCCTGAGCGAGTACGCCACGCTGCTGGGCGATGAGATGCACTGCGTGTTCGGCGCGCGGCTCAGGCCCGGCGGCACCAGCCTGATCATCGCCCGCATGCTGGTCTGCCCGACGCTCTACGAGGCGATCTGCGCCTATGCCGAGGCGGCGGCCGTCGTTGTCCCGGAGCTGCCGGTGACCGTGACGCGGCGCAGGGACGGGGTGTCGCTGCGCTGGCGCTCCACCGAGCCTGACAACGCGTTGCACCACATCGTCATGGAGGGCATGGCGGCGGTCTACTACGCCATCTTCTGCTGGCTGGCCGGCGGCCCCGCGCCGGTACTGCGGGTCCGCGCTCCCGCCGCGCGGCGGGGCTCGGCCTCGAGCCTGCTGGACCTGATGGGCGCGCCGGTGATCCACGCCGGCGAGGATCTCGAGGTGATCTTCGCGCCCACGATCGCCGAAACGCCGGTGGAACGGCTCGATATCGGCGCCTGGCGCGACGGGGCCTACAAGGCGCTCTCGGCCATGGCGCTGCGGCCGCGCGCCGGTGTCGCCGGCGGCGCCTTTTCCGACAGGGTGCGCTCGGCCTTGATCGAGGGCGTCGACCAGGAGAACCTGGCCCGCCGCTGGGGCCTTTCCACCAAGACGCTGGCCAGGCGGCTGGAGCAGGAGGGTTGCTCCTTCCGCCGCATCCGCGACGAGGTCAGGATGCAGAGCTCCACCTGCCTGATCCAGGCGGGCCTGACGGTGGAGGCCATCGGCGAGATGCTGGGCTATGAGGACGCACGCAGTTTCCGCCGCGCCTTCCACCGCTGGTTCGGCCTCAGCCCCTCGGCCTGGCGGACCCAGCGCGCCGCCGGCTGATCTGTCCGAAAATGTCCGCCCCCCACCGGGCGGTTCGCCCCTGTAAGGCGCAGCTTGCTTGGCCCAGACTTCCCGCGAACTGGACAAGAGTCGGCCGGCCGCAAAAGGGCCGCGCGAGGGGAGGCGAACCATGACCGAAGGCGAGATCAGGCGCGTGTGCGGGCCGGTGCGGCGAGCGGCGGTGATGCGGGGCCTGCTGCTCGGCGGCGCGGCGCTGGCCGCCCTGGGTGCGGGCGCCGCGCGCGCCCAGTCCGCGGCCGCCAATCCTCCGGCCGGCGCCGCCGCCGCGGCCGATGCGGCCCCGACGGTGCAGGACATCGTGGTCACCGCCAACAAGCGGGCCGAGCGGGCCAACGCCGTGCCCATGTCGATCACCGCCGCCACCCGCGACGTGCTGGTGCGGCAGAAGATCGAACAGCCACGCGACCTGGCCAGGATCACGCCGTCCTTCACCTACGCCGACTCCTATGTCGGCTCGCCGATCTACACCCTGCGCGGCGTCGGCTTCAGCGACATCAGCCTTGGCGGCCGCTCCACCGTCGGCATCTATGTCGACGAGGCGCCGATCGCCTTTCCGATCGAGACCCTGGGCGCCGGCCTGGACCTGGAGCGGGTCGAGGTGCTGAAGGGCCCGCAAGGCACCCTGTTCGGACAGAACGCCACCGGCGGCGCGATCAACTATATCGCCGCCAAGCCGACCCAGGCCTTCGAGGCCGGCGCCAAGGTCGGCTACGGCAATTTCAACGCCGTCGAGGCCGGTGGCTATGTCTCCGGACCGGTCAGCGACACCCTGTCGGCGCGGATCGCCGTCGATCACACCCAGAACGACGCCTGGCAGCGGAGCTATACGACCGGGGCGAAGAACGGCGTCGGTAACTTCACCGATGGGCGGCTGATCCTGGCGTGGACGCCGTCCAGCCGCTTCCGGGCGCAGCTGGACATCAATGGATTCTACGACAATTCCGACGTCCAGGCGGGCCAGCTGATCGCCATTACGCCCAGCATCCCCGCCGCCGCCGGCTTCGTGCCGGGCCTGCTGACCTATCCGCTGGCGCCCCACGACGACACCGCCGCCGACTTCAATCCGGGCCAGGACTATCGCCGGCGGAACGGCTTCATCCAGGCCAACCTGCGGCTGGACTACGATCTCGGCGCGGGAATGACCCTGACCTCGCTGACCTCGGCGAGCCACTATAGCCAGCGCCAGCTGCAGGACATCGACGGAACCACCCTGTCGAACCTCAGCCAGCTGACGGTCGGCCATATCGACTCGGTGTTCGAGGAATTGCGGCTGGCCGGCGAGATCGGCCAAGCCGGCCATTTCGTCGCCGGCGTCAACTACGCCCACGACCAGGTCGCCCAGGACGGCCTGGACAATATCAGCCAGAGCACCACCGCCTTCACCTTCGCGCCCTTCATGCTGCCGCTGTTCACCGACTTCCGCGACCGCGACAGCCAGGATGAAACCACCGCGGCGGTGTTCGCCAGCGGCGACTACAGGCTGATTGACGATGTCCGCATCTATGGCGGCCTGCGCTACACCCGCGCCATCGACCGGTTCGAGGGCTGCACGGCCGACACCGGCGACGGTATCGCGGCGCTGGACTTCGGCACGCTGGAGAATGTCTTCAGGGCCGGGGCGGGCCTGCCGCCGAACGCGCCGATTCCGGCCGGCGGCTGCGTCACCGCCAACGCCCTGTTCGCGCCCGGCCTGGTCCGCAACACCCTGGACCAGAACAACCTCTCATGGCGCGCCGGCGCCGAATGGACGCCGTCGCCGTCGCTGCTGCTCTACGCCAATGTCAGCCGCGGCTATAAGGCCGGCGGCTTTCCCGACCTGGCCGCCAGCCTCGACACCCAGTTCCTGCCCGCCACCCAGGAATCGCTCACCGCCTACGAAGGCGGCTTCAAGACCACCCTCCTGCAGCGGACCCTGCAGCTCAACGGTGCGGTCTTCTACTACGACTACACGGACAAGCAGATCCTCGGGAAGGTGCTGGACCCGGTGTTCGGCCCATTGCTGCGGCTGATCAACGTGCCGAAATCCCGGATCACCGGAGCCGAGCTGCAGCTGACCTGGACCCCGGTGCGTGGACTGACGATCAACGCCGGCGGCGACTATATCGACTCCGAGGTGCTCGGCGGCTTCGTCAACTACGACGCCACCGGGGCCCTGCGCAACTTCAACGGCGAGGCCTTCCCCAATACGCCGCGCTGGCAGTTCGTCTCCGACATCGACTATCGCCACAGCCTGACCGACGCCCTGGTCGGCTTCGTCGGCGGCGGCGTCACCTATGAGGGGCCGACCAACAGCCAGCTTGGCGAACTGCCGCTGTTGCGCGTCGAGGGCTACGCCCTGGTCGACCTGCGCGGCGGGGTCGAGTCGGCCGACGGCGCCTGGCGGATCTGGGCCTGGGGACGCAACATCACCAACGCCTATTACTGGACCGCCGCCAACGCCAACCTGGACACCACCGTCCGCTTCACCGGCATGCCCGCCACCTATGGCGTCACCCTGACCTATCGCTACCGCTGAGCCGGCGGCTCATTTCAAAGCCCTCTCACCAACGGACCCGGACATGAGCGACCTTGTCATTGGCGGCGACGCCGGCCCCGCATTCGGCGCGGCCGCCGAGGCCTTCGCGGAGAACTTCCGCTCCCAGCAGGAGGTCGGCGCCTCCTTCTGCGTCTTCAAGGACGGCGAGAAGGTGGTCGACCTCTGGGGCGGCCATGTCGACGCCGCCCGTAGCCGGCCGTGGGAGCGCGACACCCTGGTCAACGTCTGGTCGACCACCAAGGGGGTGATGGCGCTGTGCGTCGCGCGCCTGAACGACCAGGGCCTGCTTGAGAACGACCGTCCGGTCGCGGACTATTGGCCGGAGTTCGCCGCCAACGGCAAGGGCAAGGTGACGGTGGCCCAGCTCTTCTCCCACCAGGCCGGCCTCGCCGGCCCGGGGCGCCAGCTCACCGAGGCGGACATGCTCGACACGGACCGGATGGCCGAGCTGATGGCCGCGGAGCCGCCGCACTGGCCGATCGGAACGCGCTCCGGCTACCACGCCTTCTCCATCGGGCCGCTTGGCGACGGCCTTTTCAAGCGTGTGACCGGCAAGAGCGTCGGTCAGTATTTCCGCGACGAGATCGGCGCGCCCGCGGGCGCCGACTTCCACATGGGCCTTGCCGCCGACCAGGACGCCCGGGTCGCCGAGATCATGCATGACGAGTTCCCGCAGTCCGGCGGGGTCGAGACCTTCAACGAATTCCAGCGCCTGGCCCAGGTGAACGTGCCGATAAGGTTCGAGATGGCCAACCTGCGCGCCTGGAGGGCCCAGGGGACGCCGTCGGCCGGCGGAACCGGCAACGCCCGCGGCCTCGCCAGCCTCTATTCGGCCCTGGTCACGGACCGGCGGCTCGGCGGGGTCGAGCTGGTCAGCCAGGCGGCGCTGGACGCGGCAACCACGGTGCAGATCGAGAACGAGGATCTGGTGCTGCGCTTTCCGATCAGCTGGGGCGTCGGCTTCGCCGTCAACAAGGCCATGGGGGTCTATGGTCCGAACCCCAGGGCTTTCGGGCACCACGGCTGGGGCGGCTCCTTCGCCTTCGCCGATCCCGACCGGCGCCTGGCCATCGCCTATGCGATGAACTTCATGCGCGAGCCGCAAGGCGGGCTTGATCCGCGCTTCGAGGCCCTGATCCGGTCGGTCTACGCCTCGATCTGATCCTTCGCCGTCAGGGCCCGGACCTTTTCCTCCAGGCCGCGGATCAGGCAGTCCAGCCCGAACAGGAACTGGTCGTCGTCCAGCGGCTGGGACAGCACCAGGGCCGCATCGTGCGAGGCTTCGCGCGGGATGTCCTCGACCGCGCGCAACAGCGCCTCCAGCTTCTTCGCCCGCTCCGGCCGCGACCGGCGCTCGCCAGGGCGGTGGGCGCGCCGCAGGGCCTGGGCCTCCAGCAGGGCATAGCCGCTGGTATAGCTGGAGATGGCCCAGTAGGCGTCGGCCAGCAGGGCCGGGGGCACGCCGGTGGCGCGCAGCCGCTGGATCATCTCGCTGTTGACCTTCAGCGACACCGCCGAGCGGCGCAGTTCGCGGCCGATGATGTCGGCCAGTTCCGGATGCGCCAGCATGGCGCCGCGCACCCCGCGGCTCAGCGCCCTGGCCTGGGCCTGCCAGCCGCCGCGCACGGGCGGCGGGGCGAATCCCGCCACCACGCCGTCGACCACCGCGTCCAGCAGTTCGGACTTGTTCCGGAAGTGCCGGTAGACCCCCATGGTCGAGGCGCCGAGGGCGACGCCGAGGTCCCGCATGTTCAAGGCGGCCAGTCCCCTGGCGTCGATCAGTTCGAGCGCGGCGGCCATGATGCGCTCGCGGGAGAGTTCGGCGCGCGGTCGGGACCCTGGCTTTTCCGGCCGGCCTTGGCGCGGCATATCGTCGGGGATGGAGGTCATCTGCGCTACAGGTTGCGCCCGCCGGTGCGGGCTTTCAACCGCCGGGGGCGGCGGCCTCCGCCTGCCATCCAAACGACGAGCCCTGCAGTTGCGGCAGGTCGTCGGTGATCTCCAGCCAGGGCGCCTTGGAGGAGACGAAGGCATGGAACTGCGGCCGCACGCCGGGATCGCCGTCCGTGGTCCCCAGGCGGATGTGCACCAGGCCCTTGTCGTGGCGCTCGGTCAGCACGCTGGAGCCGCAGTGTTTGCAGAAGCATCGCTTCACCCCCGGCGAGGACTCGTAGCGGCTCAGCGCCTCGGCCCCGCTGAGCAGCCGGAAATGCTCCATCGGCGCCCGCATGGAGCTGGCGAAGGCGCTCCCGCTCCATTTGCGGCAGCGGCTGCAATGGCAGTTGTAGGTCGGCCCCGCCGCCTCGAGCTCATAGCGCACGACGCCGCACAGGCAGCTTCCGGTGATCATGGACGAGGGCCTCCGTCTGACGGGCCGCCGTTGTAGCCGATCGCCGCTTGACCGGCGACGGGGCGGGCGTAGTCTCCGCCTTCTCCGGGGAGCCCCGCTTGAAGGGGCTGAGATTCCGCTGGCGCTTCGGCGCGGCGCGGTGACCCGCTGAACCTGATCCGGGTCATGCCGGCGAAGGGAGAGAACCGGGACGGCGGAAATCCGCTCCCTCTTTTCCACCCGACGCCGGCGCCCGTAACGGCTTTAAGGAGCCCGCGCCGATGAACGTCCAGACCCCCATCGCCAGCACCATCCCCACCGGCGAGCGCCCCGGCTCGCGCAAGGTCTATGCGCCCGGCGTGCTCTTTCCCTGCCTGCGGGTGCCGTTCCGCGAGGTGGCCGTGCATCCGAGCGCCGGCGAGCCGCCGGTGACGCTGTACGATCCGTCCGGCCCCTATACCGACCCGAACGCGACCATCGACATCGACAAGGGCCTGCCGCGTCCGCGCGAGGCCTGGGTCAAGGCCCGCGGCGATGTGGAGGAAACCCAGCCGCGCGCCGTCAGGCCGGAAGACAACGGCGGCGCCAAGGGCAAATACCTGGCGCCCGAGTTCAAATCCGACCGCCGGCCGCTGCGCGCCAAGGCCGCGGCCATGGTCACCCAGCTGGAATACGCCCGCGCCGGCGTCATCACAGCCGAGATGGAATATGTCGCCATCCGCGAGAACCTGCGCCGCGATGCGCTGGCCAACGTCGTGCGTGACGGCGAGGACTTCGGCGCCTCGATTCCCGATCACGTGACGCCGGAATTCGTCCGCGACGAAGTGGCCCGCGGCCGCGCCATCATCCCGGCCAACATCAACCACGGCGAACTGGAGCCGATGGCCATCGGCCGCAACTTCCTGGTCAAGATCAACGCCAACATCGGCAACTCGGCGGTGCTGAGCCAGGTCGCCGACGAGGTCGACAAGATGGTCTGGGCGATCCGCTGGGGCGGCGACACCATCATGGACCTGTCCACCGGCCGCAACATCCACAACATCCGCGAATGGATCATCCGCAACTGCCCGACGCCGCTGGGCACCGTGCCGATCTACCAGGCGCTGGAAAAGGTGAACGGCGTCGCCGAGGACCTGACCTGGGAGGTGTTCCGCGATACCCTGATAGAGCAGGCCGAGCAGGGCGTGGACTATTTCACCATCCATGCCGGCGTGCGGCTGGCCTATATTCCGCTCACGGCGAAACGGGTCACCGGCATCGTGTCGCGCGGCGGCTCGATCATGGCCAAGTGGTGCCTGGCCCACCACCAGGAGAATTTCCTCTACGAGCATTTCGAGGACATCTGCGAGATCATGCGCGCCTACGACGTGTCGTTCAGCCTCGGCGACGGCCTGCGCCCCGGCTCGACCGCCGACGCCAACGACGCCGCCCAGTTCGCCGAGCTGGAGACCCTGGGCGAGCTGACGAAAGTCGCCTGGGCGCACGGCGTGCAGGTGATGATCGAAGGCCCTGGCCACGTGCCGATGCACAAGATCAAGGCCAATATGGACAAGCAGCTGAAGGCCTGCGGCGAGGCGCCCTTCTATACGCTCGGGCCGCTGGTCACCGACGTGGCGCCCGGCTACGACCACATCACTTCGGCGATCGGCGCGGCGATGATCGGCTGGTTCGGCACCGCCATGCTCTGCTACGTGACGCCCAAGGAGCATCTCGGCCTTCCCGACCGCGAGGATGTGAAACAGGGGGTGATCGCCTACAAGATCGCCGCCCATGCCGCCGACCTGGCCAAGGGCCATCCGGGCGCCCGGGACTGGGACGACGCCCTCTCCCGCGCCCGGTTCGAGTTCCGCTGGGAGGACCAGTTCAACCTCGGCCTCGATCCGGAGACCGCGCGCGAATTCCATGACGAGACCATGCCGGCCGAGGCGCACAAGACCGCGCACTTCTGCTCCATGTGCGGCCCGAAATTCTGCTCCATGAAGATCAGCCAGGAGATCCGCGACTCCGCCGCCGCCCAGAACGACGTCGCTCTCGGCATGGCCGAAATGGCGGAGAAGTTCAGGGACGGCGGCGGGGAGATCTACGTGGAGACGAAGGGCTAGGCGCGTTCGCTCGGCTGTTTTTGAACCGCTCATCCCCGCGAAAGCGGGGACCCAGGTTTTTTATTCTGCCGGACTGTTATCGCCGCGGGACGGAAGGTTCACCGCCAGGTGCGCCAAGCACGCCAAGGGGTCCGCGCCCGACCCTTCTCTTCTTGGCGAACTTGGCGTCCTCGGCGGTAAAGCTTGAATTCCCATCTCCGCGGGAATGAGCAGGGAAGAGATGGCGCCTCACATCCACATCACCGGCGCATCCGGCTGCGGCGTGTCCACGCTCGGTGCGGGGCTGGCGACGCGGCTGGGATGTGCTCATCTGGATACGGATGAGTTCTACTGGACGCCGAGCGAGCCGCCGTTCCAGGTCTCGCGCGAGGTCCCCGAGCGGCTGCGGCTCCTGCACCAAGCGTTCGATGCCGCCCCCGACGGCTGGGTCCTCTCCGGCTCCCTCGACGGCTGGGGCGATCCGCTGATTCCGTTGTTTGACGGCGTGGTCTTCCTCAGCGCGCCCGCCGAGGTGCGGCTGGCGCGGCTGGCGGAGCGGGAGCGGCGACGGCTGGGGCCGGCGGTCGAGGCCGGCGGAGCGATGCATGCGCAGCACCTGGATTTCCTCAGGTATGCCGGCGCCTATGACACCGGCGTGTTCACCAGCCAGATGACCGGCCGCTACCGCGCGCGGCATGAAGCCTGGCTTGAACGCCTGCCATGCCCGGTGCTGCGCCTGGACGGCGCGCTGCCCACGGGCGCCCTTGTCGATGCGGTGCTCGCTTGGCCGGAAAAACGGAACGTGTTTTAGTCTCTCCTGAACGGCGATAACCGATTGGGAGGAAGCGCGTGGCGGACGGAGCGAGTTTGGATCGGGGACGCGGCCGCCAGGTGGACGCCATCGTCATCGGCGCCGGGTTTGGCGGCATGTACATGCTGCACAAGCTGCGCGAGCTCGGCCTGAGCGTTCAGGGCTTCGAGGCTGGGGATGACGTCGGCGGCACCTGGTACTGGAACCGCTATCCCGGCGCGCGCTGCGACATCCCGAGCCTCGCCTATTCCTACACCTGGTCGGACGAGCTGCGTTCCGAATGGCGCTGGAAGGAAAAGTACGCCGCCCAGCCGGAGATCTACGCCTATGCCCGCCACGTCGCCGACAAGTTCGGCTTGCGGCCGCTGATCGCGTTCGAAACCCGGGTTCTTTCGGCGACGTTCGACGAGCAGGCCGATCTGTGGCGCATCGTCACCGACCGCGGCGATCAGGTGGCGGCGCGCTGGCTGGTCATGGCCACCGGCTGCCTTTCCACCCCGCGCGCGCCGGCCATTCCCGGCGTCGAGAGCTTCGCCGGCCCGACCTATCACACCGGCGCCTGGCCGCACGACGGCGTCGATTTCACCGGCCAGCGGGTGGCGGTGATCGGCACCGGCTCATCCGGCATCCAGTCGATCCCTCAGATCGCCGCCGCCGCCGACCACGTCGTCGTCTTTCAGCGCACGCCGAACTTCTCGATCCCCGCGCGCAATACCCCGCTCCGCGACAAGGACATCGAAGCCTTCGAGCAGATGTATCCGGCCTACCTGGCCATGGTGAAGGGACCTGGCATGGGCTTCGGCGGCGGCGCCGGGGCTGAGCTGCCGATCCCCGACGACGAGGCGCAGCGCAAGCGTTACGAGGAACTGTGGGCGATCGGCGGCGCCGGGTTCCTGGCGGCCTGGGGCAACCTGCTGACCAGCGTCGAGGTCAACGACCGCGCTGCGGAGTTCGTGCGCGGCAAGATCGCCGAGGTGGTCGCCGACCCGAAGACCGCGGCGAACCTGCAGCCGCGCGATCACCCGATCGGCACCAAGCGCATCTGCGTCGATATCGACTACTACGAGACCTACAACCGGCCGAACGTCGAGCTGGTGAACCTGCGCGAGACGCCGATCGAGGCGATCACGCCCGACGCCATCCGCACCAGCGCGGCGAGCTATCCAATCGACGCCATCGTCTTCGCCACCGGCTTCGACGCCATGACCGGGGCGCTGTTGGCCATCGACATCAAGGGCCTCGACGGCGCCGATTTCCGCGACGCCTGGGCGGAGGGGCCGAAGGCCTATCTGGGCCTGGCGGTGGCGGGCTTCCCCAACATGTTCCTGATCACCGGTCCGGGCAGCCCGAGCGTGCTCTCCAACATGATCAACTCCATCGAACAGCATGTGGAGTGGATCACCGACTGCATCGGCTACATGCGCGAGCATGGCTACACGCGCATCGCCGCCGATCCATCCACCCAGCAGGCCTGGGTCGAGCATGTGGCCAAGGTCGCCGACAAGACCCTCTTTCCGCGCGCCGCCTCCTGGTACATGGGCGCCAACATCCCCGGAAAGGTGCGGGTGTTCATGCCCTATATCGGCGCCGGCTACCGCAAGAAGTGCGCCGACGTCGCCGAGGCCGGCTACGAAGGCTTCGTCCTGGCCAGGGAGCCCGCCGAGGCCGGCGCGGCCTAGTCTAGGCGGCGAGCGCGAAGGGCCTGGCTTCCGCCAGCAGCGCCTGGAGGAAGGCGTCCGGCATGGCGATCGACGCCATGTGGCCGCCGCCGGGAAGGCTGACGAAGCGTTTCGCCGGCGCCTCGACCGCGTCGAGGTACTCGGCCGCCAGACTGGTCGGGGTCTGGATGTCCTCCGAGCCCTGGATGACCACGAAGGGCATGGCGAACGGCGCATAGGGCGGCCCGTCGCTATAGCCGACGATCGAGTCGCGCAGCGCCGTGGAGCTGAAGCTGGCGCCGCCGAACCAGTCGATCGCCTCCCTTAAGGAAAGGCCGGGCGCGCTCAGCAGTCCCATGAGCACCTTGGTCTGCATGCCGCGCTCGCTCGGCGGCGAATAGCGGCCGATCAGGATCCGCCGCTCGGTCATCAGCTGCCGCATCGACGTCCAGGGCGGCGCCCCGAGCTTGACCAGCTCCGCCTCGCTGCGGGCGTCGCCCGCCGCCCGCACTCGCGCCAGCAGCGCCGCGTAGCCCACCTCTTCGTTGCGGGTCGAATCGACGACCTGGCCGGCCCCGACCAGGACGTGGAACAGCTCCGGCCGGCGCCGCGCCATCGTCACCGCCACCAGCGAGCCCCACGACGTCCCGAGCACGATCGCCTTCGCATGGCCGGTCCGCTTCAGCGCATAGGCGACGACCTCAAGGCCGTCCTCGGCGATGCGGTCCAGCGAGACCTCGCCCTGTCCGGTCTTCGCGCGGCTGAAGGTGCGGCCGGCGCCGCGCTGGTCCCAATGCACGACGGTGAAGTGGCGTTCCCAGGCGCGGCTGACGATGGGAATGAACGGCGTCAGGCTGCTGCCCGGTCCGCCATGCGCGACGACGAGCACCGGATTGGCCAGATCCTCGCCGCGGATGGAGACCCATTGCTCGACGCCGCCGATGCGCACGAAGCCCTCTTCGGCGATCCCGTTCGGCGAGCCGATCGCCAGCGCCGCCGCGACGCGGGCCTGACGCCAGGCGCGAAAGCCCAGCGCCGCCAGCCCAAGGACGACAAGCGCGCCAAGGATGATTTCGAGCCAGGTCGCCAACATTCTTCCCCCTCCGCCCCAGACGGGAAGCAAGCACCCTGCGGCGCCCTTCGCCAGTTAACTGTCTGAAACCTTTGGGCGGCCGAAAGCCCTAGCCGCCGGGCGCCATCAGGCCCACCCGCAGGTGGCTGGCGGTATAGACCGGCTCGCCGTCGGCCAGCAGTCGGCCGTCCGCCACGCCCAGGACCAGCTTGCCGCGCCGGACCTGCCTCACGTCGACCTCGTAGCGCACGCGCTTCGTCTCCGGCGTGATGTCGCCGCGGAATTTCACCTCGCCGACGCCGAGGGCTCGGCCCTTGCCGGGGGAGCCGGACCAGCCCAGCCAGAAGCCGACGATCTGCCACATGGCGTCGAGCCCGAGGCATCCGGGCATGACCGGATCGCCGTTGAAGTGGCAGTCGAAGAACCAGAGGCCGGGCGCGATATCGAGTTCGCCGGCGACGTAGCCTTTCCCGAAGGCGCCGCCGTCGAGGCTGATCTCGGTGATCCGGTCCATCATCAGCATCGGCGGCATGGGCAGCTGGGCGTTTCCCGGGCCGAAATAGCCGCCGCGGCCGGAGGCCAGCAGATCTTGCCTGGTATAGGACGGTTTTGGCGTGTGGAAGTCCCACGGGTCGGCCATGCGATGTGATCCTTCACGATAGGGGTTGGAGTTCAGGCCAGGCGGCCGCGCCCGGTCCGCGGGAGGGCCGGCGTCTCGGGCAGGCGCAGGGCGCCGGTGATGAAGAGCCAGATCTTCTCGGTCAGCTCGCCGCGATCGGGACGCTTGCCGCCGACCAGGGCGCCGATCAGCGCCTGGCGGATGCCGCCGATCATCAGCGCGATGGTCAGCCTTGGGTCGAATGCGGCGGGAATGGCGCCCTCGCGCTGGGCGGCCCGCAGGTTGTAGGCGCCGGCGGTCAGCTGGCGCTTGGTGAAGGCGAGCTCGACGTCGAGCACTTCCGCCGCGCGGCTGAGCGGCCCGACCACGATCGGCGCGAAAGGATGGTCGTAGTGGAAGGAGATGTAGGCGGCGACCCGCTCCTTTTCCCGGCCGGCCCAGTCGCGCGAGACCAGGTTGGCCGGATTGAACGCCACCTCCTCCAGCCGGTTGTAGAAGGCTTCGACGACGGCGGCGATCAGGCCGGCCTTGGAGCCGAAGTGGTGATAGGCGAGGCCCACCGAGACCTTCGCCCGCTTGGCCACGGCCTGCATCTCCAGCAGCCCGTGACCCTGGATCAGCTCCTCCTGGGCGGCCTGGATCAGCCGCGCCGCTGTGCCGATCTGCCTTTCGACCATGTCCGGGATTCCAGATTGAATTGAATTCAATTTAACCAATTGGGATCGGTGGTCAATGGCGCCCATTTCCCGTTCCCTGGGTTTGCCGGCAGGCTTAAGATCGGCTCTCAAGCAAAAACAACATCAGGGAGCGACGGCCATGGCGGTCACCGAACTGGACATCGAGGCGCCGGCGCAGATCCGGCATGGCGACATCACCGTCTCCGACGGCGTGCGCATCCACTATCAGGAGGCGGGCGAGGGCGTGCCGGTGGTGCTGCTGCATGGCTACACCAGCTGCTGCGACGCCTCATGGTTCGCCGACGGCATGGCCAAGGAGCTGGCCCGGACCCACCGGGTGATCGGCATCGACGCCCGCGGCCACGGCCGCAGCGAAAAGCCGCACGATCCCGACAAGTACGACGGCGACCGCATGCCGCGCGACGTGATCGAGGTGCTGGACGCGCTCGGCGTCGAAAAGGCCCACTTCCACGGCTATTCCATGGGCGGCGGCATCGTCGCCCACCTGATGGCCCGTCATCCCGGCCGCTTCATCACCGCCGGCTTCGGCGGCTCCGGCGTGCGCGAGAGCGACGAGGCCCTGGCCGCCCAGGCCGCGGCGCTGGACCCGCAAGGGACCGATCCGGATCAGGACGCCGGCCGCGCCAGGCTGGCGGCCCGCGCCGACCGCGACGACGCGGCGCTGAAGGCGGTGCAGGACGGCCGCACCGCCAAGCCGTCCACCGCCCCGCCGCTGGAGCTGAGCACGATCGATTTTCCGGTGCAGGCGGTGAATGGCGAGTTCGACGCACCGATCTCCAAGACCCAGAGGCTGGAGCGCGAGGTGAAGGATTTCCGCGCCGTGATCCTGCCCGGCCACGGCCACAACACCGTCACCACGGCCGGCTTCACGCCCCGGCTCTATATCGACACGGTGGCCGACTTCATCCGGGCGATGGATCCCTAGGGCGCAGTGCGTTCCTCTGGACCGTCAACCCCGCTGGAGCGCGCAGCCACCGCTCAGCGCCAATGGTGGCCGCGCCAGCCCCAGCCGTGATAGCCGCCCCGCTCCCAACCGCCGTACCAGCGGCCGCCGATGAAATGGCGCGGTCCGCCGTACCAGATCGGCCCGGCGTAATAGGCCGGCTCGTCGTAGTAGATCGGGGGCGGCGGAGGCGGCGGCGCCTCGCGATAGACGATCGGGGCCGGCGGCGGCGGGGCGGGAAGATAGTGGTAGACCGCCTCGCGCCGGACGGACCGGTGCACCGGGTGATGGTAGACCACCGGGCAGCGGCAGCTGCAGTGGGCGTCGGCCGGGGCCGCGGTTGCGGCAAGACCCCCGCCGAAGGTGGCGGCGGCGAGCGCCGCGCTCAGCATCTTCATCTTGGCGTCTCCTCGTTCAGAATTCGCGCCGGCCGCACCGCGGCACGGTTACGAAATCGTTAACGAGAGTGGCGCGCCGGCCATGAACGGCGCCTGAACCCGGCGTTCGGTGAACGTTGAGATCGATCAGGCTGACCGCATGGCCGGCGCGGCCCAGCACCAGAGCCAGCAGCGAGCCGGCCATGCCGCCGCCGACGATGAGGATACGCCCGTCGGGGCCAATGGCGTCGTCGTCCCCGCGAACGGCTTCGACCAATTCAGCCCTCCCGCCCGAAATGAACACCAAAGGCCGATTGCAAGCCGCGCCGGTTTTGTCTCTCGCGCGCCGGAACTGGCTGAGCTTTAGTGCGTTAGGACGACAAGGGGTTTTCAGGGCGCAAGGACACATACCCATGGCTTCACGATTGATCACGGCGGCCATTGCCGCCCTCAGCCTGGTCACGGCCGCGGCGCCGGCGATGCAGGCGATGGCGCAACACCATCCCGGCGGCGCCGGCGGCAGCCACGGCGGCGGCGGCAACAGTGGCGGCGGCCGCGGCGGTTTCAGCGGCGGCAACAGCGGCGGCGGCCGTAGCGGTTTCAGCGGCGGCGGTCGCGGCGGTTATGGCGGTGGCGGCGGTGGCGGGTATCGCGGCGGCGGCCACCGGGGTGGCGGCGGCGACGCCGCTGGCGCCTTGATCGGTGGCTTGGCCCTGGGCGCGGCGCTCGGCTATTACGGCGGCCACCCCTACTATTGCCGGCACCATCACCATTGGCGCTGGAGCCCCTACTACCATCGCTATGTCTACTACTATGCCGGCGGCTACTGCTGATCGGACGGTGACGCCGGCGGTGTAGCTTCCCGTCACCGTCGGCCGGTGGGACACTCAGGATCGAATGGAGATTCTGCGTGCCCCACGAGTCCCTGCCGCCGCCAGGCGAGATGATCGACATCGGCGGCCGGCGCCTGCATTGCATCCGCAAGGGCGCGGGCCGGCCGACGGTGGTGTTCGAGTCCGGCGGCGGTGGCGGATCGGCCATCCAGGACCTGCCGGCGCAGCGCCTGGTCTCCGCCTTTGCGCGCACCCTCATCTATGACCGGGCCGGCCTCGGCTGGAGCGATCCGCCGCCGCCCGGCCGCTCCTTCGTCGAGCGGGCGGGCGATCTGCACGCCCTGCTGGCGGCGGTCGGCGAGACGCCGCCCTATGTCCTGGTCGGCGGCTCGTTCGGCGGCCTGACCGCCCGCGCCTTCGCCTATCGATACCCGGACGAGATCGCCGGCATGGTGCTGCTCGACGCCGCCGAGGAGCAGAAATACTTCCCGACCATGGCCCTTCGCCGCGCCTGGCACGACGCGGATCTCAAGGCGGCCGCCGCGCAGGTGGCCAGCGGCGAGGCGCGTCGAGAGGCCGAGCCCCAGGTCGCGCGGGCGCGCTGGTTCACCGATGACGAAAAGCCGCTGCTGCTTGAGATCGTCTCGCGGCCCAGCCACTTCCACGCCTCGCTCGAGGAACTGACCGCCATCGACGCGACGGCGCCTGAGATGCAGCGCGCCGGCGGCTTCGGCCATCTCGGCGACCGGCCGCTGATCGTGCTCAGCAGCGGCAAGCGGCCCACCGGCGACTACGCCGTCTGGGCGGAGGGCGCCGAAGAGGCCCAGCGGCGCCTGGCGCGCCTCTCGAGGAACAGCGCCCACATCACAGCGCCGCACACCGGACACTCCATGGCGATGGAAAACCCGCCCCTGGCCGCCGCCGCCATCGCCGCGGTGATCAAGGCCGCGGCCGGCGCGCCGCTGGATGTGACCGAGGTCGAGCGGCTGGCCGCATCGCCGCCGCCGAGGCCCTAATAGACCCGGGCTTTCGGCGGGATGTAGGCGACCTCGTTGGTCAGGGTGAAGGCGTGTACCGGCCGGTAGCCGATGGCGACCGCGCCGCGCTCGTCCAGCCAGGCCAGGGTGTGCTTCATCCAGGTCTCGTCGTCGCGGGCCGGATAGTCCTCCCGCGCATGGGCGCCGCGGCTCTCCTGGCGCTCGAAGGCGCTTCTGATCGTGACCATGGCCTGGCCGATCAGGTTGTCGAATTCCAGGGTCTCCATCAGGTCGGTGTTCCAGACCAGGCCGTGATCGGCGACGCGTAGGTCGGCCTTGGCGGCGAACAGGCCCTGCATGAGGTCGACCCCCTTGGCCAGCACCTCGCCGGTGCGGAACACCGCCGCGTGCTCCTGCATGGTCTTCTGCATCTCCAGCCTGAGCACGGCGGTCGGCGCACCGCCGGCCGCATGCCGCAGCCGGTCGAATCGCGCCAGGTGCGGCTCGCTCAACGCCGCCTTCGGCTCCGGCTGGCAGTCGCCGGGCGTCAGCACGGCGCCGCAGCGCAGGGCCGCCGCGCGCCCGAATACCGTCAGGTCGATCAGCGAGTTGGAGCCCAACCGGTTCGCGCCGTGCACGGAGACGCAGGCCGCCTCGCCGACGGCCATCAGCCCCGGAACCACGGCGTCGATATCGTCGCCGCGCCGGGTCAGCGCCTCGCCATGCAGGTTGGCCGGCACGCCGCCCATGGAATAGTGACAGGTGGGCAGGATCGGGATCGGCTCGCGGGTCACGTCGACGCCGGCGAACACCCGGGCGCTCTCGGTGATGCCGGGGAGGCGCGCGTGCAGGATCGCCGGGTCCAGATGGTCCAGGTGCAGGAAAATATGGTCCTTCTTTGCGCCCACGCCGCGGCCCTCGCGGATCTCCATCACCATGGCTCGGCAGACCACGTCGCGGCTGGCCAAGTCCTTGGCCGTCGGCGCATAGCGCTCCATGAAGCGTTCGCCCTCGGAATTGGTCAGGTAGCCGCCCTCGCCGCGGGCGCCCTCGGTGATCAGCACCCCGGCGCCGTAGACGCCGGTGGGATGGAACTGCACGAACTCCGCATCCTGCAGCGGCAGGCCGGCGCGCAAGGCCATGCCGCCGCCGTCGCCGGTGCAGGTGTGGGCGTTGGTGGTGCTGAAATAGATGCGGCCGTAGCCGCCGGTGGCCAGGATCACCCGCTGGGCGCTGAACCGGTGCAGGGACCCGTCGTCCAGCTTCCAGGCGGTCAGCCCGCGACAGACCCCGTCGTCCATCATCAGGTCGATGGCGAAATACTCGATGAAGAACTCCACCTCGTGCTTCAGCGCCTGGCCGTACAGGGTATGCAGCATGGCGTGGCCGGTGCGGTCGGCCGCGGCGCAGGTGCGCTGGATCGGCGCCTCGCCAAAGTTCCGGGTCATGCCGCCGAAGGCGCGCTGATAGATCTTGCCGTCCTCGGTGCGTGAAAACGGCACGCCCCAATGCTCCAACTCCAGCACGGCGGCTGGGGCCTGCTTGACCAGGTATTCGATGGCGTCCTGGTCGCCCAGCCAGTCGGCGCCCTTGACCGTGTCGTACATGTGCCAGCGCCAGTCGTCCGCGCCCATATTGCCCAGCGCCGCCGAGATGCCGCCTTGCGCCGCCACGGTGTGCGACCGGGTCGGGAAGACCTTGCTGATGCAGGCGGTGTTCAGGCCGGCCTCGGCGCAGCCGAGCGCCGCGCGCAAGCCCGAGCCGCCGGCGCCCAGCACCACGACGTCGTAGCTGTGGTCGACAAGCTGGTAGGTCGCCATGGCGATCCCTCGGGCGGACAGTCTTCGCCGTTCAAGAATTTACGCTGGGCGGGCCCGCGATAAAGACGTAGTTCTGGCATCCATCCTTCGTGAAAGACGAAGCATGCGGTTCGATCTAATCGATCTGAAACTGTTCGTCGACATCGTCGAGGCCGGCGCCATCACCCGCGGCGCCGAGCGCAGCGCCCTGGCCCTGGCGGCGGCGTCCACCCGGTTGAAGGCGATGGAAGACGTGTCCGGCGCGCCGCTGCTGATCCGCGGCCGCCGGGGCGTGTCACTGACCGCGGCCGGCGCGACCTTGCTGAAGCACGCCCGCCTGATCCTGGCCCAGAGCGCCCGGCTGCGCGAGGACCTGGGCGTCTACGCCGGCGGGGCGGCCGGCCATGTCCGGCTGCTGGCCAACACCAACGCTTCGACCGAGTTCCTGCCCGAGGCGCTGAGCGCCTTCCTGGCCGCGCATCCGCACGTGACCGTCGACCTGGAGGAGCGGCTGTCGGACGAGATCGTCGCCCTGATCGCCGAGGGCGTCGGCGATATCGGCATCGTCGCCGGCACCGTCGGCATGGGCCGGCTGCAGACCTTCCCGTTCCGCTCCGACCGCTTCGTCGTGGTGACCGGCGCCGGCCACGACCTGGCCGATCGGCAGGCCGTCGCCTTCGCCGACGTGCTGGGTTTCGATTTCGTCGGCCTCGATCGGGCCAGCGCCCTGCAGCGCTTCCTGGCCGCCAAGGCCGCCCCGCTCGGCCAGATGCTGCGGCTGAGGGTGCAACTGCGTAGCTTCGACGCCGTCTGCCGGTTGGTCGCCGCCGGTGTCGGCATCGGCGTCGTGCCGCTGACCACGGCGACACGCGCGGCGCTCACCCTGCCGATCACGGTCATCGACCTGGAGGACGACTGGGCGATCCGTGAGCTGACGATCTGCGTGCGCGACCTCGAGTCCGCCGCGCCCTATGCCCGCGAACTGGTGCGCAGCCTGCGGGCGGCCTAGCCAGCGCCTTGCGTGGCGTGGCGGCCCTCGGCGAACTCCTCGATCATCTTGGAGCAGAAGGCCGGCAGGTCGTCCGGCTTGCGCGAGGTGACCAGGCCGTTGTCGACCACCACCTCCTCGTCAACCCATTCGGCCCCGGCGTTGCGCAGGTCGGCCTCCAGCGACGGCCAGGAGGTCATGCGCCGGCCCTCGACCGCCTCGGCGTTGATCAGGGTCCAGGGCCCATGGCAGATGGCCGCGATCGGCTTGCCGGCGTCGGCGAACGAGCGGACGAAATCGATGGCCTTGGATTCCAGCCGCAGCGCATCGGGGTTGATCACCCCGCCCGGCAGCACGATGGCGTCGTATTGGGCCGCGTCGGCATGGGCCAGGTCGCGGTCCACACGCACCTTGCCGCCCTTGTCGTGGTGGTTGAAGCCCTGGATGTCGCCGGTCTTGGGGGCGACGATCTCGACCTCGGCGCCCTCAGCGCGCAACGCCTCGACGGGCTTTTCCAGCTCGACCTGTTCGAACCCGTCGGTGGCGAGCACCGCGACCTTGTGACCTTGCAGCCGATGGCTGGCCATGGGGAGATCTCCGTCCCTGAATGGATGATGGGCCTTGAACCGGCGGCGGCGACGCGGAGTTCCTGCCGATCGGCGCTTGATTTTGGATACAGTCCAGATATATCGGAAAATAAGATATATCTGGAGAATGACAGAATGAGCGATGTGAGCGAGCCGTTCCGGCGTCCGGGCCTTCCTTTCGGCCTTGGCGCGATCATGGGCCGGCCTCCCATGCGGGCCTGGAGCCTGGTGGTGACCGGCCGCACCCAGGTGACGCCGCGGATGCTGCGGGTGAGCTTTTCCGCGCCGGACCTGGCGGCGCAGCCCTGGCGGCCGGGGCAGGACCTGGTGATCCAGCTGCCGCAGCCGGACGGCTCGGTAGCGCGGCGGCACTATACGATCCGCGACGTCGACCGGGCGGCGGGACGCATCGATATAGATTTCGTGCTGCATGGCTCCAGCCCCGCCGGCGACTGGGCGCGCGCGGCCAGGGGCGGCGAGGTCATCGAGGCGCATGGGCCGCGCGGCCGCACCGCGCTGGCCGCCGATGTCGACCATCACCTCTTCCTCGGCGACGAGACCTGCATTCCCGGCATCTTCGCCATGGCCGAGTCCATGCCGGCCGGGGCGAAAGGCACGGCGCTGATCGAGATCGCCGACATGGACGAGGCGCAGACCCTGTCAACGCCGGCCGACGTGACCGTCGAGTGGGTGTCCCGCAACGACGGCGCGCCGGGGCCGGGCAACCTGCTGCTCGATCGCCTGTCCGCCCTCAAGCCGTCGGCGAACGGGACGCACGCCTATGTCATCGGCGAGACCAGCAATGTGCGCAACCAGCGCCACCACCTCCTGGCCAACGGCTTCGACAAGGCGCGCATCACCGCCGAGGGCTATTGGCGTCCCGGCCGCGTCGGCGGCCACGACCACGTCTGAGCTAGTGGCCGCCGGCCGCCGCCGGTCCGCCGGATAGCCGCATCCGCGGGGCCAGCCAGACCGCCGAGGCGCCGATGACAAAGACACCGGCGCAGACCAGGAAGACATGGTCGGTGGCCAGCATGACCGCCTGGCCGTCGGTCATCAGGTCCAGCTGATGCAGGGCCTGGCCGGCGGACATGCCGCCAGCGGTCAGGGTGTCGAGGGTCGCTTGCGGACCGTTCAGCGATCCGACCAGGGTGGTGCGGTGGATGCTGGCATAGTTCTGCCAGGCGGTGGTGGTGATCGAGGTGCCGAAGGCCGCCGCCGTCGTGCGGGTGAAGTTCATCAGCCCGGCCGCCGATGCGGTCTCGCGCGGCAGCACCGAGCCCAGGGCCAGGCCGGTGATCGGGATGAAGAAGAAGGGCACCGCCGCGCCCTGCAGCACCTGCGGCAGGCTGACCTGGAAGAAGTCGATGTCGGGCGCGAAGCCGGCGCGCCAGAACGAGGTCACCGCCAGCAGGCTGACCCCGAACGAGACCAGCAGCCGCGTGTCGACCCTGGTGCTCATGCGCGCCACCACCGGCGACAGCAAGACGGCGAAGATGCCCTGCGGCGCGACGGCCCGCCCGGCCCAGGTGGCGTTGTAGCCGAGGTTGGTCTGCAGCCAGAGCGGCATCAGCACGATCGATGAGAAGAAGGCGCCGAAGGCCAGGGCCATGATCAGGGTCGCGGTGGCGAAACCGCGATGGCGGAAGACCTTGATGTCGACGATCGGATGGCGATCGGTCAGCTCCCAGATCAGGAAGGCCGCGAAGCCGACGGCGGCGACGATCGCCAGCGAGACGATGAACGGCGAGTTGAACCAGTCCAGGTCCTTGCCCTTGTCGAGCATGATCTGCATGGCGCCGACCCAGAGGATCAGAAGGCCGAGGCCGGTGAAATCGACCGGATTGCGCTCGGTGTGCGTCTCGTGGCTGGCCAGGAAGCGCCAGGCGACGACGGCGCAGAGGACGGCGACCGGGATGTTGATGAAGAAGATGTAGGGCCATCCCGGCCCGTCGACCAGTTGGCCGCCCAGGAGCGGTCCGGCCACCGGCCCGACCACGGTGGTCATGCTCCAGAGCCCGATCGCCATGGCCTGCTGCCGCGGCGGGAAGATGCGGCGCAGCAGGGTCTGGCTCAACGGCATGATCGGCCCGCCCGACAGACCCTGCAGCACGCGCAAACCGACCATGGCGCCGAATGACGGGGCGAAGCCGCACAGCATCGAACAGACGCCGAAGCCGGCGACGGCGATGACGAAGACCCGCACCGCGCCGAACCGCTGGGCCAGCCAGCCGGTCAGCGGCACGGTGATCGCCTCGGCGACCGAATAGGAGGTGATCACCCAGGTGCCCTGGCTGGGCGAGACCGCCAGGCCACCGGCGATGTTGGGCACCGAGACGTTGGCGATGGTGGTGTCCAGCACCACCATGAAGTTGGCCAGGGCAAGCACGACGCCCGCGATCCACAGCGGCGCGCCGCTCATCACGGAGAAGCTGGTGTCGTCCGCGGCGCCGGCGGTTTCGGACATGGGACCCTAGCCGCCGGCGATGTCGATGACGGCCTTCATGGAGAGGCCGACGCGCAAGGGATGCTGGCGCAGCTCCTGCGGGTCCAGCGAGATCCGCACCGGCAGCCGCTGGACGATCTTGATCCAGTTGCCGGTGGCGTTCTGGGCCGGGATCAGTGCGAAGGCGGCGCCGGTGCCGCCGGCGAGGCCGACCACGCGTCCGTGGAACTTGACGCCGCCGCCATAGACGTCGGCGGTCATGGTCACCGGCTGGCCGAGACGCACATGGCGCAGCTGCACCTCCTTGAAATTGGCGTCCACATAGGACCGCCCGATCGGCACCACCTGCATCAGCGACTGACCGACCTGCACCTGCTCGCCGAGGGCGACGTTCTTCTTGGCGATCACCCCGTCGAACGGCGCGCGCAGGGTGGTGCGGTCGTAGTTCAGCTGCGCCTGGTCGACCTTGGCCTGGGCGGCGGCGACTTCCGGGTTCTGCGGTACGGCCGCGCCGCTGATCAGGGCGGTGTTGACCGCCTTGGTGCCCTGCGCCGCGCCGCGATTGGCGATGGCCTGGACCTTGGCGGCCTTGGCCTGGGTCAGGGCGGCTTCGGCGACGCTGGCGGCGTTCTCCGCCTGGGTCAGCTCGTCGCCGGAGACGGCGCCGGTCTGGGCCAGGCGCTGGCGGCGGCCGAGCTCGGTGCGCGCCCGCGCCAGGTCCGACTGGGCGCTGAGGATCTGCGCGTCGGCGCGGACGATGTCGGCGTCGCGCACGGCGACCTGGCCGGTCAGGGCCTGCTCGTTGGCGAAATAGCCCTGCACCTTGCGGGTGGCCTGGTCGAGCTCGGCCTTGGCCTGGTCCAGCGCCACCTTGAAGTCGGAATCGTCGATCTGCACCAGCACCTGGCCCTTGGTCACCGGCAGGGTGTCGGTGACGTAGACGTGCTGGACCTGGCCGGGCACCTGCGGGGTGATGTCGGCGACGTCGGCGTTCACATAGGCGTCGTCGGTGGAGACGTGGGTGCGCCCGACCAGCAGCCAGTAGGCGCCGTAAGCGAGCCCGGCGACCACCACCACCACCGCCAGCAGGCCGAACAGCTGATTGCGGCGGCGGTTGGCCGGCCGCGCCGTTGGCGGCCTTACGGGTTCGGGAGCCGGATCAGCCATGCTTCAGGTCCTGCAGCTGGAAGCCGCCGCCGAGCGCCTTCACCAGTTGGATGTCGAGGGCGAAAGCCCGCGCCTTCAGGTCGACGACGGTGCGGCGCGCCGCCAGCACGCTGTCCTCGACCAGCAGCACGGACTGATAGTCGGAAAGGCCGCCTTCATAGCGCAGCCGGGCGATGCGATAGGCCTCCTCGTCGGCGTCCAGCGCCGCCTGGCTCTTGGCCAGCCGGTCGGTCAGCGCCCGTTCGCTCTGGGCGGCGTCGGCGACGTCGGAAAGCGCCTGGGTCAGGGCCGCGTCATAGCTCGCCACCGCCGCAGCGTAGTCGGCGTTCGCGCCGCGCAGATTGGCCCTGAGCCGCCCGCCCTCGAAGATCGGCAGGGTCCCGGCCGGCCCGACCGAGCCGATGTCCGATCCCGGGGCCAGGAAGTTGTGCACATGCAGCGCCTCGAAGCCGATGTCGGCGACCAGGTTGATGTCCGGATAGAACTGGGCCCTGGCGACGCCGATGCGCTTGGCGGCGGCCTCGGCGCGCCAGCGGGCGGCGACCACGTCGGGGCGGCGGCCGATCAGGTCCGCCGCCAGGCTGGGCGGCAAGCCGAAGGCTTTCAGGCTCGGCGCGGCGGGCCTGGCGATGGCGAGACCGCGGTCGGGCCCCTCGCCCAGCAGGGCCGCGAGCTGGTCGCGGGTCAGGCCGATCTCCTCGTCGATCGCCGCCACGTCGGCCTTGGCCGAATTGACCTCGGCCTCGGCCTGCATCGATGCGCCGCGGTTGTCGGCGCCGTTCGCCACCCGGTGCAGCACCAGGTCCAGGGTCTCCTGCCGCGACTGGGCGGACCGTTCGGCCACGTCGCGTTCGTCGTAGAGCCGCGCCAGGTCGGCATAGGCGCCGGCGACGGCGGTCGAAAGGGCCAGCCTGGCCTCGGCGGCGTCGGCCTGGGCGGCCCTGGACTCCGAGGTCGCGGCGGCGACGGCGGCGCGGTTCTTGCCCCAGAAGTCGAACTCGTAGGTGAAGTTCAGCGTGCCCTGGGCGTAGTCGTTGTAGCCGTGCGGCACGAACATCGGCGGAATGCCGTAGTTGTAGCTCTGCTTGGCCTCCGTCACCGATCCGTTGGCGGAGAGGGTAGGGAAGAGCGCCGCCCGCGCCGTGCCGACATCGGCCCGCGCCTTGTCTATCCGCGCCTGCGCCTGCGCCATGGTCGGCGAGGACTTCAGCGATTCGTCGATCAGCTGGTCCAGCTCGGCGTCGCCATAGGCGCGCCACCACTCCGAAGTCGGCCAGTCGCTCTCAGGCGCGGTAAAGCTTTGGGCGGTCGCATAGGCGCCGGGCGGCTTGGGGGTCGGCGACCGGCCGGTCTGCGGCAGGGCGGCGCAGGCGGCCAGCGCGCAGCCCAGCAGAACCGCCGCCGTATTCGCGACGTTCCTGCTTGCGGACCCGGTTTTGAGAGGACCTTGCATGCCCGCCCCGAAAATTATTGACCGTACCGTACGGTCACGTGCAAACTGACAGCGGGGCTTTCGACTGTCAATCAGACCCCGAGAGAAATTTGATATGGGCGAGGCAAGGGCGAACCCCAAACGCGAAGCCAGGCCGGCGGCGAAGCTCGCCGAGCCGCAGGGCGGCCTCGACGTCAAGCTCAACCCCAAGCTCGACGCTCGCCGCGACGCCCGGCGCGAGGCGATCCTGGAGGTCGCCCGCCAGGTCTTTTTCGAGGAGGGCTACGCCGCCGCCTCCATGTCGTCGATCGCCGCGCGGCTGGGCGGGTCGAAGGGCACGCTCTACAACTACTTCAGAAGCAAGGACGCGCTGTTCGAGGCCTATATCGAGGCGGCCTGCGGCCAATGGCGCGCCTGGATCTTCGACCTGCCGAACGGAGACGAGGCGGTCGCCGCCGCCGATCTGCACGCGGTGCTCTGCGATCTCGGCGAGCGGTTCCTTGGCCATCTGGTGACCGATTCCTCCATCCGGTTGCTGCAGCTGGTCGTGGCCGAGGCGCAGCGGGCGCCCGAACTGGCGCGCACCTTCTATGACGCCGGGCCGGCCCCCGGCGTGACGCGGGTCGCCGAGTTCCTCGAAGCGGCCAAGGCCGCCGGCCGCATCGATCCACCGGACTGCCGCATGGCCGCCCAGCAGTTTCTCTCGCTCTGCCGCGGCCACCTCTATTTCCGCTATTCCCTCAACCTGATCCCTCGCCCGACGCCGAAAGAGATCCGCGCCGAGATCGAACGCGCCGTGACGCTGTTCCTGCGCGGCGTAGAGGCCAACGCTTAGGACGAGTTCGGCCTCATTATTTCCGTCCCGGCCCCGACTTGTTCGGGCTGTCAGGAAGGCAGCAGCTCCGCCAGTGAGCGGATGATGCGGTCGGGGCGGATCGGCGAGTCCGGCGGCAGGCCGTCGCCGAGATGGTCGTGCCAGATGGCGAAGATGCCGAGGCGCTGCGGCGCGGCGACCTCCCATTCCAGGTTGTCGCCGACCATCCAGGTGTCGCGCGCCTCGACGCCAAGGGCCTGCATGGCGTGGCGATAGGAGCGCTCCTCCGGCTTGCCGAAGCCGTGGTCGCCCTCGATCTGGATGTGGTCGAAGCGCCGCGTCAGGTCGAACCGCTCGACCTTGCCGCGCTGCGGTCCGGACTGGCCGTTGGTGACCAGGGCCAGCAGGACGCCTTGCGCCCTCAAGGCGTCGATGGTCTCCAGCGCGCCGGGGAACAGCTTGGCTTCCGTCTCGCGCCGGGTGTGGAACTCGTCGGCGAAGGCCTGGGCCTGGGCTGGGGTCAGGCCGCTCGCGCCGGCGGCGTTCAGGTCGTCGAACGCTTCGGCCACCAGCATCCGCCGCGCCTCGGCCAGGCGCGGGCGCCAGGCCTTGTGCCGCGCCTGGTCGGCCCAGAAGGCCTTGAACCGCGCCTCGACGGCCGCGGCCGCGACCTTCGGCGTCAATGGCGCGAACCAGTCCGGCCTGCGCGCGGCCAACGCCTCGATCACCAGCGCACGGCGTTCGAACGACAGGATGGTGTCGTCCAGGTCGAACAGAATCGCGCGGGGCAGGAGCATGCCGGGCGCTTCTATCAGAGGATGGTGCGCCCTCGGCGCCACGGCCGGCGAAAGACGTCTCCGAACGCGGCCTGACCAGAGACGCCGCCTTGACCCGGGCCGCCTTGGCCGCCTCAATGCGCCCGCGAGGGGGCCCGGGATGGGGTTGCAGACGCGTATAAAGCGCGAGCTCAAATTCTTGGCCGGCCTCGTGCGCACCCTGCTCAGGGTGCGCACGATCCGTCCCGATTCGACCAACCTGGTCTGCGACGACATCGAGGCGGCGGTCGACAAGTGGCGCGAGCGGCGCGCCGTCACCATGGGCCCGCGCACCCTGACCTACGGCGAGCTGGACGAGATCGCCAACCGCTATGCCCATTGGGCGGTCGAGCACGGCATCCGCCGCGGCGAGACGGTGGCGCTCTATGCTCCGAACCGGGTCGATTACCTGGCGATCTGGTACGGCCTGACCAAGGTCGGGGTGGCCACCGCGCTGATCAACAACAACCTTGCGGGCGCCCAGCTCGCCCACTGCGTCGAGATCGCCGCCGCCGCCCATGCCATCGTCGACGCCGAGACCGCGCCGGCGCTGAACGCGATCCGGCGCGAGCTGTCGCGGCCGCCGCTGATCTGGACCCTGGGGCCGCCCGAAGGCGGGCTGCGCGATCTGACCACAGCGCTGAAGAGCTGCAGCCAGCTTCGCCCCGACCCGGCGGTGCGCGAGGGGCTGACGGCGCGCGAGACGGCGCTCTACATCTACACCTCCGGCACCACCGGCATGCCCAAGGCGGCCAAGGTCAACCACATGCGCGTGCAGCTCTACATGCGCGGTTTCGCCGGCTCGACCAACGCCAAGAAGGACGACCGGGTCTATGTCACCCTGCCGCTCTACCACGCCACCGGCGGCCTCTGCGCCATGGGGGCGGCGCTGCTCAACGGCGGCTCGGTGGTGGTGCGGCCGCGGTTTTCCGCCAGCCATTTCTGGAGCGACGTCAGTGCCGAGGGCTGCACCATGTTCGTCTATATCGGCGAGCTGTGCCGCTATCTGGTCAACCAGCCGGAGCAGCCGGGAGAGACCACCCATCCGTTGAAGCTGGCCTTCGGCAACGGCCTGCGTCCGGAGATCTGGGAGACGGTGAAGACCCGCTTCCGCATCCCGGAGATCCTCGAATTCTACGGCTCGACCGAGGGCAACGTCTCGTTGTTCAACCTGGACGGCCAGCCGGGCGCCATCGGCCGCATTCCCGGCTATGCGCGAGCCTGGTTCAACGTCCGCGTGGCCCGCTTCGACGTCGAGGCCGGAACGGTGGTGCGCGCCGCCAACGGCCGCGGCATCGAGGCCAGCCCCGGCGAGATCGGCGAGTGCATCGGCGAGATCCACCCCGGCGCGCGCACCGAATTCAGCGGCTATGCCGACAGGAAGGCCAGCGAAAGCAAGATCCTGCACGACATGTTCAAGCCCGGCGACGCCTGGTTCGCCACCGGCGACCTGATGCGCCAGGACGCCGAGGGCTATTTCTATTTCGTCGACCGCATCGGCGACACCTACCGCTGGAAGGGCGAGAACGTCTCCACCGGCGAGGTCGAGCAGGCTTTGTCGGGGCTGCCCGGGGTCAAGGAGGCCAGCGTCTACGGCGTCAAGGTCGGCGAGCTGGACGGCCGCGCCGGCATGGCCTCGCTGGTGGTCGGGCCCGGCTTCGAGATTTCCGCTCTCGCCGGCCAGGTCGACGCGGCCCTGCCGGCCTATGCGCGGCCGGTGTTCGTGCGCCTGCAGCCGGAACTGGCCGTCACCGGCACCTTCAAGCACCGCAAGATCGACATGGTCGCCCAGGGCTTCGATTCCGCCACCGTCACCGAGCCGCTCTATGTGCGCGACGGCGAACGGGGCTACACCCCGATCACGCCGGTGCTGATGGCCAAGATCGCCGACGGCAGCCTGCGGCTCTAGGGACCGGCGCGCGGGCTGGTGAAGGCGATCTCGTAGCCGTCGGGATCGCGCAGGGTGATCTCGTCGACGCCGTAGTCCTGCGGCTCGGGGTCCGGGGCTTCGCACCCCTTGCCGCGCAGCTCGCGAACCAAGTCGTGGACGGATTCGACGCCCAGATAGATCACCGCCTCGGTGTAGCGCGGCCGCGCCAGGCGCGGTGCGGGGTCGCCGCCGCGGGCGTTGAGCATCAGCTGCACGTCGCCGGAGCGAACGCTGGCGAAAACCGGCGCGCCTTCATGGTCGAAGCGGTCGACCACCTCGAACCCGATCAGGTCGCGCCAAAAGCCGAGGCTGGTCTCGATGTCAGCCACATTGAGCAGTACACGGCAGGTCTGGACAATCATTCCGCCTCCTTGGCGCCTACCAGTAGCGCAGATCGATGTGGCACTCGCCCAGCGTCGGCGGCGTTTGGGGCCCAAAGGGGCTCCATTCCAGGGTGCGGGATTCCACCCGCGGGTCGAGGTCAGCGAGCCGCGTCTTGACCTCGGGCAGATGCTCCAGGTCGACGATCAGGCTCTGGCGACCGCGCTCGGCGGCGAGGCCGGCCAGATGGCGCAGCAGCCGCGCCAGGGCGTCGTCGCGGCCAGCGGCGCAGCCGGTCTCCAGGGCGGCGGCCACCTCGACGCGGCGTTCCTCGCCGGCCTGCGAGCGCCACACCTCGCGCATGTCGCGGCCGCGATCCCAAAGGCCGGCGCACGCGAGAATCTGGCCATCCTCCTCCAGCACATGAACGTCCGCCCAGCCATAGACGCGGCCCTGCCAGGGCGCGCCCGCGCCCCAGAACCCCTCGTCCAGCACCATCCGCAGGCTCTCCTCGCCAAGCGGCCGGAACAGGTCCAGTCCCTCGTGGGTGCGGTTGATCATGGCGGCGCAGGCGGCCAGGTCCGCCTCGGCGATCGGCCGCACGCCGACGGCGTTCGCCTTCGCCCCGGCCGTGGCCAGATAGGTCACGCCGACCACCTTCTGCGGCCGGTCGCCCTCGGCCATGAACTTCACCGCCTCGAGGAACCCGGCCATGCCGGCGTTGCCGATGCGCATGTACATGACCTGGCCGATGGTGGGTTTCTGCAGCGCCCGGGCGGGAAAGCGCCGCACCAGGTCGCCCAACCCCTCGCCGCGGCGACCGCCGCGCACGCGCAACGCCTGGGCATAATGGATGCTGACCGGCTGGCCGGCGATCATGCAGTTGGCGGGCGCCCAGGCGGTGCAGGCGACCAGTTCGCCGGCGACCTCGATGACGCTGATGCTGCAGCCGGGCTGCAGGCGAAACTGCGCCAGCGGGTTTGGCGAGCGCTCGACCGTCACCTCCCAGTCGCCGACCTTTTCCGGCGCGTTGGCCCAGAGGTCGCTGAAACTCTCCTGGTCGCGATAGGTCAGCTCGCGGGCGCGATAGGGGCCGTTGGCAAGCCGTTCGAAGACCTCGACGATCCGTTCGATTTGGAACAGGTGGTTGGGCGTCGCAGGGGTCTGCAGCCATTGCTGCAACTGCTGGCTCGGCGTCTTCACCGCCTGGGCGCGCTCGACCAGGCCGTCGGGCCAGCCCTGCGCCTTGGCGCGCGCTTCCAGGGTCTCGACGGCCGCCATGTTTCCCCGCCTGAATTTTGCGCAAGCCTTGTCCGGAGCGCCTCCAAGGTCAATCCCCGGGGCTTGCTTTGCCGGCTGCGTCGTTGCGAAGATGCGTGTGACCGTCGGGTCGGGAGCGAACACATGGTCTGGCCCATCGTCGTCGCCTGGATCCACTACATCGGCATCATGCTGTTCCTCGCCTGCCTCTTGGGCGAGCACCTGGTCCTCAAGCCGCAGCCGAGCCTGGCCGAGGCGAGGACCCTGCAGATCCTGGACGGGACCTACGGCGCCGCGGCGACCGTGGTGCTGATCACTGGCGTCATGCGGATGTTCCTGGAGAAGGGCGTGGATTATTACCTGCACGACGTCGCCTTCCACATCCTGGTGGCGCTGTTCGTGATCGTCGCCCTGCTGTCGATCTACCCGACCGTGGTCTTCATCCGCTGGCGGGGTGTCGTGCGCGCCGGCCAGACGCCGCAACTGGCGGCCGGTCAGTTCGGCCGCATCCAGATGATCCTGCGGGCGGAAATGGCGCTCCTGCTGCTCGCCCCCCTGTTCGCCACCGGCATGGCCCACGGCTGGCTGACCTTCCGCTGAACGGACGGTCAGCGCCCCTTCGCGCCGCCGGGAGTCGCCTATATCATCGGGCATGGCCGACGACCTCGCCCAACCGCTGATCGGCATCGACGTGATCAAGGACCACGTGCGCCGGCTGCCCGACGCGCCGGGGGTCTATCGCATGCTCGGCGACGACGGCGAGGCGCTCTATGTCGGCAAGGCGCGCTCGCTGAAGAAGCGGGTCAGCCAGTACGCGCAAGGCCGCGCCCACACCCAGTGGGTGGCGCACATGATCCATCTCACCCGGTCGATGGAGTTCGTCACCACCAAGACCGAGACCGAGGCCCTGCTGCTCGAGATCAACCTGATCAAGCAGCTGAAGCCGCGCTTCAATGTCCAGCTGCGAGACGACAAGAGCTTTCCGGAAATCCTCATCCGCCGCGATCACCGCGCCGCCCAGATACGCAAGCATCGCGGGGCCCACACCATCCCCGGCGACTATTTCGGCCCCTTCGCCTCGGCCTGGGCGGTCAACCGCACCGTCAACAGCCTGCAGAAGGCCTTCCTGCTGCGCTCCTGCTCGGACTCGGTGTTCGAGAGCCGCACGCGGCCCTGCCTGCTCTACCAGATCAAGCGCTGCTCGGCGCCCTGCGTCGACCTGGTCAGCCCCGGCGACTACGACCTCCTGGTCGAACAGGCCCACGACTTCCTGCGCGGCAAGAGCCGGGCGGTGATGACCACGCTTTCCGAGCAGATGAGCGCGGCGGCCGAGGCGATGGAGTTCGAGCGCGCCGCCCGCCTGCGCGACCGCATCCGCGCCATGTCCTCGGTCAGCCAGGACCAGTCGATCAATCCGCAGAACGTGGTCGAGGCCGACGTCTTTGCCGTCCATGCCGAAGGCGGCCAAGCCTGCGTCCAGGTCTTCTTCTTCCGCGCCGGGCAGAACTGGGGCAACCGCGCCTATTTCCCGCGCGTCGCCAACACCATCGAGGCGGCCGACGAGGAGCCGGGCATCCTCGACGCCTTCCTTGGCCAGTTCTACGAGTCCCAGGCGATTCCGCGCCTGATCCTGCTTTCCCACGACGTGCCCAACCGCGAGCTTCTGGCCGAGGCCTTCTGCCTGAAGACCGGCCGCAAGGTGGAGATCGCCCGCCCGCTGCGCGGCGAAAAGCGCGACCTGGTCAACCACGCCCTGACCAACGCCCGCGAGGCGCTGGGCCGCAAGATGGCCGAGAGCTCGGCGCAAGGAAAACTGCTGGCCGGGGTCTGCGAGGTGTTCGGCCTGGAGGGCCAGCCGGAGCGGATCGAGGTCTACGACAACTCGCACATCATGGGCACGAACGCGGTCGGCGGCATGATCGTCGCCGGGCCCGACGGCTTCCAGAAGAACCAGTACCGCAAGTTCAACATCAAGAGCACCGAGCTCACCCCCGGCGACGACTACGGCATGATGCGCGAAGTGCTGCGCCGCCGCTTCGCCCGGCTGGTCAAGGAGGAGGAGGCCGGGGAGGCGAGCCCGCGCCCCGACCTGGTGCTGATCGACGGCGGCGCCGGCCAGCTGCAGGCGGCCACGGAGGTGATGGCCGACCTGGGCGTCGACGACATCGTCGTGGTCGGGGTCGCCAAGGGGCCGGATCGCGACGCCGGGCTGGAGCGTTTCTTCATGCCGGGCAAGCCGCCCTTCATGCTCGAGCCGAAAAGCCCGGTGCTCTACTATCTGCAACGGCTGCGCGACGAGGCGCACCGCTTCGCCATCGGCACCCACCGGGTGCGGCGGAACATGGAGATGACCAGAAATCCGCTGGACGAGATCGAGGGGGTCGGGGCGGCCAAGAAGCGGGCCCTGCTGCACGCCTTCGGCTCGGCGCGCGGCGTCTCCCGCGCCTCGGCCAGCGACCTGGCCAAGGTCGAGGGCGTCAGCACCGCCCTGGCCGACCGCATCTACGGATTTTTCCGCAAGGGCTGAAAAGGCCGTAAGGACCGCCCATGACCAACCTGCCCAACCTGCTGACCGTCGCGCGCCTGGTGCTGTCGCTGGCCATGTTCGCCGCGCTGGTGACCATCGGAGCCGGCGAGCATGGCGCGGCGGTTTCCGAAACCGCCGGCATGGTCCTGGTCTGGTTCTCGGTGATCGCCTTCGTGGTCGCCGGCGTCACCGACTTCTTCGACGGCTGGCTGGCCCGGCGCTGGGGCGTCACCAGCCTGGCCGGCGCCATCCTCGACCCGATCGCCGACAAGATCCTGGTCTGCGGCGCCATCATCGGCCTGATGATCGTCGGCCTGCCCTATATGTTCGGCGCCCTCGGCGGCCTGATCCTGTTTCGCGAGTTCGCCGTTTCGGCCCTGCGCGAGGTGCTGGCGCCGCGCGGCATCAAGCTGCCGGTGACCTTCCTGGCCAAGACCAAGACCACCCTGCAGCTGGTCTCGCTCGGGATGCTGATGATCCTCTGGTTCTGGCCGGCCTGGCGCATTCCGGTCCCGCTCGCCGATCTGCAGCTGGCCTGGATGAGCGCCCAGTTGCTGCTGGTCCTGGCCACCGGCGTCACCCTCTGGACCGGCGTCCAATACGGCAAGGCCGCCGCGGATGCGTTGCGGGCGCAGGCCTAGGACATCGACGGCGGCGCGGGGGGCGGAGGGTCGTCCGGAAGCGGGATGAATTCGTCGCGGTCGTGGGGCGGCAGCGGGATGCGGCCGGCCTTCCAGTCGGCCTTGGCCTGCTCGATCCGGTCCATCGACGAGGAGACGAAGTTCCACCACAGGTGACGCTCGCCCAGCGGCTCGCCGCCCAGCAGCATCACCACCGACGGCTCCAGCGCTTCGAACGTCACCGTGTCGCCCGGCGTGAACACCAGCATGCGACCGGCCTCGTGGCGCGCGCCGTCAACCTCGACCGCGCCGGAGACGATGAAGGCCGCCCGGTCGGGATATTCCGCCGGCAGCGCCGCCTTCGTCCCCGCCGCCATGTCCCAGTGCACGTAGAACATCGGCGAATGGGTTTTCACCGCCGCCTTGGCGCCAAAGGCCGCGCCGGCGATCAGCCGCGCCTTCAGGCCGCCGGTCTCGTAGTAGGGCAGGTCGTCCGGCCCCGAATGGTGGGCGAAGGCCGGCGCGATCTCCTCCTGGCCTTCCGGCAGGGCGACCCAGGCCTGGATGCCGTCCATATGGCCGCCATGGTCGCGGATCAGGCCGTCGAAGCGCTCGGAATGGCTGATCCCCCGCCCGGCGGTCATCCAGTTGACGTCGCCCGGCCGGATCTGCTGGTCGGTGCCGAGGCTGTCCTGGTGGCGCATCTCGCCGGAGAACAGGTAGGTCACCGTCGACAGCCCGATATGCGGGTGCGGCCGCACGTCGGTGGAGCGCGGCACGCCGGCCGGCATGTCCACCGGACCCATATGGTCGAAGAAGGCGAACGGCCCGACCATGCGCCGCTTGGCCGAGGGCAGCACCCGGCCGACCTCGAACCCGCCCAGATCGCGGCGGCGCGCGTCGATGATGAATTCGATCATGGCTGGTCCTCCTGGCTTTCCAGATAGGCGCATCGGATGACGGGCGAAACCGTCGGCGCGAATGCATCTTACTGTGCGCCGCGGCGCCGATGGGCTAAGGCCGATCCCATGGCCGAAGCCGCGATTCCGTTCGATTTCGACGCCGTGGTGGTGGGCGCTGGCGCGGTCGGCCTCGCCTGCGGCTACGCCCTGGCCCAGCGCGGCCTCTCGGTCGCGGTGCTGGAAAAGGGCCCGACCATCGGCCAGGGGGTCTCCTCGCGCAATTCCAAGGTGATCCACGCCGGCCTCTACTATCCCACCGGCTCGCTGAAGGCGCGGTTCTGCGTCGAGGGCCGCCGGCGGCTCTACGCCTTCCTGGAAAGCCACGGCGTCGACCACCTCAAATGCGGCAAGCTGGTGGTGGCGACCGAGCCGGATGAGATCAGCCGCGTCGAGGCCATCGGCGTCCAGGCCCATGAAAACGGCGTCGAGGGCATGAGCGAGCTGAGCGGCGCCCAGGCCCGGGCGCTGGAGCCCGAGCTGAAGGCGGTGATGGCGCTTCAGTCCGCCGAGAGCGGCCTGTTCGACAGTCATGGCTACATGCTGGCCCTCAATGGCGAGATCGAGGATCGCGGCGGCGCGGTGGTGGTCGAGACCCCGTTCGAGGGCGCCGAGGCGCTGTCCGGCGGCGGCTTTCGCGTTCGCGCCGGCGGGGCCGAGCCGACCACGCTGACCTGCCGTCTGCTGGTCGTCGCCGGCGGCCTGGGCGCCCAGGCCGCGGCGGCCAGGATCGACGGCTATCCCGCCGACCGCATCCCGAAGCTGCACTACGGCAAGGGAGTCTATTTCGCGCTCAATGGCCGCCCGCCGTTCCAGCGGCTGATCTATCCGCCGCCCATCGTCGGCGCCCTCGGCGTCCACTATCGCCGCGACCTGGGCGGCCAAGCCCGCTTCGGACCGGATCTGTCCTACGTCGATCACGAGGACTACAGCGTCGACCCGGGGCGCGAGCCCGGATTCGAGTCATACATCCGCCGCTTCTGGCCCGGCCTGCCGGACGGCGCGCTCAGTCCCGACTATGCCGGCATCCGCCCGAAGCTGCACGGGCCGGGGGAGCCGCAACCGGACTTCCGCCTCGACGGCGCCGAGATGCATGGCCTTCCCGGCCTCATCGCCCTGTTCGGCATCGAAAGCCCCGGCCTGACCTCGTCGCTGGCCATCGGCGAGGCGGTCGCCGACAGGCTGGCGAGCCCAAAAGGGTAGCCGCCGTGGTCCTGATCGTTCACGCCGCCAATTTCGGCATCCGGCCCAAGGGCGCGTTCCAGAACAACGTCGAGCGCAAGCTGACCAACGGCTTGATCCGCAACGGCCATCAGGTGCTGAACTACAGCGACCGCGACGCGGCCATGGCCGGCTCGCTGCTCGGGCCGCACCGGGTTGGCGGCGGACGCTACGCCAACAAGGCGCTGAGCAATCTCTGCCTCGCCGTCCGCCCCGACGTGCTGATCCTCGGCCAGACCGACATCGTCCGCCCGGAAACCGTCGCCGACCTGCGTGGGCGACTGCCGGGCATGCGGGTGCTGCAGTGGAGCGTCGACGCCTTGTTCGAGCCGGGCAATATCGAGCGGCTGAGCCGCAACCTGGCCGTCGTCGACGCCAGCCTGGTCAGCACCGCCGGCGCCGCCCTGGCGCCGCTGGCGCGGCCCGGCAAGCGGCTGGGCTTCATGCCCAATCCGGTGGATCTCTCCATCGAGCGCGGCGAAAACCATCTGAAGGCGGAGCTGCCCTTCGACCTCTTCTATGCCTGCGGCGATCCGGCCGATCTGCGAGACGTGGGCGGCAAGGCCTGGAACATGGACGAGTTCATGCGCGCCGTGCTGGCGGCATTGCCGAAGCTCCGGCCCAAGCTCGCCGGTCTGCTCGGCCATGCGGGCCTCGGCGGCGCGGCCTATCAGCAGGCGCTGGAATCGGCGGCCATCGGCCTCAACATCAGCCGCCGCGCCGACCAGCTGCTCTACAGCTCCGACCGCCTGGCCCATCTGGCCGGCAACGGCCTGGCGGTGATGATCGAGCGCTCCACCGGCTACGACCGGCTGTTCTCCGACGACGAGATGATCTTCTTCTCGAGCTTCGACGAGGTGGTCGCGGCCATCGACCGACTGGTCCGCGACCCCGCCCACCGCATGGCGGTCGCCGCCGCCGGCCGCGCCCGCTATCACGCGCTGTTCAACGAACGCCGCATCGCCCAGTATGCGCTGGACGTGGCGCTTGATCGGCTGGATGCGGCCGCCTATCCCTGGCCCACCCTCCACGCGCCGGACTGACGGCGATGGCCAGCGCCCGAATCCTCAACCTGATGCTCGCCCCCGCTGCTGGCGGCCTGGAATCCATGGCGCTCTATTATCACCGGGCGCTCGCGGCGCGGGGGGCCGAGGTGCTGTCGGTCGGCTTGGCGGGCAGCTGGTTTGAAAAGGCGCTTCTGGATACACCGGACGGCTTCGCCGGCCTGAAGCCGGCCAGCCCGATCGATCCGCGCCAGGGCTGGGCGCTTGGCGCCGTCGGCAAAGGCTTCGCCCCCGACGTGGTCCTCGCCCATGGCTCGCGCGGTATCGCCCTGGCCATGCCGGCCCTGTCCCGCCAGGCGAAGATCGCCGCGGTGGTGCACAATTTCCGCGCCCGGCGGCCGGTGGCGCGAGCCGACCTGGCCATCTGTGTCAGTCCGGGGGTGGCGGAGTCGGTCGCCGCGCGCTTTCCCGCCGTCAAGCTCGCGGTGGTGGAGAATTTCGCGCCGCTCGCCCGCACCCCGCCGCGCCGCGCCATGGCCCATCCGCCGCGCATCGGCACGCTCGGCCGGCTGCACGAGGAAAAGGGCTTCGACATCCTGATCGAGGCCGCCGCCAGGCTGCGCGACCGCGGCCGCGCCTTCCGGTTGACCATCGCCGGCGAGGGTCCGGCCAGGGCCGAGCTCAAGGCGCTGGCCGACGGGCTGGCCCTGAGCGACCGCGTCGACTTCCCCGGCTGGGTCAGCCCGCCGGAGCGGTTGCTGGCCGGGCTCGATCTCTTCGTCTGCTCGTCGCGGACGGAATCCTTCGGCCTGGTGGTCATCGAGGCCATGGCCGCCGGCGCCCCGGTGGTCGCCGCCGACATCGAGGGCCCGCGCGTGCTGCTGGGCGAAGGCCGCTACGGCCGGCTGGTCAAGCCTGAGGCACCCGACGCCCTGGCCATCGCCATCGGCGCGGCGCTGGACGATCCGCAGACCACGCTGGAGCGCGCGAGACTGGCCCAGGCCGAGGCCATCGCGCCATACGGCATGGAGGCCGGCGGGGAACGGCTGTGGGCCGCGATAAACCGCTTGCTTGAAGGCCGCTGACCTTGCCCCTATAACCCAGCGCCCCTCGGTTTGGCTGGGTAGCTCAGATGGTTAGAGCGGTGGATTCATAACCCACAGGTCGGCGGTTCGATCCCGCCCCCAGCTACCGACGCCCTCCCGACGCACCCGACGATTCGGAACCTTTGCCGCAGTTGCGCGATCCACGCTCAGCGGAAGATGCGGTGGAGGAATCGAGTGCCTCTTCATCCGTCCTGGGAAGATATCGGCCTTCGCCTGGTGCTGACCATGGCCGCCTGCGGGTTGATCGGCTTCGACCGCGGCGCGCGCGGCCACGCGGCGGGACTGCGCACCACCATGCTGGTCGGCCTGGCCGCTTCGGTGGCTATGATCCAGGCCAACGTGCTGCTGCCGGTCGGCGGCAAGACCCAGGAGTCGTTCGCGGTCATGGACCTGATGCGGCTGCCGCTGGGCATCCTCACCGGGGTCGGCTTCATCGGCGGCGGCGCCATCCTGAAGCGCGGCGATCTGGTCACCGGCGTCACCACCGCCGCGACCATCTGGCTGACCACGGTGATCGGCCTCTGCTTCGGCGGCGGACAGCTTGGGCTGGGCGTGGCGGCCACCGCCTTGGCGATCCTGACCCTGATGGGGCTGAAATGGCTGGATCTGCGGATTCCCCGCGAGCACCGGGCCTGGCTGGTGATCAGCGCCGACGCTGGCGCTTCGCCCGGCCAGCTCACGGCCCTGCTCGCGCCGCTGGGCTACGACGCCCGCTTTCGCCAGCAGACCCGCAACGCCGAGTCCGGCGGCGTCGAACTGGGCTACGACGTCCGCTGGCGGCGACCCGAGACCGCCGGCGCGCCGCTGGACCTGGTCGGCCTGGTCAACGACGCCTTTCCGGTGGTGTCCTTCGAACTCACCGTGGAGTCGCCGGACTGATCGGGTTCCTAATCCCCGACCGCCGTGCCGACATTGGCGGCGGCGTCGGTGATGGTCACCGGGGCGTCGGGGATCGGCGAGGCGTCGGGTGCGGCCGGCGCGGCGTGGCTCCTCGGCTTGTCGAGCAGGGCGATGGTGTCGCGGATGAAGGCGGCGTCGGTGACGATGCCGATCTCCAGGCGCTGATCGTTCAACTCGACCTGCTGGGTCAGCATGCCGGCGACGAACTGGACGTTCTCGGTCTGGTCGGTGTCCGGCCGGTGGCGGTCGACCTGGGAGATGAACACCGGCCCGCCGGAATTGCCTGGGAAGACGCGGAAATCCAGCAGGAAGGTCGGCGAGGCGTTGCTCGGCGCGTCGATCGGCGAAGCGACGCGGCCGGAGCGCAGGATCGGGAAGCCCGCCGAGTCGGCCGAAAGCCCTTGCGGATAACCCAGCACCATCATTTCGTCGCCGGGGCTGATGTCGTACTTGGCGAAGGTGTCGCCGTCGGCCAGCCAGTCGAGCGGAATCGCCGACTTGGCGAACTCCGGCGGCGCCTTGACCACGATGGCCGCCACGTCGCGGCTGGGATTGTGGGTCCAGAGCTCGGCCTTGGCGGTCCGGATCACGATCGGGCGCGGGTCGTAGCGCCAGCCTTCCTTGGTCTGCACCCGATAGCCGATATGGGCTTCGGAGCCGGTCATCCGGTTCAGCACGTGGTTGGCGGTGACCAGCACCGTGCGCGGCTTGCCGTCCGCGGTCGGATCGCTGACCAGAAAGCCGGTGCCGATGATGTGGCTGCCGTCCGGGAGCTGTTGCTCCACCTGGACGGTCGCCTGGATCAGCTGAGCGGAAATATCCACTGACATACGCCAGCCCCCGAACTAGGCCGTTTCGCCATTTGAAGCAGGTCGCCGCCGCACACAAGCTGCGCCATGTCGCGAAACGACTCTCAACAACCATTCTCCGCCATGGCCGAGCCGGCGTCGAGTGGGACCAAGGGACGCAGCGACCGACGGGCCAGGCGGCGCCGTTCGGGACCGACCCGAAAGCTCCGTGCCCGATCATTCAGCAAGGCGCACGGGCTGGATGGTTGCGCGGAGTGGCGTCGGCCGCGCGGGCGGGCGGTGACCTGAAGCAGAGGTTGGCCGGCGGACCCCTGGGCTGATAAATCCCCGCCCATGAGCAAGCCCACGCCGCCCGTCGCCGCCAAGGTCCCCAAACATGTCACCCAGCTCGGCCGCGAGCGGGTCGACGACTATGCCTGGCTGCGCGACGAGAACTGGCAGGCGGTGCTGCGCGATCCGACCGTGATCCGCGCCGACGTCAAGACCCACCTGGAGGCCGAGAACGCCTACACCAAGGCCATGCTGGCGGCGACCGAGCCGCTACAGGCGGCGATGTTCTCGGAGATGAAGGGGCGCATCAAGGAGGACGACGCCTCGGTCCCGTCGCCGGACGGTCCCTGGGACTATTACTGGCGCTACGAGACCGGCGCCCAGCATCCGATCCACGCCCGGCGGCCGCGCGGCGGCGGCGAGGAGACCATCCTGGTGGATGAGGACGCCCTCTCCAAGGGCCACGCCTATTTCCACGTCGGGGCCGCCCATCACAGCCCCGACCATGGCCTGTTCGCCTATGCGGTCGATGAGCAGGGCTCGGAGGTCTATCGCATCCTCATCAAGGACCTGATCACCGGCGAGGTGCTGGACGAGCCGGTCGAAAGCGCCACCGGCGACTTCACCTGGTCGCCGGATTCAAACTGGCTGTTCTGGATCTGGCGCGACGACAACGGCCGGCCCGCCAAGGTCTTCCGCCGCCCGGCGCGGGGCGGGAGCGGCGATGACGTGCTGGTCTACGAGGAGCCGGACGACGGTTTTTTCCTGTCCATCGGCAAGACCAGCTCGGACGCCTACATCGTCATCGGCGCCGGCGACCACGAGACCTCGGAGGTGCGGCTGGTCCCGGCCGCCGATCCCACCGCCGAACCGCGGGTGGTCGAGCCGCGCACGGTCGGCCTGCGCTACGATGTCGAGCACTGGGACGGGCGCATCTTCATCCACACCAACGCCGAGGGCGCCATCGACTTCAAGGTGGTCGAGGCGCCGCAATCCGATGCCGGCCGCGCCAACTGGAAGGACTGGCTCCCCCACAAGCCCGGCCAGTTCGTCGTCGGCATCGGCGCCTACAAGGACTGGTTCGTGCGGCTGGTGCGCGAGAACGCCCTGAACCGCATCATCCTGACCGCCCGCGGCTCGGGCGCGGAACACGAGATCGCCTTCGACGAGGAGGCCTATGCGCTCGGCCTCGGCGGCGGCTACGAGTTCGACACCACCACCATGCGCTTCGTCTACGAATCGCCGACCACCCCGAAGCAGTGGATCGACTACGACATGGCCACCGGCGCGCGGGTCTTGCGCAAGACCCAGGAGATTCCGTCCGGCCACGACCCCGCCGCCTACGTCACCCGCAGGCTCTACGCCAGGGCGCCTGACGGGGCCGAGGTCCCGATCACCGTGCTGATGCGCGCGGACGCCAGGCTGGACGGCTCGGCGCCGCTGCTGCTGTACGGTTATGGGGCCTACGGACTATCCATGGACCCGCACTTCTCCATCCGCCAGCTGTCGCTGGTCGATCGCGGCTGGATCTGGGCCACGGCCCACGTGCGCGGCGGCTCGGAAAAGGGCTATGGCTGGTTCCTCGACGGCCGCGGACCGAAAAAGCCCAACACCTTCACCGATTTCATCGCCAGCGCCGAGCACCTGGTCGCCCTTGGTTACGGCGCCGCGGGCCGCATCGTCGCCTATGGCGGTTCGGCCGGCGGCATGCTGATGGGGGCGGTCGCCAACATGCGGCCGGACCTCTGGGCCGGGATCATCGGCGCGGTGCCGTTCGTCGACGTGCTGAACACCATCAGCGACGCCAGCCTGCCGCTGACCCCGCCGGAATGGCCGGAGTGGGGCGATCCGCTGACCGATCCGGCCGCCTACGACCTGATCGCCAGCTACAGTCCCTATGACAATGTCGCCGCCAAGGCCTATCCGGCGGTGCTGGCCACCGGCGGCCTGTCGGACCCGCGCGTCACCTATTGGGAGCCGGCCAAGTGGGTGGCCAGGCTGCGCGAGAAGACCACCGGCGACGCGCCCATCCTCCTGAAGATCAACATGGAGGCCGGACACGGCGGCGCCTCGGGCCGGTTCGACTTCCTGAAGGAGATCGCCCTGGACTACGCCTTCGCGGTCTGGACGATCGAGCGGGGCTGGGAGACGGCGGCGTGAGGATCCGGCCGGCGACGACGGCCGATGCGGCGGCGCTGGCGGCGATCTACGGCCACCATGTGCTGCACGGCTTCGGCACCTTCGAGGAGATCGCGCCGTCCATGGAGGAGGTGGGCCGGCGGCTCGCGGCCGTGCTGAGCCATGGCCTGCCCTACCTGGTCGCCGAGATCGACGGCGCCGTCGCCGGTTTCGCCTACGCCTCGCCGTTCCGGACGCGGGCGGCCTATCGCTACACGGTCGAGGACAGCGTCTATATCGCGCCGGACCGGCTGGGGCAGGGGATCGGCAAGGCGCTTTTGACGGCGGTGATCGGCGAGGCCGAGGCGCTGGGCCTTCGCCAGATGGTGGCGATGATCGGCGACAGCGGCAACGCCGGCTCCGTCGGCCTGCACCGCGCCTGCGGCTTCGAGTCGTCGGGGGTCCTGCGCGGCCTGGGCTTCAAGGCCGGCCGCTGGGTCGACGTCGTGACCATGCAACGGGTTCTGAACAGCGGCGTCGCTGAGGCTCCGGAAACCCCGGGGATAGACTGGGGCGGGAACTAAAAAACTTAGTCCGTCACCCTCCGCTGGAGCCGCGAAGCGGCGGAATGCGGGGGGCATGGACACTGATCCCAGACGATGATCATGGGTGGCCCCAACAGGTCGGGCCACGACGGATAAAGAGAAAGCGGCGGCGCCGCTAAGCCACCGCCTTGCCCAGCACTTCGGCCAGCTGGTCGTGCTGATAGGGTTTGCCGAGATGCTCGGCGCCGCCGAAGGCGCGGGCTTCTTCGTTTTCACTGTAGCCGGACGCAAAGATCACCTTCAGATCGGGGCGCAGCGCCACGGCCTTGGCGGCCAGTTCCGGACCGCGCATGCCGGGCAGGCCGATGTCGGCGAACAGCACGTCGATCCGGCCCTTGCCGCGCAGGATCGCCATCGCCTCGCCCGCGTCGCCGGCCTGCAGCGCCGTGAACCCCAGGGCCTGGACCATGTCGACGGCCGCCATCCGCACCAGGGCGTCGTCCTCGACCACCAGCACCACCGCCTGCGCGGCGTGCAGCAGGCCGCGGATGCGCCGGGCCAGATCGTCGCGGGTATAGGGCTTGCTCAGGAGTTGGACCCCCTGGTCCAGCCGCCCCTGGTGCACGATGGCGTTCTCGGTGTAGCCCGAGGTGAACAGCACCGGCAGGCCCGGGCGCAGCCGCTGCGCCTCCCTGGCCAGGTCGCGGCTCTTCACCGGTCCGGGCATGACAACGTCCGTGAACAGAAGATCGACCTTGGCGCCGGACTTCAGCAGCTCGAGCGCCGCCGCCCCGTCGGAGGCATGCAGGCAGATATAGCCCAGGTCGCGCAGCAGCCCGACCGCCGAGGCGCGGACCAGGTCGTCGTCCTCGACCACCAGGATCACCTCGCTGCGGCCGCCCACAGGTCCGGTGTGCGCCGGCTCGACGGCCGCGGCCGCCTGCCGCGAGCGCGGCAGGTAGATTTTCACCGTCGTGCCCTGGTCGGGTTCGCTGTAGATCTGCACGTGGCCGTTCGACTGGCGCACGAAGCCGTAGACCATCGAAAGGCCAAGCCCGGTGCCCTTTTCCTCGCCCTTGGTGGTGAAGAAGGGCTCGAACACCTTGGACAGCGTCTCCTTGGCCATGCCGTGGCCGGTGTCGGAGACCGCCAGCAGCACATATTGGCCAGGCTCCAGGTCCGGTTGCTGGCGCGCATAGGCCTCGTCGAGCACGGCGTTGGTGATCTCGATGGTCAGCCGTCCGCCGTCCGGCATGGCGTCGCGGGCGTTCAGCGCCAGGTTCAGCACCGCGCTCTCCACCTGCGTCGGGTCGGCCAGGGTGTTCCAGAGGCCGCCGGCGATCACCGTCTCCACCTCGATGCTTTCGCCGAGGGTGCGGCGGAGCATCTCGGCCATCTCGGTGACCTGCCGGCCGAGGTTCACCACCCTTGGCTCAAGCGGCTGGCGGCGCGCGAAGGCCAGCAACTGGCGGGTGAGGGCGGCGGCGCGATCGGCGCCGTGCAGGGCGTTGGTGATCCGCTGCGAGGCTTCGGGGTCCTTCACCTTGGCGGCGATCAGCTCCAGGTTGCCGCGGATCACCTGCAGGAGGTTGTTGAAGTCGTGGGCCACCCCGCCGGTCAGGTGGCCGACCGCCTCCATCCGCTGGGCCTGACGCAGGCGCTCCTGGGCCTGCTCGCGTTCGGTGACGTCGCGCGCCGAGCCGACCACCCGCTCGACGCGGCCCTCGGCGTTGCGGACCGGCGCCATGATCGATTCCCAGATGCGCTGGCCGCCGGGCAGGTTCACCCGGTCGCGGGTGAAGGCCGGGATTCCGCCCTCGATGACGCGCTGCAGGTGGGCGACCAGGGCCTTCAGCTGCGGCCCGCGGGCGATCTGGTGCAGCTCCAGGCCTTGCACCGTCTCGTTCTTGCGGCCGAGGACCTTTTCGTAGGCGGGGTTGATCGCCGCGATGTGGAACTCGCCTTGCGGCGAGACGTCGATCACCGAGAGCAGGTCGGTGCTGTTGGCGAAGATCGCCTGGTAGCGCGCCTCCGAGTCGCGCTGGGCGGCCTCGGCGGCGTGGCGGTCGGCGATTTCGTGCTCCAGCCGGCGATTGGCCATCACCATCATCATCAGCTGGGCGGCAAGACCGAGAATGGCCAGGCCGCTCAGCGAAATCGCGATGATGAAGCCGATGGACTCGTAGCGGCTGGCCCTGGCCGTCCGCCGCGCCAGCAGGGTCTTTTCCGAAGCCATGATCTCGGCTGTCGCGGCGCGCGCCCGGTCCATGGCCGCCTTGCCGACGCCCTGGTTGCCGTTGCGCGCCGCCTCGACCTGGCCGGCGCGATAGAGCGCGACGCGCGCGCGAGAGACGGCAACCCGCTGGTTCAGGTTGTCGATCAGCCGCTCCACCCGGGCGGTCTGTTCGGAGCTGTCCCTGACCAGGGCCAGCAGCTTGGCGCCCGTCGCGGCGACGGCGGCGGCGTCGGCGTCGAAATGGTCGAGATAGCGGGTGTCGCCATTGATGGCGAAGGCGCGCTGGGCGGACTCGACCTCAACGGCGGACGAGAACAGCGACTGGGTGGCCTCGATCACATCGCGGCTGTGATTGACCCAGCCCCGCTCGGTGCGGGTCAGGGCCAGATGGTCGATGGCCAGGAAGACCGTCATCGCCGCCAGCACCACCAGCAAGGCGATCGGCGCCGCCAGGCTTAGCCAGTGAGATCGCAGCGGAGCCTTGCTCAAGGGAGGGTGACCACTCATTGGGCGGCGAAGGGCGAAGCAGGCAGGTGGACGCGCAGAAGAGATGTCGCCGTCAAAAAGCGCAAGGAAAAGTGGCGGCTGAAGTGTCACAGTGTCACACGATAAGGCAAATCTCACCTTAACCGGGGCCGGCCTAGCCTGCCGGCGTCTTCCTCTTCAGGAGCGTTCGCGTGACCCGCACCGGACCGTCCACGCGCCAATCGCCAAGCCCTGTCGTCGGCGCGCCCAGGCGCTATGACATGGTGGTGATCGGCAGCGGCCCGGCCGGGCGGCGCGCGGCGATTCAGGCGGCCAAGCTCGGCAAGTCGGCGCTGGTGGTCGAAAAGGGCCGGCGGGTCGGCGGCGTCTCTGTCCACACCGGCACCATACCGAGCAAGACCCTGCGCGAGACGGTGCTCAACCTGTCGGGCTGGCGCGAGCGCGGCTTCTATGGCCGCGCCTATCGGGTGAAGCAGGACATCCGGGCCGACGACCTGCGCAAGCGCCTCTACATGACCCTGGACCACGAGGTGGAGATCCTCGAGCACCAGTTCGCCCGCAACAAGGTCGAGACCCTCCGCGGCGCCGCCCGCTTCCTCGACGCCCACCAGATCGAGGTCGCCGGCGATGAGGGCGAGCTGACCCGGGTCGCGGCCGACCGCTTCGTGCTGACCGTGGGCACGGTGCCGCACCGGCCGGCCAACGTCGCCTTCGACGGCGAGACCATCTTGGATTCCGACGACATCCTCGACCTGGCCCGCATCCCCCGCCATCTGGCGGTGGTCGGCGCCACGGTGATCGGCATCGAATACGCCACCATCTTCAGCGCCCTGGACGTGCAGGTGACCGTGCTGGAGCCTGGACCCGGCCTGCTCGGCTTCGTCGACAAGGAACTGGCCGACGAGTTCGTCCACGACCTGCGCGATCGCGGCGTCACCTTGCGCTTCGGCGCCCACGTCAAGGCCATCCATTGCGATCAGCCGCAGCGCTGCGTCATCGCCCTGGACGACGGCCGCCAGGTGCGCGCCGACATGGTGCTGTTCGCCGCCGGCCGCCAGGGGGCGGTCGAGACGCTGAACCTCGCCGCCTGCGGGCTGACCTGCGACGAGCGCGGCCGGCTGGCGGTCGATCCGGCCACCTTCCAGACCGCCGTGCCGCACATCTATGCCGCCGGCGACGTCATCGGCTTCCCCAGCCTCGCCTCCACCTCGATGGAGCAGGGCCGCATCGCCGCCTGCCATGCCTTCGGCGAACCCTGCCAGGCGGCGCCGGCCTTTTTTCCCTACGGCATCTATTCGGTGCCGGAGATCTCCATGATCGGCATGACCGAGGAGCAGGTGCGCGAGCGCGGAATTGCTTACGAGTGCGGCGTGGCACGCTTCCGCGAGACTTCGCGCGGCCACATCATGGGCCTGAGCTCCGGCTTCATGAAGATGATCTTCGCCCTGGAGACCCGCCGGCTGCTGGGCGTCCACATCGTCGGCGAGGGCGCCACCGAGCTGATCCATATCGGCCAGGCGGTGCTGAACCTGGAAGGCGGCCTCGACTATTTCGTCGAGAACACCTTCAACTACCCGACCCTCGCCGAAGCCTACAAGATCGCCGCCCTCGACGCCTGGAACCGCATGCCGAAGGCGGCGGAGGCGGTCACGGCGGTCGCGGCGGCGGAATGAACCGCGACTGTCACCCAAAAGCCGCCATCGGATAACTTCTCAGCTTGGCGGTTGACCCCGCGTCGGGCGCCGCCCTAGGTTCCGCGCCCCCAAATTCATCATCGAACGCGGACGCCCCGCCATGCCGCAGATCCTGGTCGAGGGTCTCGCCAAGACCTATCGCGTCGCCGAGCGCGAGCCGGGCGCGTGGGGCGCCGTCGCCGGCCTGTTCCATCGCCGCTGGCGCACCATCGAGGCGCTGAAGGGCGTCGGTTTCGCCATGGAGCGCGGCGAACTGGTCGGTCTGATCGGCCCGAACGGCGCCGGGAAGTCGACCACCATCAAGATCCTTTCCGGCATTCTCCGTCCCAGCGCCGGACGCTGCGAGGTGGACGGCCTGGTCCCCTGGGTGCAGCGCGTCAAGCACGTGGCGCGCATCGGCGTGGTGTTCGGCCAACGCACCCAGCTCTGGTGGGACCTTCCGGTGATCGAGGGCTTCGACCTCCTGGCCGCCATCTACCGCGTGCCGCCGGACCGGTACCGCGCCACCCGCGACCAGATGGTCGGACTGATGCGGCTGGAGCGGCTGCTCGGCCAGCCCGTGCGGCAGTTGTCGCTCGGCCAGCGCATGCGTTGCGAGATCGCCGCGGCCATGCTGCACGACCCGTCCATCCTGTTCCTCGACGAGCCGACCATCGGCCTCGACGCGCCGTCGAAGCTGGCGGTGCGCGAGTTCGTCGCCACCCTGAACCGCGAGCGCGGCGTCACCGTCATCCTGACCACCCACGACATGCACGACATCGAGGCCCTGGCCCGGCGGGTGGTGGTGATCGGCAACGGGACCATCCTGGCCGACAGCCCCTACGAGACCCTGCGCGCCGGGGTGCTGGCCGAGCGGCGGCTGCATGTCGACTTCGCCGCCGAAGCGCCGGCGATCGACATTCCCGGCGTCGAGGAGCGCGCCCGCGACGGCCGCGCCCTGGAGCTGGCCTTCGATCCCGCCGTCGTCGCCGTCCCGGCCCTGATCGCCCGCATCACCGCCGACCACGCGGTCGAGGACATCCGCGTCGACGAGCCGGCCATCGAAGAAGTGATCACCCGCTTCTACCAGTTGCACGGCGCTGAGGAGGCCTGACGTGGAAGCTGCGCTGCGCCCCTATCTGGCGACCTTCTCGGCGCGCTTTCAGCTGATGCTGCAGTACCGCGCCGCTGCCCTGGCGGGGTTCGCCACCCAGTGCTGGTGGGGCGGCATCCACATCATGGTTTTCGCCGCCTTCTTCGCCGGCGCCGGCGCCGCGGCGCGCTCGCCGATCAGTCTCGCCCAGGTCATCACCTATACCTGGCTGGCCCAGGGCTTCCTGTCGCTCAACCCGTGGAGCGGCGACCCGGACGTGGCGGCCAAGGTGCGCACCGGGGCGGTCGGCTATGACCGGCTGCGGCCCGTCGACGCCTATGACTGGTGGTTCGTCAACGCCGCGGCCTGGATGACCGCCAGGGCGGCGCCCCGCGCGGCGCTGATGTTTGCGATGACCGCCATTCTCTTCCCGCTGGCGGGCTTGAGCGCCTGGGCCTGGGCGCCGCCGGCGGACCTCGCGGCGGCCCTGATGTTCACCGTCTCGATGCTGCTGGTGGTGCTGCTGTCCTCGTCCATCGTCATGCTGATCAACATCTGCGTCGCCGCGACCCTGACCGATCGCGGGGTGAACAGTTTTGTCGCCCCGCTCGCCATCCTGTTCTCCGGCAACCTGATCCCGCTGCCGCTGTTCCCGGACTGGGCGCGCGTCGCGCTGTTCGTGCAGCCCTTCGCCGGCGTGGTCGACATCCCGTTCCGCATCTATCTCGGCCAGATCACCGGCTGGGTCGCCTGGGCGGGACTGGGGGTGCAGGTGTTCTGGATCGTCGTCCTCGTCGGTCTGGGCCGGCTCTGGATGGGCCGGGTCATGGGCCGGCTACAGGTGCAGGGAGGTTAGGCATGGACACCTTGCGCCTGCTCCGCCGCTATTTCGCCGCCTCGCTCAGCGCCCAGGCGCAGTATCCGGGCACGACCTTCCTGATGACCTTCGGCGCCTTCGCCGTCACCTTCATCGACATCTTCGCCATCGCCGCCCTGTTCAGCCGCTTCGGCAAGGTGCGCGGCTGGAGCTTCGGCGAAGTGGCGCTGTTCTACGGCCTGGTCAGCATCAGTTTCGCAATTTCCGACTTCCTTACCCGCGGCTTCGACGTGCTGGGCACGGAGTTCATCCGCACGGGAAACTTCGACCGCGTCCTGCTGCGGCCGCGCTCGCTGGCGGTGCAGCTGATCGGCTACGACTTTCGCCTGCGCTGCCTGGGCCGAATGACCCAGGGGCTTGTGGTCGTGGCCATCGCCAGCCAAGCCCTGCATTTCCACTGGACGCCGGCGGCCCTGGCCCTGGCGGCCTGGACGGTGGCCGGGGGCGTGGCGCTGTTCTTCGGCCTTCTGGTGCTGCAGGCCACCCTGTCCTTCTGGACCATCGAGGGCCTCGAGGTGGCCAATGTGCTGACCTATGGCGGGGTGCAGGCGGCGCAGTTTCCCTTGAGCCTCTACGCGCCCTGGTTCCGCGGCTTCCTGACCTTCGTCGTGCCGCTGGGCTGCGTCGCCTATTTCCCGGTGGTCGCCCTGCTCGGCCGCCACGATCCGCTCGGCGCGCCGGACTGGTTCCTGCCGCTCAGCCCGATCTTCGGCGTGGTCTTCCTGGCCGCCTCCTTCTGGGCCTGGCGCTTCGGCGTCCGGAGATACACCTCGACGGGGAGCTAGCCCCAAGCCGCTGATCCGCGCGAAAGCGGAGACCAAAGGTTTTTCCCGAGAGCGAATGACTTGGGGGCGAGGCCGGAAGATTTGACACAAAGGACACCAAGCACACCAAGAAGAGTAAGGGTCGGCGCTGACCCTTCGTGCCCTTTGTGTACTTGGTGGTTCAATTCTGAGTTCCCGCTTGCGCGGGAGCGTCGGGAAAACGCTCAGCGTTTTGGGTAGTCGAACACGAAGCTGGTGGCGAAGGGCGCCCACCAGCCGGGGACGCCGGTCTCCTTGTCGGTGTGGTGGTAGAAGCCGTTCGATTCCGGCGAGATGAAGCGGTAGGTCACCTTGTACTTGCCGGGTCCGGCCATGCGGATGTTGTCGGCGTAGTGCGGGCCGTCCTTGGCGGTCATCGGCTTCAGGGTTCCGGCGGCATGCCAGTTCGTGCCGAGCTTCTGCACCAGGTACTGGATGGTCAGGTAGCCGACCCAGGCGCCGTCCGGATAGCCGTACTTGTTGTCGGCGGTGGCGTGGACGTCGGCCTCCAGGTGGATGACATCCGCACCGCCCATCACCATGCCCTTGGTCATCGGCGCCATCTGCACCCCGACCAGATAGTTGGCGACGATCTCCATGTCCTGGATGTTCACCGGGCCGCCGACGAAATATTCGCGCGCCGCCGCCGGCTGGGCCGCGGCCACGACCAGGGCCGCGCAGGCCAGACCGGCGCCGAGGGCCCTAGGCGTGTTCATTGGACGGTTCCTTCAGGATGGGGCGATTGCGGCGCTCGTGCGCCCGGTGCATCAGCTTGCCGCCGACCACGAAGGCGGCCAGCGTCACGCCATAGGCCAGCAGCTGGATGCCCGACGGCCGGTCGGTATAGCCGGTGATCACGTGCAGGGCGCGGCCGATCAGGGTGTCGTCGCGCAGGAGCCAGGCGGTGTTCCAGATCTCGTCGCCCAGGGTCGGGACGGCGCCGACCTGGGCCAGGGTGGCGAAGGCCTGGCCGGCCAGCCCGGCGGCCAGCAGGGTCAACAGGACGCCGGTGACCTGGAACAGCCGTTTGGTGGGGATGGCGACCAGGCCGCGGTAAAGGGCGAAGGAAACGGCCGCGCCCAGCGCCAAGCCGCCGATCCCGCCCAGGAAGAGGGCGACCGGTCCGTCGGTGCTGGCGGCGACGATGCCGTAGAGGAACAGCACCACCTCCGATCCCTCGCGCAAGATGGCCAGGGCGACCACGATGCTCATGGCCATCAGCGAGGCGCGGCCGGCGTTGATCTCCGAACCCAGGGTCTTCAGCTGCTTGGCCAGTTCGCGGCCGTGGTCGGCCATCCACAGGTGGTGCCAGCCCAGCATCAGCACCGCCGCCAGCATCACCGCGGCGTTGAAATATTCCTGGCCCTCGCCGGAAAGGGCGTTGGACAGCGCCCCGGCGAACAGGGCGAGCAGGCTGGCGCCGGCGGCCCCGGCGGCGATGCCGGCGGCGATCCAGCGCGTGCGGCCGGCGATGCCTTCGGTGGCGGCGAAGACGATGCCGACCACCAGCCCGGCCTCGAGCACCTCGCGGAAGACGATCAGCAGGCTGGCCAGCATGTCAGTGTCCTCCCGGCGTGACGCGCAGCACGCCCTTGGCCAGGGTCGGGTTGTAATCGCCGAAGAAGGCGTAGTTCCCCGGCTTCAGCGCCCCCACCGGCACGATGATGCTGGCGTGGGGGGCCATGATCTTCTCGACCTTGAAGTCGTAGCTCTCGAACTCTTCCGGCGTTCCATCCAGGTTGTGCACCTGGATCATGAACCGCTGGCCGGCCGGCGCGGTGATGACGGCCGGGGTGAAGTGGTGGTTCTGCACGCTCAGCTGCAGCGGCGCCTGGGCCAGGGCCTGGCCGGCGAAGCCCAGACCCACGGCGACGGCGGACGAAAACAGGACCTTGGGGAACGCGGACGGACGCACGGCGCCAAACCAGCTGGTTGCGAATGAGAATAGTTTTTAATAACAAGCAGCGGAGCCGGACGCAACGACGCGCGGCGCCTTTTGGCGGAGCTTATGTTCGATCCATCCCAGGCCCTGGCGGGTTTTCGCATCCCATCCGATCTTTTGATCGCGATGGACAACCGTGACCTGCATTGGGCCCTGCAGCCCTGGCATTTCATCATCCGCGCCGTGCACGTGCTGTCGGTCGCCGCCTTCTTCGGCGGCATCGTGGTGCTGGACCTGCGGCTGATGGGGGTGCGCGCCACCGCGCCGTTGCAGGGCTTCGTCCAGCTGATCATTCCCTGGCTCTATGGGACCTTCGCGGTCGCCCTGGTCACCGGCGTCGCCCTTTTCCTCTACGATCCGGTGCATGTGGGCAGCCATGCCTATTTCACCCTGAAGCTGCTCTTCCTGGCGCTGGGCGTGATCAACGCCATGGCCTTCCACCAGTGGGCCATGCGGGGCGCGCTGAATGCGGAAGCAAAGATGCCGCGCCGCGCCCGGATCGGCGGCGCCATTTCGCTGATCCTGTGGGTGCTGGTCATGCTGGCCGCTTCGCTGAATGTCGAGGGGACGCCCAAGGTGCTGCTCAGCAGCAGCGCCGACACGGTCCTCATCCGGTAAGGCCTGGAAGCCTCAGCCCAGATACGCTAGAACGTTAGGGGAACATCGACCGAGGAACGACAATGGCCCAGCGCGCCGGCAGCGCCGATCTGCCCCTGCATGGCGGGCGCGTGCCGCGCTGGCTGGCCGAACGCATGACCCGGCTGGGCGGCGTCATCTGCGAGGCGATCATCCAGGAATACGGTCGCGACGAGCTGCTGCGGCGGTTGGCGCATCCTTTCTGGTTCCAGGCCTTCGGTGCGGTGATGGGGATGGACTGGCATTCCTCCGGCATCACCACCAGCGTCATCGGGGCCCTGAAGCGCGGCCTCAATCCGATCGCCGGCGAGCTCGGCCTGCACGTCTGCGGCGGCCGCGGCGCCCATTCGCGCCAGACGCCGGGCGAACTCGTGGCCATCGGCGAGCGGACCGGCCTGGACGGCGCGGCCCTGGCCAAGGCCAGCCGGCTGGTGGCCAAGGTGGACAGCGCCGCTGTGCAGGACGGCTTCGACCTCTACCTTCACGGGTTCATCGTCGCCGACGACGGTCGCTGGGTGGTGGTGCAGCAGGGCATGAACGGCGACCGCAAGCAGGCGCGCCGCTATCACTGGCTGTCCCAGGGCCTGCAAAGCTTTGTCGAGGAGCCGCACGCGGCCATCGACGGGGTCGAGCAGGGGGTGATCGTCAACCTGACCGACAGGCGCGCCGCCGCCTCGCGCCAAGGCCAGGTCGAGCTGCTGGACTTGCTGGGCCCGGACCGGATCGCGCGCGAACTCGCCCGGCTGGAAGACGCGGCGCGGCCGCGCCCCGCGCCGGCCTGCGATGCGCCGCTGTTGCCGCACCTGGTGCTGCCCGGTCATCACGACGTGCGGCCTGGCGACGTCATCGCCCGGCGGCTGCACGGCAATCTGGCGGCGGCGGCCGAGTGCGGGCCGGCCGACTTCGCCGAACTGCTGCTGGTCCCCGGCGTCGGGGCGCGGACGGTGCGGGCCCTGGCCATGGTGGCCGAGGTCGTGCACGGCAGCCCTTACCGATTCAGCGATCCGGCGCGCTTCTCCCTCGCCCATGGCGGCAAGGATCGGCATCCCTATCCGGTGCCGATCGCGGTCTATGACCGGACCATCCAGGTGATGAAATCGGCCGTGCACAGGGCCAGGCTCGGCGCCAGCGAAGAGCTGACCGCCATCAAGCGCCTGGACGAACAGGCGCGGCGACTGGAGCGCGACGCGAAGGGTCCCTCGGTGGACGCGCACATCGCCGAGGAGCGGGCGAAGTCACACGAATACGGAGGCCGCAGCATCTTCGGCTGGGAGCCGGCGCCGGCAGCCGCTCCGACCAGCGCTCAGTCGCCCAGATAGGTGCGGAAGTTCACCGAATAGCGCAGCGCCGGCACGCCCGGGATGCTGTGCTGCCACTGGCTGCGGGCCGGACCGGTCAGCAGATAGGCCGAGCGCGGCTCTGGCTTCAGCGAGCGGCGCTCCCAGCCGTCCGGCGTCTTGCGCCGGAAGCGCAGGTTGCAGGCCGACAGCAGCGACAGGCCGACCACCTCGCCGAACTGCGGCTTGTCGCGGTGCCAGCCGATGCCGGCGCCCGGCTCGTACTCGTTGATCATCGCCTGCTGCAGATCCTCCGGCGCGAGGCCGGCGAAGGCGGCGGCGCGCTCGCGGATCGGCTTGAGGAAGTCGGGGATCGGCGCCGCCTCGTCGACGGCGCGGGCGCCGTAGTCGTAACGCCAGCCGAACGCCACCACCCGCCGCTTGCCGAGATAGCCGTGGAACTCGAACGGCTTGAACGGCAGCTCGGCGAAGGTCTCGACCAGCCGCGCCTCCTCGTCCGGCGTGATCAGTTCCGGCTGGTAGCGCAGGCCTTCGGGCAGGGTCGGGTCGGGTTGGAACAGGTCCAGTTGCGGGGCGCTCATGGCCGCTCAGATAGGCGCCGCCGCGGCGACGTCCAAGGCGGGCTCAGTCGCCGATCAGGTGCAGGGCCAGCTCGCGCCGGTGCGGATCGTGGCGGTGCTCGAACAGGTAGATCCCCTGCCAGGTCCCCAGCTGCAGCCGCCCGCCGATCAGCGGGACGGAGAGCTGCACCCCGGTCAGCGCCGTGCGCAGGTGCGCCGGCATGTCGTCGGGCCCCTCATCGTCATGGGCGTAGCGGCTGGGGTCCTCCGGCGCGATCTGCTCGAAGAAGGCCTCCAGGTCGTGGCGGACAGCCGCGGCGGCGTTCTCCTGGATCAGCAGCGAGGCGGAGGTGTGCCGGCAGAACACGGTCAGGAGGCCGGCGGCCATGCCCTGGCCCTCGACCCAGCCCACCGCCTGGCGCGTGACCTCGACCAGGCCGCGGCCGGACGTCTCGATGCGAAGAATGCTGGTCGCCTGCCGCATGGAGGCGGCGTCTAGCCCTTCTTCAGGACCTTGTTGGCCTTCTTGTCGATCTTCGCCTCCTCGGCCTTGGACATGCGGCCGGCCTTGACGGCCTGGCTGGCGCGGGCCTTGGCGTTGCGGGCGTGAGCCTTGTCCTCGATCGGATAGGCGCGCTTGTCCGGTTCGGCGAAATCCTTCGCCGGCAGTTTGTTGCGGGTCTTGGCTTTCAGCTCGGCCATGACGGTCTCCATCGGTTTGCAAGCCTTCCAACGCTCGGGCGACCCGGGCGTTCAACCGCGGGACCTTTGCGGAGCTCGGCGGAACCCGCGCGCGCCGGAAGGTTTCTATGCTGAGCCAAGCTTTGCCGGAGAGCCCATGACCCTGCCACAGGCGCTCGCCTTCTCCATCGTCGGCGGCGCCGTCGCGATGTTCGCGTGGGGGCGCTTCCGCTACGACATCATCGCCCTCGTCGCTCTGCTGGCCGGGTTCAGCGTCGGGGTGGTGCCGGTCAAGCGGGTGTTTTCCGGCTTCACCAGCGACGTGGTGGTGATCATCGCCTGCGCCCTGGTGGTCAGCGCCGCGGTGGCGCGCTCGGGCGTCATCGAACAGCTGCTGCAGCCCGTGCTGTCGCGCCTGAAGACCACGGCGACCCAGGTGCCGGTCATGGCCGGCTCGACGGCGCTGCTCTCGATGGTCACCAAGAATGTCGGGGCCCTGGCCATATTGATGCCGGTGGCGATCCGGCTGACCCGCGCCACCCGGACCTCGCGCTCGTCCATCCTGATGCCGATGTCGTTCATGTCGCTGCTGGGCGGCCTGGTCACCCTGGTCGGTACCTCGACCAACATCATCGTCAGCCAAGTGCGCGAGGACACGCTCGGCAAGCCCTTCCAGATGTTCGATTTCGCGCCGGTCGGCCTGGCCCTCACCGGGATCGGCCTGGTGTTCGTGAGCTTCGCCTGGCGGCTCCTGCCCCGCGATCGCCAGGGCTCCGCGGACATGGGCGAGGCGCTAAGCGTCCCCTACGCCACCGAGGCCAGCTTGCCCGAGACTTGGCCGGCCGACCTGGCCACCCTGGGGACGCTGAAGCTCGCCGACAGCGGCGTGAAGGCCACCGCCCTGATCCGCGACCGCAAGCGCTCGGCCAACCCGCGCGGCAACCGCAGGCTCCAGCCGGGCGACACCCTGGTGCTGGAAGGCGACCAGGAGGCGCTGAACGCGGTCTTCTCGCGCACCCCGCTGGTCCACGAGCGCGAGGGCAAGGCGGTCGACAAGGACGACGCGCGCGAGGAGATGCGGTCCGTCGAGGCGGTGGTGCAGAGCGAGTCGGTGCTGGTCGGCCGCTCGGCCGCGCGGGTGTCGATGCAGCAGCAGTTCGGCGTCAGCCTGCTGGCGGTCAGCCGCAGCGGCGCGCGCATTTCGCAGAAGCTGCGCAATGTGACTTTGCGCGCCGGCGACGTCCTGATCCTGCAGGCCGGCGAAAAGGCGCTGCCGGGGGCGCTGCGGTCCCTGGGGCTGCTGCCGCTGGTGGAGCGGGACGTGCAGGTCAGCGGCGCGCGGCGGCGCTTTCTGCCGATCGCGATCCTGGCCGTCGCCATGGTGCTGGTGGCGGTGAAGATCGCGCCGGTGGCCCCGGCCTTCTTCGGCGCGGCGGTGCTGATGGTGGCGACCGGGTCGCTGTCCATGCGGGAGGCCTACGGATCGCTCGACGGCCAGGTGCTGATCCTGATCGGCGCCCTGACCCCGCTCAGCGAGGCGATCCAGTCGACCGGCGGCACCGGCCTGGTGGCGGGTGGGCTGGCCGCCCTGCTGCACGGCGCGCCGGCCCTGGTCACCCTCGGCATACTGATGATCACCGCCATGGCCTGCGCGCCCTTCCTGCACAACGCCCCGACGGTGCTGGTGCTGGGTCCCATCGGCGTCGCGCTGGCGCGCCAGCTGCACCTGAATCCCGACCCTTTCCTGATGGCGGTGGCCACCGGCGCCGGCTGCGACTTCCTCACCCCCATCGGCCATCAGTGCAACACCCTGGTCATGGGCCCCGGCGGCTACAGGTTCGGCGACTACGCCCGCCTCGGCCTGCCGCTCTCGATCGCGGTGATCCTGCTCGGCGCCCCCCTGATCTCGACCGTCTGGCCGCTGGTCGGGCATTGAACGGCGCGGGGCGCCGGATAAGGTGAAGGCCAGAACAGGTCGGGAGGAAGCGAATGTCGCGCGCACTGGTGCTGGGCGGCGGCGGTCCGGTGGGGATCGCCTGGGAAGCGGGCCTGCTGGCCGGCCTGGCCGAAGGCGGCGTCGACGCGCCGGCCGCCGACTTCATCACCGGCACCTCGGCGGGCTCGGTGGTCGGGGCGCTGGTGGCCATGGGCCGCCCGCCGGGCGACATCGCCACGCCGATCATCGCCGAGGCCGACCGGCCCCGCCCCATCCCGCAGCAGGTCGCCGAGGATCGTCCCGGCGCGCCGAACATGATGGTGCTGATGCTGAAGATGCAGGAGGTCGCCGCCGGCGTGCGCGATCCGCTGGAGGTGCGCCGCGAGATCGGCGCCTTCTCGCTGGGCGCCCAGACGGTGGACGAGGAGGCCTTCATCGGCGGGTTCGGCCGCCAGCTGGCCGAGGCCAAGGACGGCGAATGGCCCGGCCACGCCTATGCCTGCACGGCGGTGGACTGCGAGACCGGCGAGTTCGTGGTCTGGAACGCCGCCTCCAAGGTTCCGCTGTCGCGCGCCGTCGCCTCCAGCTGCTCGGTGCCCGGCGTTTTCCCGGCCATCACCATCAATGGCCGCAGATACATGGACGGCGGCATGCGCTCGGCCACCAACGCCGACCTGGCCAAGGACTATTCCAAGGCCCTGGTGGTCGCCGTCCGTATCGGGGCCGGCGAACTGGCCGAGCGGATGATGGCGCCGCTGCAGCGCGAGCTTGCGGTCATCCGCGACGCTGGCGGCGCGGTGGAGCTGATCGTCCCGGACGAGGCCAGCGTCGCCGCCTTCGGAGCCAATCTGATGAACCCGCGCCATCGGCCCGCCGCCGCCAAGGCCGGCCTGGAGCAGGGCCGGCGCATGGCCGGCGATATCGGCCGCTTCTGGGCCTAGGCAGCCTGCAACAGGGCGACGCTGCCCTGGCCGCCGTCGGCGCAGATGCTGACGATGGCCAGCGCCCCCGCGGGCATGGCCGCCAGCTCCTTGACCGCCTGGCTGAGGATGCGCGCGCCGGTCGCCCCGAATGGGTGGCCCAGTGCGACGCTGCCGCCGTTGGGGTTGATCCGGTCGCGTGGGAAGGGGCCGAAGTTCGGCTCGACTCCGGCCTTTTCCTTCAGGAACACCGGGTCCTCCAGCGCCTTCATGTGGAACAGCACCTGGGCGGAAAAGGCCTCGTGGATCTCCCAAAGCGCGATGTCGTCATAGCGCAACCCTTGGCGCGCCAGCAGCCTGGGGATGGCGAAGGCCGGCGCCATCAAGAGGCCCTCGACGCGGAAATCCACCGCCGCGACCTGATAGTCGATCAGCTTCACCCGCGGCGTCGTCTCCGGCAGTTTGGCCAGGCCCGCTTCGGTCGCCACCCACAGGCTGGCGGCGCCGTCGGTAAGCGGCGTGGAGGAGCCGGCGGTCAACGCGCCATGGCCGCTGGTCTTGTCGAAGGCCGGCGGCAGGCGCCCGAGTTTCTCCAGCGAGGTGTCACGGCGCGGGATGGCGTCGCGGTCGACGTCGCCCACCGGCAGCACCAGGTCGTCGAAAAAGCCCGAATCCCAGGCGGCGACGGCGCGCTGATGGCTTTGCAGCGCCATGGCGTCCTGCTCGGCGCGGCCGATGCCCCACTGCCTGGCGGTGATCTCGGTGTGCTCGCCCATGCTGAAGCCGGTGGTGCGGTTGACCACGCCGGGCACATAGAGCTGCAGGTCGCCCAGCTTCAGGTCGGCCAGGTGCGAGACACGGTCGCCGAGCGAGCGGGCCATCTGGAACCTGCGCACCCAGTCGGACAGCCGTTGGCTGAGGCCGATCTGGATATGGCTCAGGGAATCGACCCCGCCGACCAGGGCCAGGACGCGGCCTCGCCCGTCGAGCAGGCCGGCGGCCTCGAAGGCGCCGATCATGCTGGTGGAGCAGGCCATGATGGTGGAGAAGGCCGGGATCGTCTCGCCGACGCCGGCGTCCATCATGACTTCGCGGGCGATGTTGCTCCAGGTCAGGTTGGGCACGACCGCGCCCCAGACGGCCAGGTCGGGCAGGACGTCGTTGTCCAGAAGCCCGACCATGTGCTGGGCCAGCGGAACCGACAGGGCGATGGCGTCGAATTCCGCCAGCGCCCCGTCGACCTTGGCGAAGGGGGTGCGCACCCCGGCGGCGAGCCATATCTGCGGATGGGAAGACGGGACCATCGTCATCTCCTGGGCTCCGACGTCGACAAGGGAACCGCTTTTCGTGTCACCCGGCGCGGTGCGGCCACCCATGCGTCTGTATTTGTTGGACTAATATCGTACAGGCTGGACGATAGATGGGACTGGACAAACCCGCTGGACAGGATCGCACTGTAACTTCCATTCTTCGCGCGGCGTCGCTCGCGCGCCAACGTCAATCAAGTCGGGCTGGGCCAACTGTGTCGAATCCGGGGGTCGATGCGCCGCGGAGCTTCAAACCCTATCCCGCCTTGGGGATCGTGGGGAATCTCGCCGTGGTCCTGGCGCTGGTCGCGGCGGTCACCCTGCTGCGCATGGGCCTTGGCGTCATCTCGCCGACGGTTACGCCCTTCGCCGGCTACTACCTCGCCGTACTCGCCGCGACGATCCTGTGCGGCTGGCGGTTCGGCGTCATCGCCCTGCTGATCGGCGGGCTCGCGGCCTGGTTCCTGTTCCTCGCCCCGGTTTTCCACCAGCCGTCGATGCGGCTGGCGGCAGCGACAGGCATGCTGGTCTACACGCTGTCCGGCGCGGTGACCGTGTGGGGGGCGGACTATCTGCAGCGCCTGGTGAACCGGCTCGCGGCCAGTCGCGCCGCCCTGGTCGAGCGCAATCTCGAATACGACAACCTGTTCGAGACCATGTCCGAGGGGTTCGCGCTCGGCGAGGCGATCTGGGGCGACGAGGGCAGGCTGGTCGACTATCGGATTCTGGAAGTGAACCCGGCGCTGCGCCGCATGCTCGGCGTGGGTCCGGAGATCGCCGGCTCCAAGTTCAACGATCGGCCCGGAGACGGCCGCGCCTGGCTGGCGCTCTGCGAGCGGGTCCTGCGCAGCGGCGCGCCGGAGAGCATCGAGTTCACCAGCCCGGTCGGCGATCGGGTCTACGAAATCCGCGTCAGCCGCATCACCGCCTCGCGCATGGCGCAGTTCTTCTTCGACATCACCGACCGCAAGGCGGCCGAGCGACGCCAGTCGGAAATGTTCCTGGAACTGAACCACCGGGTGAAGAACAACCTCGCCCTGGTGGCCAGCCTGCTGCAGGTGCAGGCGCGCGGCGCCGAGCCGGCGGTGCGCGACAGTCTGATCAAGGCCGTCGACCGGGTCCAGAGCATCGCCCAGGTGCACCAGGCGCTCTACCGCGGCTCGCGGCGCGAGGACGTGGATTTCGGAACCTATCTGACCGACCTGTGCGCCAGCCTTTCCCGGTCGCTGGCGACCGACGGCCGCATCACCCTCAAGGTCGAGGCCGAGGCGGCGGACCTGCCCATCGACACCGCCGTGCCGCTGGGCATGGTGGTCAACGAACTGGTCACCAATGCCGTCAAGCACGCCTATCCGCCGCCCGAGGCCGGCCTGGTGTCGGTTCGGTTTCATCGCGAGGACGACCGGTTCCGCCTCATTGTCGGGGACGGCGGCCGCGGCCTGCCGGAGCCGCCCGACCAGCGCAACGGCCTCGGCATGACCCTGGTCAGCTCCCTGGTCGGCCAGGTCCGCGGCCAGATGGTGGTGCGCCGTCAGCCAGGCGCCACCTTCGAGATCACGCTGCCGCGGCTGGCGGCGGGCGATCCAGCCGCCGACGACGGGCGTCTGATCTAGCCAAGGTTTCGCAAGCGACGATCCAATCGTCAATCAGATACAGATTCTGTATCTATGTGACATACATCGTTCTGAATTGGCCAAAACCGCCACTATCTATTCGAGTATTCACGCTGTTTGTCGAGATTTGACATCGGCGGGCCTCCTTACGTGCCAGAAGAGTCGGGGACTGCATAGCGAACAGGCCGGGATGGACATTCGAAATCGTCTTCTGGCGTCTTTCGGCGATCCGGCCCTGGCCGCGCTCTCTCCCCATGTCCATGAAATCGCCCTCAGCCTCGGGCGCGTCGTCGCCGAGCCGGGCGAGCCGGTCGACCATGTCTATTTCCCGTCGAGCGGGGTGATCTCCATCATCACCTTGCTGGAGGATGGCCGCAGGGTGGAGAGCCTGACCGTCGGCCGCGAAGGCGCGGTCGGGTTGCTCACCGCCTTCGGAGATCCCGTCTGGCGCTCACGCGGCCTGGTGCAGATCGCCGGCGCGGCGCTCCGGATCGAGGCGGCGGCCCTGCGCGCCGCCGCCGCCCGGCATCCGGCGATCATCGATCACGTGGTCCGCTACGCCCAGGTCACCGAGGCGCAACTGCATCAGTCGGCCGCGTGCAACGCGCTGCACGACATCGAGGCGCGCCTCTGCCGTTGGCTGCTGACCTGCGAGGACCGGGTGGGGGACAATGTCCTGCCGCTGACCCACGAATTCCTCGGCATGATGCTCGGCGTCCAGCGCACCCGCGTCACCACCGCCGCCCAGGCGCTGCAGCGGCGCGGGCTGATCGACTATCGGCGCGGGTTGATCACGGTGAAGGACCGGCCGGGCATGGAGCAGGCGTCCTGCGAGTGCTATCGGACGGGGGAGGGCATCTATGCCCGAATCTTCCCCGGGCGCGTCCCCTCGCCTCAAGGAGTCTGACCGCGGCTTTGCCGGTTCAGGGACGGGCGGCGACCCGCCGGCCGGCTTGGCCTTCCTCGGCCAGGGTCCGCCCGTCGATCCAGGTCTGGGTGACGTTCAGCCCATCGTCGGCCGCCACCAGGTTGGCGCGGTAGCCCGGGGCGATGCGGCCGAACTGGTCGCCGAGGCCGAGATAGTCGGCCGGGACCTGGCTGGCCATCCGCACGGCTTCGGCCAAGTCCAGCCCCAGCATGGAGACGGCGTTGCGCACGGCGCTGGCCATGTCGAGGTTGGAGCCGGCCAGGGTGCCGTCCTCGTCGATGCAGACCCCGTTCTCGACCCGCACCGTGCGGCCCTGGATCTTGAAGGCGTCGCCGGCCGTGCCGACGCTGGGCATGGCGTCGGTGATCAGGATGAACCGCTCCCGGCGCTTGGCCTTCAGCGCGATCTTCAGCACCACCGGATCGACGTGGCGGCCGTCGACGATGATGCTGCACCAGCTGGCCTGGTCCTCCAGCGCCGCGCCCACGGCGCCGGGCGCGCGGCTGGTCAGCGGCGACATGGCGTTGAACAGGTGGGTGAAGCCGCTGACGCCGCTGTCCAGCGCCTTGCGGATGGTGGCATAGCCGCCGTTGGTGTGGCCGGCCGCGACCACCACGCCCGCGGCGACCAGCCGTGCGATCATCGCCGGGCTGGTCTTTTCCGGCGCCAGCGTCACCACCGTGCGGCCGGATTTCAGCGAGGTCAGCATCGCGAACGCCGCGTCGTCCAGGATGCGGAACTTGGAGGCGTCGTGGATGCCCTTGCGCGTGGCGTTCAGGAACGGGCCTTCGATGTGCAGGCCGAGCACCCCGGGGGTTTTCGCCGCCATCGCCGCGTCGGCGGCCGCGATCGCCGCCCGCACCGTCTCCAGGTCGTCGCTGATCAGGGTCGGCAGGAACCCGGTGGTGCCGAACCGGCGATGCACGCGGCCGATCTCGACGATCGAGTCCAGCGACGGAGCGTCGTTGAACAGCACGCCGCCGCCGCCATTGACCTGCACGTCGATGAAACCGGGCAGCAAGAGCTGGCCGCCGAGGTCGTGGCGGCTCATCTCCCCGGGAAGCGAACCCGCCTCCTCGATGGCCGCGATGCGATCACCCTGCAGCACGACGGCCTTGCCCGTCTCGAACCCGGCGTCGGTGAGGACGCGGCCATTGACCAGGGCGATGCTCATCAGAAGGTTTCCGTCACCTTGTTGAGGTGGGCGGGATGGTCGGGATCGAAGCCGCGCAGGATCGAGAGCTGGTTGGCCATGCGGTAGAAGCTCTGGACCAGCAGCAGGGGCTCCAGCACCGGATGCGCGGTCAGGCTGGGCAGGATGCGCACTCCGCGGCGAGCGGCGTCGGCGCGCGGCGGCCCGGCCAGCAGCACCTGGGCGCCACGGTCGGCGAATTCGGCGACCAGGTCGTCGATGCCGGCGCGCGCCTCGTCGTCCAGCGAGAAGACCAGCACCGGAAAGCCGTCCTCGACCAGGGTCATCGGGCCGTGCCGGACTTCGGCGGCGCTGAAGGCTTCAGCGTGCAGGCCACAGGTCTCCTTCAGCTTGAGGGCCGCCTCCTGGGCGATGGCGAAGCCGACGCCGCGGCCGATGACATAGAGGTTCCTGGCCTCGCGCAAAGGCTTGATCGCCTCGCTCCAGTCAAGCTTCCAGGCCTCGTCCAGCCGCTCCGGCAATCCGCCGAGCGCCGCCAGCAGATCATCGTCGCCGGTCCAGCAGCCGATCAGCTGGGCGATGCAGGCGAGGGTGGCGATGTAGGACTTGGTCGCCGCCACGCCCAGCTCCGGCCCGGCGCGCAGCGGCGCGACCTCGTCGGCCAGCGCCGCCAGCGGTGAATCCTCGACATTGACCATGGCGACGATGAAGGCGCCGCCCGCCTTGGCGGCCTCGACCGAGGCCAGCAGGTCCGGGCTCCTGCCAGACTGCGAGATGGCCAGGCAGACCGCGCCCTTCAGCTCCGGCGTCGAGGCGTAGATGGAACTGACCGACGGCGCCGCCGACGAGGTCATGATGCCCAGCCGGGTCTCGATCAGATAGCGGGCGAAGGTGGCGGCGTGGTCGGAGCTGCCGCGCGCGCAGGTCACCACCGCCCGCGGCCGCAAGGCCCTCAAGGTCTGGCCCAGCCGGGCCATGGCCATGTGGTTGTCGCCCAGTTCGCGGCGCACGACGCTCGCGGCCTCGGCGGCCTCGATGAACATGCGGGTCTGCTCGGGCGCGCCCGCTCGCGTGATGCCGGTGGCCTGGGCGGGATCTGTACGCGGCACTCGAGGCTCCGAATGGCTAGGCGGAAAGGGCGTTGAGTTCGGCGACGAAGTCATAGGCGTCGCCCCGATAGAAGGACTGGGTGATCTCGACGGCGCGGCCGTCCTTCAAAAAGCCCCGCCGTTCGATCAGCAGGCCCGCCGCCGCTTCGGCCACCCGCATCATTTCCGCCTGTTCGCGGGTGAACAGCACCGCCCTGAGCCGCTGCAACGCCCGGGTCGGCCGGTGGCCGTAGCGTTCCAGCGCGTCATACAGCGACTCCTCCACCGCCTCGAAGCCGGGCAGGCAGAAGGAGGGCACTGTGGTGTACTCCAGCGCCATCGGCGCCTCGTCGGCATAGCGGATGCGGCTGAACCGATAGACCGCGCTGCCGGGGCTCAATCCCAAGGTCATCGATTCCTCCGGCGTCACCGTCCCGGCCGAGCGGCTCAGCCAGACGCTGTGCGGCTTTCGCCCGCGCGAGATCATGTCCTCCGAAAACGATGACAGCTTGGAGAAGCTCTTCTCCACCCGCGCGGCGACGAAGGTGCCGGCGCCTTGCCGCCTGATCAGCAGTCCCTCGTTGACCAGGCCGTCGAGCGCCTTGCGCACGGTGATTCGGGATACCGAGAACTCGTCCGCCAGGTCGCGCTCCGGCGGCAGCGCCTCATCGGGCGCCAGCACGTTCTTGGCGATCGCCGAACGCAGGGCGCGCTGCAGCTGCTGATACAGCGGCGCGCGGCCCTGTTCGTCCAGCCGGCCGATGGTCTCGGAAAAATTCGGCACAGGTGATTCCTAGCGGGTGGAGGCACGGAACGAAGCGACCCTTGCATCTATGCCACAGGGCGGGACCATTTGAATACCAATAAAGTTCATGGTCTGGGATTGGTGTTTCTTTGGGCTTGCATTCCATGCCGATTTGATGACAGCCTAGTCACATCGCGTCTCCCAGACAGGGAATCGAGCTGCGAGGCGCAAAATTGGTATCTAATTGGACTTAAGGGGCGGGTCAACGGTTCGTCGATCCGAAAGCAGGGGATAAGACCAATGACCATAAGCAAGACGCGCCTGATCGGTTCGGCCAGCGGCATGGCTCTCTTGTGCGCCGCCGCGCCGGCCTTCGCGCAGACCGACGGCGGCGCGCCGACCTACGCCTCGCCCGCCGCCAAGGCCGCCGCGGCCAAGGACGCGGCCAATCCGGACGCCGCGCAGGAGGTGGTGGTGACCGGCATCCGGGCCTCGTTGCAGAAGGCGATCGAGATCAAGAAGCTGGCCGTCGACCAGGTCGATGCCATCTCGGCCACCGATATCGGCAAACTGCCCGACAAGAACGCCGCCGACGCCCTGCAGCGCATCGTCGGCGTCAACACCGAATCGGCGGCCAGCGGCGAAGGCGGCTTCGACGAGAACGACCGGGTCTCGATTCGCGGCACCTCGCCCAGCCTGACCCAGGTCACCATTGACGGCCACGGCGTCGCCACCGGCGACTGGTTCATCCTCGACCAGTACCAGACGGTCGGCCGCAGCGTCAGCTTCACCCTGCTGCCGGCGGAGCTGATCGACACCGTCGAAGTCTACAAGACCCAGGACGCCTCGCTGCTGGAAGGCGGCGTCGCCGGGGTGGTCAACCTGATCACCCGCAAACCGCTGGACTTCACCCAGCCGCTGACCGTCCAGGCCTCGATCGAGGGCGCCTACAACACCCTCTCGAAGGAGACCAAGCCGCAGGCCGACGGTCTGATCAGCTGGAAGAGCCCCGACGACACCTTCGGCGTCATGGTGCAGGGTTTCTACGAGGACCGCAGCATCGAGCGTTTCGGCCAGGAGACCTTGGGCTATACGGCGATAACCAAGGACACCATCAATCCGACTACCGGCGCGCTGATCCCGGGCATGCCCCTAGGCAACGCCCACCCGGACCTGGTCGGGGTGCAGGCGCCGACCCTGATCGGCTCGACCCTGTTCCAACAGGAGAAGATCCGCGAGGGCGGCGACGCGGCTATCGAGTGGCGGCCCAACGACCGGGTCGAGCTGAACCTGAACGGTTTCTACTCGCGGCTGAACGCCACCAACGTCAACGACAACTACATGTATTGGGGCAACAACGAACTCAACAACAACCTGCCAACCAGCTATACTGTCAGCCATAATACGCTGACCTCGGCGGTCTGGCCGGCCGGCCCGAACGGGCTGGTGATCGACAACATCACCCGCCCGAACGAGAATTCCTACACCTACTACGTCAATCTCGACGGCAAGTTCAAACTCACCGACAACCTGATCATCAAGACCCAGGTGGGCTATACGGAAGGCGCGGGCAACACGCCCGAGCAGCCTGCATTCGAGAGCGACGGCGGTAGCGCCGGCGTCTCCTATGCCCCGTCGGGCAACGGCTGGGTGGTGAATCCGGTCGGGGTCAACACGCAGAGCCCCGCGGGCCTATCCAACGACTGGGCCTGGAACGCGATCTTCCATTCCGTCGACACGGAATACTACGGCAAGTTCGACGGCGACTGGCAGGCGGACGCCGGTCTGCTCAAGGACGTGGTGTTCGGCTTCCATGCCGCCGATCACACCCGCCAGGTGGACGGCTGGGACCGCGGCTGCACCCTGGGCGCCAACGGGGCGTGTTTCGGCAGCCCGACGATGCCGTTCTCGGCGACCAACCCGACTCCCTATCCGAGCGGCTTCAGCGCCAGCGCGCTCGGCATTCCGGGTCTTCTGATCCCGATCGCCGGCAATCCGAACACCATCGACCGCATCATCAACGCCATCCCCGGCGGGATCCGCGGGCCGCTGTCGGCGATCGTGACGCCGCAGAACTACTACTGGAACCTGTCGTTCAAGGTGCAGGAGGACGACTACTCGGGCTATCTGATGAGCCACGTCGGCGGCGACAATTGGAGCGGCAACTTCGGCGTCCGCCTGGTCGAGACCGACGAGCAATCGTTCGTCAACACGCCTAGCTCTTGCCCTGCGGCCCCGGCGGTGGCCCCACCCGGCACCATCTGCTCGTCAGCCTACGGCGGATATATCGTCAACGACGTGAAACATAACTACTTCGACGTCCT
>DATAYM010000006.1:0-6901 GCA_036272595.1 Caulobacteraceae bacterium
TGCATGCCTATTCGCTGGTGCATGACGACCTGCCGGCGATGGACGACGACGACCTGCGCCGCGGCAAGCCGAGCACCCATAAGGCGTTCGATGAGGCAACGGCGATCCTGGCTGGCGACGCCCTGCAATGCCGGGCGTTCGAGATCCTGGGCGAGCAGGACACGCACTCCGACACGCAGGCCCGCTGCGAACTGGTCGTGGCGCTGGGGGCCGCAGCGGGTGCGCGCGGCATGGCGGGCGGGCAGATGATCGATATGCTGGCGGACGGCCAGGTGCTGGACGGACCCGCGGTAACGCGGTTGCAAGCGCTCAAGACCGGCCGTCTTATACAATACAGCGCCGAAGCCGGTGCTATCCTGGGCCGCAGCACGTCACAGCAACGTCATCTGCTGGCAGCCTATGGACGTGATCTGGGTGCAGCGTTCCAGATCGCAGACGACGTACTGGACGTGGAAGGAGACCAGACTGAGATCGGTAAGACCGCCGGCAAGGATGCCGCGGCTGGCAAAGCAACCATGGTATCGGTATTGGGATTGGAATTAGCCCGTTCGCATGCCGATATGCTCGCTCGTCAGGCCGCGGCCCATCTCGACGGATTTGGGGATCGCGCCGCGAACTTACGGGCATTGGCTGCTTTCGTCGTGGCTCGGCGAAGCTAAGCGAGGACAGGAGATTTGATGAGCCCAATCACCACGCCGTTGCTCGACCGTGTTCGATACCCGGCCGACATGCGCAACTTCTCGGTTGAGCAATTGCGACAACTGGCGGACGAACTGCGGGCGGAGACGGTCGACACGGTTTCGGTGACCGGCGGACATCTCGGCGCGTCGCTGGGGGTCGTGGAACTGACGGTGGCGATCCATGCGATCTTCGACACGCCGGACGACCGGCTGCTGTGGGATGTCGGACACCAGGCCTACCCGCACAAAATCCTGACCGGGCGGCGCGACCGGATGCGAACGCTGCGCCAGGGCGGTGGGCTGTCCGGCTTCACCAAGCGGTCGGAGAGCGAATACGACCCGTTCGGCGCGGCGCATTCGTCCACCTCGATCTCGGCCGGTCTCGGCATGGCGGTCGCCCGCGACCTGAAGGCCGCGCGGTATGCCGCGGCCAGCGAGGCGGAACGGCAAAGCCAGGACCTGCGGCGCGACAACCGCAACGTGATCTGCGTCATCGGCGACGGCGCGATGAGTGCAGGCATGGCCTATGAGGCGATGAACAACGCCGGCGCCCGCAAGACCCGGTTGCTGGTGATCCTGAACGACAACGAGATGTCGATCGCCCCGCCGGTCGGGGCCCTCAACCGTCACCTCGCCAGCCTGACCTCGCGCCCCGACGCGGTGCGTGAAACGCCGGCCGGCGGCTCGCTCTTCGAAGCGCTCGGCTTCCACTATGTCGGCCCGATCGACGGCCACGACGTCGACCAGCTGGTTCCCGCGCTCACCGCCATCCGCGATGACGCCGAGGGCCGGCCGGTGCTGCTGCACGTGGTCACCGAAAAAGGCCACGGCTATCACGGCCTCGCCAGTTCGTCCGACAAGCTGCACGCGGTGGCCAAGTTCGACGTCGCCTCCGGCGTCCAGGCCAAGTCGGCGCCCAAGGCCCCGTCCTACACCCGCGTCTTCGCCGACTCGCTGATCGCCGAGGCGGCGAAGGACCCGAAGATCGTCGCCATCACCGCCGCCATGCCGTCGGGCACCGGCCTGGACCTGTTCGAGAAGCGCTTCCCGGAGCGGATGTTCGATGTCGGCATCGCCGAGCAGCACGCCGTGACCTTCGCCGCCGGCATGGCCACCGAGGGCTACAGGCCTTTCTGCGCCATCTATTCCACCTTCCTGCAGCGCGCCTACGACCAGGTGGTCCACGACGTGGCGATCCAGAACCTGCCGGTGCGCTTCGCCATGGACCGCGCCGGCCTGGTCGGCGCCGACGGCGCGACCCACGCCGGCAGCTTCGACCTTGCCTATCTCTGCTGCCTGCCCAATTTCACGGTCATGGCGCCGTCGGACGAGGTCGAGCTGATGCACATGGTGGCGACCGCCGCCGCCCACGACTCAGGCCCCATCGCCCTGCGCTATCCGCGCGGCGAGGGCCTGGGCCTGGACATGCCCGAGCACGGCCAAGTGCTGCCGATCGGCAAGGGCCGCGTGGTGCGGGAGGGCAAGGACGTGGCCATCCTCAGCCTGGGCGGCCGGTTGCAGGCCTGCCTCTCCGCCGCCGAGCACCTGCACAGCCGCGGCGTCTCCTGCACCGTCGCCGACGCGCGCTTCGCCAAGCCGATCGACGAGGCGCTGATCCGCCGGCTGGTGCGCAACCACCGCATGCTGATCACCATCGAGGAAGGCGCCATCGGCGGCTTCGGCAGTCATGTGCTGGACTATGTGGTCAACAACGACCTGGCGCGGGCCGGCTTCGTCATGCGCACCATGAAGCTGCCGGACGTCTTCCTGGATCACGACGATCCGTTCAAGCAGTATGAGAGCGCCGGCCTCACCGCCGCGGACATCGCCCGCACCATCGAAGCCCGCCTGGCGCAATCGGCCTGAGCCTGGGGTCCGGCGGTGAGCCCGTTCCTGATCTTGACCGGCGCCGGAATGGTCCTGATCGGATTGGCGGTCGCCGGCGCCATCTATGCCGGCCTGGCCACCTGGGCGACCTGGCGCTTCACCCGCCAGAAGCCTACGGCGCCGATCGGCCGGCCGGCGATCTCGGTGCTGAAGCCGCTGCACGGCGACGAGCCGGAACTCTATGAAAACCTGAAAAGTTTTTGCGACCAGAGCTATGCCGGGACGGTCCGGATCATCCTCGGCGTCCAGGATTCGGGCGACCCCGCCCTGGCCGTCGCCGAGCGTCTGAAGGGCGATCATCTGGCCTGCGACATCGTCGTGGTCAGCGACCCGACCCTGCACGGGACCAACCGCAAGCTCGGCAACCTGATCAACATGTCGGGCCACGCCAACGGCGAGATCGTCGTCATCAGCGACAGCGACGTTCGCCTGCCGGCCGGCGGGCTTGGCCAGATCGTGGCGGCGCTCGAACAGCCCGATGTCGGCCTGGTCCACTGCCTCTACCGGGGCCGGCCGACCGCCAGCCCCTGGTCGAAGATCGCCGCCATGGACGTCAACACCCGTTTCGCCGCCAGCGTGCTGGTCGGCGAGACCCTGGGCGCGAATCCGTGCCTGGGACCGACCATGGCGCTGAGGACCGAGACGTTGGCGGCCATCGGCGGTCTGCAGCATCTGGCGGATTTCCTGGCTGACGACTTCGAACTGGGACGGGCGGTGCGCGCCCAGGGCCTCGAGATCGCCTGCCCGCCGATGGTGATCGACCATGTCTTTCCCGAGCGCAGCGCCCAGGAGGTCTGGGCGCACGAACTGCGCTGGGCGCGGACCATCCGGCTGGTGCAGCCGGCCGGCTATCTGGGCAGCGTCATTGTCCATTTCACGCCGCTGGCCCTGATCGGCTCGGCGCTGACCGGCTTTTCCGACTGGAGTCTGGCCATGCTGGCCGCCCTCGTCCTCTTCCGCCAAGCTCAGGCCCATGGCCTCAGCCGGATGCTGGGCGGCGAGCGGGGGCTGCTGTGGCTGCTCCCGTTCAGGGACATGATGTCGCTGGGCGTGTTCACCGCCGCCATCTTCGGCGATCGCGTCGAATGGCGGGGCAATCGCCTGCGCGTCCAGCGCGACGGCGTCATCACCGCCACATGAGCGATCCCGCCGCCCGGGCGCGGGCCACCGCCATCGTCGCGGCCATCATCGGCCTTGCCGTCGCCACCGCCGTGGTCGGCTATTTCAACTTCGGCGCCGTTCTGGCGGCGATGCAGCCCATCGGCGTGCCCGGCTTTTTCGCGGTCATCGCCGCCCAGGTCAGCCTGTTCGCGCCGCTGGGCCTGGCCTGGTGGCTGGTCGCGCCGGGCGAGCCCATCGGTCGCGCGCCGATCTTCTGCTGGGGCCGGCTGTTGCGCGAGGCCGCTTCGGACATCCTGCCCTTTTCGCAGCTTGGCGGCCTGATGATCGCCGCCCGGGCCGTGGTGCTCGGCGGGACGGCCACCCCGACGGCCCTCGGCTCAAGCCTGGTCGACGTGACCGTCGAGATCGCCGCCCAGCTGATCTACACCCTGGTGGGTGTCGTGCTGCTGGCCCACCACCTCGGCTTCGCCGCGGCGCGCAACGATCGGCTGCTCTATGGCGTCCTCGTGGGCATGGTCGTCGGCGCGGCGATCGTCGTCGGAATGGTTGCGACACAACGGCGCGGCCTGAACGTGATCGGGCGGTTCCTTCAGCGGCTGGCGCCGTCCGCCGGCCAGCACGCCGCCGCCGTCACCGAGGTCACCGAAGCGGCCTATCGCCGGCTGGCGCCGCTCGGCGAGAGCCTGTCCCTGCACGTCCTGGCCTGGTTCGGCGCCGCCGGCGGCACATGGCTGATCCTGCTGCTGATCGGCCATCGCCTGCCTTTCCAGTCCGTGGTGGCGATCGAGAGCCTTTTGTTCGCCATCCGCAACGCCGCCTTCGTGGTGCCGAGCGGGCTCGGGGTGCAGGAAGGCGCCTACGCCCTGCTCGGGCCGCTGTTCGGCCTGCCGGTGGAGGCGGCGCTGGCGCTTTCGCTGCTGAAACGCGCCCGCGACATCACCATCGGCGTGCCGATGCTGCTAAGTTGGCAGGCGGCGGAGAGCCGTCGGCGGCTTGCGCAGCTTCCGAACCGGCGTAGAGGACTTATCTGAGCGGGGGGCGGACCAGGTCGGCGTCCCCGTGGACTGCAAATTGAGGTCGTAACATGCTGCGTACACTGTTCCTGCAGGCGCCGTCCTTCGACGGCTTCGACGGCGGCGCCGGCGCCCGCTACCAGGCCCGGCGCGAGGTCAAGTCCTACTGGTATCCGACCTGGCTGGCGCAGCCGGCGGCGCTGGTCGAGAACAGCCGCCTGATCGACGCCCCGCCGCACGACCAGGGCATCGAGTACGTCACCGCCGTCGCCAAGGATTACGACCTGGCGGTGCTGCACACCTCGACCCCGTCCTTCGCCTCCGACGTCAAGACCATCGAGGCGCTGAAGGCGGCCAACCCGAACCTGAAGGCCGGGCTGATCGGCGCCAAGGTCGCGGTCGATGCTGACGGCTCGATGAAGGCCGCGCCGGCCGTGGACTTCGTGGCCCGCAACGAGTTCGACTTCACCATCAAGGAGGTCGCCGACGACCACGCCTGGTCCGACATCCAGGGGCTGAGCTATCGCAATTCGTCCGGGGTGGTGGTCCACAACCCCGACCGGCCGATGCTGGAGAACATGGACTCGCTGCCGTTCGTCACGCCGGTCTACCAGCGCGACCTGACCATCGAGAACTACTTCATCGGCTATCTGAAGCACCCCTACATCTCGATCTACACCGGCCGCGGCTGCAAATCGCGCTGCACCTTCTGCCTGTGGCCGCAGACGGTCGGCGGCCACCGCTACCGCACGCGCAGCGTCGCCCATGTGATCGAGGAGATCGCCTGGGCGCAGAAGGCCTTCCCGCAGGTGAAGGAGTTCTTCTTTGACGACGACACCTTCACCGACGACCTGCCGCGCGCCGAGGCCATCGCCAAGGAACTGGGCAAGCTGGGCGTCACCTGGTCGTGCAACGCCAAGGCCAATGTGCCGCGCTCGACCCTGAAGATCCTGAAGGACGGCGGCCTTCGCCTGCTGCTGGTCGGCTACGAGTCCGGCGACCAGCAGATCCTCTACAACATCAAGAAGGGCATGCGCATCGAGGTGGCCGAGCGGTTCACCAAGGATTGCCACGAACTCGGCATCGCCATCCACGGCACCTTCATCCTCGGCCTGCCCGGCGAGACGCCGGAGACCATCCAGAAGACCGTGCAGTGGGCGACCAAGATCAACCCGCACACCATCCAGGTGTCGCTGGCCGCGCCCTATCCCGGCACCTTCCTCTACGACCAGGCGGTGGAGAACGGCTGGCTGGACGCCGAGCACGCCGAACTGGTCGACGAACAGGGCCACCAGATCGCGCCGCTGCACTATCCGCACCTCAGCCACGAGCAGATCTTCGATTCGGTGGAGACCTTCTACAAGCGCTTCTACCTGCGGCCGCGGAAGATCGGCTCGATGGTCGGCGAGATGGTCACCGTCCCCGGCATGATGCAGCGGCGCCTGCGCGAAGGCGCCGAGTTCTTCGAATTCATGCGCAAGCGCCGCCGGGTCGCCGCCGCGTAAGCGCGGGGCCTGTCGGCAGGTGCCGAACGGCGGCGATCTTGTGCTGGTCACCGGCGCCTCCGGCTTCGTCGGATCGGCGGTCGCCCGGGCGCTGAAGGCGCGCGGCGCGCGCCTGCGCCTCTTGGCGCGCGCGTCCAGCCCACGCACCAACCTGGAAGGCCTGGACGCCGAGATCGTGGTCGGCGACATGGCCGACCCCGCCTCCATGGCCGAGGCCATGCGGGGCGTGCGCCAACTCTACCACGTCGCCGCCGACTACCGGCTGTGGGCGCGCGATCCGGAGGAGATCGTCCGTAACAACCTGGCCGGAACCCGGGCGGTGCTGGGCGCGGCCTTGGGCGCCGGCGTCGAGCGGGTGGTCTACACCTCCAGCGTCGCCACCCTGGGCTTCAGGGGCGACGGGACCCCTTCGGACGAGACCCTGCCGCTGCGGCCCGACGAGGCCATCGGCGCCTACAAGCGCAGCAAGGTGATCGCCGAGCACGAGGTGCAGCGGATGGCCGCCGAAGAGGGCCTGGCCGTGGTCATGGTCAGCCCCTCGACCCCGATCGGCCCGCGCGACGTCAAGCCCACCCCCACCGGCCGCATCATCGTCGAGGCGGCGCAGGGCCGCATGCCGGCCTTCCTGGAGACCGGCCTGAACCTGGTGCATGTGGACGACGTCGCCGAGGGCCATCTCGCGGCGATGGACAAG
>DATAYM010000007.1:0-9069 GCA_036272595.1 Caulobacteraceae bacterium
CGAGGGCCTGGCCATGGGCGCCTTCGCCACCTTCTATCAGAAGCTGAACGATCCGCTCGGCCGCAAGCTGATGCAGCTGGTGATGACCGACGAGGCCTTCCACCACAAGTTCGGCAAGATCTGGGCCGACCGCACCATCCCGAAACTGAACCCCGAAGAGCACATCATCATCGAGGACTGGGCGGCGCACTGCTTCCAGACCCTGCTGTTCAACCTGGTGGCGCCGTCGGAACAGCGCGATCTCTATGAGGAATTCGGCCTCGACCCCGACAAGGTGATCGCGGAATTCCAGGAGATGGCCACCGACGAGGCCCGTCGCGAGGACATGAAGGAAGCCACCAACATCTTCCGCGTGCTCATCAAGACCCTGCTCAACGCCGGCATCATCACCGACCGCACCCGCGCCTTCTACGGCATGTATGTGGACATGGACGAGCTGAAGGCCGAGGGCGACCGCATGGTCGGCGACGACATCGCCGAGGACGGCATCCGCTATCTGCAGGCGATCAACTTCAAGGACCGCCCCGCGGGCGCGCCGTCGGCGCTCGCCGCCGAATAGCGGAATCCGGCGGTCTCGCCGCCATAGCCAAAGAAATCTGGACATTTCGGCCCCCCCTGTCGCAACCTCGCGACGGGGGATGGGTTAGCCAACCTGAAATGGGCCGATACCAGTGAAGACCAAGACCGCGCATCTGTGGGCCGCAGCCGTCATGACGGCCGTCTTTTACGCGGGCCAGGCCGTGGCCACCGCCGCTCCGGCTCCGGCGCCCGAGCCGGTCAAGTCCGTCGATCCGAAGCTGTTCACCGGCCGCTGGTACGAGATCGCCCGGCTGCCGAACATGCTGCAGAAGGACTGCCAGGCGCCGACCGCCGACTGGAGCAAGGCCGGGGACGGCGGCTATTCGCTGGTGCAGACCTGCCGCGTCGGCTCGCCGTCCGGGCCGGCCAAGATCTGGCACGCGGCCGGGCACATCATCGACACGGTGCGCAACGCCAAGGTCCGGGTCGGCTTCTTCGGCGGCTTCATCCACCAGGACTACTGGATCGTCGACCACGGCGACGACAACAGCTGGTGCATCATGAGCACGCCGACGTCCAAGTACGTCTGGATCATGTCGCGCCACGCGGTGGTGCCGGACGCGCAAAAGGCCGCCCTGGTCGCCCGCGCCCGCAGCCTCGGCTACGACACCTCGCGACTGATCTTCGACCAGCAGCCGCCCGCCTGATCCGGCGGCCCCGCGGCGCTTGCCAGCGGAACGTAAACCGAACATTCTTCGCCGATGGACACCGAGGTCATCCTCGCCGTCAGCCGGCCCGAGACCACCAACGCCGTCACCCGCGGCGCCGCGCGCCTCTTCCTGGCGCTGGGCTATGCGCCGCTGGCCGAGGTCACCCTGCCGAACGGCCGCCGCGCCGACCTCATGGCCCTGGGTCCGCGCGGCGAGATCGCCATCGCCGAGGTCAAGTCGGGCCTGGACGACTATCGCACCGACCGCAAATGGGCCGAGTACGCGCCGTTCTGCGACGCCTTCTATTTCGCGGTCGACGCGGCCTTTCCGCGCCACATCCTGACCGAGGGACCGGGCCTGATCGTCGCCGACGCCTTCGGCGGCGCGGTCTTGGTCGAGCCGCCGATCGTTCCCCTGGCCCCGGCGCGGCGCAAGGTGCTGACGGTGGCTTTCGCGCGCCTGGCCGCCGTCCGCGCCCTCGGCGTCGAGCCCAGCCTTTAGGGGCGGCTCAGCGCGGCGCGTATCGATTTTCGGCCGAGAGTTATAGTGTGTCCAAGCCCAAGCCCAGGCATAGCCGGGCGGATCGTACGTGCTCAGCCTTTCCCCAGCGGTCGATAATTCCTGAGCAGGGCAAATGCCAAAAGTATCATCATAGATCCGATTGATTCCACTACAAATATATTAGTATATAGATTGATTCTCGTGGATCTAAGGCTATCGTCGCCAATTCCGACCCTGCACAGGCTTGATTGTTCCAAGATGCAGGCGAGCAAAACTGCGCCAAAACATACCAGCCACGCGAGAAAATACCCAACGTGAGTTCTTATGTTATTCAGATACATCATAAGTATCGCGCTTGGCGACATAAAGACCGGTATTAGAAGTATTGCGCATAGTAGGTCCCTCCGCGGAACTGACTCGTCGACAAAAATCCAGTGCATATATAGCTCTAACGCGGCGCGCGCTTGGCCAGGATGCGCTGCAGGGTGCGCCGGTGCATGCTCAGCCGCCGGGCGGTTTCCGAGACGTTGTGGCCGCACAGTTCATAGACCCGCTGGATATGCTCCCAGCGCACCCGGTCGGCCGACATCGGGTTGTCCGGCGGCGCCGGCGCCTCGTGATGGCGGGCCAGCAGGGCGCGCAGCACGTCGTCGGCGTCGGCGGGCTTGGACAGATAGTCGACCGCCCCGGCCTTGACCGCGGCGACGGCGGTGGCGATGGCGCCATAGCCGGTCAGCATGATAACCCGCGCGTCGGGCCTGGCCGCCTGGATGGCTTCCACCACCTGCAGCCCGTTGCCGTCCTCCAGCCGCATGTCCAGTACGGCGAAGGCCGGCGCCTTGGTCTTGATGGCGGCCATGGCCTCGGCGATCGACGAGACCAGCACCGGCTCGAACCCCCGCGCCTCCAGCGCCCGGCCAAGCCGGAGCCGGAACGGCGCGTCGTCGTCGAGCAAGAGCAGGCTTTTGTCCGCGAGTCCTGCCACGGCGTTAGCCAGGTCCTGCATGGCGATCCCTCACCAGAGCGGCCGGCCGCGGGATGCTGCGACCCTGCGGCATGATGTCGCCCACTTGGGTCAAGCTTCAAGTCCCATTTGGGCCTTCTTCCACAACCGGCGGCGGATCGAAGACGCCGAGCTCGAAACCGCCCGGCGCCGGCGGCGCCTCGATCGCCCCACGCGGCCAGACCGCCGCGATGATCGCGCCGCCACCATGGCGGGCGTTGTGGAAATCCACTTGCGCCCCAGTTCGTTCCAAAAGCGTCTTGGCGATGAAGAAGCCCAGTCCCATGCCGATATGGCCCGAGCGCGATCCTTCCGCGCCCGGACGGCTGGTCACATAGGGCTGGCCGAGCTTGGCCAGGATGTCCATCGAGAAGCCCGGGCCGTCGTCGCGCACCTCGACCGCCACCCGCGCGTCATCGAACCGTACGCTGACCAGCACCTCCGAGCGGGCGAAGTCCACCGCGTTCTCGACGAACGAGGTCGTGGCGTGCAGCACCTCCGGCATGCGGCGGATCTCCGGCGGCCGCGCGCCGGGCGGGCCGGCGACGACGGCCTCGACCCGCACCCCGGCGCCCAGGTGCGGCTCGATCGCCTCGTTGGCGAACTGCAGCAGGGTCATGCGCGCGTGCACCGCGTCGTCGGTCTCCGGCTCCTCGGTGAGCCGGGTGAGGATTTCGCGGCAACGTTCGGCCTGGGAGACCAAAAGGTCGGCGTCCTCGCGCAGCGGGCCGAGCGGGGCGCTGCGCGCCATCTCCTTGGCGACCACGGCGATGGTCGCCAGCGGCGTGCCCAGCTCATGCGCCGCGGCGGCGGCCAGCCCACCGAGCGCCGAGAGCCGCTGCTCGCGCGCCAGCACCCGCTGGGTCATGTTGAGCGCCAGCTCCATCCGCGCCGCCTCCGCCGCCGCGCGCCAGGCGTAGCCGGCGGTCAGCGCGATGCCGGTCAGCGTCGCCGCGGCGATGGCCAGGCGAAACAGCAGCGGCGTCGTCGCCGGGGCGATGGACGGCCAGGGCGGGCTGAGCGACCAGACGCTCATCGCGATCAGCGCCGCCGCCGCCAGCCCGCCGACCAGGAAGGCGTAGCGGCCGCGCAGGCTGGCCGCCGCCAGCGTCACCGGCGCGATGAGCAAAAGGCAGAAGGGGTTCAGCACGCCGCCGGTGAGGAAGAGGATCGCCGACATCTGGGCGATGTCGAAGCCGAGCTGCACCGCCAGCGCCGGGTCGCCCCCGGTGCGCCGGGTCGAGACCGCGAGCGCCAGCAAAAGGTTGACGCCGGCCGCCGCGCCGATGATCCCCAGGGAGGCGGCCAGCGGCCCACTCAGGCCAAGCCAGAGGGTGGCGGCCAGCACCGCGGCCAACTCCGCGCCCAGGGTCAGCCAGCGCAGGCCGATGAGGACGCCCGCGCCCAGCCGCCCATGGGTCGGCATGGCGTCGTCGGCGAGCCCATCGGCTTGCCCGGACAGGGTGTTGGGCCTATCCAGAGCCGCTGGCCACGATGGCGGACGCGTGAAGAGTTTCACGCCGGCCAGTCTAGCAGGCCAAACCCGAGGAGAGCCATGACACTGAGACGCGCGGCCTGGATTCTTGTCGGGCTGGCGGGGGTCTGTTTGTTGCTGCTGGCGGTCTGGCGGCTGGGCGGCGCCGTCACGCCGCCCAATGCGCCGATCAAGATCGGCGGGCCGTTCCAGCTGGTCGACCAGAACGGCCGCGCCGTCGACCAGGGCATCCTCAAGGGCAAGTGGAGCGCGGTCTTCTTCGGCTACACCTATTGCCCGGACGTCTGCCCGACCACATTGCAGACCCTGGCCACGGCCGAGCAGGGGCTGGGCGCCCGGGCCAAGGACTTCCAGGTGATCTTCGTCACCGTCGATCCGGTCCGCGACACCCCCAGCCAGCTGAAGGCCTACCTGTCCAGCGACTCCTTTCCCAAGGGCGCCATCGGCCTGACCGGCCGGGCCGACCAGATCGCCGCCGTCACCCGCGCCTATGGGGTCTATTTTCAGAAGCAGGGAACCGGCCCGGACTATTCCGTCAACCACTCCTCGGCCATATATGTGATGAACCCGAACGGCGCCTACGACAGCGTCATCGGCGCGGGCCTGACGCCGGACCAGACCCGACAGGCCATCCTGAGAGCCATGAACGGCGGCTCGGCTTAAGCGCCCGGGCAAATCACGGTGAACGGATAGCACGTGTTTGCGTTCGGCGTGGTATGCCGCAGCGCACAATGCGCCCGGCGCGCAAGGAACAGGTACAGATGCTCTACGCCATGCATGAAGCCGCCTACTACGCATCGACCCCGATGCGGCTGATGGCGCGCGCGGCGCGGGACTTCTGGAATTCGCCGCTCAATCCGGCCGCCGACACCGAAATGGGGCGCAAGCTCTATGCCGGCGCGGACCTGTTCGCCAACATCACCCGCCGTTACGGCAAGCCGGCCTGGAACATCGACAGCGTCGCCATCGACGGCGTCGAAGTGAAGGTGCGCCCGGTCGAGGTATGGACGTCGCCCTGGGTCAAGCTGATCCACTTTTCCCGCGACACGGCGGATCTGCGCCGCGCCGGGCGCAAGGGCCTGGAGCCGGCCGTGCTGATCGTCGCGCCGCTGTCCGGCCACCACGCCACCCTGTTGCGCGGCACCGTGCAGGCCTTCCTGCAGGACCACGAGGTCTACATCACCGACTGGTCGAACGCCCGCGACGTGCCGATGCTCGAGGGCCGGTTCGACTTCCACGACTATGTCGACCACGTGCGCGACATGATCCGCGCGCTCGGCGGCCGTCCGCACGTGCTGGCGGTGTGCCAGCCGGGGCCGCCGGTGCTGGCCGCCGCCGCGCTCATGGCCGAGGACGGCGAGCCCGGCCGCCCGGCCAGCCTGACCTTCATGGGCTCGCCGATCGACGCGCGGCTGTCGCCGACCGTGACCAACAAGCTGGCCGAGCAGCGGCCCTTCACCTGGTTCCAGCGGCACATGATCTACACCGTGCCGCCGCCCTATCCCGGCATGATGCGGCGGGTCTATCCCGGCTTCGTGCAGCTCTACAGCTTCATGCAGCTCAATCTGGAGCGCCACCAGCAGGCGCATCAGCGCTATTTCGACGACCTGGTCAAAGGCGACGGCGACAGCGCCGACAAGCACCGCGAATTCTACGACGAGTATCTGTCGGTGCTCGACCTGACCGAGGAGTTCTACCTGCAGACGGTCGAGATCGTCTTCCAGCAGTACCTGCTGCCCAAGGGCGAGCTCAGGCACGAGGGCCGGCTGGTGCGGCCGGAGCTGATCACCGACATCGGCATCATGACCGTCGAGGGCGAGTTCGACGATATTTCCGGCATCGGCCAGACCCAGGCCGCCCACGGCCTGACGCCCGGCGTCTCCGAGGCCATGCACGAGGACTATGTGCAGCCCCAGGTCGGCCATTACGGCGTCTTCAACGGCCGCCGGTTCCGCGAAGGCATCTATCCGCGGGTGCGCGACTTCATCCGCCGGATCGAAGCCGAGGCGGCGCCGGCGCCGCAAGCCGCCGCCAAGCCGCGCAAGGCGAGGTTGCTGGCCGGCTGATTCGCCGCCTAACTGAAGCCCCGTGGGCCTCTTCAGCCAGAAACGCTATCTGGACGGCGACCGCATCGACATCGGCGGCGCGGCCGTGCGCCTGCGGGTCAGCGGCCGGGCGCGGCGGGTCAGCCTTCGCCTGGACGCGGCGCGCGGCGAGATCGTCGCCACCGCTCCCAGCCCGCGCCGCCTCGCCGAGGCCGCCGCCTTCGCCCGCTCCCGCCAGGGCTGGATCGCCGCCCGCCTCGCCGAACTGCCCGGACCCGCGCCCTTTGCGCCGGGCGGGCTGATCGAGGTGCTCGGCCAGCCCTGCCGGCTGGTTTCCGCGCCCGGACGGTCGCAGTGGCGGCCGGCCGGCGACGGCGCGCCGCCGGCGCTCACCGCGGCCGGCGACGGCGAGGCCTTCGCCCGCGCGGTGCTGCGCGCCCTGAAGGCCGAGGCGCGCCGCCAGCTGGTGGCGCGCACGGAAATCCACGCCGCGGCGCTGGATCGCCCCATGCCGGTGGTCACCGTCACCGACGCGCGCGGCCGCTGGGGCTCCTGCAGCCCGCCGCGTTCGCGCGGGTTCGGCGCGGGGGTCGAGGTCGGCCGCATCCGCTATTCCTGGCGGCTGCTGCTCAGCCCGCCGGCCGTGCTCGACTATGTCTGCGCCCACGAATGCGCCCACCTGATCGAGGCCAACCACTCGCCGCGCTTCTGGGCCGTGGTGCACCGGCTGGTCGGCGACGAGCGGCCGCACCGGGACTGGCTGCGCCTCCACGGCGCGCGGCTGCACGCGGTCGGGCGCGACTAGTCCGGCGGCGGGGTGGGCGGCGCGGCGGCGGCCGGCGGGGCGGAGGAGCCCGGCGCGCCGCTCTCCTCCGGCGTCGAACCGGAAAGCAGGTCGCCGATCGCATCGCCGCTGGGCGCCGCCGGGGCCGGGCCGCCGGGGATCGGCTGCACGTTCAGCCTGGGCAGGCTGGCGGCCATGAAGTCGTGCCAGATCTCGGCCGGCGGGCCGCCGCCGGTGACGCCGCGCATCGGCGTGTCGTCGTCGCGCCCGGTCCAGACCGCGGCGGTGAAGCCGCCGGTGAAGCCGATGAACCAGGCGTCGCGATAGTCGCTGGTGGTGCCGGTCTTGCCCGCCAGGTCGAAGCCGGAAACCGCCGCGCGGGCCCCGGTGCCGGAGGCGATCACCTGGCGCAGCATCTCGGTCATCTCCGACAGGGCCGGCTGCCCGATCACCTGGGCGCGCGGCCCCGGGCTGAGATTGTGGTCGTAGAGCACCTTGCCGGCGGCGGTGCGGATGCGCTCGATGCCATAGGCGTGGGTCAGATAGCCGCCGTTGGCGAAGGCGGAATAGGCCTGCGCCATCTCGATCGGCGTCACCTCCACCGCGCCCAGCGCCATCGACGGGTCGGTCTGGATCGGCGAGACGATCCCCAGCCGGTGCGCGGTCCTGGCCACATTGGCCGTGCCGACCTGGTTGGCCAGCACGGCGGCGACGGTGTTGATCGATTGGGCCAGCGCCGTCTCCAGGGTGATGGGTCCGAGGTAGCGCGGCTCGAAATCGTGCGGCGTCCAGTCGCCGATGGTCACCGGCTGGTCGACCGCCATCTCCTGGGGCGTATGGCCGGCCTCCATGGCGGTCAGGTAGACGAAGGGCTTGAACGACGAGCCGGCCTGCCGCTGGGCCAGGCTGGCCCGGTCGTACTGGCTCTGGCCATAGTCGGCGCCGCCGACATAGGCGCGGATGCGCCCCTGGCCGTCGAGGGCGACCAGGGCGGCCTGCTGCACGCCGTGCGCCTTGGCCGGCCCGTCCAGCACCGTGTGCACGGCGTTTTCGGCATTGGCCTGGGTCGGCAGGTCCAGGGTGGTCTCCACCACCAGGTCTTCCTGCGGCTGGCCGATCAGGTCGCGCACCTGCTGGTCGATGAAGTCGACGAAATACTGGGCGTTCTGGTTCGGCATGGTCACCGAGACCCGCACGGGGCTGGAGAAGGCCGCGTCGCGCTGGGCCGGGGTGATCGCCTTGGTCTCCACCATCTTGTCCAGCACGATGGTGGCGCGCCGCTCGGCCCGGTCGGTGGCGGAGACGGGACTGTAGCGCGACGGCCCCTTCATCAGCCCCGCCAGCAGCGCCGCCTCGCCGACGCTCAGGTCCTTGGCCGGCTTGTTGAAATAGCGTTGCGAGGCCGCCTCGATGCCATAGGCGCCTTCGCCGAAATAGACCCGGTTCAGATAGAGGGAGAGGATCTGCTTCTTGCTGAACTTGCGCTCCAGCCAGACCGCCAGCACCAGCTCCTGGGCCTTGCGCTTGAAGGTCTGGTCGGGGGTGAGGAAGAGGTTGCGGGCCAGCTGCTGGGTGATGGTCGAGGCGCCCTGCGCCGCCTTCCCCTGCCCCAGGTCGCTGACGATGGCCCGCGCCATGCCCACGGGATCGAAGCCCTCGTGGGAATAGAACCGCCGGTCCTCGATGGCGACGAAGGCGGCGGGCACGTAGGCCGGCAGGCGGGCGACGTCCACCGGCGGGGCGAACCGCCCTCCCCTGACGCCCAGGACCCCGCCCGTGCGGTCGACGTAGGTGATCTGCGGCTCGCGCCGGATCGGCGGCAGGGGCGGCGGCTGTAAGCCGTTCCCCAGCAGCGAGGCGACGGCCAGCATGGCGAACAAGGCTCAGGGCTCCTGGGCGGCGATCCCGCGCGGTGTGTGCCCGGTTCGGGGGTTCGGGGAAACTGAATTCTCGGTAATGGGCGGCCGGCGCCCCCGGGACCGCCGCTTCCAGGCGGCTCTTTCTTGGGGGTG
>DATAYM010000008.1:0-24303 GCA_036272595.1 Caulobacteraceae bacterium
GATCCTGACCTTCGCGAATGCTCATTGCGCCGCCCGTCCCGAGAAGGCCGCAAAGCGACCGCCTCCAGGTTGTCGGGCGGTTAGGCGGGGTGGTTAACCGGCGCCCGGCGAAGCGGCCGGAAAGGCCAAGGAATCCACCGGCACAACCACTCATTAAGCTTAAGATCGGAAGATTCCCTGCTGGCCGAAGCAGGCCAGAAGGGGGATCCGGCAAAATGTCGACCACGCGCGCAGCGCTGACCCAGGGTGACATCCAGAGCCTGGTGCGCGGCGCCACCGTCGACGAGCGCGCCGCCGCCGCCCACAAGCTCTGCCGCAAGATCGACGAGGCCGTCCTCACCGACGAGGACCGCAAGGTCGCCGACGAGATCCTGAGGGTGATGGCCGGCGACGCCGCCGAGCTGGTGCGCCGGGCGCTGGCGGTGACGCTGAAGAGCTCGCCGATGGTGCCGCACGACGTCGCGGTCAAGCTGGCCAAGGATGTCGACAGCGTCGCCTTGCCGATCCTGAACTTCTCGCCGGTGTTCACCGACCAGGACCTCTGCGAGATCGTCCGGGTCGGCGGGCCGATCCGCCAGGTGGCGATCGCCAGTCGCCCGATGCTGTCGGAGAACGTCACCACCACCATCGTCGAGCACGGGGTGGAAAAGGCGGTGCAGACCGCCTGCGCCAACGACAACGCCAGCTTCGCCGAGCGGACCCTGCAGACCGTGGTCGAGCGGTTCGCGCGCTCGGAGGCGGTGCTGTCCGCCGTGGCCTATCGCCGGGCCCTGCCGCTGGCGGTGACCGAGAAGCTGATCACCGTGGTCAGCGACCAGCTGCGCGACCACCTGATCAACCATCATGCGCTGACGCCCGAGATGGCGCTGCAGATCGCCATGGGCAGCCGCGAGCGGGCGACCATCGACCTCGTCGACCAGGCCGGCCGCACGCCGGACGTGAAGAGCTTCGTCGGCCACCTGCACAAGGCCCAGCGGCTGTCGGCGTCGCTGCTGTTGCGGGCGCTGGCGCATGGACACATGACGTTTTTCGAATGGGGCGTCGCCGAGCTGGCCGGCGTGCCGCACCACCGCACCTGGCTGATGATCCATGACGCCGGGCCGCTTGGCCTGAAGGCCATCTACGACCGCGCCGGCCTGCCGGCGCGGCTGTTCGGCGCCTTTAGGGCCGGTGTCGACACCTACCACATGCTGGAGGCCGAGGGCGGCCAGCTCGACCAGGCGCGGTTCCAGGAGCGCATGCTGCAGCGCTTCCTGACCCAGCCGAAGACCGCCGCCCGCGAGGACATGGACTATCTGATCGACAAGCTCGACCGCGCCCGCGGCGAAGCCAGGGCCGAGGCCCTGCTGGCGCGGGCGTAGGGACCAAGAGATCGTTGTCCTTCTCCCCCTTGTGGGAGAAGGTGGCCTCCGAAGGAGGTCGGATGAGGGGTCTTGCTCCCCTATCCGATGAACCTTCGACGTTGACCCGAGATCGCAGCGCGACCCCTCATCCGTCGGCTTCGCCGCCACCTTCTCCCGCAAGCAAGGGGAGAAGGGACCGGTTATATATTGGTAGCTGGGGGCGGGATCGAACCGCCGCCTATCAGGCGTTCGGGTTGATCAAATACTTCTCGCCGGTGGCTCTGCGGTTGTAGCCGGCGATGATGTCCGGCTGCAGCGCTTCGGCCAGGGAGATGGTGCGGGTGTAGTGGCTGGCGAAGGTGGTCTTGATCTCCGCCGCCACCCGCTCGCGCAGCTTCTGGCCCTCGGTGGGGCCGATCTTCATCAGGAACGGCGTCAGCAGCCAGCCGCCGAGGCCCCAGGCCATGCCGAAGGCGCGGTTCAGTTCGGTCGGGCCGGTGTCCAGGCCGCCATAGATGTAGACCTGCTTGTGCACGGTCGATCCGTAGCGGCTGTAGCTGGTCGCCCGCTGGTTGGCGGCGATCTCCATGGCGGTGAGGATCTGCCCGGCCAGCTTGCCGCCGCCGATGGCGTCGAAGGCCAGGGTCGCGCCGGTCTCGACCAGGGCCTTGGTCAGATCGGCCATGAAGTCGGGCGCGGTCGAGTTGCAGACATGCACCGCGCCGATGCCGCGCAGGATGGCCTCCTGCTCGGGGCTGCGGACGATGTTGACGAGCGCGATCTTCTCCTCGGCGCACAGCTTGCTCAGCATCTGGCCCAGATTGGAGGCGGCGGCCGTGTGCACCAGGGCGGTGTGGCCCTCGGCCCGCATGGTCCCGATCATGCCGAGGGCGGTCAGCGGGTTGACGAAGGCCGAAGCGCCCTCGGCGGCGGTCGTGCCGGGCTTCAGCAGCAGGCAGTCGGCCGCCCTGACCGTGCGGTACTGGGCGTAGGTCGCGCCGCCGAGGATGGCGACGGTCTTGCCGATCAGCGCCTGGGCGGCGTCGGAGGACCCGGCCTTGACCACCACGCCGGCGCCCTCGTTGCCGACCGGCATGGATTCGTCGGCGCGGCCGGCGACGGCGCGCATGAAGCGCTCGGGGATGGTGGCGGTGACCACCGGCCGTTCGGGGCTCCCCGACGTCTTGGCGGTCGCCATGTCGGCGGGCCCGAGCAGCAGGCCGAGGTCGGACGGGTTGATCGGCGCCGCTTCGATCCGCACCACCACCTCGTCCGCCGCCGGCTCGGGCACGGTGACGGTGGCCAGCGACAGCTCCAGTTCGCCGCTCTTCCTGACCAGCGAGCGGAGCTGCAGGCCCTCGAGTTCGGTCGCCATGTTCAATGTCTCCCTATGCGGCCGGACGTCGGCGACGCCCGGTTCGCGGGCCTTATCCGACATTATGGCGCAGCTCCCAAAGGAGGTTTTCTTAGCGTTTGGGCGAGCGCGTCTGGCCCCGGGGTTGATCTCGGCGGCCATTGGGCCACCATGGCGGCTCATTTTCAGGAGTCTCATTGTCATGGCCGCCGAGCCCGTTCCGATCCGCCCCGCCGCGACCATTCTGTTGCTGCGCGACGAACCCGAATTCCAGGTGCTGATGGTCGAGCGCCACCACCAGATCGACTTCGCCTCCGGCGCCCTGGTCTTTCCGGGCGGCAAGACCCACCAGGGCGACCACGACCCGGCCTGGGCCGACCATGCCGTCGGCTGGGCCGAGCAGTCGCTGGACCAGCGGGCGCTGAGGGTCGCGGCGGTGCGCGAGGTCTATGAGGAGGCCGGCATCCTGATCGCCCGCGACGGCGAGGGGGCCAGCTTCTGCGGCGACGAGCGCGCCCATGATGCGCGGGATTCGATCGCCAGGGACGAGCGGGCCTTCATCGACCTGGTGCGCGAGCTGGGCGTCTCCATCGACCTGACCGCGCTGACGGTCTTCGCCCGCTGGATCACCCCGCAGATGATGCCCAAGCGGTTCGACACCTGGTTCTACGTCACCCGCGCGGACTCCGAGCAGCTGGCCATCTGCGACGGCTGGGAGACGGTGGACGCCGATTGGATCGCGCCGGCCGAGGCCCTGCGCCTGGCCGAGGCGGGCCAGCGCAAGGTGATCTTTCCCACCCGGATGAACCTGCAGCTGCTGGCCGAGAGCAAAAGCGCGACCGAGGCCGTGGCGCGCGCGGCGGCGCGCACGCTGGTCACGGTCGAGCCGAAAGTCACGCCGCGACCGGGCGGCTCGGTGCTGGTGATCCCATCAGACGCCGGCTACGGCGCCGTCGAGGAGCCGATGTCGGCGGTGGGGGCCTAGGCGGCGCACTTCCCCCTCCGGGAGAGGTCTGAAGAGGCGGCCCTAGCGCTCGTATTCCTTCACGCGGCGGTCCAGCTCGGAGAGCAGGCTTTTGGCCACGGGGTTGTCGGATTCGCGGATATTGCCGCGCACCGCGGCCTTGATGCCGTCGATGTGGGCGTCGAGCAGGAAGAGCGGCGCGCGCAGGCGGGTGGCCGGATCGTCGGTCAGCCGGCAGAGCGAGGCGGCGATCTCGGTGACCACCGGATAGCCGTAGGTGGAGCCGAGGCCCTTCAGGTCGTGGGCGCGGAAATAGAGGTTCTCGCCGGTCTCGGCGGTATAGCCCTCGGCGGTGATGCGGGCGCGGGCGGCGTCCAGCTTGCCCAGCTCATCCTGCATCCATTGATCGAAATTGTCGGAAAGGCCCTTCAGCGCCGCCTCGGCCTTGGCGAGCGCGGCTGGATCGATGCCGCCGAACCGGCCGCCGATCTTCAGCTTCAAGGTGTTTGAGACAGGAATCATCTGTCCCTGCGTCTGCTGACTCAATGCCGCCTCCCGGCTGACCGGCGACGTGGAAATCCGCCGCCTTGAAGAGACGTGCAGGATGGCGCACCAGTCTTAACAAGTGGTGAGACGCGCTTAGCCGCGAAACTGTTCGGCCAGCACCCGTTCCTCGAGGCTGCGTCCGGCGTCGAACAGCATGTGCAGGCGGGTTTCGCGGTCCTCCGCGACGTTGACCTCGACCACGTCGCGCACTTCGAAATTGTCGGCGACGGCGCTGACCGGCCGCTTCTCCGGCTCGAGGATTTCGAAGCGCACCTTGGCGTCGTGCCTGAGCAGGGCGCCGCGCCAGCCGCGCGGGCGGAAGGCGCTGATCGGGGTCAGGGCCAGTACGCGGCCGTCCAGGGGAATGATCGGTCCGTGTGCGGACAGATTGTACGCCGTCGAGCCGGCCGGGGTCGCCACCATGGCGCCGTCGCAGAACAGCTCGGCGAGGCGCACCTTGTTGTCGATGGAGATCCTGAGCTTGGCGGTCTGGCCGGTCTGGCGCAGCAGCGACACCTCGTTGATCGCCAGGGCGTCGTTGCGGCGGCCCTCGGCGTCGACGGTCTTCATCACCAGCGGGTGGATGACGGCGCGCTCGGCGGCGTTGATGCGCTCCAGGAGGCGCTCTTCGCTGTAGTCGTTCATCAGGAAGCCGACCGAACCCTGGTTCATGCCGTAGATCGGCGTCGAGCGGCCAAGGTTGCGGTGCAGGGTCTCCAGCATGAAGCCGTCGCCGCCCAAGGCCACGATCACCTGGGCGTCGGCCACAGGCACGTCGCCATAACGGGCGGCGAGCCGGGCGCGCGCGGCCTGGGCTTCCGGCCGGTCCATGGCGACGAAGGCCAAGCGCTGGATGGGGAGGGGGGTCTCGGTCATGCGCCGCTGAACAAGCCGCGCGGCGAGGGGCTTGTCAAACCGTTGCGGCGGCTTTGGCGAAGGCGGCCCTGGCCTTGGCCGCCTGTCCTGACCCGAAGGCGTCGAAAACCCGCCGCGCCTGGCTCGCATCGCCGCCGGGCAGGCCGCGGTTGAGTTCGCGCACCAGGGCCAGCAGGGTCGAGAAGGCCCCGCGATCCAGCCCCACCGCCGCGCAGGCCAGGGCCAGGGTCTCCGGCCGCTCGGCCTTCAGCGCGCGGTTCACCTCATCGACCGAAAAACCGCCGAGGGTGGCCAGGGCCGATGCGAACAGCGACAGCCGCTGCTCGCGCAGCGCCCGCAGCAGATAGCTTGGCCGCAGCTGTCCGGCGTCGTGCAGCTTGGCGATCAGCCGCCGCTCCATCTCCTCCTGCTCGGCGTCGCCGACGGTGTCGCGCGGCGCCGGATCGTGGAAGGGGGCGTCGCGCGCCTCGTTCACCGCCTCGGCCAGCGCCCGGTCCAGCGCCTCGACATCGACGCGGAAGCGGGTGACGATGGCCGAGCGCAGGGACTGGCCGACCCAGGCATAGAGCCGTTCGGCCATCTCGCCGGTCAGCCGCGGATGCCGGGCCAGGGGCGAGCGCATGCCGGCGACCTGGCGCGAGGCCTCAACCATGCGGCGCATGGCATCGGGCGAGATGTCGGCAGTGTCGTTGCCGGCCAAGGCGATCATCACCGCCGGCTGGGCCTGGTCCAATATGGTCTCGACCACAGGCGAGCCGATCAGCGGCCGCTTGGCCACCTCGATCTGGTGATCGACGGCCCCCTCGACCAGGAGCCGCACCAGGTCGGCGTCGCGCAGCACCGGACTGCGCGCGATCACCGAGCGGGCGATCTCGATCTCGTCGAGCGCCAGCAGGTTGACAAGCGCCGGCGGCGGCCAGTCGGCGATGGAGAGCTTTTCGGCCAGGATGCGGCGGATGTCCTGCTCGGCCTCGTTCACCAGATCGGTGAAGATCGAGCCCAGCAGCGCCTGGATCGCCGGCGTGCGCACGGCGTCGTTCGGCTGCCCGCACAGGTCGACGATGGCCAGCATCAGGCGCTCGCGATCGGCGGGCGATCGGCTCCGGGCAAGCTCCTTCAGCTCTTTTGCCGTTTGAACGGCGCTCACGCTTCACCTCCGCGGATGGCCTTCGAACCTGCCGCATGGTCGTGAAAACATAGCTAACATAGACGATGTCCGGGGAGGGCGGGCGGAATGCTTGACGCAAGGGCCCGTCGGCGCGACTCTCGGCGGCAGTACAATCCGGGAAGGAGACCGCCGTGGCGGATGGATCGATCGGCGCAGTTAACTCGCTCAAGGGCAAGGTCAGCGAAGAGGAATGGAAGGCCCGCGTCGACCTGGCCGCCCTCTACCGTCTGGTGGCGCGCGAGGGATGGGACGACCTGATCTACACCCATATTTCCGCCCGGATTCCAGGGCCTGAGCACCAGTTCCTGATCAATCCCTACGGCTATTTCTTCGAGGAGATCACCGCCTCGTCGCTGGTCAAGATCGACCTCGACGGCAACATCCTCCAGGACACGCCCTATTTCATCAATCCGGCCGGCTTCACCATCCACTCGGCCATCCACGCCGCGCGCGAGGACGCCCAGTATGTGATCCACTTGCACACCGACCAGGGCGTCGCCGTCTCCGCCCAGGCCGAGGGCCTGTTGCCGCTGACCCAGCACGGGCTCGTCACCCTGCCGCGGCTGGCCTATCACGACTATGAAGGCATCGCGCTCGACCTCGACGAACGCGAGCGCCTGGTCCACGACCTCGGCGACAAGTCGGTGATGCTGCTGCGCAATCACGGCACCCTGGCGGTCGGCCGCACCGCGGCGGCGGCCTGGAACGCCATGTTCTTCCTGGAGCGCGCCTGCGCCCAGCAGGTGATGGCGCTCTCCGTCGGCCGCGACAAGGTGCTGATCGCGCCGGAAGCCGCCCAGGAGAAGGTCGCCGAGCAGGGCGGCGCCCGCCCCGCGAAAAGCGAGGATCGCGTCAACGCCGCCATGGGCAACCTGCTGTGGCCCGCCTGCCTGCGCCGCCTCGACCGCGAACTGCCGGGCTACGACGCCTAAGGCAGCGGGCTGGTCGCGGTCTTCAGATAGGCGATCACGTCGATGCGGTCCTTCGGGTCCTTCAGGCCCGGAAAGGACATCTTGGTGGTCGGCAGCACCGCGTGCGGGTTGGCGATCCAGGTGTCGATCCTGCCTGCATCCCAGGTCCAGCCCGCCGATTTCAGCGCGTCGGAATAGGCGAACCCGTCCTGGGTTCCGGCCTTGCGCCCGAAGATGCCGTGGAGGTTCGGCCCGGTCAGGTTCGGCCCGCCCTGGGCGGTGGTGTGGCAGGCGGCGCACTGGGTGAACTTGATCTTGCCGTTCTCGACATCGCCGGCGTTGTAGGGCGCGGGCAGCTCCGCCAGCAGGGTCTTGACCTGGTCCGGAGTGGCTTGCGCCGGCGCAGCCGTCTGGCTGGACGACGACGACGAGCTCTGCCCGCACGCCGCCAGCGCCAGGGCCGCGGCGGCCAGGGTCAAAACAGCAGTCCGCATCGCAAAAGCCCTTTCTGGTTCACCGTTCACGCAGGCGTGAAGCTAACGGCCGGCGGCCCTTGTGGCTAGTCGTCGGCGACGGGTTTGCCGCGCCGGCTCTTGATCGCGCCGCGGCGGGTCTTGGCGTCGACGCGCTCGCGCCGGGCCGCGGCGCTCGGCCTGGTCTTGCGGCGGGCGATCGGCCGCACCGCCGCCTTGCGGATCAGCTCCAGCAGCCGCTCGCGGGCGTCGGCGCGGTTGCGCTCCTGGCTGGAAAAGCGCGCGGCGACGATGACGATCACCCCGTCCGTGGTCAGCCGGCTTCCGGCCAGCCGTTGCAGCCGGGCGCTGACGTCGTTCGGCAGGTTGGGCGAGCGGCGGGCGTCGAAGCGCAGCTGCACGGCGCTGGAGGTCTTGTTGACGTTCTGGCCGCCGGGCCCCGACGCCAGCACGAAGCGTTCCTCGAGTTCGCGTTCGTCGATGGCGATCTCGTCGGTGACCGCGATCACGGCGCCAGCGAGACGACCGCCGTCTCACCTGGCCGCACGCCAACCGGCCGCAGCACCACATAGTCCTCATGCCCGGGAGCGGCGGATCTCGCCTTGACGCGGGCGATCAGGAAATAGCGGTCGGAGACCACGTTCGGAAAGGCGAACTCGCCGCGGGCGTCGCAGGAGGCGGAGGCGATCGGACCGGTGTCCGGGCTGGCCGGCAGCTTGGCCGAACGCGCCTTCACCTCGGCCACCGGCTCCATCACGTAGGCGGTGGCGCCGTAGAGCGCCTCGATGCGCCGGTGATAGCGCGGGGTGTCGGGAAAGAGCCCCACCGAGAAGCCGGCGCAGGACGCGGCATGGCCGCCGGCCAGGTGGAAAGCCCCGTGGCCGTTGATCGCGCCTGGCGGCGGCGGGGGCGGCGGCGGGATGTAGGCGGGCGGCGGCGCATAGCCCACGCGGCTGGTCTCGCAGGCGGCCAGGACCAGGGCGGCCAGAACCAGGGTGGGGGCGACAAGGGCGGCGCGGCGCGACATGGTCTTTCTTTGAACCTTCCTGCGAACTCAGCCGAGAATAGCGGCGCTCTGATGGCGCGTCACCTTGGCGGTGGTGTGGCCGGCGGCGTCACGCCGATCAGGAAGGTCGTCGGCGGGCCGACGCGGCCGTCGAAGCGGTGGGTGAGGGTGATACGGCTCCAGCTGGTGGAGGGGCCGGAAAACCTGGGCTCGGCGGCCAGGCAAACCCCGTCGTCGAATGGACAGACCGACAGCATGCCCTTGGCCGCGATGTCGCCGGGGCTGATCCACGGCGACAGATGCGGGTCGAAATAGACCAGCATCTGCGGCCGGCCGGGACCGTAGAAGGCGACGTTCTCGGCATAGAGGTCGTCGCCGCCGACGATGGCGATCGGCGCCGTCGTGCGAGCGCGCCAGAGGGCGGCGGCGGCCTGGGCGATTTCGCGCCGCGGCTCGACGATGCGGCTGGTCTGGGCGCCGATCCGATCGGTGAAGGGCGCCGAGACCACGGCGATCAACGATAAGGCGACGACCAGGACGGCGGTGAACCGCGCCAGCCGCCGCGGGTCCGGCGGATCGGCCAGCTCGATCAGCAGCAGGGGCGCCAGCGGAAAGACGGCGATGGTCCAGTTGGTCGAGAGCTTCAGTCGAAACACCAGGCCGAAGACGATGGTGAGAAGGAAGGGCGCCAGGGCCAGGATGGTCATCACCCGAAGCTTGGGATCGCGCGCCAGCCCCGCCGCGCGGGCCGGGATCGACCTGAGGGTCTTCCTTGCAAAGCCCAGCACCAGAAGGATGACGGGGGCGAGGCTGGCCAGATCGCCGCCCAGCAGCTTCAGCGCCGTCCCTGCCGAATAGCCCAGGCCGTGGCCGGTCTCGCCGTGGAAATAGCTGAACGGCAGGAAGCCGTTGCGGGTCAGCCACCAGACGTGCGGCGCGAACAGAACCCCGCCGACCAAGACCGAGAGCCAGGGCGACGGCGAGGTGAAATAGGCCTTCGCCTTCGGATGCGCCAAAGCGGCGGCCAGGCAGGCGAGCAACAGCGCCAGCGCATAGTATTTCGACAGCATGTCGGCCGCCGCCAGCACGCCGAACAGGACGGCGTGGATCAGCCGCCGCTGGTCGATGGCGAGCAGGAAGACATAAGCCGTCCAGGGCCACAGCGACACGAAGATCGAGTTGGCGTTGAAGACGTAGGCGGTGAACGCATAGAAGGGCGTGACCATCAGCAGCAGGAAGGCCGCCAGGCGCCGGTCGCCCTCGGCGAAGCGGCCGATCAGCATCCAGGCGCCCCAGAGCCCGGCCCCGACGTTGATGGCGCAGAGCAGGCCGAAGCTCCAGGCGGCGCGCGGCAGCACCGAAAGCCAGGCGCCGGTGATCCAGGCCCACAGCGGCGGGTGCTTGTAATAGCCGAGCTCGAACTGCCGCCCCCAGACATAGGCCTCGACCATGTCCTGATGGATGGCCCCGACCCCGGTCGAGAGCACGCTGGCCGCGCCCCAGGCCAGTGAGAAGCCCACGACCAGCAGGGCGAGCAACCTCTGGTCGACCTGCGACGGGACCCCAGCCTGCACCGCTTCCAGCTCCCAATTGACGCCGGCGGGGCCCGGCGGGCTTATGCCCCCATGCCCGATACCGCCATTCCGCCCCGGGGTGAACGCGCGAATAGAGCTTCGCCGTCGCCGCTGGTCATCTGTGCGGACGACTATGGCCGCGATGGCGCCAGCGACGCGGTCATTCGCGCCCTGCTGGCGGAGGGTCGGATCAACGCCGCCACCTGCCTGGTCGAGACCGAGGCCTGGGCGGTCGAGGCGGCGGCGCTGCGGGCGCTGGCCGAGGCGCGGCCGGGCGTCGGCGTCGGCCTGCACCTGAACCTGACCGAGCGGCTGGGGACCTGCGCCGATCCGGGCCTGATCGTTCCGATCGCGCGGCACATCGCCGGCGCGGTCCTGCCGGCGCGGCGCGGCTACGAAGACGCGGTGCTCGCCACCTTTCGCCGCCAATGGGACCTGTTCGTCGAGGGGTTCGGCCGTCCGCCCGACTTCATCGACGGGCACGAGCATGTGCATCTGTTCCCGGCGGCGCGGCGGGCGCTGTTCCGGCTGGCGGCCGAGACCGGCTTCGCCGGCTGGGTCCGCCAGTGCCGGACCAGTTCACGCCGTCCCGGCCTGAAGCGGCTGATCCTCGACCCGCTCAGCGCCGCCTTCCAGCGCGAGGCGGCGCTAGAGGGCCTTGCCACCAATCCCGGCTTCGGCGGCCTGCGCCGGTTCTCACCGGGCGAGGACATGACCGGGCTCTGGCGCGCCGATCTCGCCGCGATGGACGCCGGCGGCCTGCTGATGGTGCATCCGGGCGCCGCATCGCCCGACCCCGCCGGCCAATGCCGCGCCCAGGAGGCCCGGCTGCTGGCGGAGCTGGACGTGGCCGTGGCGGAGAATGCCGCAAGTGCGTTTTGTCCATGAATTTGCGCCGATCTCCGAACCGTCACCCCGGCTGGAGCGTCGCGGACTGCGAAAAGGAAGCGCTAAGCGCTGATCGCTTCGGGTTCGTCGTCCGCCAGGGCGAGCGCCGCTTCGATGGCGGCGAACAGGCGGCTGACCTCGATCGGTTTGGAGACAAAGCCGTCCATGCCGGCGTCCATATATTCAGCCACCTGGTGCGACATGGCGTTGGCGGTCAGCGCCACGATCGGGGTGCGGGCGCGGCCGCTCTCGGCTTCGCGGGCGCGGATGGTCCGCGTCGCCGTCGGACCGTCCATCTCCGGCATCTGGACGTCCATCAGGATGACGTCCCACTCATTGGCCTCCCAGGCGGCGACCGCGGCGGCCCCGTCGGAGACCAGGACGAGATCGAGGCCCGCCTGCTGCAGCAGGGTCCTCAGCACCAGCTGGTTGACGGTGTTGTCCTCCGCCGCCAGCACCCGCAGCGAGGCGGCCGGCGCATCGGGCCTCGGTCCGGAGATGGCCGCGACCTGCAGCGGCTTGGCCAGCCCCTCGGCCATCCTGGCCAGCGGCAGGCGGACAGTGAAGGTCGCGCCCGCGCCGACGACGCTCGCCACCTCGATATCGCCGCCCATCAGCTGGGCGAGCTCGCGGCAGATGGCCAGCCCCAGGCCGGTGCCGCCGAAGCGCCGGGTGGTCGAGGCGTCGGCTTGCTCGAACTTCTGGAACAGCGAGGCGAGCCGGTTGGTTGCGATGCCGATCCCAGAGTCGCGAACCTCGATGATCAGGTCCTCGCCGGCATGGCCGACGGTGACGCGAACCTCGCCGCGCTCGGTGAACTTCAACGCGTTGGAGATCAGGTTGTAGAGGATCTGCCGCACGCGGGTGGAATCGCCGCGATAGACCCCGGCGGCCTTGGCCTCGACGCGCAGGTCGAAGCCGAGGCCCTTGTGCTCGGCGACGGCCATGAAGGCCGCCAGCGCCCCCTCGGCCAGCTCGCTGATGTCGAAGCGGCCTTCCTCCAGCTCCAGCTTGCCGGCCTCGATCTTCGAAAGGTCCAGCACGTCGTTGAGGATGGCCAGCAGGGTCTCGCCGGACTGGCGGATGATGTCCAGCCGCTCGCGCTGGGCGTCCGACAGGGTCTCGACCGCCATGGCCTGGGCCATGCCGAGCACTCCGTTCAGCGGCGTCCTGATCTCGTGGCTCATGGTGGCCAGGAAGGTGCTCTTGGCGCGGTTGGCCGCCTCGGCGTCATTCTTGGCCTGCACCAGCTCGCGCTCGACCTCTTTGCGGTGGGTGATGTTCTGCATCGCCCCGACCATGCGCAACAGCCGGCCGGCCTTGTCGGTGAAGATCTGGGTGGCGCCTTCGACCCAGACCTCCTTGCCGTCGGATCGTGCGACCCGGTACTCCGGCCGGTATGTCGCGCCGTCCTCGATGTGCCGCCGCCACGCCTCCTCGACGCCGGGCCGATCGCGCGGATCGATGGTCACGTAGATGTCCCGGTAGAGCTTCTCGTAGGTCATCGGCTCGGCGAAGAAGGTGTCCGCCGCGCCGGCGGTGATCAGCTCGCGGTTGACGTAGTCCATCTCCCAGACGTGCAGGTCGGCGAGGGCCAGCGCCATGTTGAGCCGCTCTTCCGAGCGTTCGGTGCGGTCCAGCACCTCGACCAGTTCGCTGATGTCGTTGGCGGCGATCGCCAGGCCCGCGACGCCGCCGTCGGCGTTGCGCCAGGGCGTGACCTCCATCTGCAGCCAGGCGCTGCGGCCGCTGGGGTGCACGGCCCTGACCCGGCGGCCGCGGTCTTCATCGCCGGCGAGACAACGTTCGAGCACCGGCCGCCAGGGCTCATAGAATTCCGGTGCGACCTCATAGAGCGTGCGGCCCTCGATGGGCTCGCCGACCAGGTCGAAATTCCGCGCCCACACCCGACTGGCGCCCTGGATGCAAAGGTGGCGGTCGGTCAGCACCAGCGAGATCGGCGTCGCCTGCACCACCGCGCGGAAGGTGTCGCGGGCCGTATCCAGGTCGCGCTCCGACTGGCGCTGGGCATGCGCGGCCTTGGCCCTGGCCCACTCGTCGGCGACAAAATCGGCGAGGTCCGAAAGGCGGTCGGCCTTGGCTTGGTCGAAGGCGTGCGGCCTCGGGCAGACCACGGCCAGCACGCCCGGACAGGACCCGTCGCCCAGGCGGATGGGCGCGGCGACGCAGAGTCGGAGGAAGGGCGCCCTGGCCACCAGCGGGTGATCGGCGAAACGCGGATCGGCGGCGGCGTCGGCGATCCACAACAGCTCGCCCGTGCGCATGGCCAGCTCCGCGGCGGGGTCCTCCTGCGGCAAGCGGCCCTCAGGGTCGCGGCTGCGCCAAGTCTGGCCGTCCTGCATAAGGACCAGGGTCGCGTCGGCCTCGGCGAACAGGCCGCCGGCGATGCGGCTGGCGCGGTCGAACACGGCGAGCGAAAGGTCCGCGCCGAAGGGATTGCGGCCGCCGAACGGCGGCTGCCCTTCCCGTTTGCGCGTCTTCGACATCGATCGCCCCCGGCGGTCTGAAGTGACCGAGAAGCTTGCGCTCGAATGGTTAAGTCGCGGTGCAACGGAGCGCGGCCGGCTGTCGCAGGTCTATTTGCGTTGATAGACGCCGCTGAAGCTGACGTTCATTCCGCCGCAATTGCGGTTGTCGGCGACCACCAGCAGCGTCCCGACCAGGGTCAGGGTCGCCGTGCAGCCCGACGGATCGTTGTCGGTGAACACCACCTTCGCGCCGCTCGGCCTGGCGGTCCCGCCGAGGTCGCCGACATTGGGACCGCCGGGGAATTGCGCCGGGGAGGGGTTGGCCGACGGCCACCAGGCGCTGCCGTCGGCGACCAGGGCCCCGGCCTTGACGGTCAGGTCGATGGTGTCGTCGCCATTCGCCCAATGGCCGGCCCAGGCGCCCAGCGGCGGTGAGGCGGGCACGGGCACGGGGACCAGCCGGGCCCGCTCGATCCAGCCGGCGCTGCCGCCGACGCGATTGGGGAAGAAGGCGCAGACGTAGGGTCCGGCGCCGCGCCCGGTCAGCAGTTCGTTGCCGGCGACCACATAGGCGCGCTGGCGGCAGGCGGGCGTCCCATTCGGGCAGCCATCGGCGTCGTTCAGGAAGTAGAGGCGATCGGCGCCCGCGACCTTGGCGAGGGCGATGGATTTCTCCGTCTTCGGGAAGCTGCCGTTCCGGCAGCTCATGTCGGGCGCCTGGGCGCGGGCGGCGCTTGCGCATGCCAGGGCCAGCGCAAGCATGGTCGCGAGAAGCTTCATGGCGATTTCCCCCTTTCCGGAGCTTACGGATAGTTTCGGACGCCCGCCAGCCGCCGCTGCTAGATTGCCGGCCTCTTTCGCCCGAGGATTCGCCGATGGCCCAGAGCTTCGACAGCGTCCTGATCCCCACCCGCCACGGGCCGATGTGGTGTCTGCGCACCGACGCCTACATCACCGGCTGCCTGCAGACCTACGGCGAATATTGCGAGGCCGAGGCGGACGTCTTCCGCCAGCTGGTCAAGCCGGGCATGACCGTCGTCGAGGCCGGGGCCAATATCGGCAGCCATACCGTCATGCTGGCCCGGGCCTGCGCGCCCGGCCGGCTGATCGCCTTCGAGCCGCAACAGCGGGCTTTTCAGCTGCTTTGCGCCAACCTGACCATGAACGAGATCGCCAACGTCACCGTCTATCCCGACGCGCTTGGCCCGGCGGCCGGGGTGGTCGAGCTGCCGGAGGTCGACTACGACCAGCCCGGGAATTTCGGCTCGGTGTCGCCACGCCCGTCCGGGGCGGCGGCCGAGACCTGGCGCGAGGGTCGGATGGTGCGGCAGCGCCCGCTCGACGCCCTCGAGCTGCCGGCCTGCCATTTCCTGAAGGTGGACGTCGAGGGCTGGGAGGCGGGCGTGCTGCGCGGCGCCGCCCAGACCATCGGCCGCTGCCGGCCGGTCCTCTATGTCGAGAACGACCGGGCGGCGCAGCAGGCGGAGCTGATCGCCCTGATCGACGCCCTCGGCTACGTGCAGTACTGGCACCTGGCGGCGCTGTTCAGCCCGAACAACTTCAACGGGATCGCCGAGGACAGAACCGGCGGCGTCGTGGCCATGAACATGCTGTGCGTCCCCGCCGAGCGCGACATAACCGTCACCGACATGCCGCGGATCGATCCGCGGAACTGGCGCTCGCCGCTGACGGCGATCGGCTGAGCATCATTGCAATGCCGATGTCGCGCGCGAGCTCGCCAGCGGCCGCTCAGGTCCGGCATGGGGAAGGCGCGCGGAACCAAACCGCTTGCGAAGGCGGCCGATGGCGGATGAAAAGCGTTGTCCCGATGGCCAAGCGCGACCGAGGACCACGCTGACCATGGGCTCCGACCCGAACGCCGAGGGCTTCCTCATCCGGTCGGTGGCCCGGGCGAAAGAGGGGCGACCGCCGCCCTGGGACACTCAACCCAGGTCCACGACTAGAGACTGAAGGAGCATCGCCATGGATCACGAGGCCAGCCAAAGCTTTCCGGAAGTGCGCGAAGGCGTGCGCAGGCTGGTCGCCCGCTTTCCCGGACCCTACTGGCAGGCGCTGGATCGCGAGCGGCGCTATCCGACCGAGTTCGTCGCCGCCCTGACCGAAGCCGGCTATCTGTCGGTGCTGATCCCGGAGGAATACGGTGGCTCGGGCCTTGGGCTGACCGCCGCGGCGGCGGTGCTGGAGGAGATCCACCGCTCGGGCTGCAACGGCGGCGCCTGCCACGCCCAGATGTACACCATGGGCACCATCCTCAACCACGGCAGCGAGGCGCAGAAGGCCGAGTACCTGCCGAAGATCGCGTCGGGCGAGCTGCGGCTGCAGGCCTTCGGGGTCACCGAGCCGGACGCCGGCACCGACACCACCCGCATCACCACCTTCGCCCGCCGCGACGGCGACCACTATGTGGTTTCGGGCCAGAAGCTGTGGATCTCCAGGGCGGAACACTCCGACCTGATGGTGCTGCTCTGCCGCACCACCGCGCGCGCCGACGCCGCCAAGCCGTCCGACGGCATGAGCGTGCTGCTGATCGACATGCGCCAGGCGGTCGGGCGGGGCCTGACCATCCGGCCGGTGCGGACGATGATCAACCATGCCACCACCGAGCTGTTCTTCGAGGACCTGAAGGTGCCGGCGGCGAACCTGATCGGCGAGGAGGGCAGGGGCTTCCGCTACATCCTCGACGGCATGAACGCCGAGCGCATCCTGATCGCCGCCGAATGCATCGGCGACGCCAAGTTCTTCATCGACCGCGCCTCGGCCTATGCCCGCGACCGCAAGGTGTTCGGCCGGGCGATTGGCGAGAACCAGGGCGTGCAGTTTCCGATCGCGCGGGCCTATGTGCAGATGACCGCCGCCTCGCTGATGGTCGACCGCGCCGCCGGACTGTTCGAAGCCGGCCAGCCGTGCGGGACCGAGGCCAACATGGCCAAGCTCACCGCCTCGGAGGCCTCGTGGTACGCCGCCGACATGGCGCTGCAGACCCATGGCGGCTTCGGCTTCGCCGAGGCCTACGACATCGAGCGCAAGTTCCGCGAGACCCGCCTCTACCAGGTGGCTCCGATCTCGACCAATCTGATCCTGTCCCACGTAGCCACTCACGTGCTCGACCTGCCGAAGTCGTTCTGAGTCGATTGCTCGCGGCCTTAGAGGTCGAAGCGGACTCCCTGGGCCAGTGGCAGGGCCGCGCCGTAGTTCACGGTGTTGGTGGCCCGGCGCATATAGGCCTTCCAGGCGTCCGAGCCGGCCTCGCGGCCGCCGCCGGTCTCCTTTTCGCCGCCGAAGGCGCCGCCGATCTCGGCGCCCGACGGGCCGATATTGACGTTGGCGACGCCGCAGTCCGAACCTTCCGCCGACAGGAACCGCTCGGCCTCGCGCAGGTCGTTGGTGAAGATCGACGACGACAGCCCTTGCGGGACGTCGTTGTTGAGGGCGATGGCGTCGCCGAGGTCGCTGAAGCGCATGACGTAGAGGATCGGCGCGAAGGTCTCGCGCCGCACCACCTCGGCCTGGCCCGGCATTTCCACCAGCGCGGGTCGCACATAGACGCCATCGCCCGGACCGGAAACCCGTTCGCCGCCGCTGACCGCGCCGCCGGCGGCGTGGGCTTCATCGAGGGCGCGGACCATGGCCTCGCCGGCGGCCTGGTCGATCAGCGGCCCCACCAGGGCTTCGGCGCCGCGCGGATCGCCGACCGTGACCGAGGCATAGGCCGCCTTCAGCCGCGGCAGCAGGGCGTCGTAGACGTCTTCGTGTACGAACAGCCGGCGCAGGCTCGTGCAGCGCTGGCCGGCCGTGCCCATGGCGGCGAAGGCGACGGCGCGCAGGGTCAGGTCGAGGTCGGCCGAGGCGCAGACGATGGCGGCGTTGTTGCCGCCCAGTTCCAGGAGCGCCCTTGCGAACCGGCTGGCCAGCCTGGGCGCCACGGCGCGGCCCATGGCGGTCGAGCCGGTCGCCGAGACCAGCGGGACTTTCGGATGGTCGACCAGCACCTCGCCGACAGCGCGGTCGCCGATCAGCACGGTCGACAGGCCGGCCGGCGCATCGCCGAAGCGGGCGGCGGCGCGCTCGAACAGCGCCTGGACGGCCAGGGCGGTCAGCGGGGTCTTTTCCGAGGGCTTCCAGACCACCGGGTCGCCGCAGACCAGGGCCAGGGCCGCGTTCCAGGCCCAGACGGCGACCGGGAAGTTGAAGGCGGTGATGACGCCGACCACGCCCAGCGGCTGCCAGGTCTCCATCATCCGGTGCTCGGGCCGCTCGGTGGCCAGGGTCAGGCCGAACAGTTGCCGCGACAGGCCGACGGCATAGTCGCAGATGTCGATCATCTCCTGGACCTCGCCGAGGCCTTCCGAGCCGGTCTTGCCGGCCTCCAGGGTGACCAAGAGGCCAAGATCGTCCTTGGCGGCGCGCAGTTCCTCGCCCAGCAGCCGCACCAGTTCGCCGCGGCGCGGGGCTGGAACCTTGCGCCAGGCCAGGAAGGCGGCGTGGGCGGCCGCGATGGTCCCGGCGGCCCCGGCGGGGGTGTGGCAAGCGATGCGGGCGATCTCTTCGCCGGTGATCGGGCTGCGCGCGGCCAGATCGCCCGGCCGCAAGGCGACGCCCAGCCGGCCCAGCAGCGCCGCGGCGTCGGCGGCAAGGCCGGGCGTGGCGTCGCCAAGTCTTGCCTGAATGGTCATGCGGCGGCTTCCAGGGCCGGGGTGGTCGTGTCGCCCGAGGCATAGGCGCGGCCGAAGCGGTTGGCCAGGAAGTCGCCGAGGGCGATCTCTTCCTGGCGCACGAAGCCCCGCGTCGGCAGCCGGCCGGCCGCGAGCAGGTCGAGCACGGCGCAGAGGCTGGAGGCGGTGGTGATCTGGATCGCCGACAGCATGGTCCCGTCCACCTCGCGCGCATAGATCCGGTTGGCGTAGGTCTGCTGCACCAGATGGCCGTCCTTCATGCCGGAGACGGTGACGAAGACGATGACCACGTCCTGCAGGGTGGCGGGCACCGCGTTTTCCAGGATCTCCTTCAGAAGGTCGCGGCGATCGCGCAGGCGAAGGTCGTTGAGCAGCGCCTTCATGATCGCCGCATGGCCGGGATAGCGGATGGTGCGGTAGTTCAGGTTGCGCACCCGCCCGGCCAGGGTCTCGACCAGCGTCCCGAGGCCGCCGGAGGTGTTGAAGGCCTCATAGGCCACCCCGTCCAGGGCGAAGCTCTCGTGCTCCTCGAGCGCCCGGGTCTGGCGCGGCTCGCCGTCGACGATGGCCTCGCACGGCTCGCAATATTCGTTGATCACCCCGTCGGTGGACCAGGTCAGATTGTAGTTCAGCGCGTTGGACGGATAGCGCGGCAGCGCGCCGACCCGAAGGCGCACGTCGTGCAGGACGTCGAAGCCCTTGGCGAGGTCGGCGGCGACGATGGAGACGAAGCCGGGCGCCAGCCCGCACTGGGGAATCAGGGCGGTGGCCGCGTCGATCGCCAGCCCCTTGACCATGCGGGTCGAGGCGACGTCCTCGGTCAGGTCCAGATAGTGGGCCCCGGCAGACTTGGCGGCATAGGCGACCTTCAGGGTGAAGGCGTAGGGCGCGGCGTTCAGCACCGCGAACTTGCCGGCGAAGGCCGCCCTGAGCGCCGCGCCGTCGTCGATGTTCAGGTGGACGCGAGCGGCCGGCGCGGCCAGTTCGCCGGGCGTCAATTTGGCGAGGGCTTGGGCCGAACGGTCGACCACGCTCACCGCATAGGCGCCGGACCGCGCCAGCAGGCTGGCGACGACGCCGCCGATCTTTCCCGCCCCGACAACCACGACCTCTTTCACGATGAAAGTCCTCCCCCGGCAGCGCCTGGAGCAGGTTGGCGGATAAGCCTGTTGATTCCCATTGCCAAACAGACGAAACGCCGAGACCATCCAGGCGAAACGCCGAGGTCATTCCGCAGATGGACGAAACCGACCAGCGCCTGATCGCCGCCTTGCGCGAAAACGCCCGCACCCCCGCCGCCGGGTTGGCGCGCGCGCTCGGCCTGTCGCGCACCACCGTGCAGAGCCGCCTGGAGCGGCTGGAGCGCGGCGGCGTGGTCACCGGCTATACGGTGCGGCTGTCCGACGCCCACGAGGCCGGTCAGATCCACGCCTATGTGCTGATCACCGTCGCGCCCAAACAGACGCCGGCGGTGGTCTCGGCGGTGCGCCGGATGGCGGCCGTGCGCCTCTTGCAATCGGTCAGCGGCCCATTCGACCTGATCGCCGTCGCGGCCGCGCCGTCGGTCTCGGAGATGGACCGGCTGATCGACGCCATCGGCGCCTTGGACGGGGTCGAGCGCACCACCTCCTCGATCGTGCTGGCGACCAAGCTGGATCGCTGAGGCGGCGTCCGGCTAGGCCGGCGTCTTCGCCTTGGCCGTCCTTCTGGGTGTGGCGACCGCCTTGCGCACGCGCGGCGCGCCTTGCTGGCCGAGGCCGAGCGACTTGGCCAGGGCCGAGCGCTTGGCGCTGTAGCTGGGCGCCACCATCGGGTAATCGCGCGGCAGGCCCCACTTTTCGCGATAGGCCGCCGGCGTCAGGCCGCGAACCGACAGGTGCCGTTTCAGCGTCTTGTAGCCGCGGCCGTCCTCGAAACTGATCAGCCCGTCGTTGGTGATCGACTTGCGCACCTGCGCCGGGGTGAGCTTGGGTTGAGCGGCCGCGGCCGGCTCGGCCTCACCCTGCTCTTCCGAAGGTTCTTCGCCCACCGCCGACAGACTGGCCGCAATCTGCGTCACTACGCTCGGGATTTCGCCCACACTGACGTGCGAATTCGAAAAATAGGCGGCGGCGACTTCCGCTACCAGTTCCCTGAGCTTGTCGCTGTTCTCGGACATTCAGTTTCCTTGCGTAGATGATTGGCGATATCGACGAAACGTCGCTCGTATCAAATTGCAGCATAATATCAAGTGGCTTCGGCTGGCGAGTGAAAACAATCCGGCCGCGAAACTGCAATTCCGTTTCGCCGCCGCAATCGAAAGAGCGGCAATGGCCCCTGATCTATATTGTCGCCGCGATGCATTCCGCGGCGAGATATCGGCCCGGCGCGAATGTCCCGATCCCGCGCCCAGATGGAGCCTTGTCGCGGCGTCCCAAATTGGCCCATCCCCACGAAGATGGGAGCCAGGCATTTTAGTTTGTGGGCCTGCCTTCGCCGCGAGACCGAAGTTCCACCACGAAGAACACCAAGCCCGCGAAGGCGGCCGGGCGGCCGCGATGGAGCGATGTTCCTCTTCTTCGTGTGCTTCGCGCCTTTGCGGTCCAACCCGGTTTAGCCTCGTTTCGCCAGTCGATCGGAGGGCCCGGATCCACGTGTGACCATCGAAATGCTTGCCGGCAGCCGCCGCATGCTGGGAAAATAGCTGGACGCGCATGCGCGGACGCCCCCGACTGGATCGTCGCACTATGGCGCCGGATGCCGGAATCGAACCAGCGACCTTCTGATTACAAATCAGCTGCTCTACCGACTGAGCTAATCCGGCGTCGGGGCGGTTTATGCCCCATTCGCGATCGGGAGGCGACGATCTTAAGCGGCTTGGCGGCGGCGGCAAATCCGTGAATGTGGGGCGAGGATCAACCCTTGAAGGGCGTGGGGCGCTTGGCCTTGAGCGAAGACGACAGCACGCCGCCGCCGTTTCAGCGCAGCCTGCATCGGCTGGCGACGCTGCTGATCACCCTCTCGGGCATCACCCCCGCGGCGTCGGTGTTCATCATGGGCTCCGATGTGATCCGCCAGGCCGGGACCGGGGCGGTGATCTGCTTCGCCGCCGCCGCCGTGCTGGGCTTGGCCACGGCTTATGTCTATGCCGAGCTGTCCTCGGCGTTTCCGCTCACCGGCGGCGAATATTCGATGATCGGGCGGGCGCTGGGGCCGTCCTACGGCTTCATGGCCCTGGGGCTGAACATCTTCGGCGGCGCGCTCGGCCAGGCGGTGACCGCCCTGGGCTTGGCGGAGTATCTCGGCGTGGTGGTCCCGAACCTGCCGGCCCTGCCGGTGGCGCTGGCGGCGACAGCCATCGCGACCGTGATCTCGGTCCTGAACGTCAGGGTCAACGCGGTGATCACCGGCGTCTTTCTGCTGGTGGAGCTACTGGCCCTGGGCGTCCTGGTGGCGCTGGGCTTCGCCCATCCGCGGCGCGGCCTTGGCGCCGTCGCCCTGCATCCGGTGATGCTGGCCGGCGGCCATCTGGCGCCCAGTTCCTGGGCCGCCATCGGCCTCGCCTCGGCGGCGGCGATCTATGCCTATAACGGCTATGGCGGGGCGGTCTATTTCGGCGAGGAGATGGTCGAGGCGCGCACCCGGCTGCACTGGGTGGTGTTCTGGTCGCTCGGCATCGCCGTGGTCGCCGAGTTCGCGCCCATCCTGGCGGCCATGGTCGGCGCCGGCGATCTGAAGGCGGTCCTGGGCGCCGACGCCCCGCTGGCGGCCTTCATCAGCGCCGACGGCGGGCCGTTGCTGGCCAAGGCGGTCAGCCTCGGCGTCGCCTTCGCCATCATCAACGCCATGATCGCCATCGCCCTGATCAACGCCCGCCAGCTCTACGCCAGCGGCCGCGACCGGGTCTGGCCGGGGGCGGTGAACCGGGCGCTGACGGCGTTGCATCCGCGCTTCAACTCGCCCTGGATCTCCTGCCTGGTCATGGGGGCGGCGACGGCGGCCTCCTGCCTGCTTAAGCTCGACATGCTGGTGATGATGACGGGCGCCGGGGTGGTGGTGATCTATGCCGGCGTCTCGGTCGCGGCCATCGCCGGGCGCATCAACGGCTCGACCGACCATGGCGCGTACCGCATGCCGTTGTTCCCGCTGGCGCCGGTCGTGGCCCTGGCGGCGCTGGCGGCGGTGATCGTCGCCGACCTGTTCGATCCGGCGGTGGGCCGCCCCAGCCTGATCGCCAACCTGGCGGTGATGGCGCTCTCGGCCGGCTATTACAGGCTGGTGCTGCGCCGGCGCGGCGGCTGGGCGCTGCGCGGCGAGGGTGGCGCGCCGTTGGCGGCGAAGGCGGGGGAGGAAGCCTAGCGGCGGCTTTCGCTTTCGCGGTCAGGCGCCTTATATGCGCGCCTCCCGTTCCTTCGAGCCCTGCATGTCCCGCATCCTGATCACCTCGGCCCTTCCCGGCGTCAACGGCGTCAAGCATCTGGGCAACCTGGTGGGCTCGATGCTGCCGGCCGACGTCTATGCGCGGTTCCAGCGCTCCAGAGGCCACGAGGTGCTGGCCATCTGCGGCACCGACGACCACGGCACCCCGGCCGAGCTGGCCGCCGCCGGCGCCGGCCAGGATGTGATGACCTATTGCGAGGAGCAGCACCGCATCCAGCACGACCTGGGCCGCGGCTTCGGCCTGTCCTGGGACCTGTTCGGCCGCACCTCCTCGCCGCGGAACGCCGAGCTGACCCACCACTTCGCCGCCGCGCTGGAGGCCAACGGCCTGATCGAGGAACGGCTCGACCGGATGATCTATTCGCTGGCCGACAAGCGCTTCCTGCCCGACCGCTATGTCGAGGGGACCTGCCCGATCTGCAGCTTCCGCCCGGCGCGCGGCGACCAATGCGACAATTGCGGCTCGCTGCTCGACCCGGTCGACCTGATCGAGCCCTATTCGGTGATTTCCGGCTCGACCGACCTGGAGATGCGCGAGACCCGCCACCTCTACCTGTTGCAATCGCAGCTGCAGCCGGACATCCGCGCCTGGGTCGACACCCATGCCGACTGGCCGCCGCTGGCGCTCTCCATCGCCAACAAACACCTGGACGAGGGGCTGATCGACCGCGGCATCACCCGCGACCTGGCCTGGGGGTTCCCGGTGCTGAAGGACGGCCTGCCGCGGCCGGGCTTTGAGGACAAGGTCTACTACGTCTGGTTCGACGCGCCGATCGGCTACATCGGCATCACCCGCGAGTGGGCCGACGCCGAGGGGGCGGATTGGGAGCGCTGGTGGCGCACCGACAAGGGCGCGGCGGAAGTCCGCTATGTCGAGTTCATGGGCAAGGACAACGTCGCCTTCCATACGGTGAACTTCCCGGCCACCATCCTGGGCGCGCAGGAGCCGTGGAAGCTGGTCGACACGCTGAAGGCGTTCAACTGGCTGAACTGGTACGGCGACAAGTTCTCCACCTCCAACAAGCGCGGCGTCTTCATGGACCAGGCGCTGGAGCTGCAGCCGGCCGACTGCTGGCGCTGGTACCTGATCGCCAACGTGCCGGAGAATTCCGACACCGTCTTCACCTGGGAGCAGTTCCAGTCGGCGGTGAACCGCGACCTGGCCGACGTGCTGGGCAATTTCGTCAACCGCATCCTGAAGTTCTGCGAGACGCGCTTCGAGGGCGTGGTTCCGGCCGGAGGGGCGCCGGGGCCGCTGGAACAGAAGCTGCACGCCGACCTCTCGGCGGGCCTGCAGGAGCTGACCCTTCAGCTGGAGGCGATGGAACTGCGCAAGAGCGCCCAGGCGCTGCGGGCGCTGTGGGTGCTGGCCAACGAGTACCTGACCGAGGCCGCGCCCTGGACGGCGATCAAGACCGACCGCGACCGCGCCGCGGTGGCGGTGCGCTACGGCCTCAACCTGGTGGCGCTGTTCGCCAGGGTGAGCGAGCCCTTCATCCCGTTCGCCGCGGAGAAGATCGCCCTCGCCGTCGGCGAGCCGTTCCCCGGCCGCTGGCCGACGCAGGACGGGGAGGGGCTCCTGACCGCGCTGGAGCCCG
>DATAYM010000009.1:0-89486 GCA_036272595.1 Caulobacteraceae bacterium
CATCCAGCGCACGCCGCGCGGGCGGATGGCGTGCGGCAAGGCCTATCTGCACCTGGGCCTGACCGAACCGGTCTCGGCCCCCAAGATCGTGCAGGGCGGGCTGTTCGGGGACGAGTAAGTTCGCCTTCTCCAAGAGGGTTACAAAGGGCGCATGACCGAGATTCTCCAGCCAACACCCGGCGTCTTCGACGGCCGCGAGCACCAGTTGCCCGTGCGCATCTACTACGAGGACACCGACTTCTCCGGCATCGTCTACCACGCCAACTACCTGCGCTATTTCGAGCGGGGGCGGTCGGACTTCCTGAGGGTGACGGGAGTGACCCACGCCAGCCTGCTCGAACTGGAAAACCCCGCGGCCTTCGCGGTGACGCGGATGAGCGTCGAATTCCGCGCCGCCGCCCGCATCGACGACGCGCTGGAGGTGCGCACCCTGTTCGAGAGCACCCGGGGCGTCCGGCTGAACTTCGCCCAGCGGATTTTACGCCACCAGACGTTGATCGCCTCGGCCGCCGTCGAGGTCGTCTGCATCGACGCGCAAGGCCGCCCGCGACGGCCGCCGAAGGAGGTCGTCGAGGCGGTGCGGCCCTGGTTTTCGGCCCCCGCGCCATAGTTTCACCACCCTGGCTCGCCAACTGGGCGAGGCTTGAAGTTACGGAGCTGAAGACCTCTCGCATGGACGCCCAAAGCGCGCTCACCCCCGAAAGCTTCTCCATCCTTGCCGTCTTCCTGCGCGCCGACTGGGTGGTGAAGATCGTCCTCGTCGGCCTTCTGCTGGCCTCGATCTGGTCGTGGACGGTGATCATCGACAAGCTGGTCCGCTTCACCGCCCTGAACCGCGAAGCCGACGCCTTCGAGCGCGAGGTCGCCTCGGGCCGGCCGCTGGAGGACGTCGCCGCCGAGGCCGGGCCGGAGCCGGCCCACGCCCTGCCGCGCATGCTGCAGGCAGCCCTGCGCGACTGGCGCGAAGACCGCGGCAAGGCCGGCGACAACGCCGTGGCGCTGCTGCTGCAGCGGATCGACCGGGCCCTGGACTCGATCATCGCCCGCGAGAGCGCCCGGGTGGAGGACGGGCTGGGCTCGCTGGCCATCGTCGCCACCGCCTCGCCCTTCGTCGGCCTGTTCGGCACGGTCTGGGGCATCATGCACGCCTTCCAGGCCATCGCGGTGGAGAAGAACACCAACCTCGCCGTGGTCGCGCCGTCGATCGCCGAGGCGCTGTTCGCCACCGCCGTCGGCCTGGCCGCCGCCATCCCCGCCTATATCGCCTACAACAAGTTCTCCACCGACGCCGGCAAGTTCACCAGCCGGCTCGAAGGGTTCGCCGACGAGCTGTCGGCGGCGGTGTCGCGGCGGCTGGCCGAGCGGATCAAGGGCTAGAGCATGTCAGGCGAAAGTGTAGGCGGTTTCGCCGCCCGGACATGCTCTAACCATAAGAGTATAGACCCTTTTTGTCCGGTTCAGATGGTTCCATCTGAACCGGAAAGGGTCTAGGCGGCATGGCGCTCTCGCTCGATTCCTCCAACATGCGTCGCGGTCGGCGGCGCGGCCGCAGCCGCCGGGCTCTGTCGGAGATCAACGTCACCCCGCTGGTCGACGTCATGCTGGTGCTGCTGATCATCTTCATGATCTCGGCGCCGCTGCTGACCGCAGGCGTGCCGCTGCAACTGCCCAAGACCGAGGCCGGGGCGATCAACGACCAGAAGGAGCCGCTGACCATCTCGATCCGGTCGGACGGGATCATCTTCGTGCAGGCGGTCGAGACGCCGTTCGCCGAACTGGCGCCGAAGATGAAGTCGCTGGCCGACCAGGGCTTCGACAAGCCGGTCTATGTGCGCGCCGACGGCCGCGCCCCCTATGCGGTGGTGGCCCAGGTGATGGCCAGCCTGTCGCAGTCGGGCTTCACGTCGATCGGCCTGCTGACCGACACTGGCGGACCGTCCTCGGGCCTCGACAAGCCGGCGGAAGGGGGCGCGCCCTAGGGTGGCCCGCACGCGGACAGACCGCTATCCGGCCATGGCCGGTTCGGCGTTCCTGCATGCCGCGATCCTGATCGGCGGCCTGATCGCCTGGCCGTGGCTGAACAAGCCGATCCACATGGGCGACGTGGTGCCGGTCACCCTGATCAACGCCGACCAGGCGCCGGCGCCCACCCCGGCGGTGCAGGCCCCCGAGCCCGCCCCGGCCCAGACCGAGACCCCGGTCCCGCAGGCCTCGCCGCAGGTCGCCGCGCCGGAAGAGGCGCCGACGCCGGCTCCGCCGATCCCGAAAGCAGCGCCGCGGCCCACGCCGAAGCCGTATCCGAGCCCGGCAGCCAAGGCCGCGCCGCCGCAACCGGCCCCGACGCCGGTGCCGCACAAGCCGACCCCCGCCAAGCCGGCGGCCAAGCCGACGCCCGACATGGACTGGGCCGCGGTCGCCGCCGGCCTGACGTCGCAGGCAAGGCCGTCGGGCCCGAAGCAGTCCTCCGCCGCCCGCGGGCCCACCCGGCCGGCCCAGGCGACGGTGGCGCGGACCACCGCCGGGGTCTCCGACGCCGCGTCCGCCGCGGCGCTGTCGTCGCTGGCCGGCGAGCTGCAGCGGCTGTGGAACCCCAATTGCGAGGCCGCCGGCGACGTCACCATCAAGGTCAGCTTCCAGATCGGCTCGAACGGCCATCTGATCGGCTCGCCGGTCTCGTCCCTGGCCGGCGCCGGCGATGCGGCGATCAAGGCCGCCTCGGACAGGGCAGTGCGCGCAGTCTATGAAGGCGAGCCCTTCTCGGACCTGCCACCTTCGCTCTACGGACAAAAGATCACCGTAAACTTCAACTCAAAGAGCTTCTGTTCAAACCGATGAGCCCAGCGATGCCCAAGCTCCAGCGTCTCGCCGTCGTGGCGGCCCTCGTGTTCGCCGCCGCCGGCTTTACGGCGCCGGCCGCGCGCGCCGACATCACCGTCGACGTCAACCAGGGCGTCCTGCAGCCCATGCCGATCGCCATCCCCGCCTTCGGCGGGCCGCAAGGGCCGGAGATCGCCAAGGTGGTGGAGAACGACCTCGAAGGGTCGGGCCTGTTCAAGCCGCTGGACTCCTCGACCTTCCAGGAGACGCCGAGCGTCAACGTCCAGCCGCAGTTCGCGGTGTGGAAGCAGATCAACGCCCAGGCCCTGCTGGACGGCCAGACCAGCACCGATTCCGACGGCCGGCTGAAGGTGGACTTCCGCCTCTGGGACGTCTTCTCGCAAGGCTCGCTGCTCGGCTACCAGTTCTCCTCGACGCCGGACAACTGGCGGCGGCTGGCGCACAAGATCTCCGACGCGGTCTATGAGCGGCTGACCGGCGAGAAGGGCTATTTCGACACCCGGGTGGTGTTCGTCGCCGAGAGCGGGCCGAAGACCAAGCGGGTGCGGCGCCTGGCGATCATGGACCAGGACGGGGCCAATCCGTCCTACATGACCGACGGCGCCTACCAGGTGTTCACGCCGAGGTTCTCGACCAACGACCAGGAAATCACCTTCATGGCGCTGCGCGATTCCGGCGCCTCCATCTATCTGTTCAACATCCAGACCGGCCGGCAGGAAACCCTCGGGCATTTTTCCGGCATGGTGTTCGCGCCGCGCTTTTCACCGGACGGGACCAAGGTGGCGCTGTCGGTGGAAAAGGGCGGCAACACCGACGTCTATGTGATGGACCTGCGCAGCCGCGAGACTCGCCGGCTGACCACCGACCCGGGGATCGACACCTCGCCGAGCTTTTCGCCGGACGGCTCGCGGATCGTCTTCAACTCCGACCGTGGCGGCAACCCGCAGATCTACGTGATGGGCGCCGACGGCTCCGGCCAGCATCGCATCTCCTTCGGCGAGGGCCGCTACACCTCGCCGGTCTGGTCGCCGCGCGGCGATTTGATCGCCTTCACCAAACAGACGGGGCAGACCTTCCATATCGGCGTCATGAACGCGGACGGCTCGAACGAGCACATCCTGACCAGCAGCTATCTCGACGAGGGGCCGACCTGGGCCCCGAATGGGAGGGTGATCATGTTCTCGCGTGAAACTCCTGGCGGCGGCGCGCATTTGTGGACGGTGGACGTGACCGGACGGGTGTCGCGCGCGGCCGCCTTCCCGGGCGGCGCCTCCGACCCCGCCTGGTCGCCGCTCCTGCCTTAGAGAAGGCGCAAATCTTGTTGGGGCCGGGTTTAAGGTTTGTCAGGACATCACGGGCGAAGGGCGCCAATATCCAGGTTCAAGCGCCCCGTCTCTTCGGCAAGGAGAAGCCAAATGAGCACTATGGTCAAAACCGGCCTCAGACTGGTCGCGATTGTGGGTCTGACCTTGACGATCGCCGCCTGCGCCACGCCGAAGCCGGCGCCGCTCGGCCCCACCGGACCGGCCGAGCCGACGGCGCCGCCGCAGTCTGAGTACACCCCGCCGAGCCAGGGGCCGGTCTCCGAGACGCCGTCCGCGGCCATCCCGGGCTCGGTGCAGGATTTCGTCATCAACGCCGGCGACCGGGTGTACTTCGACACCAACGAGTTCTCGATCCGCCCCGACGCCGCCGACATCCTGGCCAAGCAGGCCGAGTGGCTGAACCGCTATCCGGCGGTCAGGGTGCGGATCGAAGGCAATTGCGACGAGCGCGGCACGCGGGAATACAATTTCGCCCTGGGCGCCCGGCGGGCCAATTCCGTGCGCGACTTCCTGGTCGCCCACGGCGTCGACGGCGGGCGCATCACGACGGTGTCCTACGGCAAGGAGCGGCCGATCGATCCGGGCGACGACGAGACCGCCTGGGCCAAGAACCGCAACGGCCACACCGCCATCACCGACGGCGCGCAATAAGGGCGGGGCCGGCCCCGATCCGGCCCCTTTTCAGGTGTGATCATCACCGCATGAAGCTTCGCCACGCCCTGGTCCTCGCCTTCTCGACGACGGCGCTGACGCTCGCGGCCGCCACGGCCTTCGCCCAGGCCGAGGCGGGGGACGCGCCCCGTCCCGACCAGGGCCGCTCCGACGACCGCATCGACCGGATCGAGAAACAGCTGCGCGAGGTGCGCGAGATCGTGCTGCAGGCGCGTTCGACCGGCCAGCCGGTGGAGATCAAGGAGGCCGGGCCCGATCCGCAGGTGACGGCGCTGGCGGCCAAGTTCGACGACATGGGCCAGACGCTGCAGAGCCTGAACAGCGAGGTGGAGAGCCTGACCCACGACGACCAGCAGGCGCACCGGGACGCCGACGCGGCGAAGGCCGAGGTCGCGGCGCTCGCCGACCGGGTCGACAAGCTGGAGAAGCAGGTGGCGAGCCTGGCGACCGCGCCGCCGCCGCCCCCGGCCGCCGACAACGGCCAGGCGCCGGCGGCGGAGGCCTCGCCGCCGCCCGGCGGCGGCGATCCGAAGGCGGCCTACGCCAGCGCGCGCAAGCTGATGATGGATGGCGACTATCCGGCCGCCGCGAGCGCCTACCAGGACTATCTCGACCACTATCCAAAGGACTCCAGCGCGCCGGAGGCCCGCTACTGGCTGGGCGAGACCAAATACGCCCAGGGCGACGTCGCCGGAGCGGCGATCGCCTATATCGCCGCCATCCACGGCTGGCCGCAGACGGCCTGGGGAGCGGACGCGGCGGTGAAGCTGTCGCTGTCCATGCTGGCGCTGAACAAGCCTGTCCAGGCCTGCGCGGCGCTCGCCGATTTCGGCCGCCACTACGCCAGGGCCAGCGCCGCCGAAAAGGCCCGCGCCGAGGCCGCCAAGGTCAAGGCCAAGTGTGGGACCTAGGCTGCCCGCGCCGGATCGCCCTCGCGCCGGCCTCTAAACCGTCATCCCCCGCTGGAGCAGCGTAGCGGCGGAATGCGGGGGATCCATACACAATCACATTCGACGGTGATCATGGGTGGCCCGAACAAGTCGGGCCATGACGAAAAAAAAGTCGTTGATGTTGTTTTCGACCGGCGGCTCGATTCGTCGCTGGCCCAGCCCATCTGCGTGGCCTTTTCCGGGGGCGGGGATTCGCTCTTCGCGCTGATCGCGGCCAGCGCCTGGGCGGCGCGGTGCGGGCGGCGGGTGATCGCCCTGCACGTGGATCACCGGCTGCAGCCGGCCAGCGGGGCCTGGCGGGCGTTCGCGGGCGAGGCCGCGGGGCGGCTCGGCGCCGGTTTCCAAGCCCTGGCCTGGACCGGCGAGAAGCCGGCCATCGGCCTGGCTTCGGCCGCCCGCCGGGCGCGGCATGCGCTGATCGCCGAGGCGGCGCGGGCGGCGGGCGCGACCTGCGTGGTCCTTGGCCACACCGCCGACGACATCGCCGAAAGCGCGCTGATGCGCGCCGAGGGGTCGAGCCTTGGAACCCCGGCCGAATGGCGCCCGTCGCCGGTCTGGCCGCAGGGGCGGGGAGTCTTCGTCCTGAGGCCGCTGCTTTCCTTGCGCCGCGCCGCCATCCGCGAGGCCCTGCGCGCCGAAGGCTGGACCTGGATCGACGACCCGGCCAATGCGGATCCGCGCCAGCCGCGCGCCAGGGCAAGGCGCGCCTTGGCCGGCGCCGCGCCCAGCCTGGCGGCGGCGGCCGACGAGGCCACGCCGCCTTTCGCGGGCGAAGCCGACGGCTGGGGCGCGATCCGTCTGGACCGCCAGGCCCTGCGCGGGGCCGCTGGCCGGCGCCGGCTGGCCGCGGCCATGCTTTCGGCCGGCGGCGGCGAGCGGCCGCCCAGGCGCGAGCGCCTGGAGGCGCTGTTCGACCGCCTGGCCGGCCCGGACGATTTCACCGCGACGCTCGCCGGCGCCCGGCTGGTCTCCGGCGGCGACGTGCGGATCGCGCGCAACGCCGGCGAGGCCGCGCGCGGCGGCTTGGCGGCGGTCGCGCTGGAGCCCGGCCGCCCCGTGGTGTGGGACGGCCGGTTCGAACTGGTCGCGGCCCGGCCGGGCCTGGTCGCGCGGGCGCTCGGCGGCGCCATGTCCCGGCTGGCTCCGGAGGATCGGCGGCGGCTGAAGGCCGTCCCCGTCGAAGCCCGCGCGGGCCTGCCCCTGGTCATCGGCCCCCCGGTCGTCGGCGCGGACGGCGGCGCGTCCTGCCCGATCCTTGCGAAGCTCGAGGGCGTCCATGCCCGTTCGCTGGTCGCACAGCGCTTTTCGGCGGCTTGCGGCGCCATTTTGAAAGAACCGCGCGCCCAGTCTGACACGCGACGAATCGCGCGCGTGGCGAAACCGGGCGCGGCGCCTTATCTTGAGCGCTAACAGCTCTTCTTTGAGGTCGACCGAATGACTCTGCGCAATCTGGCCATCTGGGGGGTGATCGCCCTGCTGGCGGCCGGGCTCTACAGCATGGTGACGCAGGGCGCGAAAACCGCCGCCGGCGGCGAGCTCAGCTATTCGCAACTGCTGTCGGCCATCGAGGCCGGCCATGTGAAGACCGCCGTGCTGCGGGCGCAGAGCGTCGACGTGGTCGAAACCGACGGCAGCAAGCACTCGGTCACCACCCCGATCGACCAGGGTGACCTGGTCAAGGACCTGCGCGACCACGGCGCCGACATCTCGGTCACCCCGGTCGGCGGCAACATGCTGGTCAACCTGCTGATCCAGCTGCTGCCCTTCATACTGCTCGGCGCGGTTTATTTCTTCTTCATGCGCCAGATGCAGGGCGGCGCGCGCGGCGCCATGGGCTTCGGCAAGTCCAAGGCCCGCATGCTGACCGAGAACAAGAACCGCATCACCTTCGAGGACGTAGCCGGCGTCGACGAGGCCAAGGACGAGCTGGCGGAGATCGTCGATTTCCTGAAGGACCCGGCCAAGTTCCAGAAACTCGGCGGCAAGATCCCGAAAGGCGCGTTGCTGGCCGGCCCTCCCGGCACCGGCAAGACCTTGCTCGGCCGCGCCATCGCCGGCGAGGCGGGCGTGCCCTTCTTCTATATTTCCGGCTCGGACTTCGTCGAGATGTTCGTCGGCGTCGGCGCCAGCCGCGTCCGCGACATGTTCGAACAGGCCAAGAAGAACGCGCCTTGCATCATCTTCATCGACGAGATCGACGCGGTCGGCCGCCATCGCGGCGCCGGCCTCGGCGGCGGCAATGACGAGCGCGAGCAGACCCTGAACCAGCTCTTGGTCGAGCTGGACGGCTTCGAGGCCAACGAGGGCGTCATCGTCATCGCCTCGACCAACCGCCCCGACGTGCTCGACCCGGCGCTGCTGCGGCCGGGCCGCTTCGACCGCCAGGTGGTGGTGCCCAATCCCGACGTGGTCGGCCGCGAGAAGATACTGCGCGTGCACATGCGCAACGTGCCGCTGGCCGCCGACGTCAACGTGCGCACCCTGGCGCGCGGCACGCCGGGCTTTTCCGGCGCCGACCTTTCCAACCTGGTCAACGAGGCGGCGCTGCTGGCCGCCCGGCGCAACAAGCGCATGGTCTCCATGCACGACTTCGAGCACGCCAAGGACAAGGTGATGATGGGGGCCGAGCGCAAATCCATGGTCATGAGCGACCAGGAAAAGCGCAACACCGCCTATCACGAGGGCGGCCACACCCTGGTGGCGCTGACCGTTCCGGGCGCCGATCCGATGCACAAGGTGACGATCATCCCGCGCGGCCGGGCGCTGGGCCTGACCATGCAGCTGCCGGAAGGCGACCGCTATTCCATGGACTATCAGCAGATGACCTCCAGGCTGGCGATCATGATGGGCGGCCGGGTCGCCGAGGAGCTGATCTTCGGCAAGGAAAAGGTCACCTCCGGCGCCTCCAGCGACATCCAGGCCGCCACCAGCCTGGCGCGGAACATGGTCACCCGCTGGGGCTATTCCGATGCGGTCGGTACGGTCTCCTACGGCGACAACCAGGAAGAGGTCTTCCTCGGCCACTCGGTGGCGCGCACCCAGAACGTCTCGGAAGACACCGCCCAGAAGATCGATTCCGAGGTTCGCCGGCTGGTGCAGGAAGGCCTCGACGAGGCCCGCCGCATCCTCTCCGAACGGATCGCCGACCTGCACACCCTGGCCAAGGCATTGCTGGAATTCGAGACCCTGACCGGCGACGAGATCGACAACGTGCTGAAGGGCATCCGGCCCAACCGCGACGACGATATCGAGGAAAAGCGGCCGCCGACCGCCTCCGTGGCCGTGCCGCTCACCCATGGCCCGGAGCCCGAGCCGGCGTGAACCTAAGGCCGCCGCTGGTCATGGGGGTGGTCAATCTCACCCCCGACAGCTTTTCCGACGGCGGGCGGTTCGTGAGGACAGCGGACGCGGCGGCCCACGCGCGGGGTCTGATCGCCGCCGGCGCCGACAGGCTGGACATCGGCGCGGAATCCACCCGCCCGGGCGCCGAGCCGGTGGACGCCGCCGTCGAGATCGGCCGCGTGGTTCCGACGATCGAGGCGATCCGGGCCGAAAGCGCCATCCCGATCTCCATCGACACCATGAAGCCCGAGGTCGCCCGCGCCGCAGCCCTGGCCGGCGCCGGCATGTGGAACGACGTCACCGCCCTGCGCTGGGCGGACGACAGCCTGGGGACCGCCGCCGAGCTCGGCTGCGAGGTGGTGCTGATGCACATGCAGGGCGAGCCGCGCACCATGCAGGCCGCGCCGGCCTATGTGGACGTAGTCGGCGAGGTCTGCGACTTCCTCGCCGCGCGCGCCGAGGCGGCGATGGCGGCCGGGGTGGCGCGGCGGAAGATCTGGCTGGATCCCGGCATCGGCTTCGGCAAGACCGGAAAGCACAGCCTGGCCCTGCTCGGGCACCTGGACCGCATCGTCGCCCTGGGCTTTCCGGTGCTGCTGGGCGCCAGCCGCAAGAGCTTCCTCGGCCGGATCGATCGGGCTGCGAGCGAGGCCGGCGATCGCCTCGGCGGCTCGCTGGCGGCCGCCCTGGCCGGGGCCGCGGCGGGGGTCGCCGCCGTGCGCGTCCACGACGTGCGCGACACCGTGCAGGCGTTGCGCGTCCAGGCGGCGATAGCGGCGGCGGGCGCGTGAGCGGCGGCCTGCAGGGGCGGGTCCTGGCCGTCGGCGGCTCGGATTCCAGCGGCGGGGCGGGCGTCCAGGCCGACATCAAGACCATCACCATGCTTGGCGGCTATGCGGCGACGGCGATCACGGCGGTGACGGTGCAGGACACCACCCGCGTCCACGCCGTCCATCCGATCCCCGTCGGCATCGTGATCGCCCAGGCGCGGGCGGTGCTCGACGATATCGGCGCCGATGCGGTCAAGACCGGCATGCTGGGCTCGAAGGCGCTGGTCGAGGCGCTGGCGGAGCTGTTCGCCGGCCTCGACATCCCCGTCGTCATCGACCCTGTGATGGCGGCCAGCACCGGCGCGGCCCTGCTGGAGCCAGACGCGGTCGGGGCGCTGCGCGCGCGCCTCGTCCCGCTCGCCGCCCTGCTGACCCCCAACGCGCCGGAGGCCGAGCGGCTGACCGGCCTGGCCATCGCGACTACCGACGACCTGCGCCGCGCCGGCGAGGCCCTGCTGGGCATGGGCGCGCGAGCGGTGCTGATGAAGGGGGGTCACGTCGCGGGCGAATCGGTCACCGATATCCTGATGACCGCCGACGGCGAGAGCCTGTTCACCAGCGAGCGGATCGCCACCCGCCACAGCCATGGCACAGGCTGCAGCCTCGCCTCGGCCTGCGCCGCCGGCCTGGCCCAGGGGCTCGACCTCAAGGCCGCCGTCGCCCGCGCCCACGACTTCGTCGCCGAAGCCATCCGCCAGGCCCCCGGCCTCGGCCGTGGCCAGGGCCCGATCGATCACGGCTGGCCGCTGAGGGGCCGATGAGCGCCGACCCTTTAGGCCGCCTGGACGCCATGCTGCGCGCCAATCAGCGGCTGATGCGGGTGCTGGAGGCGGCGCGCGACCTCGGCCTGCCGCAGTGGCGCGTGGTCTCCGGCGCGGTCTACCAGACGGTGTGGAATGCGCTGACCGGCCGGGCGCCCGATCACGGGCTGAAAGATTTCGATCTTTTCTACTATGACGCCTCGGACCTGTCCTACGAGGCCGAGGACGTGGTCATCCGCGCCGCGGCGGCGGCCTTTCCGGCCGATCTCACCGGGCTGGTCGAGGTGCGCAACCAGGCGCGGGTGCACCTGTGGTTCGAGGATCATTTCGGCGAGCCCTATGCGCCGCTCTGCTGCTGCGACGAGGCGGTGGGGCGGTTCGTCGCCCCGGCCTATGCGGTCGGTGTGAGATTGGAGGCGGATCGGCGGCTGGACATCGTGGCGCCGTTCGGCCTGGACGACCTCTTCGCCATGCGCCTTCGCCCCAATCCGACCCGTGGCCTGGCGCGCGGCTGGATCCCCGTGACCGCTTCCGCCAAGGCCCGCTGGCCGGAACTGACCGTGGAAGAGCTGGCCGGCTAACGGCCGCGATAGAGGTCGCGGTTGCGGATCTCCATCCAGCCCTCGACCCCGGTGAGCGGGACGAAGCCGAAGCCGGCGTAGAGGCCGTGGGCGTCGCGGGTGGCCAGGTGCAGGCGGCGCAGGCCCTGCAGGTCGGGGTGGGCCATCAGATAGGCCATCAGCGCCTTGCCGAGACCGTGGCCGCGATGGACGGCGTCCACGAAGACGTCGCCGATCCAGCCGAAGGTGGCGCGGTCGGTGACCACCCGGGCCATGGCGGCCATCTCGCCGTCTCCGGCATAGGCGCCGACGATGAGGCTGTTGTTCACCGCCTTTTCGAACACCTCGAGCGGGATGCCCTCGGCCCAGTAGCTCTCGGTGGCGAGCCAGCGGTGACCGCGGGGCAGGTCGAAGCGGACCGGATCGTCGCTGATCAGCCAGCCGTCATGCAGCGTCTCGTGCATCGTCCTCGCCCTCAGACCATGGCCATGGCGCGGTCGTCGGCCTCGACCAGCGCGCGGCTCAACCCCGCCAGACCCTCCCGCAACGCCCCGAGGCTGGGCGCGGCGCCCAGGCAGACCCGCAGGCCGTGTTCGTCGCCGCCGGGAATGGCGGGGGTCGAGGGCGCGGTGACCTCGACCCCGTTGCGCAGCGCCCGGGCGGCGATGCGCTCGGCGTCCAGTTCGCTCAGCGGCATCCACAGGTGGGTGGCGGCGCGGTTCAGCGGTTGTTCCACGGCCGCGCCCAGGGCCGCCAGCGCCGCCTCGGTTCGGGTGGTGAGCTCGGCGCGGTGGGCGGCGAGGATCTTCGCCGCCGTACCATCCTCCAGCCATTGGGTGGCGACCAGGGCGCCGAGGCCCGGGGGCGAAAAGGCCACGGCCCTGAGCGCGTTCAGGCAGCGGTCGCGCCAGTCGCCGCCTTGCGGTGGCGCGCAGTAGCCGACGCGCAGGCCCGGCGCCAGGGCCTTGGAAAGACCGCTGACGTAGAAGACCCGCTCGGGCGCCAGCCTGGCCAGCGGCGGTAGGCCGAGTTCGGTTCCATAGGCGCTGTAGAGATCGTCCTCGACGATCATCAGCTCGCGCTGGCGGGCGACCTCGATGATGGCCTGGCGGCGCCCCAGGCTCATGATCCGGCCGGTCGGGTTCTGCATCGGCTGGAGGTAGGCGACGCGGGCGCCGCTCTCGACCGCGGCCCGCTCCAGGGCGTCGGGCGTCAGGCCCTCGGCGTCCATGGCGGCGGGGACCAGCCGATAGTCCATGTGCGTGGCCAAATTCCTGACGCCGGTGAAGCTGACCGCCTCGACGATCAGGCTGGCGCCGGGCCGGCAGGCGGCGCCGATGGCGACGGCGAAGGCCTGTTGCGCGCCGCTGGTCACCATCAGCTGGCGCCAGTCCAGGCCCGGCCAGTTGGCGATCTCGGCCAGCCAGGCGGCGGCGGCCCGGCGGTGGGGCTCGGCGCCCTGCAGGGGCGGGTAGCCGAGATGGTCGGAAAGGTCGCCGCGCAGGCGAAGGCGGCTCAGGGCCTCGGCCAGGCGGGCCCGGGCGGGCGCTTCGGGCGGCAGGTTGTTCGCCAGGTCGATCGGACCGGCCTGCTGGGCCTCCAACCGCTCGGCCGGACTGGCGACGAAGCTGCCGCGGCCGACATGGGCGGTGACCAGGCCCATGGCCTCGGCCGCGGCATAGGCCCTCGTGACGGCGCCGACGCCGACGCCCAGCCGCTCGGCCAGCCGCCGGTGGGTCGGCAGGCGCGTCCCGGGCGCCAGCACGCCGCGTTCGATGTCCGCCTGCAGGGCCGAAGCGATCCACTCGTGGATATAGCCGTCGCCGGGCTCGATCTGTGGCCGCCAGTCGGTCATGCGCACCTCATATTGTGCCCGAGACAATATAGGCATTGACCTGGGCGTCAATATGCAGAATTTGGCAACAATATCGGAATTGCTTCCAGATTGTCTCTATGCAGGAGGGCGCACAATGGCGCTCGACAACGATCCGGAACTTGAGGTCGCCGCCGATCTTCGTGCGCGGCAAACCCGGCTGAGCGTCAACCTGAACAAGATCGCCTTGCTCAGGAACGCGCGCGGGACCGGAGTTCCCGGCGTCGCCGCGTTCGCACGCCGCGCCCTGGAGGCCGGCGCCGGCGGCCTGACCGCGCACCCGCGCCCGGACGGCCGCCACATTGTCGCCGATGACGTGCTCGAGCTGAGGGCGATCGTCTCCGGTCAGCCGGGCGCGGAGCTCAATATCGAGGGCCGCCCCACCGACGATTTCCTCGACCTGGTCGCCCGAGCCCGGCCGCACCAGTGCTCGCTGGTGCCCGACGCGCCCGGCGTGCTGACCTCGGACCGGGGCTGGGACCTGAGCCGCGAGTTCGCCGCCGTCGCCGAGGCCGTCGCGCGGCTGAAGGCGCTGGGCTGCCGCGCCATCCTGTTCGTCGATCCGTCGCCCGAGGGCCTGGAGCTGGTCAGGGACGCGGGGGCGGACGGCGTCGAGATCCATACCGGCCGCTACGCCACGGCCTACCGGTCCGGCGATGCGACCGCGGCCCTGGCCGCCGTCCAGGCGACGGCGGCGCGTGCGGCCGCGCTCGGGCTGATGGTCAACGCCGGCCATGACCTGACCACCGAAAATCTGGCGCCGTTGCTGGCGACCTGCCGGTTCGACGAGGTGTCCATCGGCCATGAACTGGTCGCCGATGCGCTTTGGCTCGGCTTCGCGCCGACGGTGCGGACCTATCTGGCGGCGCTGAATCCAGCCTGGGAGGAAATCTGATGCGTCAATGGACCGTCGACGCCTTCGCCTCGGCCCCGTTCACGGGCAATCCCGCCTGCGTGGTCGAACCGTTCGACGCCTGGCCGGACAGCGCCTGGATGCAGGCCCTGGCGGCGGAGAACAACCAGGGCCTGACCGCCTTCCTGCTCAGGAGCGCAGATCCGGCGCGTTTCGGCCTGCGCTGGATGACCCCGACCATGGAGGTTCCCCTGTGCGGCCACGCCACCCTGGCCTCTGGCCACGTCCTGCTCGAGGAGCTGGGCGTTTCGGCCGAGAGCCTGAGCTTCGACACCCGCTCCGGCGGGCTCGCCGTCCGCCGCGCCGGCGCGCGGCTGGAGCTGGACTTTCCCGCCTCGCCACCGCGGCGCGTGGCCGAGCCGGCGGGCCTGGCCGAGGCTCTCGGCGTCCGCCCTGTCGAGGTCTGGGCGGCGCAGTATTTGGTGGCGATCCTCGAGGACGAGGCCGCGGTGCGGGGCCTGACCCCCGACATCGCCGCCGTCGAAGCGATCTCCGGCGACGCCGTCGGCGGGCGCGGCAATGTGGGCGTCGCGGCGCTGGCGGACGCCGGCGCGGCCTTCGACGTGGTCGACCGGTTCTTCGCGCCGGGGTCGGGCATCCGCGAGGACCCGGCCACCGGCTCGTACCACTGCATCCTGGCGCCGCTGTTCGCGGACCGGCTCGGCAGGCCGCTGATCCGCTTCCACCAAGCCTATCCCGGCCGCGGCGGCGACATCGAGACCGAAACCGCCGCCGACCGCGTGCTGCTACGCGGCGGGGCGGTCACGGTCCTGGAAAGCCGGTTAAGGCCATGAGGCGGCGGTTGTTACACAGAGTTCACTTCAGCGCCGGTGAGGCTGCTGCCACTTTGCTGGCAGCAGGGCGGGCTTAGCGTATGCGTTCAAGGGAGACACCGATCATGCCCGCGACCGTTCTGGACCGCCCGCCGCCAACGTCCCACGCCAGGGTCCTGGACGTCGAAGTCCTTGACGCCGAACCCCAAGGCGGCTGGGCCGGGCACGCCGCGGCGCCCGTGCGCCTGGCCCGCGAGGCCGATTTCCGCCTGGGCGGGCTGAAGGTGCGGCCCTCCCTGTGCGAGGTCGAGGCGCACGGCCGCCGCCGCCGGCTGGAGCCGCGGGTGATGCAGGTGCTGGTCGCCCTGGCGCGGGCGGATGGCCGGGTGGTCTCCCGCGACGGACTGATCGAAAGCTGCTGGGGCGGCCGCATCGTCAGCGAGGACGCCATCAACCGCTGCATCGGCAAGCTGCGCCGTCTGGCGGAAGCCTTCGACGGCGGCTACGCCATCGAGACCGTGCCGCGCATCGGCTATCGGCTGAACCGGCTCGGCCTGCGCGCCGAGCCGTCCGTCCGGCCCTGGCAGGACGGCCCCAGCCTGCGCGCGGCCCTGGCGCTGGGCGTCGCGGCGCTGCTGGTGCTGATCGGCCGCCGCTCGCCCAGCCAGGCGCTGCGCGGTCACTGAATGGCCGGACCGGAAACGCAGATGGGCTCGCCGCGAGCGGCGAGCCCATCGCTTAAAGCCGGGCTGGGGAGACTACCAGCACGAGCGGTGGTGATGGCGCCAGCCGCAATGCTGGTGATGATGCCACCCCCACGGGCGGGCGGAGGCCGAGCCGGCGGACAGGGCGAGCGCGCCCAGGACGAGCAGGGAAACGACGACTTTCTTCATGGAGACATTCCTCAAGGCTGTGGACGCGGCGCGGGGCGGCTTCAATCCCCGCTCCCGCCCGCGCTGAACCATCAAACGCGAAGCTTGGCTAAAAGTCCCACCGAATAATTTCTCCGCCGGCGCCCAGGACAATTCACTGGCGTTCGGCCCGGGTTCGTGTAGACACCGCGCCGGGCCACGCCCTCCCAACGGGGCGCTGCTCATCTGCAAGGATGGGAGTTGAAATGCATAATCTCGCCAAGCCGGCCATGCGCCCGGCTCGCCCCGAATTCTCCTCAGGACCCACGGTCAAACACCCCGGTTGGCGGCTTGAAAACCTGCAAGCCGCGCCGCTCGGGCGTTCGCACCGGTCCAAGATCGGCAAGGGCCGCCTGAAGGAAGCCATCGACCGCACCCGCGAGGTGCTGGAGGTGCCGGACGATTTCCTGATCGGCGTCGTGCCGGCCTCGGACACCGGCGCCGTCGAGATGGCCATGTGGTCCATGCTCGGGCCGCTGCCCGTGCAGGTCGCCGCCTGGGAAAGCTTTTCCAAGGACTGGGTGGTCGACATCATCGACCAGCTGAAACTGCCGGACGCCGAGGCGCTGACCGCGCCGTTCGGCCAATTGCCGGACCTGAGCAAGGTGCGCCCCGACGCCGACCTTGTGTTCGCCTGGAACGGCACCACCTCCGGCGTGCGGGTGCCGAACGCCGACTTCATCTCCGCCGACCGCGCCGGCATCGTGATCTGCGACGCCACCAGCGCCGCCTTCGCCCAGCCGCTCGACTGGGCCAAGCTCGATGTGGTCACCTATTCCTGGCAGAAGGTGCTGGGCGGCGAGGCGGCCCACGGCATGCTGATCCTGTCGCCCCGCGCCGTGGCGCGGCTGGAAAGCTACAGCCCGCCCTGGGGACTGCCGAAGCTGTTCCGGATGACCAACAAGGGCAAGATCTCGAAGGATATCTTCGAGGGCTCGACCATCAACACCCCATCGATGCTGTGCACCGAGGACTATCTCGACGCGCTGAAATGGGTCTCGTCCATCGGCGGCCTCTCGGCCATGTACGCCAGAGCCGACGAGAACGCCGCGGTCCTGACCCGCTGGGTGGAAAAGACCCCGTGGATCGACTTCCTGGCCGAGGATCCGAAGACCCGCTCCAACACCGGGGTGTGCCTGAAGATCGTCGACGCGCGCGTCACCGCCCTGCCCGCCGCCGGCCAGGCCGAATTCGCCAAGAAGCTGTCGGACCTGCTGGAAAAGGAGGGCGTCGCCCTCGACGCGGCCGCCTATCGCGACGCGCCTCCGGGCCTGCGCATCTGGTGCGGCGGCGCAGTGGAGGCCTCGGACCTCGAGGCCCTCACCCCCTGGCTCGACTGGGCCTTCGCCACTGTCGCCGACGAGCTGCTGCAAGCGGCCTGAAGTGCTTTCGCCTCCTCCCCTGAGCGGGAGGAGGCGCATTTCCCCCCTTCATAGCCTTCCCCGCGCGCCGGGGAGGGAAAAGCCCATAGAAGCCCCCATGCCCCCCCGCGTTCTCATCTCCGACCAGCTTTCCCCCGCCGCCATCGACATCTTCAAGGCGCGCGGGGTCGAGGCCGACGTCAAGACCGGCCTCGCCAAGGACGAACTGCTCAAGATCATCGGCGACTATGACGGCCTGGCCATCCGCTCGGCCACCAAGGCCGACAAGGATGTGCTGGCCGCCGCCAAGCGCATGAAGGTGATCGGCCGCGCCGGCATCGGCGTCGACAACGTCGACATTCCGTCCGCCACCGCCGCCGGCATCGTGGTGATGAACACCCCGTTCGGCAACTCGATCACCACCGCCGAGCACGCCATCGCCCTGATGTTCGCCCTGGCCCGCCAGCTGCCCCAGGCCGACGTCTCCACCCAGGCCGGCAAGTGGGAAAAGAACCGCTTCATGGGCGTGGAGCTGTTCGCCAAGACCCTGGGCCTGATCGGCGCCGGCAATATCGGCTCCATCGTCGCCGACCGCGCCAATGGGCTGAAGATGAAGGTGGTCGCCTACGATCCCTTCCTGTCGCCGGAACGGGCGGTGGAGATCGGGGTGGAAAAGGTCGAGCTGGACGAGCTTCTGGCCCGCGCCGACATCATCACCCTGCACACCCCGATGACCGACAAGACCCGCGGCATCCTGGGCGCGGAAAACCTCGCCAAGGCGAAGAAGGGCGTCCTGATCATCAACTGCGCCCGCGGCGGGCTGGTCGACGAGCAGGCCCTGCGCGAGGGGCTGGATTCGGGCCATATCGGCGGCGCGGCCTTCGACGTCTTCGTCACCGAGCCGGCCAAGGAAAACCCGCTGTTCGGCGCGCCGAACTTCATCGCCACCCCGCACCTGGGCGCCTCGACCAACGAGGCGCAGGAGAATGTCGCCCTGCAGGTGGCCGAGCAGATGAGCGACTACCTGCTCACCGGCGCGGTCTCCAACGCCCTGAACAGCCCCTCGGTGACGGCGGACGAGGCTCCGAAGCTGAAGCCCTTCGTGACGCTGGCGGAAAAGCTGGGCGCCTTCGCCGGCCAGATGGTCGATGTCGGCGTGAAGGCCATCGACATCGCCTATGAGGGCGAGGTCGCCTCGATCAACGTCAAGCCGCTGACGGCCACCGCCCTTGCCGGGCTGCTCCGGCCCATGCTGTCGGAGGTCAACATGGTCTCCGCCCCGGCGGTGGCGAAGGAGCGGGGGATCACGATTTCGGAGTCCCGCCAGGACGACTCGCCGGTGTTCGACAGCCTGATGCGCATCACCGTCACCACCGAGCTCGGCAAGCGCTCCTTCGCCGGCACCCTGGTCGGCGGCGCGCCGCGGGTGGTCGAGGTCAAGGGCATGGAGCTGGACGCGCCGTTCCAGCCGGCCATGCTCTATGTCAACAACCTGGACAAGCCGGGCTTCATCGGCGCGCTCGGCGCGCTGCTCGGCGACGCGGGCGTCAACATCGCCACCTTCAACCTCGGCCGCCGCGACGCTGGCGAGGACGCCATCGCCCTGGTCGGGGTGGATTCAGCGCCGGACCAGGCGCTGCTGGACCAGGTCAAGGCCCTGCCGCACGTCAAGGAAGCCCGCGCGCTCAGGTTCTAGCCGTCCGCCGCGACCGGCGTATAGATCACCAGCTTCAGGCCGGGGTCGTCATTGACCTGGAAGCTGGCGTGGTCGAAGGCGATCACGCCCCTGGCCGGATGGTGCAGCGTCTTGACGCCGGAGACGGCGCGGCGGACGTCGTGGCGCTCCCACCAGGCCGCGAATTCCGGGCAGCCGTCGCGCAGGCGGCGCAGCAGCGGGGCCGGCGCGGTCTCGGACTGATCGACCTTCGGCAGTTCGATATGACCGAGTTCCCGCTGGACGACGCCAACGCGGGATCGCCCACGCCGCCGCCAACGCCGGCCCGCGCCCGCTCACGGTGCTGCGGCCCGACCGGGGCGGCGCGGGCGGTCAGCCAGGGCGGGTCTAGCTAGGCGCGCGCGGGCGCGGCGGCGGGGTTTTCGGCGTCCGGCGCCTCGTAGGGCGGGGCGAGGCTCCGGCCGACCGTCAGCTTGACGGCGACGAGCAGCCCTGCCGCCACGGCCATGATGGCGGCGTGCATCACCCAAAAGCCGGTCGGGGTCATCTTCTCGTAGAGGCTGCCCAGCCAGCCGACCGCCAGGTTGGAGCCGAAGACGTTGAGGAAATAGAGGCCGATGACGCTGGAGGCGGTCCCCTTGGGCGCGGCGCGGGAGAACAGCGCCAGGCCGATCGGCAGCACATTGGCGAAGCCCAGACAGTTGACCACCGCGAAGCCCATGGCCCAGGCGAGGCCGACCCGGTGGCCGGTGGACGCCACGGTGGCGGCCGCGCCGGCGAGGATCAGCTGGCCGCCGACGCCGAGCGCGGTGCCGATGATCAGCTTGGTCAGCTCGGTGGGTTCGGCCCAGCGGGTTCCCCACCAGCGCCAGAAGGCGGCGGAGACGGCGATGGTCGCCGCGGCGATGATCCCGCCGATCGAGAGCAGCCAGGTGACCGGCATGGTCAGGCCGAAGAACGTCAGCTGATAGCTGGCCTTGGCCCAGACCAGATAGAGGTTGAACCCCTGCTGGTTGCCCACCCCGCCCATGGCCAGGATCGGCACCAGGGTGACCAGCACCAGAATGGTGCGCCAGTCCTCGCGGGTCAGCGGCGGCGCGGCGACCGCGTCCCTGGCCCGGTCGGCGGCCTTCGGGTCGGGCGGAAAGCTCGGCCGGCCGGCCAGATAGGCGGCCAGGCCGATCAGCATGCCCACCCCGGCGGCGCCGAAGCCCCAGTGCCAGCCATAGACCTCGCCGAGCGTGCCGCAGACCAGCGGGGTGACGATGCCGGCGATCTGGATGGCGAACAGGAAGATCTGGAAGGCGTCGGCGCGGCGCGGATCGTCTTCGGCGTAAAGGTCGCCGACCTGCGACGAGATGTTGCCCTTGAAGAGGCCGGTGCCGAGCAGAAGGCAGGTCAGGGCGATCAGGAAGCTCTGCTCGAAGGCCATCAGGAAATGGCCGCAGGCCATCAGGATCGCGCCGGCCGTCACCGCCCGGGTGCGGCCGGTGATGCGGTCGGCGATCAGGCCGCCGGCGATCGGGGTCAGATAGACCAGGCCGGTGTAGAGGCCGAATATGGTCGAGGCGAGCGCCAGCGGCGTCAACGGCCCGGAGATCTCCAGAAGCCGGCGGAAGGCGGCGAAGCCCCAGACGTGGCCGACATGGCCGGGCCCGAAGAGGGCGGTGGTCATGTAGAGCACCAGGAGCGCCTGCATGCCGTAATAGGAGAACCGCTCCCACACCTCCGCCAGGGTCAGCCAGCCGAGGCCGACCGGATGGCCGATGAAGGCCCGGTCACGCCGCGCGGGGGCTTCGGCGGGGACGCTGGCTGTCATGCGCCAGTCATCGCGGCTGCAGTGCGTCCCGTCCAGGGGCGGCGAATATCGACGCGGGCGTCGGAATGAGCCAAGCTGAGCCATGACCAGCGCCCGCAGCCTGCTCGCCCGCTCCGCCCAGATCGCCGCGTTGATCGCCTCGCTCAGCCTCGTCACGGCCCGCGCCGCGCCCGCCCAGGGAGCTGGCGTGCTGGGCTCCTGGGTGATCGCCAAGGCCGTGCTGGCGCCCTGGGCCGACCCGAAGCAGGCGGGCGGGCCGGCGGAGGAAAAGCGGCTGGTCGGGCGGACGGTCACCTTCGCGGCCCATTCCGTGCGCGGGCCGGCGCCGCTGGGCTGCGGCCACGCCGTCTATGCCGCCCACGACGACACCGCCGACCTGTTGTTCGAGGGCGGGCTGGCGGAGGACGCGGGCGGCAGGCCGCTGGACGCCGTGGCCCTGGCGCGCGGCCTCGGCATGACCACCCGGACGGTCCACACCATCGAGACCGGCTGCTCGGAGGTGGCCTATCACCGGCTGGCGCCGGACACCCTGGTCTTCGGGCTGAACAACCGCATCTACACCCTGCATCCCAGCCGCAAGCCGTAGCGGCCTTCGCATTCCGTTGGGGCGCCCTTGACCTTGGCCGGGCGGGACCCTTTGATGGCCGTCCCTTTTCCTGAAAGCGGCCCGCGCCCGACGATGGGTGTGATGAAGACCGCCGACGAACCCTTCAGCGAGGAAACGACCAGATGATCAAGACACGGATTACGGAGATGTTCGGGGTCGAGACCCCGCTGGTGATGGGCGGCATGACCGGGGTCGGCTACGGCGACCTGGTCGCCGCGGTGGCCAATGCCGGAGCGCTCGGCTTCATCACCGCCCACATGTTCAAGACCGCCGAGGAGCTGGACGCGGAGATCAGGAAGACCCGCGAGCTGACCGACAAGCCGTTCGGCGTCAACCTGACCCTGCTACCGTCGCTGAACCCCATCCCCTACGACGAATATCGCCGCGCGATCATCGAGAGCGGCGTCAAGATCGTCGAGACCGCCGGCCGCAGCCCGATCGAGCACCTGCCCGACTTCAAGGCCAACGGCGTCAAGGTGATCCACAAATGCACCTCCGCCCGGCACAGCGTCACCGCCGCCCGGCTCGGGGTCGACGTGATCAGCATCGACGGCTTCGAATGCGCCGGTCACCCGGGCGAGGACGACGTAACGCTGATGGTGCTGTTGCCGGCGACGGTGGATCAGGTCGACATCCCGGTGATCGCCTCGGGCGGCATGGCCGACGGCCGCAGCCTGGTCGCGGCGCTGGCCCTGGGCGCCGACGGGGTCAACATGGGCACCCGCTTCATGGCCACCCAGGAGTCCGGCATCCACCACAACGTCAAGCAGGGCATCGTCGCCAACTCCGAGCGCGACACCATCCTGATCAACCGCACCCTGCGCAACACCTCGCGGGTGGCGCGCAACGCCGTTTCCGAGGAGGTGGCGCGCATCCAGCAGGACGCAACCAAGACCATCGAGGACGTGCGCGACCTGGTGGCCGGGGTGCGCGGCCGCGCCAACGTGATGGTCGGCGGCGACCTGGACGGCGGCATCTGGAGCGCCGGCCAGAGCCAGGGCCTGATCCACGACATCCCCACTTGCGCCGAGCTGGTGCGCAACATCATGCGCCAGGCCAACGACATCATCGCCGCGCGGCTGGACCGGATGGCGGCGGGAACCGAGGCCGCCTCGGCCAGGGTCGAACGGCCCAGGGTGGCGGCCGAATAGGCCTAGCGGGTCTTGGTGTACGTATAGTCCTCGCGCTCGGCGGTTCCCGAGCGCAGGCCGGGCGGGAAGGGCGCACGGGTGGCGTTGATCCTGGCGTGCGCCTCCAGCGCCGCCTCGTCCTCCCAAAGCTCCAGCAGGGTCAGCTTGTCGGGGTCCAGCACGCTCTGGAACACCTCGAACTGCAGGCAGCCGGGCTCGCGGCCGACCTCTTCGCAGCGCGCGCGGAACGCCGCCGCCAGCTCGGCGCCCTTGCCGGGGGCCGCGCCGATGGTGATGATGAGCCGGATCGCCATGAGGTCTCCTCCGCCTTGTGTCCCGCCGCGAGACCTAACCGCGCGGGTCGCGGCGCGCCAGGGCGCTCGTCCCCGGCCCGATCAGAAGCTCTTGCGCAGGCTGACGCCCTTCAGTTCGCGGGCCACCATGCGGGCGAAGATCTGGCCGCAGGCGTAGACATAGACGATGAACAGCAGGCCGACGACCTGCAGGCCGAGGACAGGCAGCAGGATGATCAGGGCGACGAGCAGCAGCCGCATCCAGACCGGCTTGCGGGCCAGGAACATCGTATAGCGCCACCAGAGCCCCATGAGCCGGCTTTGGCTCGCCTTGACCTGGACCAGCAGGCGAAGGGCCGGCTGGCTGACGGCGTCTCTGGCCAGGACCCAGAGGGCGAAATCGCGCGCTTCCCCGGGCCGGCCACGCAGCAGGGCCAGTTCGCCGCGCAGCAGCAGGGCGCCCACCGAGTCGGCGCCGGGCGGGAGGCCGGCGGCGATCTGCTCGGCCCCCGCCACGTCGCCCCGGCGGAGCAGGAACCGGCCCAGATCGGCGCGAAAGGCCTCCGAACCCGGGTCCAGCTCCACCGCGCGCCTGAACTGCGCCTGGGCTTCGGCGAAGCGCCCGGCGTTCTCCAGGGCGACCGCCAGGGCGAAGGCGGGCATGCCCAGCGATGGCGCGGTTCGCACGCCGGCCTGCGCCGCCTCGATGGCGCGGCCGTACTGCCTGAGCTTGAGCAGGGCCAGGCTCTTGAAGCGAAACGCGTCCGCGGTCGGCTCCAGGCCCAGCGAGACGTCGGCCTGGCGCACCGCCGCCGGCCACTTGCCGCCCTGGTACAGCACCAGGGCCATCAGGGCGTGGGCGCGGGCGGATTCCGGGTCGGCGGCCAGGGCCTGTTTCAACAGCCGCTCAGCGCCGGAGATGTTGCCGGCGTCGATCAGCCTCCCGGCGGCGGAGGCCATGGCGGCCGCCTCCGCCGCGCCGCTCATCGGCCATGCTTCTCGATGAAGGCCGTCACCTCGTCATAGAGGCCGCCCTCATTGGCGTACTTGGCGTAGTTGCGGGCGGTGGAAAACCACTCGGCTGTCGTCGGCCGGATGTCCTTGAGCGCCGCCTCGAGATGGCGGCGGGAGACCGGAACGATTTCGCCCTCGGTCGAATCCTCGATCGCCAGCTCGACCGCCGTCTCGGCCAGATTGGCCAGGTCGGCGCCGGAAAACCCCGAAGTGGCCGCCGCGAAACGCTGCAGGTCCAGGCCGGGCGACAGCGGGCGGTCGGCGAGCAGCCCCTGGATGATCGCCAGACGGGCCGGCTGGTCGGGCGGCGGCACGAACAGGATGCGGTCGAACCGGCCGGGCCGGCGGAAGGCGGAATCGATCGCCCAGGGCGTATTGGTCGCCCCGATCACCAGGACGCCATCGCCGTCGGCGGCGAAACCATCCATCTCGTTCAGGAAGGTGGACACCAGCGAAGCGCCGATTTCGCCGGAAATGCGCCGGCGCGAAGCCAGCGCCTCGAGTTCGTCGAAGAACAGGATGGACGGGCGGCGGGCGCGCGCCTGGGCGAAGGCCTCGGCCAGCTTGCGCTCGCTCTCGCCGAAATACTTGTCGAGCACGTCGGTGATCGCCACCGGGACGAAGTGGGCGCGCGCCTCGCCGGCGGTGGCCCTGGCCAGCATGGTCTTGCCGCACCCGGGCGGGCCGTACATCAGGACCCCGCCGCCGCTGCGCTTGCGGAAGGTCTTGAACAGGTCCGGCTTTTCGAATGGCGCGATGATCTTGCGGCGAATCTGCTGCTTGACGTTGTCGAGGCCGCCGACATCGGCGAACCCGATCGTCGGGCGCGGAACGATGTGCTCCGTCGATGCGGGCTCGCCGTCCTTCGCCGTGCGGACCAGGCGCAGCACCACGGCGCCGCCGGCGTCCGGCGTCGCTTCGCCGGCCTCAGGGTCAGGTTCGGCATCGCGGCCGAGCCAGCGGTCGGCGGCCTCGTCGCGTCCGGCCTCGGTCAGCAGCCGCGCCACCCGAGCGCGATGGCCCTCGTCGTGCGGCGATGGATCGGCGGCGGCGAAATGCGCCAGGATCTCGGCCGGACAGGGCCCGCCCAGCGAATCCAGCAGCGCGCGCTGCAGGGCGGTGGACGCCGGCCGGGCGCGGCAGGCTTCCAGGAGGTCGTTCAGCTCGGTGTCCATCTCGCGCTCGCTGAGGCGAAGCCTGATCAACGCTATAGCCGATAAATCCTGCAACCTCGATGAACGGGCAAGGCGCCGGCGGCGGCCCGGCACGGCGCGCCCTTGACCTTCGGCGGGCCCCGCGTCTTCATGCCGCTCCTTTTTGACAGGGCGGCGTCCATGGCCAAGACCACAAGCGACAATCCCGACGACTGGGAGGTCGCCACGCGCCTGGTGCGCGGCGGGTCGCTGCGCTCGCAGTTCGGCGAGACGGCCGAGGCGATCTTCCTGACCCAGAGCTTCCTCTACGACTCGGCCGAGGCCGCCGACGCGCGCTTCGCCGGCGAGGACGACGGCTTCATCTATTCCCGCTACGCCAACCCGACCGTGCAGATGTTCGAGGATCGGCTGGCGCTGCTCGAGGGCGCGGAAGCGTGCCGCGCGCAGGCGTCCGGGATGGCGGCGGTGCATCTGGCCCTGATGGGGCTGGTGCGCGCCGGCGATCATATCGTCGCCGGCCGGGCCCTGTTCGGCTCCAACCGCTGGATCCTCAACAACTGGGCGCCGCGGTTCGGGGTCGAGGCGACCATGGTGCCGGGCCCCGACATCGAGGCTTGGCGGGCGGCGGTGCGGCCCGAGACCAAGGTCTTCCTGATCGAGAGCCCGGCCAATCCGCTGCTGGAGATCACCGACATCGCCGCGGTCGCCGCCATCGCCCGTGAGATCGGCGCCAGGGTGGTGGTCGACAACGTCTTCGCCTCGCCGATCCTGCAAAAGCCGCTGCAGCTGGGCGCCGACGTGGTGGTCTATTCCGCCACCAAGCATATCGACGGCCAGGGCCGGGTGCTGGGCGGCGCGGTGCTCGGGGCCAAGGCGCTGCTCGAGGAGGCCTATCGCGACCCGATCCGCCACACCGGCCCGGCCCTGTCGCCGTTCAACGCCTGGGTGCTGCTGAACGGCCTGACCACGCTGGACCTGCGCGTGCGCCGCCAGAGCGAGACCGCCGCCACCCTCGCCGACCACATCGCCGGGCATCCGAAGGTCAGGACCCTCCGCTATCCCGGCCGGTCCGACCACCCGCAGCACGAGATCGCCCAGCGGCAGATGACCGGGGGGACCAACCGGATGCAGGGGGGCGGCACCCTGATCGCCTTCGACCTCGGCGACCAGGCCGCGGCGTTCAACTTCCTGAACGCGCTGCAGCTGGTCGACATCTCGAACAATCTCGGCGACGCCCGCACCATGGCCACCCACCCGAACACCACCACCCACCGCTCGATGACCGATGAGCAGCGGCAGGAGATCGGCCTGACCCCCGGCTGGGTGCGGGTCTCGGTGGGCCTGGAAGGTCCCGGCGACCTCTGGCGCGACCTGAACCGGGCCCTGGACGCCGTATGAGCCGGCTGCCGCGATCGCCGTCCACGCCCAGCTTCCGCGAGACCCGGCGGGCGCGGGAGCGCGCGGTCTACGAGGCGACGACCCGGTCGATCCTGGTCAGGGTCGAGCCGCGCTACCTGGCCGACCAGTCGGACGAGCGCGAGAGCCGCTATGTCTGGTCCTATACGGTGGAGATCGAGAACCACGGCGAGGAGACGGTGCAGCTGTTGTCGCGGCGCTGGCTGATCACCGACGGGTTCAACCACACCGAATCCGTGGTCGGGCCCGGGGTCATCGGCGAGCAGCCGACCCTGAAGCCACGCGAGGCATTCCGCTACACCTCCGGCTGTCCGCTTTCGACCCCGTCCGGCGAGATGCGCGGCGCCTATCAGATGGTCAACGACGCCGGCGAGGCCTTCGAGGTGGAGATTCCCGCCTTCTCCCTGCACCTGCCCAGCGCCCGGCGGACGCTGAACTAGCGTTGTGACGTCCGCCCTTCGATCGGGGCAGGCTCTGTGGCGACCTTCGAATTGCCGTCGCGCCTAATCGTCGCGGCTGAGGTTGAGCAGGCGCCGGGTCAGTTCCGGGTCGGCCACCAGGTTGGCCAGCATGGCCTGCTTGGCCCGCACGACGATGCGCTGGGTCTCCTCCGGAATGCCTTCCAGCGCGCGGCGGTTGACGCGGTACACCCCCTGCAGCGCGCGCTGATGCAGGGCCCGGCCGGCGGCGGTGACGGTGAGCAGCACCTGGCGGCGATCGGTCGGCGGCGTGGTGCGTTCGACCAGGCCCTGAGCGAACAGCTGATCGACCGTGCGGGTCATGGTGGTGCGGTCGACGGCGCAGAAGCTGGCCAGTTCGCCCATGCTGCAGGGCTGCATGCGCACCACCACGGCCAGGGCCCGGTGGCGGGCGACGTTCAGACCCAAAGGCCGGAAGGCCTCATCCAGCTCCGCCTCGCGATGGCGGCCGAGCATGGCGAAGACGTGGAAAAGATAGGTGGTCAGGTCGAACGGAAACTCGCCCGTGGGGTCGACCGTCGTCGGTGGGCGGGTCGCTTGCGTCGGCATCGCCACTCTCTCCAGACGGCTCTGGCGGCCGGCTTCAACCGCGAGGAAAGCTCAACCGGCCAATTTGCACAAGCTGTAACCGTGATATTTGAGAATAACATAATATGTAATTACACCTTTTCACTTGACCCTGGGGGAAAGGCCGCCTACCGACGCGGGTGCTTCGGCCACGCGCCGAGCCGGAAAGCTGGACATGAGCGACACGCCCGAGCACGGCTCCAAGCCGCCGATGATTTTTCGCGTGGTCAGCGCCCCGGCCGGCTGGCGCATCATCGGCGCCGACGCCGTGCCCATGTCGACCCTCTATCTGTCGCGCAAGCTGGCCGCCGAACACGCCCGCGAACTGGCCACGGTCCTGAAAGGCTATGGCCAACAGGCGAGGGTGGTCGTCGAAGGCGAGTGCGCGGCGGAATAGGCGCCCTGAAAAACCGTCATCCCCCGCTGGGGCCAAAGGCGGAAAAAATGAACAGCGGGCTTTTTAGCCGACCCTCGCGGCGCCCACCGCAGCCGGTTCGATGGCGTAGGTGCGGGAGCAGTATTCGCAGGTGACGCGGATCAGGCCGTCGGGCTCGACCATCTCGGCCCGTTCGGACGCCGGGAAGGACTTCAACACCCCCTCGATGCGATCCTGGGAGCAGCGGCAGAAGGCGCGCAGCGGCTTCGGCTCGAACATCCGCACGCCGGTCTCGTGGAACAGCCGATAGAGCAGCCGCTCGGGCGCGATGGTCGGGTCGATCAACTCGTCCTCGCCAAGGGTGGCGATATAGGCCTGGGCGGTCTCCCAGGCGTCCTCGGTCGAGCCGCGCGCGTCGTCGCCGGCGATGTTCTGCAGGATGAGGCCGCCAGCCCGCCAGGTCGGCGCGCCGGTGGTCTGCACCTGGCCGACGGCCAGCCGCACCTTGGTCGGGGTCTGTTCCGACTTGGCGAAATAGTGTTCGGCCGAGAGAGCCAGGGTTTCGCCCTCGATCGGGGTGACGCCCTGGTAGCGCTCGGTGTCGGGGCCCTGGTCGATGGTCATGATGAAGACCCCATCGCCCAGCAGGGTCCTGGCGCCCGGCCGCGCGAAGCCGGTCGAGGCCTCGGCCACCCGCTCGGCGTCATAGCGGCAATAGCCGCGCAGGGCGCCGGTGGTGTCGTAGTCGGCGACGACGTAGGCCACCGGCCCGTTCCCCTGCGCCTGCAGGATCAGCCGGCCATCGAACTTCAGGCTGGCGCCGACCAGGGCGGCGAGGGCGCAGGCCTCGCCGAGCAGGTTGGCGGCGGCTTCCGGATAGTCGTGGCGGTTCAGGACGTCGTTTACCGCCGGCCCCAGGCGCACCAGCCGGCCGCGCACGGGCTGGCCCTCGATCTGGAAGGCGGCCACGAGGTCGTCGTCGGCGATGGGGGCGATGGGAAGGGTTTCGGGCACGTGGCGCTTAGATAGGAAGGCGGAGGGCGAGGAGAAGGGCGGTTCAGATCGCGCCCAGGCACCAGGCGATGATCGACTTCTGAGCGTGGATGCGGTTTTCCGCCTCGTCCCAGACCACCGATTGCGGCCCGTCGATCACCTCGGCGGTGACCTCCTCGTCGCGGTGGGCGGGCAGGCAGTGCATGAAGCGGGCGGCCGGCGCGGCGGCCGCCATCAGCGCCGCGTCGACGCGGTAGGGCTTCAGCGCGAACAGCCGTTCGGTGCCGTCCTTGTCGCCCATGGAGACCCAGGTGTCGGCGACCACCAGATCGGCGCCTTCGACCGCGGCCTTCGGATCGCGGGTCAGCTGGATGCAGCCGTCGAGCTTGGCGGCGAGGGCGAGGTCGGCGCGGTTGGGGCTGTAGACCACCGGGCTGGCGATGTTCAGCGTGAAGCCGAACTTGACCGCGGCCTGGATGAAGCTGGAGCACATGTTGTTGCCGTCGCCGACCCAGGCGACGGTCTTGCCGGCGATCGGGCCGCAATGCTCCTCGAAGGTCATCAGGTCGGCCATGACCTGGCAGGGATGGCCGTGGTCGGAGAGGCCGTTGATCACCGGAACCTCGGCTTGGGCCGCCAGGGCCTCGATGTCGGCATGCCGTTCGGCGCGGATCATGATGGCGTCGACCATGCGCGAGAGCACCCGGGCGGTGTCCTCGATGGTCTCGCCGCGGCCGAGCTGCATGTCGGCGGCGGTGGAGATGATCGAGGCGCCGCCCAGCTGGCGCATGGCGGCGTCGAAGGAGAACCAGGTCCGCGTCGAGTTCTTCTGGAAGATCATCGCCAGGGTGTGGTCGCGGGCCGGGGCGTCGGCGTCGACGCGGCCTTTCGGCCAGCCGGCGCGGGCGGCCTTGCGCGCCTTGGCGTCGTCCAGCATGGCGCGGAGATCGGCGGCTTCGATTTCCCACAGATCGATGAAATGGCGGGGCTGGGCCGTCACCGGACTCTCCTCAACCGCGGCGTAAAGGGACCATAGCCTTAGGCTGTGGCGGACTTGCGAACGGTCTGGCAGGCGCGTTCGAGCTTCTCGACCGCCTCGCGGGCCTCTTCGATGCTGATTACGAGCGGCGGCAGGAGGCGCACGCAGTTGTCGCCGCCGCCGGCGATCAGCAGCCCGTGGTCGCGGGCGACGGCCATGAAGTCGCGGTTGTTGGCGATCAGCTTGATGCCGATCAGGAGCCCCTTGCCGCGCACCTCGGCGATCACGTCCGGATAGCGGTCGCGCAGGCCGGCGAGCTGCTGGCCGAAATAGCCGGCGACCTCGCGAACATGGGCAAGCAGTTCGGGCTTGGTCAGCTCCTCCACGGCCGCAATACCGACGGCCATCGCCAGCGGGTTGCCGCCGTAGGTCGAGCCGTGGGCGCCGACGGTCATGCCGCTGGCCGCCTCGGCGGTGGCCAGGCAGGCGCCGACAGGAAAGCCGCCGCCGAGCGCCTTGGCGACGCACATGATGTCGGGCGCGGCGCAATCGGCCCATTCGTAGGCGAAGAGCCGCCCCGTCCGCCCAAGGCCGCACTGGATCTCGTCATAGATGAGCAGGACGCCGCTCTCGTCGCAGAGGGCCCGCAACTGGTCGAGCTGGGCGGGAGTCAAGGACCGGGCGCCGCCCTCGCCCTGCACGGGCTCGACGATGACCGCGGCGGTGGTCGGGCCGATGGCGGCCTTCAACGCGTCCATGTCGCCGAACGGCAGCTGCACATAGCCGGGCAGCCGGGGGCCGAAGCCCTCGAGATAGCCAGCGTTGCCGGAGGCGTTCACCGCCGCGTAGCTGCGGCCATGGAAGGAGCCGTCGAAGCCGATCACGTCGATCCGCTGCGGCGCGCCCTTGCTGGCGTGGTAGCGGCGCGCGGTCTTCAGGGCGCACTCCACCGCCTCGGTGCCGGAATTGGTGAAGAAGACCGCCTCGGCGAAGGTGGCGGCGCACAGCCTGGCGGCCAGGGCCTCCTGCTGGGGGATGCGGTAGATATTGGAGACGTGCCAGAGCTTTTCGCCCTGGGCCTTCAGCGCCGCGACCAGCTTGGGGTGGGAATGGCCGAGGGCGTCGACGGCGATGCCGGCGACGCAGTCCAGGTACTCGTCGCCGTCGGTCGACCACAGGCGCACGCCCTCGCCGCGCTCGAACGCCAGCGGCGCGCGGTTATAGACGCCCATGATGTGGGTTTCGGGCGATGGGGCCTGGCCGTCTGCCATGGGAGACCTCCCAAAAGCGGAACGTCCCCGGGCCGTGGGCGCGGGGACTGGAAGGCCGAGGCTTTTCGCCGCCCGGGCCGCGGCTGTCAACCGCGGGGCGAAGCTTTGCTCAGCTTTTCAGGCGGTAGCCGGTCTGGAACAGATACCAGCAGATGGCGCCGATCACCGCGGTGATGCCGCCGACCACCACGACGCCGATCATGACCGAGCCGTCGCTCTGGCCGATGAAGCCGTAACGGAAGCCGGAGATGGTGTAGAAGAAGGGGTTGTACTGCGACAGGCTGCGGAACGGTTCGGGCAGCCGCTCGACCAGATAGAAGGTGCCCGACAGCATGCTGAGCGGCATGACGATGAAGGTGGTCACCGCCGCCATGTGATCGAACTTCTCGGCCCAGAGGCCGGCGACCATGCCGATCATGCCCATCATCAGCGCCGCGCCCAGGCCGAAATAGGCCACCGCCCACCAGTGGGCGACGTTGTAGCGGACGAAGACCAGCACCGCGGCGGCCGTCACCAGCCCGACCAGGATGCCACGGGTCGCCGCGCCGAGGGCGAAGGCGAAGACCTGTTCGGTCGGCGACAGCGGCGGAGTGATGAAGTCCTGGGTCAGGCCCTGCATCTTCGCCTGCATCAGCGACGAGGACGAATTGGCGAAAGCGGAGTTCAGGATCGCCATCATGATCAGGCCCGGCCCGATGAAGACCGAGTAGGGGACGCCATGCACCGAGGGGCGCAGGCCCTTCATGGCGACCACGAAGATCAGGAGATAGAGCAGGCTGGACAGCACCGGCGCGGCCAGGGTCTGCATCCCGACCTTCCAGAAGCGTTTGACTTCCTTCATGTAAAGGGTCGAGGCGCCCGTCCAGTTGACCCCGTGATAGTCGCGCGGTTGCGGCGGCGTGACCTCGGCGGCCGGTAGCTCGGCAATATCCCTCATGGCCCTGATGTGCCCTCGCCGTCGCGCGGGCGCAAGGGCCGAGGCCGAAGACGTTTCCGTGCGGCGTTATGACTCGCCGACCTGGGATTCAAGCCGGCTTTCCCCGGCGCCACAATGGTTTACGCAGATCCGCTGCACAGAACAGCCGTTCCACAACATCTTGATCCCTGTGGATAGACGCGTGGCGCCTATTGTGTCTGTTAACGGAGTGTTTACGATATTTAGTAGGGATGGTTCACCGGCTGAGCCACGAGACACTAGATATTGTGTCATGCCGGTGAGCTGGCGACGGCTGGAGGGCGAACAATGGGTTGGACCGACGAGCGCGTGGAATTGCTGAAGAAGCTGTGGCTGGAGGGCCTGTCGGCCAGCCAGATCGCCAAGCAGCTCGGCGGGGTGACCCGCAACGCCGTCATCGGCAAGGTGCACCGGCTGGGCCTGTCCGGCCGCGCCGCGCCATCGCAGCCGAGCCGGCCGGTGTTCAAGGCGCCGCGGCCGCCGCGCCCGATGTCGCAGCCGGCGCCCCGGCGCCTGGAGCAGCGCGCGGCGCCCAGCCTGCCGGCCCCGGTCTACTTCGTCGAGGAGCCGGGTTCGGCCACGGTGCTGACCCTGGGCGCGCACATGTGCAAGTGGCCGATTGGCGATCCGTCGACCGACAACTTCACCTTCTGCGGCCGCCGCGCCGACGCCGAGGGGCCCTATTGCGTCCACCACGCGCGCATCGCCTACCAGCCGCAGCAGCCGCGCAAGCGCTCCGGCGCCAGCGAACTGGCCCGCTCCCTGCGGCGGTATATCTAAGCTGAACCTTCGCGCCGTTTTTTAAGTCGGCTGGAGCGCAGCGGACTGCGAAGCAGAGGCGCGCAGCAGCCAATGCGGGGATCCACAGACACTGATCCAAGACGGTGATCATGGATGGCTCGAACACATCGGGCCATGACGGCTAAAATAGGGGTCGCGCAGAACCTTAGGCGGCGACGTCCAGGGAGTAGCCGGCCGAGCGGACCGTGCGGATGGGGTCGGTGTGCAGGTCGCGGTTCAGCGCCTTGCGCAGCCGGCCGATATGGACGTCGACGGTGCGGGCCTCGACATAGACGTCCGAGCCCCAGACCGCGTCCAGCAACTGCTCGCGGCTGAACACCCGCCCCGGATGCTGCATCAGGTAGTCGAGCAGACGGAACTCGGTCGGACCGAGATGGATCTCCTTGTCGGCGCGGCGCACGCGGTGAGCGGCGCGGTCGACGACGATGTCGCCGTGGTGCAGCCGGTCGTCGGCCAGCCCCGGGCGGATGCGGCGCAGCACCGCGCGGATGCGGGCGGCCAGTTCGCTCATCGAGAAGGGCTTGACCACATAGTCGTCGGCGCCGGTGTCGAGGCCGCGGATGCGGTCGCTCTCCTCGCCGCGGGCGGTGAGCATGATGATCGGCAGGTTGCGGGTCTCCGGCCGCGCGCGCAGGCGGCGGCAGACCTCGACGCCGGAGACCTTCGGCAGCATCCAGTCGAGCACGATCAGGTCGGGCTGCTGTTCGTCGACCAGGACCAGCGCCTCCTCGCCGTCGCCGGCGACGGTGACGGCGTAGCCCTCCTTGTCGAGGTTGTACTGGAGCAGCGCGCTCAGCGCGTCCTCGTCCTCGACAACCAGCACCTGCGGGATCATCTCAGTTCTCTCTCTTGATGGGTTTCACCGGGGTGGCCGCCAGTGGCCCCTCGAGGATCTCCGGGCGCCGCTGCAGGGCGTCCCACTTGGGCCGCTCGCCGGTCATCTCCTCGCCGGTGATCTCGAAATGGATGATCTCGGCGATGTTGGTGGCGTGGTCGCCGACCCGCTCCAGGTTCTTGGCGATGAACAGAAGGTGCGCGCCCGGCGTGATCGTGCGCGGGTCGCCCATCATGTAGGTCAGGAGTTCGCGGAAGAGGCTGTTGTAGTGCTCGTCGACCTCCTCGTCGCGGGCCCAGACATTGGCCGCCTTCTCGATCTCGCCGGCCGTATAGGCGTCCAGCACCTCCTTCAGGCGCGCGCCGACCAGCCGGCCGAGCCGATCGACCGAGCGGGTCAGGGCGGTCAGCGGCTCGCTCTCGCTGAGGATCAGCGAGCGCTTGGCGATGTTGCGGGCCAGATCGCCGCAACGCTCGAGGTTCATGGCGATCTTCAGGGCCGCCACCGTGCGGCGCAGCTCGCGGCCGACCGGCTGGCGGGTGGCGATCAGCTCGATGGCGCGGCGCTCGATATCGGCCTGCAGGGCGTCAAGCTTGGGGTCGCGCGCCACCACCGCATGGGCCAGCGCCACGTCGCGCCGGGTGATCGCGTCCAGACAATCGGCGATCTGCGCCTCGGCCAGGCCACCCAACCTGGCGACCTCCGCGACCAGCGGCTCAACCAGGTCGCCGCTCGCCTTCACCCACTGTTCGGTCATCGAATTCCGTTACAACAAAAGCGGTCAAGCCGACTCGATACGCCCTGGATGGACGTTGCCTGTCGATTGCTGTTGCTATGCGACGGATTTGCGACAGTTTTGTTACAGCCGCGGGATGTAGGCGGTAAAGGTGGTCCCCTGGCCCTCGACGCTCTCGATGGCCAGGCCGCCGCGGTGGCGGTTGATGATGTGCTTGACGATGGCCAGGCCCAGGCCGGTGCCGAGCCGTTCGCCGCTCTTCTGGCCCTCGACGCGATAGAAGCGCTCGGACAGGCGCGGCAGGTGCTCGCGGGCGATGCCGGCGCCGTGGTCGGCGCAGCGCAGCACCACGAAACGCTCGCCGCCGACCAGATCCGGGCTGAGCAGCGACAGCCTGGCGGCGCCGGCGCGGGTCGGCGCCAGCGCCGCGTCGGCGGTGACGTCGTCGACGACATCGATCTCGACCACGCCGCCGGGACTGGAGAACTTCAGGGCGTTGTCGATCAGGTTCTGCGACACCTGCAGCATCTGGTCGCGGTCGCCGACGATCATCGCCCGGCCGCGCTCGGCCATGCGGGTCTGCAGCTTCACGCCGCGCTCGGCCGCCAGGGGCGCCAGGGCGTCGATGACGTCGCGGGTCACCAGGGCGACGTCGACCCGGCCTTCGGGCGCGATGTGCTCGTTGAGCTCGATGCGGCTCAGGGACAGCAGGTCGTCGATCAGCCGCGCCATCCGGCCGGCCTGGGCGGCCATGACCCCCAGAAACCGCTCGCGGGCGTTCGGGTCGTCACGGGCGTGGCCGCGCAGGGTTTCGATGAAGCCGGTCAGCGAGGCCAGCGGCGTGCGCAGTTCGTGGCTGGCGTTGGCCAGGAAGTCGGCGCGCATCCGCTCGTTGCGGCGCGAGTCGGTCTCGTCGCGGATGACCATCAGCGCAAGCCGCGCCCCGTCGGCGGCCGGAGCGAGGGGCCGGGTGCGCACGCGCCAGAACCGGTCCTGAGCGCCGCCGGTCTCGTAGGCCGCCTCGCCGTTCAGGCCGGCAAACAGGCTCTCGTCCACCGCCTCCAGCACCTCCGGATGGCGGATCGCCGAGACCAGCGGCCCGCCGGCGGCCGGGATGCGCAGGAACTCGCGCGCCGCGGCGTTGGCGAAGACCAGCCGGCGGTCGGAGGCGTCCTCCTGGTCGCGCGCGGACACCACCATCACCGGATCGGGCAGGCTGTCGACCAGGGCGGCGAAGGCCGGCTGGTCCTGGTCGGATCCGATGGGCTCGATCGACTGCAGCGACATGGTTCGACGATCTTCCGGCCGCTCGCCGGCGAACTGGGGAGCGGGTCGCGCCAGGGTAGCGGCTCGCCTGCGTTCAGCAAAGCTGCGCGCTATACCAATTTATCTCTATCGAACTGATAGGAATAATTGTCTAAGCAGCCGATCCTCTCGGCCCCGGTCCACGGGCACCGGTGAGCGAGGGGGTTGCTGATGACGCGCATTCAAAGAATTTGGCAAAGAACCTGGCAAAGAACCTGGGGCGCAAGCCTCGTCACCATGCTGGCCGCGGGCGTTTCTTCCGTCGCGCTGGCCCAGGCCGCGCCGGCGGCGCAGGATCCGCGCGAGGCCCGGATCGACCAGCTGGAGGCCGAAGTCCAGGATCTCGCCGCCCAGGTGCAGGATCTGAAGCGCGGCCAGGCCGCCCAGATCCAAACCCTGAGCGACGTGCAGACCAAGCAGGCGCCGCCGCCGAGCGTGGTGGCCAGCATCACCAACGGCGTGCCCTCGATCGCCAGCGCCGACGGCCGCTTCCTGGCGAACTTCCACGGCATCCTGCAGTTCGACGCCGGCGGCTATGACCAGTCCGGGCTGGGGCCGCTGGGCGCGGACCTCCGCCGCAGCGGCCCGGCCCTGGGCGCCTCGGCCTCCAATGTCGACCTGACTCATGCCCGCGAGTTGAAGAACGGCGACAACTTCCGCCGCGCCCGCATCGGCGTCGACGGCCGCGCCTTCGGAGACTGGGACTACAAGCTGATCTTCGACTTCGCCGGCTCGGGCGTCGAGGACGCCGGCCAGCTCTACGAGGGCTGGATCCAATATTCGGGCCTCAAGCCGGTCCACCTGCGCGTCGGCGCCTTCTCGCCGTCGATCGGTCTGGAAGACCAGGCCTCGACCAACGGCATGCCGCTCCTGGAACGGACGGCGGTCGAGGACATCGCCCGCGGCTTTGTCGCCGGCGACACCCGCACCGCGGTCGAGCTCTGGGGCGCCGGCGACCATTGGCTGGCCTCCGCCGCCCTGACCGGCCGGGTGATCGGCGTGCTCAACACAGGCACGGCGGCGGCGGTCCCGCAGAGCTACGGCGACCAGCTCGGCGTGGTCGCGCGGGTCGCCGGCACGCCCTTCCACGGCTCCGACTGGTTCGTTCACGTCGGCGCCCACGGCAGCTATCTGATCGATCCGCCCAACCTCACCGGGCCGACCGCGGCCGGGCTGCGGGTCGCGCCCAACGCCGAGGTGGTGGCGTTCTCGAACACGCCGGAGCTGCGCATCGACGGAACCAAGCTGATCAACACCGGCAACATCCCGGCCAGCCACGCCTCGACCACCGGCCTGGAATTCGCCGCCGAAAAGCAGAACTTCTACCTCCAGAGCGAATACGACTATTTCACCGTCAACCGCACCGACGTGCGCTCGACGCCCACCTTCAGCGGCTACTATGTCGAGGGCGGCTGGGTGATCACCGGCGAGCCGCGGGTGTACAACCGGGCCACCGCGGCGCTCGACGGCCCGATCGTCGCCCACCCCTTCTCGCTGAACGGCGAGGGCCTGGGCGCCTTCGAGCTGGTGGCGCGCTATTCCGACATGGACCTGAACTACCACCAGGGCGCGGCTGGAACCGCGCCATCCTCCACCGCCATCCGCGGCGGCGACGAACAGAACGTCACCCTGGGCCTGAACTGGTATCCAAACCAGTTCACGAAGTTCATGTTCGAGGTCTCGGAGGTGGAGATCCACCGCCTGTCGCCCTGCACGAACACCGGCGCCGGCGCGGCCAATACCTGCACCGGCACGGCCCTGTGGCAGACCCCGGTCGGCGCGCAGATCGGACAGAACTTCACCGACTTCGCGATCCGCTCGCAGTTCGCCTTCTGATCGACCGAGCCAAGAGGAAAGCCGACGATGACCGAAACCAGCATCCGCACCCCCACCCGCCGGGGGGTGTTCTCCCTCGCCGCGGCCGGCGCGGCGGCCCTGGCCACGCCCGCCCTGCTTCCCGGCCGCGCCCATGCCGCCGGACCGCTCAAGCTGCTCAATGTCAGCTACGATCCGACCCGCGAGCTCTATCGCGACATCGACGCGGCCTATTCGGCCTTCTGGAAGTCGCACACCGGCCAAGATCTCGACATCGAGCTCAGCAACGGCGGTTCGGGCAAGCAGGCGCTGGCGGTGATCGGCGGCCTGCAGGCCGACGTGGTCACGCTTGCCCTGGCCTACGACATCGACGCGATCGCGTCGAAAGGGCATCTGCTGCCCGCCAACTGGCAGTCGCGGCTGCCGGAGAACTCCACCCCCTACACCTCGACCATCGTCTTCGTGGTGCGCAAGGGCAACCCGTGGAAGATTCACGACTGGGGCGACCTGATCAAGCCGGGGATCCAGGCCATCACGCCCAATCCGAAGACCTCCGGCGGGGCACGCTGGAACTATCTGGCCGCCTGGGCCTGGGCGCTGAAGTCGTCGGGCGGCTCGGCCGCCGCCGCCCAGACCTTCGTCCAGAAGCTCTATCACCAGGTCCCGGTGCTGGACTCCGGCGCGCGCGGCTCGACCACCACCTTCACCGAACGCGGTATCGGCGACGTGCTGCTAGCCTGGGAGAACGACGCCCACCTGGCGCTCAGGGAACTCGGGCCCAGCAAGGTCGAGATCGTCTATCCGTCCATGTCCATCCTGGCCGAGCCGCCGGTGGCCCTGGTCGACAAGGTGGTCGACCGCAAGGGCACGCGGGCGGCGGCCGAGGGCTATCTGAAGTTCCTCTACAGCCCGCTGGCCCAGGACCTGATCGGCAAGAACTTCTACCGGCCGCGCAATCCGGAGTTCGCGGCCAAGTACGCCGCACAGTTCCCGAAGATCCCGATGGTCACCATCGCCAGCTTCGGCGGCTGGACTAAGGCCCAGGCGACCCATTTCGCCGACGGCGGCGTCTTCGACCAGATCTACAAGCCGGGCTGACCTCCCCCGAAAGCCCGTCCCTGCCCCGGTTCCTCGAAGAGGGGAGCCGGGGTTTTTTTGATCCTCCCGACGGGGGAGGATCAGGCGCTAGCCGCCCGGCGCCGACGGGGCGTGGGCCAGCCGCAGCAGGTTGGCGGCGCCGGGGGAGCCGAAGGGTGTGCCGGCGAGGATCAGCACCCGGCCGTTGGGCGGGGCCAGGCCCAGCTGCGCCGCCAGGCTGGCCGCGCCCTTGGTCAGGTGATCCAGCCCCCTGGGCTGTTCGCCAAGCCGCGGCTCCAGCCCCCAGACCAGGGCCAGGCGGCGAGCGACGCCGATCTCGGCGGTCAGGGCCAGCACCGGCTGCAGCGGCCGTTCGCGCGCCAGGCGCAGGGCGGTGACGCCGGTGGTGGTGAAGGCGACCAGGCAGGCGGTCGAGCCGGACTCCGCCGCACGGCGGGCGGCGGCCACCAGGGCGTCGGCGTCCTCGTCCTCGACCCGGCCATGCTCGGCGTCCATCAGGCCCGGCCAGTTGGGATCGCGCTCCACCCGCTCGATGATCTTGCTCATGATGGTCACAGCCTCGACCGGATAGGCCCCGACGGCGGTCTCCGCCGACAGCATCATGGCGTCGGCGCCCTCATAGACGGCGTTGGCCACGTCCGAGGCCTCGGCGCGGGTGGGCGAGGCCGAACTGGTCATCGACTCCAGCATCTGGGTGGCGATGATCACCGGCAGGCCGCGGTTGCGGGCGGCGCGCACGATGGTCTTCTGCGCCACCGGCACCTCCTCCGGCTCCAGTTCGACGCCCAGGTCGCCGCGCGCCACCATCACCCCGTCGCAGAGGTCCAGGATAGCGGCCAGGTCGCGCAGGGCGGCGGGCTTCTCGATCTTGGCCAGCACCGCGGCGCGACCGCCCACCAGCCGGCGCAGCTCGGCCATGTCGGCGGCGCGCTGCACGAAGGACAAAGCCACCCAGTCGACGCCGATGCGCAGGGCGAAGGCGAGGTCTTCGTGGTCCTTGGCGGTCAGGGCGGGGTGCGGGATCATCGCGCCGGGCAGGGCGACGCCCTTGCGGTCGGACAGCGCCTCGCCCTGGATCACCACCGTGTCGGCGAAATCCTTGCCGCAGTCGCTGACCTTCAGCCGCACCTTGCCGTCGTCGAGCAGAAGGTCGGCGCCGTCGCCGAGGGCGGCGAACAGCTCCGGATGGGGCAGGCAGACGCGCTCGCCATCGCCGGGCGCCGGGTCGAGATCCAGCTTGAAGCGCTGGCCCGGCCGGATCTCAGCCCTGCCGCCGACGAAGTCGCCGAGGCGGAACTTCGGCCCCTGCAGGTCGGCCAGCACCGCCAGCGGCCGCTCGATCTGCGCCTCCGCCGCGCGCACCGCCTGCAGCGCCGCGGCGTGGTCGGCGTGCTCGCCATGGCTGAAGTTCAGCCGGAAGACGTCGACCCCGCAGGTGGCCAGGGCAAGGACCCGTTCCGGCGCCTGGCTGGCGGGGCCGAGGGTGGCGACGATGCGGGCGCGGCGGGCGCGGATCATGTCAGCTCGCCGAGCAGCGCCGCGGCGCCGATCAGGGCCGCGTGCGGCTGGGTGACCACGCGGGTGGGGATGGCGGCGAGATAGTCGCTCATGCGGTCCTTGGTCTCGAAGCGGCGGCGAAAGTCGCTGGCCTCGAGAAAATCGAAGATGTCCGGTGCGATGCCGCCGCAGATATAGACCCCGGCCTCGGCGCCGACAGCCAGGGCGAAATTGCCGGCGATGGAGCCGAGGATGGCGCAGAAGCGGCTGAGCGCCTCGCGCGCCAGGCCTTCGCCGGCCAGGGCCTCGCGGGTGATGTCGGCGGGGGCGGTCAGGTCGGTGGACTGGCCGGTCATGGCGCCCATGGCCTGGTAGAGGTTGAGCAGGCCGGGGCCGGACAGCACCCGTTCGACCGAAACCTCGCCGAAGCGGACCATCAGGCGGCGCAGGATCTCGATCTCGACCTCGTCCTCCGGCGCGAAAGACCAGTGGCCGCCTTCGCCGGTCATCACCGCCTGGCGGCGGCCGTCGCGGACCAGGGCCGCGGAGCCGAAGCCGGTGCCGGGGCCCATGATCGCCGCCGTGGCCCCGGCGCGGCCCCTGACCCGCCGGCCGATCGGGCGGCTGTCGCGCGGCGCCAGCCGATCGAGCGCCAGGGCCTGGGCGGTGAAGTCGTTGATCAGCTTGACCTCGACAAAGCCGCAGGCCTTACAGACGCGCTTTTCCGAAAACCCCCAGCCGCCGTTGTTGGTGAAATCCACGCAGCCCTTGATCACCGGCCCGGCGGCGGCGATCACCGCCAGCCGTGGGCGCTGTCCCTCCAGCATGTCGAGATAGGCGGCAAGCGCCGCCTCGCCGGAGGGATAGTCCGACGCCTGCAGCACCGCCGCATGGGTGATCCTGGTCGCCTCGCCGTCGGTCTCGGCGATGGCGAAGCGAGCGTTGGTGCCGCCGACATCCCCCACCAGGCCGGAAGCGCCGTCCGTCACCGGCGCCCTCAAAACAGCACCGAGGCGCCGGCCTCGGCCGGACCGATGGCGCGGCGCATGTGGCCGAACAGCTCGCGGCCGAAGCCATGCTCCACCGGCCGGCAGGTCGCCGGCGGCCGGCGGCGCAGGGCGGAGGGCTCGACGATGATCTCCAGCACCCCGGCCTCGGCGTCGATGCGGATGACGTCGCCGTCGCGGACATAGGCCAGCGGCCCGTCCTCGATGGCCTCCGGGGTGACGTGGATGGCGGCCGGCACCTTGCCGGAGGCGCCCGACATGCGCCCGTCGGTGACCAGCGCGACCCGCTGGCCGCGGTCCTGCAGCACGCCGAGGGTCGGGGTCAGGCCGTGCAGCTCGGGCATGCCGTTGGCCTTGGGGCCCTGGAAGCGGACCACGGCGATGAAGTCGCCGGTCAGCCGGCCGGCCTCGAAGGCGGCCAGCAGCTGGTCCTGGTCGTCGAACACCACGGCCGGCGCCTCGATGGTGCGATGATCGGGATTGACCGCCGAGGTCTTCATCACCGCCCGGCCAAGGCCGCCCTTCAGGATGCGGATGCCGCCCTCGGCGTCGAAGGGATCGCTGACCGGACGCAGGATCGAGGTGTCCAGCGACGCGGTGCGGCCTTCGCGCCAGACCAGATCGCCGCCGTCCAGGAAGGGTTCCCGGCGGTAGAGGCCAAGGCCGGGTCCCGCCACCGTCGCCACGTCCTCGTGGGCCAGGCCGGCGCCGAGCAGCTCGCGGACCACGAAGGCCATGCCGCCGGCGGCGTGGAAGTGGTTCACGTCGCCGCTGCCGTTCGGATAGACCCGCGCCAGCAGCGGGGTCACCGCGGAAAGGTCGGCGAAATCATGCCAGTCGATCTCGATCCCCGCCGCCCTGGCCATGGCCACCAGATGCAGGGTGTGGTTGGTCGAGCCGCCGGTGGCCAGAAGCCCGACGACACCGTTGACCACCGCCTTCTCGTCGATCACCCGCGCCATCGGCGTATAGGCCTGCTTGCGGGGTCCGATCTCCACCGTCCGCCGGGCGGCCGCCGCGGTCAAGGCGTCGCGCAAGGCGGTGCCCGGATTGACGAAGGCCGCGCCCGGCAGGTGCAGGCCCATCATCTCCATCAGCATCTGGTTGGAATTGGCCGTGCCGTAGAAGGTGCAGGTGCCCGGCCCGTGATAGGCGGCCATCTCCGAGGCCAGCAGTTCCTCGCGAGTGGCCTGGCCCTGGGCGTAGCGGGCGCGGACCCTGGCCTTGTCGGCGTTGGAAAGGCCGCTGGTCATCGGCCCGGCCGGCGCGAACACCACCGGCAGGTGGCCGAAGGCCAGGCCGCCGATCACCAGGCCCGGCACGATCTTGTCGCAGACCCCCAGCAGGATGGCGCCGTCGAAGGCGTCGTGGGTCAGGGCGACGGCGGTGGCCATGGCGATGACGTCGCGGGAGAACAGCGACAGCTCCATGCCGGGCCTGCCTTGCGTGACGCCGTCGCACATGGCCGGGACGCCGCCGGCGAACTGGGCGGTGGCGCCGACGGCGCGCGCCGCCTCGCGGATCAGGTCCGGATAGCGCTCAAGCGGCTGGTGGGCCGAGAGCATGTCGTTGTAGGCCGAGACGATGGCGATGTTGGGCGCCGCGGGATCCATCATCTTCAGCTTGTCGCCGGCCGGCTGGGCGGCGAAGGCGTGGGCCCAGTTGGCGCAGGACAGCTTGGCGCGGCCGGGGCCGTCGTGGGCGGCCGCCTCCATCCTGGCCAGATAATCGCCGCGCCGATCGCGGCTGCGCTGGGCGATGCGGGCGGTGACCTCGGCGACGACCTCGTGCATGGAACCCTTACTCCTCGCGACCCGCCCGCCGCGTCCCGGTCGGGCCTTCGAACGGGGCGGCGCAGCGGTCTTTTCCTATCACAGACAAGGCGGCGATTTTAATGGCAGGCGCCTGGACTTTTAAGTCGTTGCGGCCACATGTCTTCGGAACTAGCCTAGCTATCGGCCGTTGGACCATGGTCGAGGGCTGCATCGCCTGAATCACGGGGAGACTCTATCTATGTCTATTTCGCATCGTTTCATCCTGGGCGCGGTCGCCGCGGCCGGGTTGGCGCTCGCCGCGAGCGCGCCCGCCCAGGCCCAGGACCGGTCTGGTGTTCGGGTCGGCGTCCTGACCTGCAATGTTTCCAGCGGGTTTGGGCTGATCTTCGGCTCCAGCAAGGAAGTCAACTGCGTGTTCTCGCGCGATGGCCGCGCAGTGGCGCACTATCAGGGCCATATCGACAAGTTCGGCGTTGACATCGGCTACACCGCCGGCGGCGTGATGGTCTGGGGCGTGATCGCGCCGACCGCGGGCATTCCGGCGGGCTCGCTCGACGGCCACTACGTTGGCGTCACCGCCAGCGCGACGGCGGGCGTCGGCGCCGGCGCCAACCTGCTGGTCGGCGGGTCCGATCGTTCGATCTCGCTGCAACCGCTCAGCGTCGAAGGCAATACCGGCCTGAACGTCGCGGGCGGGATCGCCGGCCTTAGCCTGCACTACGTTCCGGACTGAGGTCTCCCAGACCTAGTTTCCAGAGACGCTGTCCACGCCGCCGAACAGGCTCCGTAAGCGCTCGGTGATATCCGGCGCGAGCGGCGGTCCCTGGATGGCCGCGAGGTTGGCCTCAAGATGCTGCACGTTCCCGGTGCCGGTCAGTATGACATCGGCGCCGGGTTCGTGGCGGCAGAAGCGGTAGGCCGCTTCGGTCAGCGAGCCGACATCCGCATGCTCGCGCAGGAAGCCGAGCGGATCGGCGGCGTCGACCTCCGCGCCATCCACCTCGCCCCGTTCGATCAGCCCGGCCACCGCCTCCCGCAGCGCGGCGGGCTGGCTCAGCAGCCGCCGCACCGCGAACATGACCAGCGTGCCGACGTCGTGCGCCCGGGTCAGCGGGAAGACCCGCGCGCGGGCCGAGGGGTTGAGCAGGTTGAAGCCCACCATGACCACGTCGAACAGATCGTCCGGCAGGGCGCGGCTCAGCATCCGGTGGCCGGTGTCGCCGCCGAACTGCTCGGTGACGCCGAGGAAGCGGATCTTGCCGGCCGCCTGCTGGCGGCGCATCTCGGGGACCAGCACCTCGGCGCAATAGTCGTACTGGCCGGGCGTCACCCCGTGCAGGTGGAAGACGTCGACCCGGTCGGCGCCCAGCCGCCTCAGGCTGCCCTCCAGGCTTTCGGTCAGCTCGGCGGCGGTGAACATCCGTTCGCCGCGGCCGGCGCTGGACTTGGTGGACAGGAAGACCTGGTCGCGGCGGCCGCGGATGCCCAGGCCCACCGCCTCCTCGGTGCCGTAGTTGCGGGCAGTGTCGATGAAGGTGACGCCCAGTTCCAGCGCGCGGCGGACGACGCCGGCGGCCTGATCGACATCCGCCCCCTGAGCCATGCCCAGCCGGCTGGCCCCGCCGCAGCCCAGCCCAGCGACACTGACCTCGGCGCCCGTGCGTCCCAGCCTGACCGTCTGCATGATCCCATGTCCTGTTGCGCGCCGGCCAGCATAGCCGCGGGCGCCGCGGCTGGGCCAGCGCGCGCCGCGGCTAATGCGAGATCGACGGCCGCCGCGCCATCGCCAGATAGCCGAGCCCGATGACCACGCCGGCGCCGCCGCAGGCCAGAAAGGCGGCCCGGTAGGAGATGGCCTGGGCCACCGGCCCGAACAGCAGATAGAGGCCGGTGACGCCGACCTCGCCGGCGAAGCCCTTGACCGAGCCGATGGTGGCGCGGCGGTCGGAGGGGATGGCGTGCTGCAGCCGGCCCTCGAACACCACCTCGATCATCTTCAGCAGCCCGCTGTAGGCGATCAGCAGCAGCATGGCCGGGGCCGAGAACAAGCCGGCGGCGGCGGCCAGCATCAGCCCGGCGAGGGTGAAGAGGCCGTAGAGCCGGCGGGTCGAGAGGCGCGCGATGCGGTGGGCGACCAGACTGGCCAGCATCCCGGCGCCGTTCTGCACGCCGACGAAGACGGCGATCACCGTCCGGGTCAGTCCGACCTTGATGCCGAAGATCGGCCAGAACTCCTCGATGCCTCCGCCCAGCGCCACCACGATCGCGCCGAAGATCAGGATGCTCAGCACCACCGGCTCGCGCAGCGACAGTTCAAGCCCCTGGCGCAGATGGAGCAGGTAGTCGCGATCGCCGGCGACCCTGGCCCGCGCCGCCGCCGGCAGGCTGAGGGCGGAAGCGACGGCCAGGGCGATCGAGGCCAGGCTGGCGGCCAGCTCCAGCCGGTAGCCGTAGCGCGCCGTCGCCGCCGCGCCGAGCGCGGCCAGCACCACGGCGAAGGCCTGCACCGCGCGGGTGCGGCCATAGATGCGGGTGTAGTCCTCGGCGCGGCCCTTGGCCTTCAGCTCGTCATAGAGCAGCGCCTCGAAAGTCCCCGAGGTAAGGGCGCTCTTGATCCCCCACAGCACCAGGCCGGCCAGGAAGCCCCAGAAGTGCGGCCAGGCCAGCCACACCGCGAACCCCGCTCCCCAGGCCAGCTGAGCCGCGATCAGCACGGCGCGCCGCGGCCAGCGGTCGGCAAGCACGCCGGAGGGAATCTGCAGGACGAAGGCGGTCACCGACCAGGCGATCAGGACGATGGAGATCTGCACCGGGCTCAGGCCCGCATCCACGAACATCGCCGCGTAGAGCGGGAAGATCAGGATGAAGGAATCGAAGAATTTGAAAGCGTAGAGGCTGGCGAGGAAGCGGGTCATCCTGAGCCGCGTTCCTAAACGGGTTCGGCGACGGCGGCGAGGACGCCGCGGCTGTCCCGCCGCCGCTGGATTTTTACAATCGCGACAGAAACGCCCGGCTGGCGGCGGCGGGTCTTGCTTTTCAGCCATGGACGGGGCGTGATCCCGGTCGCCGACGCGGAATACCGCGCGGATTTCAAGGCCCTGGGAGACGCCGGTTTTGACAGTCGAAGCGCCGAAGGCTCATGCGGGGCGCCTGCCTCTGCCGACCATCCTGACGTTCGCCGCCGTCACCCTGCCGATGAGTGCGCTCGGCGTTTCGCTAGCCATCTTCCTGCCGCGCTATTTCGCCAGCCACCTGGGCGTCAGCCTGGTGGTGGTCGGCGGCGCCTTCGGCTTCGTCCGCCTGATCGACACGCCGGTCGATCCGGTGCTGGGCCTGCTGATGGACCGCACCCGCAGCGCCATCGGGCGCTACCGGGTCTGGCTGCTGATCGGCGCGCCGATCCTGATGCTGGCGGTCTACCAGCTGTTCATGGCGCCCATGGGCATCAGCCGCCTCTATCTGGTGGTCTGGCTGCTCTGCCTCTATCTCGGCACCTCGATCATCGGCCTGGCCCACACCGCCTGGGCCTCGACCCTGGCGACCGCCTATCACGAGCGCTCGCGGCTGTTCGCTGTGCTGACCGTGGTGGGCATCGCCGCCTCGGTGCTGGTGCTGGGCATTCCAAGCATCGCCGGCCACTTCAAGCTGGGCGATCCGGACGGTGTGCGGGCCATGGGCTGGCTGGTGCTGTGCCTGGCGCCGCTGGGCGTCGGCCTGGTGGCCTGGCGCATCCCCGAGCACGTCGCCGCCGACGTCCACACCACTGAGCCCTTCGCCTTCCGCGACTATTGGGGCCTGATCAGGAAGCCGGCCATGCTCAGGCTGGTGGCGGCTCAGGCCTGCCTGACGCTCAGTCCGGGCTGGATGAGCGCGCTCTACCTGTATTTCTTCAAGGACGTGCTGGGCTTCAGCATCGGCGTCGCCTCTGGCCTGCTCGGGGTCTATATCCTGGCCGGGGTGGCTGGCGCGCCCGCCACCACCTGGCTGTCGTCGAAGATCGGCAAGCACCGCGCCCTGATGATCGCCACCTCGGCCTATTCGATCGGGCTGTGCACGGTCATCGTCATCCCCAAGACCGGCAACCTCCTGACCGCCATACCGGTGATGCTGTGGTGCGGCGGCATGGCCTCCGGCTTCAACCTGCTGATCCAGTCGATGACCGCCGACGTCGGCGACGAGGTGCGGCTGGAGCAGGGCAAGCAGCGCATGAGCCTGATCTATTCGCTGACCAGCCTGGCCGCCAAGATCGCCGGCGCCGGCGCCATCTTCCTGTCCTACTGGGTGCTGGCGCGGGTGGGCTATGATCCCAAGATCACCGCCCACAATACCGCCCACGCCATCTTCGGCCTGGAGCTGGCCTATGTGGTCGGGCCGATCGTCTTCGCCATGCTCGGCGGCGCCTGCTTCATCGGCTGGAAGCTGGACGCGGCGCGCCACGGCGAGATCCGCCAGGCGCTGGACGCCCGCGACCTCCAGTTCGCCGAGGCCGCGATCGTTGAAAGCCTCACCGGCCAGCCGGCCATGCCGGTCCTGGCGACGGGGTCGGATTGAGGGAGCTTCAGCGGCTGAGCTGCGGCTCTTCTTTTCGTCATGGCCGCGACACGTGAGGAGACGCATGCAAACCGCCACTCTTGCCGAACGCCTGGGCTATGCCGCCGACGACCGCCTCTTGATCGTCAATTGCGACGACCTGGGGTCCAGCCATGCGGCCAATGTGGCGGTCGAGGCCGCGCTGCGGCGGGGTTTCGCCACCAGCGCCACCCTGATGGTTCCCTGCCCCTGGGCCTTTGCGGCGGCCAAGGCCTGCGCCGATCTCGACATCGGCGTGCACCTGACCCTGACGGCGGAATATCCCGGCTATCGCTGGCGCTCGCTCACCGGCGCGGCCTCGCTGCACGACGCCGACGGCTTTCTGCCGCGCACCACCGAAGAGGTCTACGCCCATGCCGACCCAGCCGACGCGCGGGCCGAATGCCGGGCGCAGATCGACCAGGCGCTGGGCTGGGGCCTCGACGTCACCCACCTGGATTCGCACATGGGCTCGGTGCAGACGGACGCGCGCTTCTTCGAGATCTATGCCGACCTGGCGGCCGAGTACCGGCTGCCGCTGCGCATGGCCGGCGCCCGGGCCGAGCCGGTGCTGGGCTTCGCGTTCCGCCGCCCGGCGGCCGAGCGCGGCTGCGTCTTCCCCGACCATCTGCTGGCGCCGCCCTGGGCCAAGGCCACGCGGCCGGTGCTGCTGGACAACCTGGCGCGGCTGCGCCCTGGCGTCACCGAGACCTTCCTGCACCCGGCCGAGGACGGGCCGGAGCTGCGCGCCTATGACAGGAGCGCCCCCGACACCCGCGCCGGCGATTACGCCAACCTGATGGACGGCGAACTTGCCGCCCTGATCGAGGCGGAGGGCGTGCGCCTGATCAGCTTCCGGCCCCTGCGCGAGCTGCAACGCGCCGCTTGAGAGCCGCCGCCTTTCAACGCCGCCGTGGCCTGTGGCATGGTCGCCGCGCCCTTCACCCATCATCGGACGCCGCCCATGCACAACCTGCTCAGTCTCGACCAGCGGGTGCGGCGGGCGCGCCGGCGGCTCGGCGAGATCGCCGCCTGGCGGGTGCGTGAGACCAAGCCGATCGACGGCTGGACCTTCGACGCCGACCCTATCGGGCTGGGCCAGGCCTGGCCGCGCAAGGACGGGGTGCATGAGCTGATCAGCGGCCCGTTCGAGGCCCCGGCGGAATGGCCGCTGGAGGAGACGCGCCTGTCGCTCGATGTCGGCGGCGAGAGCCTTTTGACCATCGTTCACGGCGACGGGAGCTGGCTGCAGCTCGGCCTCGACGTCAACCACAATGAATTTCCGCTCGACGCCCGCGGCGGCCGGCTGGAGGTCGAGGCGGTGGCGCGCAGCCCGTTCGGCCAGTTCGTCGCCGATCCGCGCCTGCGCCGCGCCGAGCTGCGCTGGGTCGAGGCCAGGCTGATCGAGCTGACCCGGACCATCGAGCTGGCCATCGGCCTCGCCGCCGGCCTGGGCGACCACGAGCTGGCGCCGATCCTGCTCGAGCTGGTCGAGGACGCCATGGCCAGCCTCGCCCTGCCCACCCGCACCGAGGACGTGGTCGGCCGCGAGAGCGTCTTCGCCCGCGGCTACGGCGGCCGCGATTCCGAGCCGCGCGACTGGCCGATCACGCCGCTGGACGAGAACGCCCGCGACACGATCGGCCTGGCCGAGACCTGGCTGCGCGGCCAGCTGAAGGCGCTGAAGACCCGCTTCCCACCCCAAGGCGCGGTCGCCTATGTCGGCCACGCCCACCTGGACACGGCCTGGCTGTGGCCGATCGAGGAGACCCGGCGCAAGGCGCGGCGCACCTTCTCCACCGCCGTCGACCTGATCCGGCGCAATCCCGACTTCCGCTTCGCCCAGTCCTTCGCCGAATACTATCGCTACCTGGAGGACGACGATCCGAAGCTGCTGGGCGAGGTCAAGGCGGCCGTGCAGGCCGGCGGCTGGGCCCCCACCGGCGGCTTGTGGGTCGAGCCGGACATCAACATGCCCTCAGGCGAGTCGCTGGTGCGCCAGGCCCTGTACGGCCAGCTCTATTTCCAGCGGGCGTTCGGCGCGCGCCATACGACCGGCTGGCTGCCCGACACCTTCGGCTTCTCGCCGGCCCTGCCGCAGATCCTGAAAGGCGCCGGCCTGAAAAGCCTCTTCACCATCAAGCTCGGCTGGTCGGAAACCAATCCCTTCCCGCACACCCGGTTCTGGTGGGAGGGCATCGACGGCTCGCGCGTCCTGGTGCAGCAGTTCAACCGGCCCGAGGACACCTATAACGGCCTGGTCGACCCGGCCTCGCTGCTGCGCGCCTGGCGCAACCACACCGACAAGCGCTTCGCGGCCGAGGTGCTGCAGCCGATCGGCTACGGCGACGGCGGCGGCGGGGTGACCGCCGAGATGATCGCGGCGCAGAAGGTGCTGGCCGACTTCCCCCATCTGCCGGCGACCCGCTTCGCCGCGCCGGAAGCCTATTTCGAGACGGCGCACCAGGAGGCGCAGACCGCGCCTTTCGCCACCTGGGTCGGCGAACTCTATCTGGAATATCACCGCGGCGTGCTGACCAGCCAGGGGCGCACCAAGCGCCTGCACCGCCGGGCCGAGCGCGACCTGGTGGCGGCCGAGGCGCTGGCCGGCATGGCGGCCCTGCTGGGCGAGGCGCAGCCGACCTCGCTGGCCGACCGCTGGCGCACGCTGATGGTCAACCAGTTCCACGACATCCTGCCCGGCTCCAGCATCACCGAGGTCTATGTCCGCACCGAGCGGGAGCTGGCCGAGGTGGTGGAGGCGGCCGGAGAGGCCTGCGACGCGGCGCTCGGCCAGATCGCCGGACGCTTGAGCGCCGACGGCGATGCGGCCCTGCTGATCGTCAATCCGGACCTGAACGACCGGCCGGTGCGGCTGGAGAGCGCCGAGCCGATCCCCGGCGGCCAAGCGGCGGAAGGCGGCTATGTGCTGGCCTCGGGAGCGCGCGTTCCGGGCCTCGGCGCCCTGACCGGCGCGCCGGCGCCGCTGGGCGGGGTGAAGGTCGAGGCGCGGGCGCTGGAGAACGACTTCGTGCGGGTCGAGCTGGCCGACGACGGCAGCCTGACACGGGTGTTCGACAAGCGGGCGAACCGCGAGGTGCTGGACGGGCGCGGCAACCAGATCTGGGCCTATCGCGACCAGCCGCGCGACTACGACGCCTGGGACATCGAAGGCGACTATCAGCGCGCCGGCGAGGAGATCGCCGCCGATTCCATCGAGATCGCCGAGGCCGGCGGCCAGCGCGGCGCGTTGCGCATCACCCGCAGAGTGAAGGCCTCGACCCTCATCCAGTCGGTGCGGCTGTGGGCCAATTCGCCGCGGATCGACTTCGCCACCTTCTTCGACTGGCGCGACCGGCGCATCCTGGTCAAGGCGCGCTTTCCCCTGGCCGTCCGCGCCGATTTCGCCACCTTCGAATGCGCCTTCGGCGTGCACCAGCGGCCGACCCATTCGAACACCAGCTGGGACGCGGCCAGGTTCGAGGTGGCGGCGCACCGGTTCGTCGACCTGTCCGAGCCCGGCTACGGCGCGGCGCTGCTGAACGACGGCCGCTACGGCTGTCACGCGCGCGGCAACGAACTGGGATTGAGCCTGCTGCGCTCGCCGATCCTGCCGGACCGGCTGGCCGACGAGGGGGCGCAGGCCCTGACCTATGCCCTGCTGCCGCACGCCGGCGACTGGATCGCCGGCGGCGTGCTGGCCGAGGCCGAGGACCTGAACCGGCCGCTGTTCCACCGCCCGATCGGCGCCGGCCCGGAGGCGGAACACCGGTTCCTGAAGGTGGACGGGACGCCGGTGGCCCTGGGGGCCCTGAAGCCGGCCGAAGACGGCGACGGCCTCATCCTGCGCGTCTACGAACCGAACGGCGCGCGGGGCCCGGTGTCGGTCAAGGCCCCGAAGGGCTGGAGCTTGGCGGGCGAAGTCAGCCTGCTGGAAGACCCGGTCGAAACCGCCTCGGACCAGATCCGCCCCTTCCAGATCCGCAGCTGGCGGCTGCGGCGGGGTTAGCGTCCCGGCGGCGCGGCTTCGTCGTAGAAACGGGCCAGGTCGGCCTTCATCGATTTCAGCGCCTCGGGGTTCAGGTAGACCATGTGGCCGGACGGATAGTAGGCGAAGCGGACATTGCCGCGCAGGGCCGGATCCAGCTGCATGTGGCCGAGGTCGTATTCGGTGCCGAAGAAGGGGGTGGCCAGGTCGTAGACGCCGTTCAGCGAATAGAGCAGCAGGTGCGGGTTCTCGCGCATCGCCTCGGAGAGATCGAGCGCCACGTCGGCCTGGTTGTTGTCGAGCCCCTCATAGCCGCCGAGCCCGGCGCCCTTGTGGCTGAAGTCCCATGGCGTGCCGGCGGAATAGTAGGTCGGCCGGTAGGTCAGGTCGGACGAATAGTCCAGGTCGTGGGCCAGATAGTCGTGGAAGGCGGCGACGAAGGCGCCGGTGATGCCGGTGTCGGAAGGGTCGAACTCCGGCGAATCGCCGGCCGCGTCCACGTCCATGCCGGTGAAGCGGTCGTCGTAGCGGCCGAGGGTCAGCCGCTGGTCGCGCAGCAGCTCCTTGCGGAACCGGCCGGGCGCCACGCGCAGGTCGCTGGCCAGGATGTAGTCGACCGGCAGGCCGGTATAGCCGGCCATCGTCGTGGCGATGTCGCGCCGTTCGGCGTCGCCCAGATCCTGCCCCTTGGCCAGGGCCATGGCGTAGGGGCCGCGCGCCCAATCGCGCACCGCCTTCAGGAAGGCCGGCAGGTCGCCGGGATCGCTGGCCAGCCGGTGGTGGTAGGCGGCCGCGGCGGCGTAGCTGGGCAGGTAGTTGATCATCTCCTGGTCGAAGCCCGGCTGGCGGCGGCCGTAGTTGAGGATCGAGGAGAGCAGGATGACCCCGTTCAGCTGCACCCCGTCCTGCTGCAGCCGGTAGGACAGGCCGGCTGAGCGGGTGGTGCCGTAGGATTCGCCGAAGATGAACTTGGGCGCGTTCCAGCGGCCGTTGGCGGTGAGATAGCGCTCGATGCCGCGGGCGAAGGCGTCGATGTCCTGGTCGGTGCCCCAGAAGGCCTTCAGCTTGGTGTCGCCCAGCGGCCGCGAGAAGCCGGCCCCGACGGCGTCGAGGAAGACCAGGTCGGACTTGTCGAGCAGGCTCTCGTCGTTGTTGGCGATGTCGTAGGGAGCGTTGTGGGTGGGCAGGGGGCTGTCGGTGCGCACCCGGACCGGCCCCAGCGAGCCCATGTGCAGCCAGAGGCTCGAGGAGCCCGGGCCGCCATTATAGAGGAAGGTCACCGGCCGGTGCGGATCGCCGGTGGTGTAGGCGACATAGAACATGCTGGCGGTTGGCTTGCCCTCGTCGTCGCGGAGGGTGAGCGTCCCGGCCGTGGCCGTATAGGCGATGGAGCGGCCGCCGATCATGGCGGTGTGACGGGTGACGCGGCGGATCTCGGCGATCGGGGCGGTGGCGATGTCGGCGTCGGAAAGCTTGCGGCAGCGGGCGCGGTCGGCGCGGGCGTCGCTCTTGGCCTTGTCGCCGTCGTCGCCGGAATCGCCGCCCGCATGCGGTTCGCAATCGGCGTCGGCATGGCTGTCGCGGTCGGGCGTGGTCTTGGCGCCCTCGGTGCGACCGGGCTCGTCGGCGGCGAGGCCCAGGGGATGGGTGGCGGCCTCGGCGCGCCGCTCGGCCTGCATGCTCGCGTCGGGGCCGGTGTCGCGGGTCTGGGCCCAGGCCGCCGGCGCGCCGCACAGCAGCGCCATTGCGACGACGACGGAGAAAAAAGTTCGGCGCATTTCGATCCCACCGTTGGTCCCTGGGCCAGATATAGCACCCGCACCGGCGGCATGGTGAAGTGGGACCGGATCGGAGTGTCCCCCATGCAGACCATGACCCCGGCCCTGGCCGAACAGTTCGCCGCCATCGCGCTCGGCCATGTCGGCCGCGAATATCCGAACAAGCTGGATCAGGTGCTGGCCGGACCGGCCGACCTGCAATCGCCGCGCGCCATGCATCCGATCTTCTACGGCAGCTTCGACTGGCATTCGTCCGTGCACAGCCATTGGCTGCTGGCGCGGATTCTGCGGCGGTTTCCGGATGTCGAGTCGGCCGGCGCCGTCCGCGCCTGGCTGGAGGGCGCCTTCACCGCCCCCAAGGCCCATGCCGAGCTCGTCTATCTGGACCGGCCTGGCGCGGCGCGTTTCGAGCGACCCTATGGCTGGGCCTGGCTTTTGATGCTGCAGGCGGAGCTGGAAGTCCATCACTCCGATGATGGACGGCGCTGGGCGGCGGCGCTGCGGCCGCTGGCGCGAGCGTTCGAGCGGCGGTTCCTGGCCTGGCTGCCGATGGCCGACTATCCGGTGCGCATCGGCATGCACGGCAGCTCGGCCTTCGCCCTGATCCTGGCGCACCGCTACGCACCGTGGGCGGACGATCCCGGCTTCGCCGAGGCGCTGAAGGCGGCGGCGCGACGCTGGTTCGCCGCCGACGCCGGCTGCCAGGCCTGGGAGCCCAGCGGCGCCGACTTCCTGTCGCCGGCCCTGGTCGAGGCCGAGTGCATGCGGCTGACCTTGCCGCCGGCCGAATTCGCCCCGTGGTTCGAGGCCTTCCTGCCCGATCTCGCGCGCGGCGAGCCGTCGACCCTGTTCACGCCGGCCGGCGTCAGCGATCGCAGCGACGGCCAGATCGCTCATCTGGACGGCCTCAACCTCAGCCGCGCCTGGTGCTGGGCCCACCTGGCCGCCGCCGCGCCGCCGGCCGCCCGGCCGCGCATCGATGAGACGGTGGAGCGCCATCTTGCCGTCGCCCTGCCGCACCTGGCCGCCGACTATATGGGCGAGCATTGGCTGGCCAGCTTCGCCCTGCTGGCGCTGGACGACCGGGACTAGCGGCTCAACGCTTCAGGAACCCATCGATGCCGTCGCGGGCGGCGGCGAGGGCGAGGTTCTCCACCATGGCCTCCGAGGCGATGGCGTAGGCCTCGGCGAGCGGCGCATCGATCTGGCGGCGGAAGGCGGCCTTGCCGATGGCGATGGCCTCCGGCGGCTTGGCGGCGATCAGCCGGGCGGCCTCGTCGACCAGGCCGTCCAGCTCGCCGGCCGGCACGGCGCCGTTGATCAGGCCGAGTTCCACGGCGCGCGCGGCTTCGATGAACCGGCCGGTCAGCAGCATGTCGGCCGCCGCCTTGCGGCCCACGGCCCGGCCGAGCGCCACGCCGGGGGTCGAGCAGAACAGGCCGAGATCGACGCCGGAGACCGCGAACCGCGCGGAGTCGGCGGCATAGGCCAGGTCGCAGCTGGCGACCAGCTGGCAGCCGGCCGCCACCGCCGCGCCCTGCACCTGGGCGATGACCGGGACCCGGACCGCGCCGATGGCCATCATCAGGGCCGAGCATTGGGCGAACAGGGCGGCGTGTCCGGCCCTGTCCTCCGAGGCGCGCAACTCGCCGAGGTCGTGGCCGGCGCAGTAGATCCGCCCCGCCCGCCCAGCACGACCACCCGCACGCGGATATCGGCCGCCGCTTCCGCCAGCGCCGCGCCGAGGGCGTCCATCATGGCGGTGGAGAGCACGTTGGCCCGGTCCGGATCGTTCAGCGTCAGCCGCGCCACCGGCCCGTCGATCGCCTTGAGGACCAGATCACCGGCCATGGCGTCATTTCCCGCCCGGCCTGGGGGAGAAGCCGGGCTTGAGGGAAACGTAGAGCCTGTACACCGCCTCCATGTAGAGGGCGGCCGGATGGGCGGCGCAGTAGGCGCGGATGAAGGCTTGCTGGTCGGGAACCGGCCGCGCCTTCAGGTCGACCGTCGGCCGGGAGGCATCCATCTGGGCCAGGTTCCAGCCGGTCATCCAGCCCTGGGCCCATGAGAAATACAGCGTCTTGCGGCCGGGGTCGGCGGCGGAGGCCCTGAGGAATTCGGAACAGGCATAGGTCCCGACTCCCTCGCCGGCGGCCGTGTCGGCCATGGCCGGGGCGAGCGGGGCGAACACCAGCGCCGCCGCACAGACGGCGCTCAGGAGCTTGCCAAACCGGACTATCTTATCCATCGGACGGCCCGCCGGTGAACCGCCAGTAGGCCCGCCACGCGCCGGCGAGGTCAACCCCGCCGTCAGAAGGCGCAGGCCACGCGCCCGGGTGACGGTTTTCGAGCGCGCGGCGTTTCTGCCGCCTTGCTCTTGTCGCCGGGCTACGGCTCAATCGGTGCGGTAGCCGCACTTGTCGGGAGTCGGCCATCTTCGCGACAATCCTGCCTGATTGAAACAGAGAGACGTTCGGGCCGCCTTCCTGGGCGGCGGAGGGACCAGCTGAACATGCGGACCATCGCGGTCATCGCGCTGAAGGGCGGCTCGGGAAAGACCACGGTGGCCTCGCACATCGCCCTGGCGGCGCATCTGCGCGGCCTGAAGACCCTGGTCGCCGACACCGACCCGCAGCGCTCGGCCACCGAGGTGTTCAAGGCGCGCGCGGCCGACGGCCCGACCTGCGTCTCGGCCATCGGCCAGAGCCTGTTCGCCGCCCAGGTCGCCGGGGTCGGCTCCGGCATGGACATGATGGTGATCGACACCGCCGCCGGCGCGGTCGAGGACGTCACCCAGGCCATCGTGGTGGCCAACCATTCGCTGCTGGTGGTGCGCCCGACCCTGATGGACATCGCCGCGGCGGTGCGCACGGTCGACGTCATCCGCCGCCTGCGCAAGCCGGCCCTGGTGGTGGTCAACCAGGCCCCGACCAGCCGCGAAGGGGTCGAGCCGCCGTCGGTGAAGCGGGCCTTACGGGCCATCGAGGTCATGCGCCTGCCGGTCGTGCCCACCCTGTTGCGCGCGCGCTCGATCTACCAGTCGGCGCTGGAGACCGGCCGCTCGGCCGAGGAATGCTACGACGTCACCGCCGCCCGCGAGATCGCCGAGCTCTGGGCCTTCATCGAGCGCTTCACCTTCGGCAAGCGCAAAGGCGCCGAACCGAGCGAGGTGGAGGACGAGGATCTGAAGTTCGCGCCCTGAAGCTTCCCGGCCGGAAGCGCGCCGCAGTCGCCATCAAGATTCGTGGAACTGCGTCTATAGTCGTTTCCGGCGCCGACGGAGGCTTGCTTGACCGCCCTGACCGAGACCAGACCCGAGAGCACGGCGCAAGACGCCGATATCGTGCTCACCGGCGTGCTCACCCGCGCCGACCACGAGACCTACAAGGAGCTGGGCTTCGACGTGCCGGCGGGGGTGCAGCGGCTGACCGTCGAATTCAGCTACACCGGCAAGGAGGAACGGGCGACCATCGACCTCGGCCTGTTCGATCCCGAACGGTTCAGGGGCTGGAGCGGCGGCGACAAGGCCAGGTTCACCCTCTCGGCGCTGGATGCGACGCCGTCCTACCAGCCCGGACCGTTGATCCCCGGCCGCTGGACGCTGTTGCTCGGCGTGCCCAACATCCGCCCCGGCAAGCAGGCGGCCTATGTCGCCAGGATCCGGTTCGACCGTGGCGAGCGCACCGCCGTCTCGTCCTTTTCCGACGAGCCGCTGCAGATGGGCGCGCGCTGGTACCGCGGCGACCTGCACATGCACACCTGCCACAGCGACGGCACGGTCGAGGCCAGGAGCGGCGGCCGGCGCGTGCCCGGCCCGGTCTATCGCACGGTCGAGGCCGCCGCCGCCCGCGGCGTCGACTTCATCGCCGTCACCGACCACAACGCGGTGTCCCACCACCACGCGCTGCGCGAGCTGCAGCCCTATTTCGACAAGTTGCTGCTGATCCCCGGGGTCGAGGTCACCACCTTCCACGGCCACGCCGGGGTGCTGGGGGCCATCGGCTTCGTCGAGTTCCGCCTCTCCAGCCCGCACCTGCGCCGGGTGCGCGACCTGCAGGATGCGGTGGAGCGCCAGCACGGCCTGTTTTCCATCAACCACCCGGCGTTGCCGTCCAACGAGCTGTGCATGGGCTGCGGCTGGACGGCGGAATCGACCGATTACGCGCGGGTCGCCTCGATCGAGGTGGTCAACGGAGGCGCGGTTGGAGCCCAGGGCGGCGGGGCCGAAGGGGTCTTTTCCGGCCTGCCCTTCTGGGAGGCGCGGCTGAACGAGGGTTTCCGCCCCACCGCCATCGGCGGCAGCGACAACCACAAGCCCGACGACGGCGGCGCCAAGCCTTCGTCGGTCGCGTCGCCGACCACGGTGGTCTGGGCCGAAAACCTCTCCGAGCGCGCCATTCTCGACGCCATCCGCGCCGGCCGGGTGTTCATCGACGTGGCCGGCGCCGGCGACCGGGTGCTGGAGCTGACCGCCTGGGTCGGCGAGCGCACCGTCCACATGGGCGAGTCGATCACCGCCGCCGATGGCGAGGTCGTCGCCTTCCACGCCCGGCTGCAGGGCCTGAGCGGCGGCCGGATCGAGGTGATCGAGGACGGCCAGGTCTTGGCCGACGCCGCTCCCGGGGTCTCCGACGACCCCGCCGCCTCGCTCGACCTTCGCTGGACCAGCGACGGCGGCCGCCACTGGCTCCGCCTCAACGCCCGCGACGCCGAAGGCAGGCTGATGCTGATCGGCAACCCGATCTACGTGAATTTCGCTGAGCGGGGCTAGGGCGCATGTCTATGCGCATACTCACGGTCTCACCGGACAGCCAACTCGCTCTAGACGATGACCTTCTGAAACACCTGAGCGTTCGACCCGGTGAGCAGGTCGCCATTGAGGCGCTTCCCGACGGTCGGATCGAGATGAAGGCGGTGAGACCAACCGGCAGGATTTCCGATGTTTTCGGACGCCTGAAACGAGAGAACGGACCGTCCCTTTCGATCGACGAGGTGAGCGGGATCGGCCAGGATGGCTGGGCCGGCAAGCGGTGAAGCTCATGGAAGCCCAAGGCGAGACGGCGCGCCTGCTGTTCTAGGCTAGGCCGCCGGCTCGCGGTAGTTCAGCTCGATGTTCACCCCGTTCAGGTCGCGGATGAAGATCTGGCGGATCGGCGCGCCCGGGATCTCCAACGCCCGCCAGGCGATACCCGCCGCGTCCAGCCGGCGGACGATGTCGTCATAGTCGTCGATGCGGAAGGCGAAGTGGTCCAGCGCCGCCTGCGCCGACGGCCCTCTCGGCGCGTCGAGCTCCACCAGGTGCACCACCGCGCCGTCACCGGCGTAGAGCCAGGCGCCGTCGAACGGGAAGTCGGGTCGCCAGCCTTCGACCAGGCCGAGGACGTCGCGGAAGAAGGCGCGCGTCTCCTCCAGCCGATGGGTGCCGATATTGATGTGGTCGATGCCGCGTATGGCCATTGCATCCGCTCCGCTGCGCGCTCCGACGTTAAGGACCGGGCGGCCGCCTGTGAAGGGCTCGGCCTCAGTCGTCCAGATCGGGCAGGACGGCGAAGGTCTCGATCTTGGCTTGGCGGATCAGCGTCATTTCGGCCTCGCCGCCGGCGATCTCGGCGGTCAGCAGCCGGTGCAGGTCGTCGACGGTGAAGATCTTGGCGCCGGCGAATTCCAGCACAACGTCGCCGGCCTTGAGGCCGGCGCGCTCGGCCGGGCCGCCGGCGACGATCTCGCTGATCAGGACGGCGGTCTCGCCCTCCCGGTGCAGCCGCCGCGCCAGCCGCGCATCCAGCGGCGTGGTCTGGCCGGCCAGGCCCAGCCGTGCGCGGCGCACCCGCCCGTCGCGCATCAGGCGGGCGGTGACGTCGACGGCGGTGTCGATGCCGATGGCGAAGCACAGGCCCTGCGCGCCGCCGATCATGGCGGTGTTGACGCCGACGACGCGCCCCTTGGCGTCCACCAGGGCGCCGCCGGAATTGCCGGGGTTGAGCGGCGCATCGGTCTGGATGACGCTCTCGATCAGCCGTCCCGACGGCGAGCGCAGGGTGCGGCCGAGGGCGCTGACGATGCCGGCGGTAACCGTGGCCTGGAAGCCGAGCGGATTGCCGATCGCCACCACCAGCTGGCCGACGCGCAAGGCGCCCGAGCGGCCGAACCGGGCGTGCGGCAGGCCGGTTGCTTCCAGCCGCAGCACCGCCAGGTCGGTCGCCGGGTCGTCGCCGATCAGCCGTGCTGCGAAACGGCGACCATCGGTGAGGCTGGCCTCCAGCTTGGCGGCGCCGGCCACGACGTGGCTGTTGGTGAGCAGATAGCCGTCCGGCGCGAACAGCACGCCGGAGCCGGTTCCGCCGCGCCCGGTCCTGGCGGTGGCGGCGATATGCACCACCGCCGGCCCGACGGTGTCGAAGGCCTGGACGACGCTGGCGGAATAGGGATCGAGCGCTTCATCGGCGCGCTCTGCCGAGTCAAATGCCATGCGCGAAAAAATGGGAACCCCGCCCCGCGGCCGCAAGCGGCCACGCCGCGGGGAGGGGCCTTAGGCCGACGCGAGGATGAAGCGCCGCACGGCCTTGGCGAAGCCGTCGGCCTCGTTGCTGTCGGTCACGGCGCTGGCCTGCGCCTTCACCGCATCGCTGGCGTTGCCCATGGCGATGGACAGGCCGCTCTTTTTGAACATCAGCACGTCGTTGGGCATGTCGCCCATGGTGGCGATCCGCTCAGGCGGGATGTCGAGCATCTTCGAGAGGGTGGTCACCACTCCGCCCTTGTTGGCCTGGGGGTTGGTCACGTCCAGATAGTAGGGCTGGGAGCGGGCGGCGCTGGCATGGTCGCCCAGGGTCTTCTGCGCCAGGGTCTCGCAGGCGGCGACGCGGTCCAGATCATCGGAGACCCCCACCAGCTTCACCGTCTGCGCCAGGTCCGCCTTGGTGAACGCCGGCTCGACGCGGGCGTCGAACTTCACCGTCCAGGCCTCGCGCGCGACATGGGGCGCCTTGGGATCGCGGATCAGCCACTCGGTCCCGGTGTAGAGCCAGGCGTCCAGGCCCTGGTCCAGGATCAGGTCCAGGGCCTGGGCGGCCACCGCCGGCTCCAGGGTATGGCTCTCGATCACGGTCATGTCGGGCTTGACGAAGACGCCGCCGTTGAACCCGGCGATCGGGCTGGTCAGCGCCAGGGGCTCGATCAGCATCTGCATGCCGCGCGGCGGTCGGCCGCTGGTGATGGCCAGCACCACGCCCGCAGCCGCCAACTCGCGCGCCGCGGCGATCGCCTCAGGCGTCAACACCTTGTCCTGGGTCACCAGCGTGCCGTCGACATCCGCCAGCAAAAGGCGGATGGGCCGTTCAGCGCTCATGCAGCTCTCTCCCGGCGAAAGGCGCCCGCCTGCCGCAGTGTTGGCCCCTGGCGCCGCCCACGACAAGGGGTTGCGAGGACAACGGCTACGCGCTGGTCCTGGTGGGACGCGGACCTCTTGAAGCGACAGCGATGCTCGGCGCTGTCCCGGCGACTAGCGGCTGGCTAGCCTGATCGGCGCCGCCACATACCGATCCGGAAATTCGCGGGCCAGGGCCTCGACCTTGGGCATGTCGAACCGCGCTATGTAGGGATAGCCCGGATTTCGAACCAGGAAGTCCTGATGATAGTCCTCAGCGGCGTAGAAGCCGGTGGCCGGGTCGATCCGGGTCGCGATCGGCCGGCTGAAGGCGCCGGAGCGATTGAGCTGGTCGACATAGGCCTGGGCGATCCGGTGCTGCTCTGGGATGGCGTAGAAGATCTCCGAGCGATATTGCGTCCCCTCGTCCGGGTATTGCCGGTCGACCTGGGTCGGGTCGGTCGCCACTGAAAAGAAGATGCGCAGGATCTGCCCATAGGAGATCTGGCTCGGGTCGAAGGTGATCCGCACGGATTCGGCGTGGCCGGTGGTTCCGGTGCTCACAAGCTCGTAGCTGGCGGTCGCCGCGGCGCCCCCCGCATAGCCGGCGACGACTTTTCGAACGCCTCGAACGTGCTCGAACACGCCCTGAACGCCCCAGAAACAGCCGCCGGACAGGATCGCGGTTTCCGATCCGGGCGCCGATGGACGCAGGCTGTCGATGGCCGGGGCCGCGACGGGCGCGGTGGGGGCCGATGCGCCGACGGCCGGCCGGCCGCTCAGCGCCGCGGCCGCGAGCAGTACGCCGGCGCCGACGGCGGCGAGGCTCGGAAAGAGGGGATTGAAGGCCATGGGGGCTCCTGTCGGATTGGCGGCGGGCGAAGCGGGGTGTCAGGCGGCGGTGAAGGTCATGGCCACGCCGTTCATGCAGTAGCGCAGCCCAGTCGGCTCGGGCCCGTCGTTGAAAACGTGGCCCAGATGGCCACCGCAGCGGCGGCAGTGAACTTCGGTGCGGACCATCAGCAGGCTGGTGTCGGTCGTGGTGCGCACGGCCCCGTCGATCGGGCGCCAGAAACTGGGCCAGCCGGTGCCGGACTCGAACTTGGTTTGCGACGAATAGAGCGGCGAGCGGCAACCGGCGCAGCTGTAAAGGCCCTTGCGAAACAGGTGATCCAGCGGGCTCGAGCCCGGCGCTTCGGTTCCGGCTTCGCGAAGCACGCCATATTGGGCCGGCGTGAGCAGACGTCGCCATTCGGCATCCGTGTGGCTGACCTCGAAAGTCTCGCCATCCGGCTTCGCCGAACCCCTGGCGGCAAAGCCAAGACAGGCGACTACGCCGGCGAGCGCGGTTCCCGCGACCAGGGTCCTGCGGTCGATCATCGGCGGCCTCCATTCGGTTCGGCGGCTGGGATTCCGCACCGCATCCGATAGTTCGCGGCCCGGCCGCCGTTGGTTACATCAGCGGATCTGGAATTCGCGGTTTTCGGGCGATTGACCTGTAACCAAGGCGCCCTCCGCCGCGAACCCTCCTCAGGGACCCGCCTCAGGGATCCGGCCCCAAAGGCGACGGGGTGTTCCGACCAGAAGGAGACCGCAGTTGATCCCGTCATCCAATGGGCTGCGCCGCTGCAGCGGCGTGGCGAGCGCATTCGCCGCCTTGGTCGCCCTGGCCGCCATCGCCACCGCCCCCGAGGTGGCGATGGCGGCCGACGCGGCCCATCCGACCGTGGTGGAGCTGTTTCAAAGCCAGGGCTGTTCGTCCTGCCCGCCGGCCAACGCCAATGTGCTGGCCATCGCCGACCGACCCGATATCCTGACCCTCTCGTGGCAGGTCACCTATTGGGATCAGCTCGGCTGGAAGGACACCTTCGGCCAGAAGGCCTTCACCAGCCGGCAGTGGGACTACGCCCGCGGCCTTCGGCACAGCGACGTCGCGACGCCGGAGGTGGTGGTCAACGGCCGCGCCGACGTGGTCGGCAATCGTCGCGACGAACTGGAAGCGCTGATCCGCCGGGAGGATCGCGGCGATAGCGGCCCGCGGGTGAGCATCACCGGCGATCATGTCACCATCGTCGGCGCCGGCGCCCACGCGATCGTCGTGCTGGTCCGCTACGACCCCAACATCATCCAGGTGCCGATCCGGCGCGGCGAAAACGGCGGTCTGACCCTGCCGCACAAGAACGTGGTGCGCGAAGTCGTCGGACTTGGCGAATGGAATGGCGGCACGAGAACCTACGCCCTGCCGGCGGCGGCGCGGCCGGGCCTGAAGACCGCGGTCCTGGTGCAGGCGGGCCAGGGCGGCCCGATCCTGGCCGCCGGCCGCGGCTGAAATCATCCGTCGGCGGCAAGCCGACGTCCCCGATCCCGCGAGCGATAAGCGGCTCGTCATTGCACCAGAAACGGAGAGACCCATGGTGAAGGTTGGATTGTATGTACGCCTCGAAGCCAGGCCGGGACAGGAAGCGGCGCTCAAGGCGTTTCTCGAAAGCGCCTTGCCGCTGGCGCAAAGTGAGGCGTCGACGCCCGCTTGGTTCGCGCTTCAGTTCGGCCCGAGCACGTTCGGCATCTTTGACGCCTTCGCCGACGAAGCGGGTCGGCAGGCCCATCTCGGCGGCGCCATCGCCGCGGCGCTGATGTCCAAGGCCGACGCGTTGCTGGCCGTTCCGCCCACGATCGAGCAGGTCGACGTCCTAGCGGCAAAGCTGCCGGGATAGACGCCTGACAGCAAGGCTTCGGCGTCTCAGGCTTTCAGAGCCGCCCGCGCGATGATCGCGTCCTCGTCGATCGCGCCCTGGCCCGCCCCGAAGGTCAGGCTCGGCGCCTGCAGCCGCCGGGCGGCGAAGCCGTCGGCGACCGCTGGAGGCGCGTGGCGAACCAGCGTCGCGGCGGCGAAGGCGAGCGCCAGGCGTTCGACGGCATGGCGGGCGGCGGCATCGGCGATGGGCGCCGAGAGCAGATGTTCGGCCTCGGTCGCCGCGGCGCCCAGCCGGGACTCGCCGCTCGCGGCGGCGCGGATGTCTCCGATCAGGGCCTCGCGCACCTCCGGTTCGCGCTGCAGCGCACGCAGGAGATCGAGCGCGATGACGTTGCCGCTGCCCTCCCAGATCGCATTGAGCGGCGACTGGCGGAAGAGGCGCGCCAGCGGCGCCTCCTCGACATAGCCGGAGCCGCCGAGGCACTCCATGGCCTCGGCGACCACGCTCGGCGCGCGCTTGGTGACGAGGTATTTGGCCAGGGTCATGCCGATGCGGGCGATCGCCGCCTCCTGCGGGTCGCCAGCCGCCCGGTCGAGCGCCCGCGCCAGGCGAAAAGCCAGCGCGACGGACGCTTCGACCTCGAGCGCCAGATCGGCCAGCACCGCGCGCATCAGCGGCTGGTCGATCAGGCGGCGCTGGAACGCCGAGCGGCCCTCAAGATGCCAGGCGGCCAACATCGCCGCCTGCCGCATCTGGGTGGCCGAACCGATGATGCAGTCGAACCGCGTCAGCTGGACCATCTCGATGATGGTGCGCACGCCGCGGCCGTCCTCGCCGACCCGCACGGCGAAGGCGCCGTGGTATTCGATCTCGGCGGAGGCGTTGGAACGGTCGCCGAGCTTGTCCTTCAGCCGCTGGATCTCGATCTCGTTGCGCGCGCCGTCGGGCCGCCAGCGCGGAACGAGGAAACAGGTGAGGCCGGCGTCCGTCTGGGCCAGGGTCAGAAACGCGTCGGACATCGGCGCCGAGCAGAACCATTTGTGCCCGACAAGCCTGTAGGCGCCGTCCGCCTGACGTTCGGCCCGGGTGGTGTTGGCGCGCACGTCGGAGCCGCCCTGCTTCTCCGTCATCGCCATGCCCATGGTCGCGGCGCGCTTCTCGGCGGCCGGGATGCTGCGCGGGTCATAGGTCTCGGCGGCGACCCGAGGGCCCCATTCCGCTGCGACCTCCGGCTCGGCGCGCAGGGCGGGGACAACGGCGTAGGTCATCGACATGGGGCAGCAGACGCCATAGTCGGCCTGCCCCATCAGGAACAGCAGGGCCGCGTGCAGGGCATGGCCGGCCTGCGGGACGTTCCACGCCGCCGCCGACACCCCGGCGCCGAGGCCGAGCGCCATCAGCTGGTGATAGGCCGGGTGGAACTCCACCTCGTCGATGCGCCGGCCAAAACGGTCGTAGGTCAGCAGCAGGGGCGGGGTGCGATTGGCCTGCACGGCCAGGGCCTGGGTCTCCGCCGCGCCGACCTGGGCGCCGAACGCGCCAAGCCGGGCCGCATGGACGCCCGCGCCCGACCAGTCGCAGGCGGATTGCAGGATGTCGTCGCCGGTGAACAGGTTCACGTCCTCCAGCGCGCCGGGCTGGTTGGTCACCTCGTGCGTGGCGAGGTGCGTGCGAGGGTTTCGGTAAGCCATGGCGGGGACGTCCCTGGCAGCCGCGCGCTGAACCTGAGATCAACGCGCAACTCCGCGCGTTCGATCGATCAATCGCCGGCGCGGGGCGCAGAGGCCGACCCGGGAAGTCGCCTACCCGCTGCAAGACCCAGGGGATCGCGTTGAACTTGATCCCCAACTCTACCGTTATCGTTGGAATTCGTGACTGGGCTGAACACATGAATGGGAGCCGATCGGCAGCCGCCGTCGCAATCGCCGTCAGTTCGGCGCTTACGGCTGTTGTTCCAGCCACGGCGCAGAGCGACGACGCCACCGACTTGCGGTGCTTCGCGGTCGCCTCGGTGCTGATGAACTCTTCCGACCGCAACCAGCGCGCCGCCGGCCTGATCGGCAGCCTCTACTTCATGGGCCGGCTCGACGGGCGGTCCCCCACCCTTGACTGGAATAAGCGGCTGACCGCGGAAATGGCCGCCATGTCCGGCTCCGACCTTACCGCCGCCTCGGCGGCCTGCGGCGCGATCATGGCCGCCCAGGGCCGCCGCATGGGCGAGATGGGCAAGGAGGTCCAGGACCACATGATGGTGAAGCCGCAGAGCTAGCGGCGGTCGTCCGCCGTTGCTGGCGGCTTTTCCGGCCGATCGGGAGTGAGGCCGGTGACTCGCCGTGCGGACTGTGGCGCAATGTCGACTTCGGGGGGCGCGCGCAATGGACCGAACCAGCGACCGCGAGGCTTTGGCGGCGGCCACTCACCCCCGACGAAGCCAAGTGGGCCTCGACTGGGGACAAGGGTTGGCGACAGGAGATGGTCGACACGGGCCTCCTGATCTTTGAAATCAAGCCGTATCTCCCCGGCAATCTTCCCAGACAGTGGACCGAGACCGATGTGGTCGGGCTCGAAGACATGCTCCTGGACATCACCGGCGCCTTCATCGCCGCAGGCCCCTGCTCGCCGAGCAGCGCCGCAAGCGGGAGGAGGAGCGCGAACGGCAGATTGCTGAGCGGCTCCGCTACGAGGAGGAGCAGCGCAACAAGCGCGACGCCAACCGCGTCCGGCGCTTCAAGGAGCTGGCGAAGGACTGGCGCGATGTGGTGCTCGCCCGCGAGTTCCTCGCTGAGCTGCGCTCGCTCACGTCGGATGGCGCAGCGGAGGTCGGCGGGAAGCTGGTCGCCGATTGGCTGGATTGGGCCGAGGCCAGGCTAAAAGCGGCCGATCCGATGACTTACGGGGCGGAGGGCATCTTCGACGCCGTCGCCGACGTCACCGAATGGAGCTATCAGGAGCGCCGCTACGGCTACGATCGCTGATCGGGCCGTTCGGTCCGCAGGCCTCCTCGACGCCCAAGGCTGAGAGAGAAAAATACGTTAGGACGTATATTTTGGAGATATACGTTCAGCCGTATATTGCATAATAATGCGCTCTAGCGTATATATTCGCCGCATACGCTGGAGCGCATATCCATGGAGCAGATCGCCCGAACCCCGATCCAACTCGGCGCCGTCCTGCGGCGTCGACGCAAGACCCTCGGCCTTTCCCAGGCCGACCTTGGCCGGCGCATCAACCTGCGCCAAGCGACGGTGTCCGCCCTGGAAAGCGGCGAGGTCGACACCAAGCTGACCACCCTCATGGACGCCCTGGCCGCCCTCAACCTCGAACTGGTCGTGCGCCCGCGTTCCGCCGGTGGCGGCGCCGATATCGAGGCGATGTTCTGATGGCCCGGCGCGCGCGCCATGCGCCGCTCAACGTCTTCCTCAACAGTCGGCTGATCGGCCGCCTGCGGCGGGAGGCTTCCGGCGCCATCGACTTCACCTATGATCCCGACTGGCTGGCTTGGGAGCTGGCCCTGCCGGCGTCGCTCTCGCTCCCGCTGCGCGAGGAACGCTACATCGGCGAGCAGGTGGTCGCCGTCTTCGACAATCTGTTGCCGGACAATGACGACATCCGCCGCGCCCTGGCGGCGCGTGTGAATGCAGGCGGGATCGACGCCTACAGCCTGCTGGGCGCCATCGGCCGGGATTGCGTCGGCGCCCTGCAGTTCCTTCCGCACGACGAGGAACCGGGACAGGCCGGCGCCATCCAGGGCATTCCCCTCGACGACGGCCAGATCGGCGCCCTGCTCGCCGATCTCGCCCGTGCGCCCCTCGGCCTGAGCGAGGACGCCGCCTTCCGTATTTCGCTGGCCGGCGCCCAGGAGAAGACGGCGCTGCTGCTCAAGGACGGCGCCTGGCAGGCGCCGACCGGCGCCACCGCCACCACCCACATCCTCAAACCTCAGATCGGACAGGTCCACGGCATCGACCTGTCGCGCAGCGTCGAGAACGAATACCTCTGCATGAGGCTGACCAAAGCCATCGGCTTGGCCACCGCCGAGGTCGACATCGTCGATTTCGATGGCCAGCGCACCCTGGTCGTCGAGCGCTTCGACCGACGGCGGACACAGGACGGGCGGTTGCTGCGTCTGCCGCAGGAGGATATGTGCCAGGTCCTCTCTACGCCGCCGGCGAGCAAGTACGAGTCCCACGGCGGCCCGGGCATCGAGAAAATCCTGCGCGTACTGTCCGGCAGCGACGATCCCGCCGCCGACCAGGCCGCCTTCCTCAAAGCCGTCATCTGGTACTGGCTGCTCGGCGCCACCGACGGCCATGCGAAGAATTTCAGCGTCTTCCTAGGCCCAGGGGGCCGCTACCGCCTGACCCCGCTCTACGACGTGTTGTCAGTCCAGCCCGCCGTGGACGCCGGCCAGGTCCGCCACAACCAGTTCAAGGTCTCCATGGCCGTCGGCGACCGGCGCCATTACGTGATGGGCTCCGTCGCGCCGCGGCATTTCGTTCAGACCGCGGGGCGCGGGGGCGTAGGTGCGCGGATCGTCCTCGATATCTTTGAGGATCTACGCGAGCGCGTACCCAAAGCTTTGGACGTTGTTCGCGCCACACTGCCGGCGGATTTCCCGCAGGAATTGGCAGGGCCGATCGAGCAAGGTGTCCGGACCAGGCTTCGGATGCTCGACGAGTTGCGCGAGGGGTAAGGCGCTGACACCCACGCAGATCTGCGCTTGCGAAGGCGCGGAATGGGAATTTTGGCGCAACTCGGACCCATCCGTTGCGCAAAGACCCAGAACGATTAGAACGAAACGCCGTCCTGCCCCGCCGGACCTACGATATTGTCACTCATCGAATTGTGACATTCGTACCCACAGCGGCGCAAACGCGGCTTGCGGCGGGAAAAGTGGCGCGCCCGGAGCGATTCGAACGCCCGACCCCCAGATTCGTAGTCATAGGAAATCTGAAGGACTTTCATGCACTTAGAGAACGGCAACTGTAAACAGCAACAGTGACCGGCTGCTCGGGATAGGCACCAAAGTTGGCCCGAAGCGTAAATCTTGAGAAGGCGTAGAGCGGGGACGTGCTGCGCCGCGAGGCGATCTGCCCGGCGAGCTTCGCGTGATCGGCGCGGCACCGATGAACCGATACCTCAGTTCCATGGCCGCTGGCGCATGGGGTGGCGGCTGGCCATCGACTTTGCTCTGCCAACGACCGAGATGCGCTGATTTCGTTGAAAAAGGCCGGTTGAAGCAATGATTCCCGCCTGATTCACTCGTCGTGGCGACGGGAGACGCAGGCATGATGGGTGAGCGGACGGTGCTGCAGGAGCCGCTGTTCTTCGGCTTCAGCCTGGAGCGCCATGTGCCGGCGGATCACATGCTGCGGTCGATCGACCGCTTCGTCGATCTGGATGGCCTGCGCCAGCACCTGGCTCCATTCTACAGCCCGATCGGGCGTCCTTCGATCGATCCCGAGCTGCTGATCCGGATGCTGCTGGTGGGCTACTGCTTCGGCATCCGGTCAGAGCGGCGGCTCTGCGAAGAGGTGCATCTGAACCTTGCCTATCGCTGGTTCTGCCGGCTCGGCCTGGACGCCGACGTGCCTGACCACTCGACCTTCTCGAAGAACCGCCACGGACGGTTCCGCGACAGCGACCTGCTGCGCGAGCTGTTCGAGATGACGGTGCGCCGCTGCATGGCCGAGGGCCTGGTCGGCGGCGAAGGCTTCGCCGTGGATGCCAGCCTGATCAAGGCCGACGCCAACCGACAGCGGTGCGTGACTGGTGTCGAAGGCTTGCCCGCGGCCGCGGCCAGCCGCGCCATCGACGAGTACCTGGCGGTGCTGGACGACTCCGCCTTCGGCGGGGCGACGCCGGTCACGCCCAAGTTCATCTCGCCGGCCGATCCGGCGTCCAGATGGACCGGCGCCAACAAGGGCCTGGCGTTCTTCGCCTACTCCACCAACTACCTGATCGACCTCGACAACGCCGTGATCGTGGACGTCGAGGCTTCCACGGCCGTACGCCAGGCCGAGGTCACCGCCGCCCGGACCATGATCGAGCGGGTCAACGAGCGCCACGCTCTGCGGCCGGAACGGTTGGCGGCCGACACGGCCTACGGGTCAGCTGAGATGCTCGACTGGCTGGTCAACGAGCAGGGCATCGATCCCCACATCCCGGTGATCGACAAGTCGGTCCGCGAGGACGGGACCTTCTCGCGCAGCGACTTCACCTACGACCATGCGACCGACGTCTATAGCTGCCCGGGCGGCAAAGTTCTGAAGCGCTATCGGCGCGCCTTCTCGGCTCCGCGGCACGATCCGCCGCCCGACGACACCTACCGCTACCGGGCCAGCAAGGCCGATTGCGACGCCTGCGAACTGAAGACCCGCTGCTGTCCGAACACGCCGGCGCGCAAGGTCACCCGGTCGATCTACGAAGCCGCCAGGGACTTCGCCCGCGCCATCGCCACAACCGACGCCTACGTCACGTCCCGACGTGAGCGGAAGAAGGTCGAGATGCTGTTCGCCCACCTCAAACGCATCCTGAAGCTCGATCGATTACGACTACGCGGGCCTTGCGGCGCCCGCGACGAGTTCCTCCTCGCCGCCACCGCCCAGAACCTCAGAAAGCTCGCCAAGCTGGTCTCGCCGTCCACGCCGGCGATGGCGTGAGGAGGCTCCGGCACCACGCTCGCTCGACCCAAGCTCGCGTCCAGATCCGCCTTCTTCAACGAAATCCGCCATGAGCGGACATTCACCCCGCTCCAGCGAGCAGACCTTCAGGTCCCGTGGCGAACCAAGTGCCGAGCGGGGAAGGCCGGGGTCGAGGCTTCTGATCCAGACCGCCGAGGGTGCGTCGTTACCCTTCTGAGAGTGCTTTTAGGCCGTTGAAATGGAGCGGCGCAGTTGCCTCGATTAGCTCAAGGAGGTGCGCGATATTTTTCTGCGTTTCGGCGACAAGGGCCGGGTCGAAGCCCTTTCCGGTTCGATGGGACTGGTCGTTCGTGAACTTGTAAATCGCCGTCTTCTTGTTCTCGTCGAATTCAACGAAACTCAACTTATCATAGAGCGCGGCCTTGGACGGGGCGTAGAAATCCAGGAACGTTTCGAGCACTTTCCGCGCGACGTTCGGGATGTGGTAGCTGTTGGCGATCGTGCCGTCCGACTTGAACGAAATCAGCACCTTGAAGAGGTAGTGATATTCGGTCGGGTGATCGACAAGGAGCTTGTCGAGTTCACGGAGCGTGGCATCGCGCGCGTCGGCGGACTCGGCGCAGACCAGCATCATGTAGCATTTGGTTTGCCGGCTGCCGTTGATCCAGTTGATGAGGATCTTCAGGAAGTCGAAGTTGTGGGTGAGCAGGAACACCTGCTTCGCGTCCTTCACCGCATTCTTCATGTGCGCGAAGGCCTGATAGATCGACGACGAATCGAGACTTGAAATCGGGTCGTCGATGACGACGATGCCCTCGGCGATATCGAAGTCCTCCTCAAGCTGGACGAGAAAATAGAGGAAGGCGATGGCGGTCTTTTCGCCTTCGCTGAGGCGCTTTGCCGGCACGCCGCGGCGCTTCATCAGATAGCCCTCGTCAGCCGCCTCGAAACTCAGATCAGTGCGCCCGAGGAAAGTCTTCAGGTGGTCGGTCATCCGCTCGCCGCCGATATGGGCGTTCGCGATCTCGGCCTTCTTCATCCTGATCGATGTCTCAAGGTCTTCGAGGCTGCGCTTATCCTCCTGGGCGGGATCACCGGCTATCGCCTTCGTCAGGTCGCCCTTCGCAGCGGTGATCTGGACATCGAACTCTTTGACCTGGTCGGCGACCGTCGAGAGGTAGTGCCCGACAATGGCGTCCTGCGCGGCCGCCTTAGCTTTCTCGAACGCCCCTGATTTCGCGTTGTGCTGCGCGACGAATTTTACGGCGGCGTCCAGCGCGGCGATGAAGGGAGCCGAATCCAGCGCGACCTCTTCCTCATACGAAGTTGCGCGCGCGCCAAGCTTGCGGGCCAGCGCCTTGCCGGCTGTCGTGATCGCCTCGAGCAGTTTAGCCTTGTCCTTCTCATAGGCTACTGCGGCTGCCGCGAACCCCTCGCGCAGCTCGGAATAGAATTCCGCCTTAGCCGGGAGCCCAACCTGCTGGATTGCTGTGTAAATCCTGCCCGCCAGTGCGACCGCCGCCTCGACATCCGCTTTGAGATTCTGGTCCTCGACGCCGAAGTGCTGCGCGAGGAGTTCGAGGCGCGCCGCAGGAACGGTTTGGTCGCAGTATTCGCAGCGCTCTGAGGCATGATCCCGATGGATCGCGCGTCCCGACTCCACCCACTGCGCAATGTCCGGATATTCCGAAAGACGTTTGATGGCTCCGGCCTGCGCGGAGCGGAGCGCCAACGCCTTCACCAAAGCCGGCATCTCGCGGACCAATTCCGTTGCCGGCCTGGCACTGCCGTCCCCCACATCGACTTCGCCCACAAGAGCGACAGGCACTACCGCTGCTTGCTCCTGCCGGACCGTCGCGTGATAGGTTTCAAGTTCCTCGTCCGTAAGCAACCTGAACGTCTTCACCAGCGCAAACGCGGCCTCCGCGTCCGGCTTGCGATATCTGCGCTGCGTGGTGCCGCTCGTCGCTTCGCCGATCGTTGCGGCGATGGTCGTAAAGACCCTGCCCTTGTCTTTTTCCAGCTTCTCAAGCGAAGCGGTCAAGGCCTTGGCCCGCTCGGTTCGGGCGAGGTAGGCCGCTTCCTCGAGCTTCAGCTGATCGGCCAGCGCCTTGTTGTCTGCGCCGACGATTAGGATGTGCTTCAACGGGGCATCGAACCCGCCGATGTTCGCGGTGACGTAGTCGGAATTGAAGACGCGGATCTTGCGCGCGCACTTCTTGCCCGTGGTGAGGTCACCGGCTTCAGTCGCGACGGTGAAGGCGAGGTCCGGATACTCGGAATGGTCGCCGTCCTCGATGGCGCTGAACAGCCGCGACAACGTTGTCTTGCCGGTGCCGTTCTCGCCATAGATGACGTTGAAGCGCGCGAATGCCGGAAGGGCGGCATCGGCCGTAAAATCCCGAAAGACGCCGAGGCCCTTCACCTTCTTGATCGACGTAAGCATCGTCAGGTTTCCCCATGTTTCGGCGCTGCGCCAATTGCGGAAGTTCGGCCCACTCCACGAAGTGGACGCTTCCCTCGCCTTACCTCCGGCCGCCCATCACGACCGTCCTACACGATCTTGGTCGGGTCGGACGACGCCCCATCCAAATCGAGAAAGAGGGTTACCGCCAGGGCGTTGCGAACGCGCACCAGAGTAGCTTCGAAAGGCTCATTAGGTGACGAGGGACCAAGATGCGGAAGAGCCCTCTCGTATTCGAGGCGGGCCGCAACGCGCGAAACCGTACGGCCGGCGTCAAGCCGCGCCGCCAGCGCCGCCGGAGAGTCGCAACCTTCCCGGATGACACTACCCAGCGTGGCGAGCACTGTCGGAATCTCAGGCTCATCGTCAGGCGCGGTCGCCGCTAGGCGCGCAAGCAGAAGTCTGGCCGGCAGGCCGGCGACGAAAGCGAGGTCTGGAGCCACCCGTGTGGTGAAATGGCGGGCGGTAACGCAGTAGCCCAGATTTGTGGTCCTCCCCTCGGCAACGGCTTCGATGTCGCAAATGGGCGCGCCGGACATCCAGATCGGAAGAATCTTATCGATCAGGTCGAGCGCCTGGAGCGAGCGTTCGTCATCGGTCGCCAGCTTTTTGTAGGCGTCGCCGAACAATCCCTCCAGGCTTTCCGGACGAACCAAATCCATCAGGCGGCGTGGGGATTGCCGTACCCAGGCGAGCAGCACCGTCACGGCCTGTGTGGCGCTTCCGGCGAGCGCGCCGCTATCAACGAGCGTAAGCAAGCTCTCCAGCAGCTCGTTCGACAACCCCATCGAGGCGGCGACCAAACCCAACCAATGAACCTCGGCGGCGGCGGCCGGCGGTCGCGCCGCGATGGCCGCCGCTATCCTCGTGAGGATCCAAGCGGAATCGCCGGCATTGCCCTTCGAATAGGCTACGAAGGATCGCTTCAGCATGGTTTCAGCCGGATCGGGCCCACCATCCGCCCTCGCGACCGGGAGGCGGCCGAGCAGGTACGCGCCCGGGCCGGTCAGGGTGATCCCATTGTGGATGTCGTCGAGCGCCGCCTCCATGGGATCTTCGATGACTAGGCACTGATCCGACTGCTCGAAAATGGCCCGGAGGTCCATCCAGTCCTTGCTGATGAGCGACTTCGCCTGATCGAAGCCAATTACATGGCTGGGGACGAGGAGAACGAAACCCTGGGAACCTTCGCCGGCTCGACCCGCACGGCCAGCCGCATTGAGCAGTTCATGCGCTTCGAGCTGCTTCAGCTTGTCAGCCTTGGGATCAAAACGGCTGTCGCCGCAAATGATCACCACCTCGCTGGGGAGGTTCATGCCCTGAGCGAGCGTCGACGTCGCGAACAGCGCGTGGATCCCATCCTTCCGCTTGAACAGGCTCTCGTGCAGCTCCCGTTCGGTCGCTAGAAGCAGCGCGTGGTGACTGGCGGCGCCGGTTCTGACCTTCCCGTCGTCGTCCACGGCGAGATAGCAGTGCTCCGCACCGCCCATCTCCTCGACGACGAGCGCCCGCCACGCCGCCTCTTCATCGGTGAGGGTGATCGCCTGAGGCGTCAGATGCGCGGCGAACTCGCGCACGCACTGGGCGCAGGCAATCGTGCTCTGAACAAATACCAGGGTCTTCATGCCGGCCCCGACCGAGCCTGACGCGATGGCGGTGCTCACTTCGTTGCCGTTGGGGGTGAGGTACCAATTGGCACCGGTGCTGGTGCTCAAAAGCGTCGGAGTCCCGATCAGGGCGCGGAGGGCGTAGTCCTCACGGTTAGTCGAATTCCAGGTTTGTCGGAGACCGAAGAAGCCGAAAGGCGCAGCTGACAGTCCGCGCTTAACCCCTACGGGAACGGACTTTTGGGCGGGCTTGACGGCTCGCGCCGCCAGCAACTGATTATCCAGCTCGCTGAGCCGGGTCATGTCGTAGACGACACAGCCTCGTGCCTGTCGCGTCGGCTTCCAGGCCAAGTCCAAGGACAGGCACTCGCGGTCCGTCAGGGTCTTGAGCCAACCGGCTAGCTCCGCCGTATTCTTCATCATCGCAGACAGCAGCAGCAAGTCCGCCTCTGGCGCGGCTTGGGTCAGGTTGAGAAGGCACAGCATGCTGTCCAGCCCGCGCCGGCTCCGGTCATCGGGGCGGGCATGGATCAGGTGGCATTCGTCAAAAATGATGAGGCCAAGGCCGGCGAAGGCCTCCGGCTGCATGGCCAGCAACATCAGGCAGCGTTCTGGCGTCGTGACGACGATCTCGGGCAGCTCCAGCTCCAGCGAAAGGGCCGCTTCTTCGTCGACATCGCCAATCACCGACGCATCGTTGAACGTCCTCTGCAGAGCCTTTGCGGTCTGAGAGACCAGGGCATGGGTCGGTGCGAGGAAGACGACTTGCTGTCCCCGAAGGAGGGCTGTGGCGATTTTCAGCTCGGCCAGCGTGGACTTTCCGGCTCCCGTGGGAAAGCTGATCGCGGCAGACTGGCCCGGTTCAAGAAGGCCTTCCTCAATCGCGGCCCGATGGTTCCGCCATAGGAACGGGCGAGACCTGACCATGCGCCGCAACACGCCGCCCCAGCCGCCGGCGTCGATTCCGGTGGGAGCCGGCAAGTGGGCGAGGGCCGCTGCGCCCATGTCCGTCTCGGCGGAGATCAGTAAATTTGCGAGATGCAGCGGTCCGGAGAACACACTGTAGGCCGCGCGGCCGTCGCCAAACGGATCGGCGAGTTCGTCAATGCACAGCGCTTTGACGCGCAGGAACAATTGGCGCGCGACCGTTAGCTCATCGGGCGTGGCGGTGTTGCGCAGTTGGCGGGCCAGGGCGCGCACACCTCGAAGCAGGAGGTCGAGAAGAGCCTCCAGGGCCCTATCTTCGGGTGCCGTGGCCGCAGATTCAGGAAGCGGGTCGGAGAGGATCTCGCCCAGTCGACCTTCGGCCAACTTCTTCAGGGCGACCAGCAAGGCCCTTTCGGTTGGTCCGACAGCGTCGACGTCGAGGACGATTCTCTTGGCGGCTTCGGCGGCGTCCGGATAGGCGTCGGCGATGAGGAACAAGAGCGCCGCGCTGATTTCCGAGCTGATGCTCGTGGCGCTAATCCGACTGGCGGGTTGCGCCCCGACCCTGGCCAGCCGTCGAGCCTGGTGCGCCGAGGCGGCGACAAAGGCCGCAGCGGCTCGGTTGTCGCGATTCGGCATCAGGGCGACGTAGATTTCATGGGTCGCGGCCAGCCGGGTCAGCAGCGTCAAGGTCGCTTCGACCTCGGTGCCCGCGGGATCTGGCGACCCGGTGCGCAGTCGGATTCGCGCGGCCACGACCGTTGCGAAGGCGTCGGTCAGGATTTGCGGCAAAGCCGCAAGATCAAGGCCTTCCAACGGCGGGGCTCGCCGGATGAGGTCGACCGTTTCTGGGTCAAACATCGTCAGGCAGACCGTTGACCTTGGCGATCACCTGGTTCGCAAACGCCTGCATCCACGGCCGCAAGTCAGGGACAAGCATCGTCTCGGCGCGGCGCCGACTGGCGTCGCCGGGAGCGTAGCTGTCGAAATCCTTGAACAGGGCCATGCGCGGTTCGGCGGTGGCGTGTGATTTGTCCACGGTGATCGCGACCCGATAGCGCCGCGCCTCCTTCCAGGCGATCTCCTGAACCGCAGCATCGACATCCAGGTCTGGAAAGGACCTCAACTGAGTTTCTAAAAGTGCGCTGACCTCCTGGCCCAGCTCGTTGCTGCGCTCTCCTTGCTCCAGGCGTGCGATGCCCGGCCAGACGTCGTCACGGATCGTGGCTCGCGGGTTTTCCGTCGCCTTGTCTTCGAAGACGACGACCGCGGTGACCTCGCCGGCGTCGCTCAACTCCAGCTTCAGCCCATCGAAGCCCTTGTGGGCTTTGATTAGGTGCGGCGCCCGGATGGCGACACCTCCGTCATTGTGGGCCGCGATCCAGGAAATGGCCTGGAACATCCATCCGTCACGATGCCAGGGCTTTTCGTCAGGCTTGAGCGAGAGAAGGGCGATTGCATCCTTCTTCGCCGCCTCGGTGACCTTGGCGGCCGACGCCCCTGCGCCAAGCAGAATCTTGCTGACGTGACGGTATTCACCGACGGCGATCCGCGCAACCTGCTCGGCCAAGGCGTCCTGATCGACCACGACCCACTCCGAACCTTCACAGAGGTCCAGTGCGGTCACCTTTTGAAGCGCCAACGTCACTTGATAGCCATCGTGCCAGAGGCCATGAGCCGCACGGGCGGCCTATCGCGAGGCGCGACCGTACAGCAGCGCTTCGGTTGGCGATACAATCACCGATAGACGTTTTTCACCGGGACCCGAGTGTAGGCGTCCCAGCGTCTTGGGCTTCGAAGAGGCAGCGGTCTAGTGGAACTGCCACCGCTTGTTAGTGGGGCCTGGGGCGTCGGAGTTGGGTGCCAGAGGACTTGGGCCTCGGCACCTGCCCTCGTTCGGACCTTCCCAAGGTCCGCTTTGAGTCAGGTCCGGTCGATCGCGCTCAGGGTCGAGAGTGATCATTGGGATGGCGAGGCAATCGGGCATTTGCCGCACTGCCTGCAACGCGGCCGACCGACCCGCGGTCGGGCACACGTGAGTTGGCTACGGCGCTAGGTTACCGCGGCGCGCCGCTTGTGATGCGGATAGCCAACGTCCGCGCTGGTCGGGGCTCAGCATCTCCAACGCGACTATGAGTGCCATGAGGTAGGTGGGCACGCCCGACTTCCACTTCCCGCGTAAACCTTCAGAGAGATTGGTCGGGGTCAACCCGACCGCGGCGGCGAACTCGCTCTGCCTAAGTCCCAAGGCCTTGAGTCGCTGCTGCCAGGGTTCGTTTTCCACATCGCAAAATATCGCACGCCGGACCGGTGATCAATCATATCTGCTACAGATATTTGTTATTGACTTTATATCTGTGTCAGATATTAGTGCGTCTATGAGCAATTGAGGAGTGCCTGCGCATGCCCATCGACATCCATCCGTCCGCCGACGAATTCAGCGCGAAGTTCAACGTCTTTTCCGTACCCGCGCTTCTGGCCAATCCCGCGCTCGCGCCGGAAGGCCCGGGCGTCTACGTCGCGCTCATGCCCGATGGCGTCGAGTTCTTGGCGCGCTGGGGCTACTTCAAGTTTGACCAACGCATGCCTTCGGTCATCAACGGTCACCCGATCTTGTACGCAGGCATGTCGTCCCTGTGCGGCGTTCGACACAGGATCGACAACCACGCTCGCGGTGACTCTCGCGTCTCGACGCTTCGCATGACGCTGGGTGCGCTCCTCCGCAAGAACCTGGCCCTTGCCGCGATCACTGTTCCGAAAAAAACGTATTTTCACTTCGGTGACCGCGAGGCACATTTGAGCACGTGGATCCGCCAGAATCTGATGTTTGGCTTCCACTCCTGCTCCAACCCCGCACAACTCGAACGTCACGTGATCCGCAACGGTGTCTGCCCGCTGAACATCAGTGAGCGGAGGGCTCATCCCTTTTCGCGACACCTGATGGCAATTCGCCATGAGATGATTGTCGATGCCCGCCGAATTCAGCCGGCTACCGCGGCTAATTTGGAAGCGATGGAATCGGGCTGATGTCCGAACAAGGGGCAGCTATCGCCGAGAACGGACTGTCAAGCGGACTAACTGGGTTGCGACTAACGACCAAGGAAGTCTGCGACCTTGCCCGGTTCTCACCCGTGACGCTCTGGCGCCGCATCAGGTCGGGCCAGATGCCCGCCCCAATCGATCAAGGAAGACAGTCAATCTTCGATCGTCAGGCGGTCCTATCAGCGCTCCAAAGTCCGGCCCATAGCGCATCGGCTTGCTCTGCGAATCCCGGTCAATGGGCCGCTGATGCGGTGGCGCAGCGGCTGGCCACCCTTGCCGGGAAGCCAAGGTCTCAAGTGCTCGTCGGCACCCCTCCATCGAAGTCCGTCGGCAGAGAACTCTCGCTAAACTCACCTGAGCGGACTGCATCCGCGAGTGCTATTTCTGCGTCCAACCCATAATTGCCTTGACTTAAGCAATTATGAGCTGTACACATAATTCGTCGCTGCCTTGTGCGACACCGAAATCGGAGGGCGGGAATGAAACCAGATTTGGGGCGCTATGTTGTGACACGACCGCGAAGCGATGGTTCGCAATACGTCGCGATGGAGGTTCCCAAGCGGCTCCGGCCGCAGAATTGGCCAGCCACGATCCCGCTCCCAACCGACGGCCGCACGGGCGATTTGTCAAATCAGAGCGAACTCGCCCTGATCAGGAAGGAAGCGGCCTCTCTATATGAGAGGCTAATGCAGCTGCGTTCGGGTGCAGGCAATGTGACACATCCGCAAACCTGGGAATCTCTGGTCAGGATTTGGCAAGCTTCCCTAAAATTCAAAGATCTTTCCGAATCTACCGCACGTAATTACCAGCGCTATATTCGCATGATCCTTGCGTACCAACTCAACCAGCCTGAAATACAACCTACCAACGTTAAGGAGTCGGATATCGAGGCGATGTTGGGTCGCTGGTCATACAGCCCTGATCTTTCCAGGGGCCTTCTTGTAGTGATGAAAGCTCTTATGAAAAAGGCTGTCCGTGAGAAATGGCGGAATGACGACCCGACCGTTGAACTCAACATCAGTTTACCTAAGAGGAAGATCAATACGTGGAGGAAGCGCGACGTGGAAATATTATCTTCAGCGTGTATAGAGGCCGGGCACCCCGCCCTGGCGGCCTTAATAGTTACAGTCTTCCACATCGGCCAGCGTCTTGGCGACACACGAAAATTTCAGATGGGAAAGCAGTATAAGGACGGTGCGTTTCGGTTCAAGCAGGCAAAAACTGGGAAATATGTAACAATACCAGCTCCAGAGATAGTTCGGGGAATCGTTGAACCGAATCGCGCGGCAGGTGACTATCTATTCACCAAACCTGGCACAGCGCTCCCCTACGGAATGGAAGAAATATCCATTGATTTTAAGCGGATTCGGTCCACACTTCCTGAGTATATCGATCAACCGCTTCACCTCCGCTCGCTAAGGCACTCATGCGTCCAACAGCTCGCTCGGGCACAGTGTGAGATTTATGAAATAGCGGCGATTACGGGACATGCTTATGCTACGGTCCACCAAATTATTGAGCACTATCTTCCTAGAGATAACGAGCTGGCGTGGTCCGCTATGGCTAAGCGCAGCAAAATGGAAGAGTTAGAGCCCGAAGAGACATAAGGCCGGCCAAGAGTTACGCAGCTTATACACATATGCGCTAGGCCCCAATTTTTGCCGCGCGGCCGACTGCGGCTATCGCCGGCAGCCGCGCGTTCATTGGCTAATTTTTCGGCCGCAAGCTGATCGTCGGCCGGCCAAGCTCTCGCTTTTTCCTTCCGAGACGCAAAATGACCATCGAACGTGCGGCCGTGCGGCCAGGACGCGCGAGAGCGCCGATACTGAAGCGCTTGCGGACCTTGGACAAGAGAGGCTTGTCGGGGGCGCATGAGATGGCGAACGTGCGCCCGGCACGTCCGACGAAGTAGTGCGCCGCGCGGTCCGAACGGCAGCTAAGATAGGGGATGTCGCGGAGCAGGGCGGGCAAGCCACGCTCGCGGCAGGCCGAGGATACCCAGCTGTGCGGCCACCAATGAGGCCGACATGTCGGAGCGCTTGGCCGCTTACCTCGTGGTGCATGACGGGCAATTGGTGTCCTCGACGCGGATGAATGGTTTCGGTGTGGCAGCGCATGGTGATCTTCTTTGTTCGTCGGCTGACGGAACCCGTCCGGAACGCTCCCTCTCTCCCTCTCTCCCCACGACGGACAGATTCAAACTGCCTGCCTACATTGATCCACACGAGCTGACGCGGTGTAATGGCCACGGCTCGCTTGCCTTGAGCTGACGTTCTCGCTGGATTGCCTTATGTCCGCAGCAATTGCGCTCCAAGAGGTGAGATCGTCGAGTCTGGCGTCGAGTCTGACGTCTGATGTTGGCGCCAATGTCGGGCGAAAATACCCGATATATTCCAACATGATACTGACCATAATCTTTGTCCTTGTGTATCAACTTAGTCATTAATGGTGACTATTAAGATATTGAAATTGTGGAAGGTCGCCCGACTCAGCTATTTCAAGCTGGATCTCGCTATGCCTAGGTGCGTCATGGGAGTCTGCGGGACGCCCCGGATTACCGCTCAATGGGTGGTGAGTCATTTGGTCCGTTCTGGGTGACGATGTCGCTCCATATAGGAGCTGAGTGCGCCTTCCAATTCGGCGCAATTCTTGACTATCAGGCCCGTATGTGTCAGTAATCCAATCACGGGGATCGAGCCGGATTGGCTTCCCGTTAAATTCTTCCAAATTCGTGATATTCGGCGCCGAGGCGGTTCTCGCTCCTCGCCGAGATTCTAACTCTGACCGCGCCTTGAAACTTCACGTCTCGTCTAGTTGACGCTCACGCGGGCATGCCCTCCGAAAACCAACCCAAAGGAAATTCCAATGCTCACAGGATCGTATACGCTTGACGCGGGAGTGGTAGTTCAGCACCGGGGCGATTGGGCGTTCAAAATTCCGCCAAAGCTCTACCTTGGCCTGATGACGCGCGCGCCCGAACCCGAGGGAGCCGGTGGCGTCGAGCTGCAAGCGCCGGGCTATGAACGGCAACCGATCGAGTTCGCGCCTTCGTCGCCCTACGTTCCCAATGGCGTGCAACGCAACAGCGGACAGGTTGCGTTCACTCCGAACAAGAAGTGGCCCGCGGTGGGTCACGCGGCGCTCTTCGATGAAGACGGCGTTGTGCTATTCTACGGCTACCTAGTGCGGCACCCGTCCAGCGTTAGAGATGACCGAGCCACGTTTACCGCCTCGGCGATCCAGCTACGCGTTCACCAAGCGGCTCACTAGTCCTCCACAACTAAGACCCGTCCAACAAGCGCCGAATCCTTGCCAGGGTATTCAGCTCTACCGTCACCAATACCTCACGATCGAAGGTTGGTTCAAATTGTCCAGCGCTTTTGACAACGTTGTTCGGCAGATAGTTGATTAAGTGCCCCAGGTTCGGGCTACCAGCTGTTTTTTGAAAGCTGACCTTGACCGACGCTGACGCGAGAGGCGTGAAAAATCGGACTTCGGCCCACAGATAGTGGTCACGTGTCCGCGATATGGGGGAAGGGGGCCGCGAGAGGGAGCCCGGCCGCATCCGGTGAGTGGTGCGACGGCTCAGTTCCCGGCCCTGTTCCTCGAGCGTTGCCGTGGAGAGGATAAGTTGCTCCAGGGCTAGTCCGAAAGTCTGGGCACCCATCACGCTGGCGAACTCTCGCGGAAAATAATGTCGGCGACTGAATAATTTAGTCGGCTCCATCTCCTTGAACTCCCGCACCGCATCTGGTGCGTCCTTGGGGACCTCGGTGCAGCACAGCCCGATCAGGAGTGCTGCAGCATCTGAGACGGTCATGTCCGCGGCGCCGCGACCCCTTTTGGTCGTTTGGATCAGGCCTGCTTCTCGAACTACCCGAGCGACGTGCTCGACTGTCGCGCGCCCACGCGGGTCGTGCTTGGCCAAGTCGTCGATCAACGCCGGCAGCCGCGCCATAATCTCTCCGGTCAATTGTGTGCTTCACCCAGAAATAACTTTACAGGAAAAATTCCGGGTGGTACACAGAAAACTCGAGCGCCGATTTCGGGAACTGACTTTCCAAAACAGGGCCGTCGGACTTTTCTCCGGGGTGAGACGCACGCTTTCCACGAGTCAAGAACGGGATCCTGCGGGATCCCACAAAACAGCAAATATGCCCATGAGCTTGGAACCCGAGATGCACCTAGACCAGAACGACGTCCTGACCGGCTTCGTGGACCAATACCGTTCGCAAATCCCAATCGACAGCCGCCCCGCGTGGCCGAGCGTTGGGCGCACGAGGATCGGTCAGTTGGTGCCGATCATTCGGCAGTGCGCTGGCCGCCCGCGAATCGACAAACTGAGGTTGGGCTGGAAAAGCCCCAGCGCCGTCGGGCTCTCGGCAGAAGTTCCCTCGGAGGGTCAGGACTATTCCCGGCGGTGTCTCGTCCCCGTTTCGACCCTCAACGTAGAAGGCCTAGAGACCGCCGTGTGGGGTCAGCCGGCAATGGGGGGCTCCGAGCACGATGCCCGGTCGTGGTTCATGGTCGGTGGAATCTGGCGCGAAGAGGACAGGCAAAATCCAGAGACATTCCAGGTCTTGACCATCGCCGCCGTACCGTCAGTCGCCGACCGGTGGCATCGCCAACCGCTCCTCGTTGATCCCACATCCTGGAGCGACTGGCTCGACCCGGAGAAGGACATGCGCCCATTGCAACAGCGCTTCGCCAGCAAGGCCCTGAGCGACGCAACCGCGTAGCCCACCTATCGCCCTCAGTGCCGCCGGCCCCTGGGCCCGCGGCACTGTGGCCTCTGCGGCCATTCCATAGCCGCGGCTCTCGTGACCCAGGTCACTTTCACCCCCCATCGTTCGAGACATGCAAGTAAATCTTCCCCGGTCATCGGGCCCGCGGACCAGCGGAAGGTGCGACCTGGACGCGTCGCGGTCGAGCTTCGACGGAATCCCAGAGGCATGGCCGCTGCTGTTAAATCGAGAACAACTCTCAGCGTTCCTGACGATCTCGCCTGACACTCTCCAGCGCATCTGTCCCGTGCAGCCCCTCGCATTGGGCGCCAAGCTAATTCGCTGGCGGCGGACTGACATCGAAGCCTGGGTGGCCGGAATGCCGCTGCGCCCGAGGCCCGATAAGCTTAGCTATGCCGCTGAGAATATCGTCCCTATTGAACTGGCCGGAGAAGCGCGTCGAGTGGGTGCCATCGAGCGCGCTCGGCGCCGGGCCTCGGGCAACCTTGGCAAGGCGACATGGCACTAGCCGGCCGCATACCATTCGTACAGCGGATCGAAACCGATGGGGGCGTGAAGCTCTACTTCCGGCGTGGCGCCCATCGCCGGTCGCTACACAGCCCCGACGGCTCGCAGGCCCTGCGGGATGAAGTCGACTCGATCCTCGCTGAACTCGGCAAGGTCGATCGCGCGAAGACTCCGCTGCCCGGGACCGTGGGCGGCATGATCAAAGCATACAATGCGTCAGCCGATTTCTTGGGGTTGGCGCGCTCGACCCAGGCCGACTACCAACGTTTGCTCGACGAGATCGACGAAGACGCCGGCGATGTTCTCCTCATCGACGTGACGCCAGCATGGATCGTCGAGATGAAGAACGCTTGGGCGTCCCGAGGGTATCGGGCGGCAAACCTACGCCTTCAGATGCTGGTCAACGCTCTGGAACCGGCGATCGTGGACAACCGCATCCGTGCCGATCCTTTCCTTCGGCTCAAGAAGGTCAAGCGGCCGCACGACGCCCCGGAACCCCATCCAATATGGAGCGACGACGAAGTTGATGCTCTCATTGCCTTGGCAATGGACCGGAAGATGCCTGGCTTGGCCAGGGCGGTAGCGCTCGGGCGCTGGGCGGGTTTCCGGCGCGGAGGCATCTGTTCGATCCCTCTTCAAGCTCTCATCACAGGATACGATCCCGAAGGACGGCCGCACCGCCGTATCTATTGGCTCACCCAAAAGCGAAAGGTCATTTGCGACAAGCCAGAGGATCCGCGCCTGACGGCCTTCCTTGCCAAGACCCCCAACCGCGCCTTGACGATCGCGTACAACGCGCGAAACGGGCCTTGGCGCGAGCGCCAGCTGAATCAAGCCATTGACCGGTTGATCGAAGCGCTCGCGGGCCAAGGCAAGGTGCGACCGAACCTGACGATTCACGGCCTGCGTCATACACGCGGTGTCGAATTGGCCGAGGCGGGTGCGAGCGACTCTGAGATCATGAGCCAATTGGAGCACAGGGACGGCCGGACCGCCCAAATCTATCGGCGACAAGCGGAGCGCAGAAAGTTGGCCGATTCCGCCCAAGCGAAGGTGGACGCAGTTGTCAGACTCCGGCTGCGGGGGTGACGCGCGCCAACATCGGCGGTAGTCGGGCGTGATGCGAGTGACGTGCGCAGGAGCTCCCACCCCACTTATGTACAAGACTTCGAGAGTTTCGCGAGCGTCTCGGCGGCATGGTGCGAGCCGCTGATTAAGAGTCAACGCGGCGGGCGACGTTCAGATTGGCTCAGGACTGCATCTCCATCGAATTTGACGGAAACCGTCCGCCGGTCGGGTCATCGCCGGCTGAGTCCACAATCAGACCCGCCGCCTAGGCCGAATTGCGGACGCCCTAGAGGGCGCCGAGGCTTCTAATCGAACAATTAAGATGCCGGATTGCTGGACTGGCCACTCCACATTTCCACTTATCGCTTGATCAACCGCGCCATAGAGTTATGTTTTTGTCGCGGGAGCGAAGACTTTCGCGTCGAAAGGGGTGAGGGCAATGTCGGAGATCGCCAAGGTGCCCGTTTCCTGTTGCCTGCCGGCTGAAGTCGTGATCGACCCCCTGAAAACTTTGGTTGTTGCCAGACAAGGCAGTTCTGTTGTGGTCGGCACGCCGCCGGTCCGAGCCGGTCATCTGCAGTCACCAGCCGCAACAGCATGGGATCGGTCTTCGTCGCTGGCCGGTTCCCCGAGCGACTATCTGTTGTTACTTTCAGTCGCGTTGATGGCTTAACCCTCCGCAGTGCTTCAGTGTGTAAAGCCCGCCGGATCAGCGGCTAAGCAGGCGGCGAGCGATGAGTCCGGACAAACTATTAGCCTCGATACGGTCAAGCAAAGCGTCGCCCTACCGAATGCTTTCTAGCCGGTCCGCGGAGGTGACCGAAGTTCTTCGGGCCTTGGCGATTTCGGGCCGTATGACTCGAGTCTCGGAATTTTACAACGCTTTAGTTGCGATCTCACCGATTTTCGATAAATTAGTGGGCGAGATACTGCCGATAATACTTATATATCACTACTACCCGCTATCGGGACGCAGCAGCTTCACTAATCTGGTCTCCTGGTCTGAGAGCAATCCGGGGTGGGGTTTGCTGGTATATGGCGCCTTGTCCGAACCTACTTATTTTGAAGAACAAGTCCAAGCTGTCGCGGAAGCTGTCTCTATATGGCGACCGACGGACGATTGATACGCGGCGGCTAGCGAGACCCCTCAGCCCTTTGGCCGCACTCACCGCTGGCTTGTCCAGCGAGGACTACTCGCCGCCCAGTCGGCGCTAGGGTGCAGATAAGCCGAGCCGGCGTCGACGGTCAGGATCTGGCCGGTGATCCAACGGGCTTGAGGACTTGCCAGGAAGGCGATGGCCTCGGCGACGTCCCAGGCATCGCCCTCGGTCAACAGAGCTGTCCGTCTGCGGCGCTGGTCGCGGATTCCCGCGGCGTCCTCCTCGGTCTTGAAATGCCGCGCGACCATAGCCGCCCAGACTTCGCCGGGCCGCACGGCATTGCAACGCACGCCGTCCAGGCCGTGGTGAGCTGCGATCTGTATGGTTAGGGCTTCAAGCGCGCCCTTGCTGGCGCTGTAGACGACGCTGGCTGACAGTTTTTCGACGGCGGTCGAGGAGACGTTCACGATCGAGCCGCCGGCGACCATCTGCGGAATGGCGCTCTTGCAAAGGAACAGCGCGCTCTTCACGTTGATCGCCATCGCCCGGTCCCAGGCTTCTTCCTCGATCACCGGCACGGTGCCCGACTCGGACACCCCGAGATTGTTGACGATCACGTCGACGCGGCCGAAGCGCTCCAGCGCCTCGGCGACCACACGGCGGCATTCGGTTTCCAGCGAGAGGTCGGCCGTGACCGCGATCGCCTCGCCGCCCTCAGCGAGAATGCGGCGCACTGTCTCGGCGCCGCCGTTATCGTCGATATCAGCGACCACGACCTTGGCGCCCCGGCGCGCGAGCAGGCGGCTCGTGGCCTCGCCGATGCTGCACGCGGATCCGGGGCTGGTCCCGCCGCCGGTCACGATCGCAACCAGGCTTTCGAACTGCAGTGGTTCTCGTTCGGTCATGTTCTCACTCCTGGCAGAAGGATCCGGCGACCCAAGGCAAGCTTATTCATATAGCTCTATTGAGCCAACGCAAATGCGGATGGACACCAGCCGCCGGCGCGCATCTAGCTAGGCGCGCAGCACCGGCGTGACGCGGCTGGGCCAGCCCTGCTCGTAGGCGTAGGCCATCGAGAGCAGGGCTGCTTCGCTCCACGGCCGCCCGATGAAGATCAGCGCGAAGGGTGAGCCACCGGCAAGCCGTCCTGCGGGAACCACCACCCCGGGCAGCCCGGCGATATTCACCGCCTGGGTCGCGGTCGCCAGGTAAGGCGCGTTGCCAACCAGCGGCGGGACCTCTGCCATCATCTGGGGGAACACCAGACCGTCGAGCTGGTGGGCCGCCATCACGTCACCGAAGGCGGCCAGATACCAGCGCCTGGCGGCGATGAATTCGACAAGGTCGGGAGGGCTGGCGTCCGCCGTGCTCCTAATATGATCGCGCATGAAATGCAGCGGCTGGCCTTCGTCGAAGGGATCTGCGCCAGCCCGCTGCGCCAGTTCCGCAAACGAGGCGACTCCAAAGCTCGGGTTGCGTCGCAGATAGACCCCGAAGTCATAGATGATCGATTCCAGGACGCTCAGATCGCCCAGCCGGCTGGCGTAGCTGGCGAATGGTGTGTCCTTGAAGGGGTCGTCGACCATCGTCGCTCCCAGCGACGCGATCTGGCCGAGCGCCCGGTCGTATTGGCTCACGATCCCGGGCGAAAGCGGCTCAGTGCGCCAGCCGGGGCCGAAGGTCCCCAGCCGCTTGTCGCGCAGGCCATCTGGGCGCAGGTCGCGCCCATAGCCGCCCTGCGGGATACGGTCCAGGCCGGCCAGGGTCTTCGGGTCCTCGACCGTATAGCCGGCCATGACGTCGAGCATCCAGGCGGCGTCGCGAACCGACTTGGCGTGCGGTCCAACCACGTCACGGGTGCTGGCGGCCATCGGCGCGACGCCAGTGTTTGGCGTCAGGCCGAAGGTGGGCCTGATGGCTACGAGCGACTGGGCTCCGGCCGGATTCTGGATGGAGCCGCCGGTCTCCTCCGCTACCCCGACGACAGCGAATCCGGCGGACACGGCCGTGGCGGAGCCAGAGCTGCTGCCGGCCGGCATCAGCCGCCGATCGACGGCGTTGTAGGTGGTTCCAGCCCAACTGGTGGTCGTCCGCTGGGCGGCGCTGAAGGCGGGCGTGTTGGTCTTGCCCACGATGATCGCTCCTGCCCGGCGTAGCCTGGCCACAGCCGGCGCGTCGCGTTCAGGGATCAAGCCGTAGCCCCCCCGCGCCGGCGCCAGTCGATCCCAGCAGCAGGTTGTGGGCATTGCGGCCACATCGACGGAATCCTTCACCGCTACGGGGATGCCGGCCAGCGGTCCAAGCGGCTTTCCCGCGGCCCGCCGCGAGTCAATGTGGCGCGCCTGGTCCAACGCGTCGGGATTGAGGAAGACGAAGGCGTTGTAGGCGGGCTCGAAGACCGCGATCCGGGCCTGCACCGCCCGCATCAGGCTTTCCGCCGTCAGGCCGCCGGCGGTGAACTCAGCCTGAATGGTCTCGATCGTCATGCTTTCAAGCGGCAGGCTGTCGGGGGCGGTAGCCACGCTCAGGAGGGGCCGCCCCGCCGGAGTGTTCCGCGGCGACGCCTCGTCGGTGGGACGACTTGTCTTCACCTGGTTGCCTCCGGTGCGGCAGCGGACCCTGCCGCTATTGAACAGGAAGGCCGGTGTGCGTGGCGCTCTCGCGTGACGGCGCACCGACGCAGACGCCCAACATCATATCGGCCGCTTTCTCCGCGATCATCATGGTGCAGAGATTTGTGTTGCCGCTGATGATCTGGGGCATGACCGAGGCGTCCACCACACGCAGGCCCTTCACGCCGTGGACGCGAAGCTGCTCGTCCACAACCGCTAGGTCGTCAGTCCCCATTTTGCATGAGCCCACCGGATGGTAGATGGATTCAGCGTGCGCACGGACATAGGCCTCGAGGGCTTCATCGCTTTCGGCATCCACGCCCGGCGCTATCTCAACGCCTCGATAGGGATCGAAGGCCGGCTGAGCCATGATGTGGCGCGCAAGCCGTAGGCCCGCGACCATCGTGCGCCGGTCATAGGGATCGGTGAAGTAGTTTGGATTTATCAGCGGTGCCTCGTGCGGATCGGCCGAGCGAAGCCTGATCGTGCCCCTGCTCCTAGGGCGACAGACATTGCAATAGGCCATGAACCCATGTGTCTTGGACAGCTTGCGCCCGCTATCCCCGTAGATCATCGGCACGTAGTGGTATTGGACGTCCGGAATCTCCAGGCTGGGATCCGTCTTCAGAAATCCCGCCAGCGCCCCGCCGGCTTCTGCCGCGACGCCTGAGCGGAACATCATATACTGCAACCCCGCCGCGATCATCCGATGCGGCTGTTTGAACTTCAGGTAGGATGTTGGAAGTCGGGAGGCAAAGCTCACGGGCGCGATCATGTGATCGTGTAGGTTGCCTCCAACGCCCTTCAAGTCGACCACCGCAGTCAGGCCATGAGCGGACAGATGTTCCGCATCGCCGACCCCGGAGAGCATCAAAAGCTGAGGGGAATTGATGACCCCGCCGCAGACCACCACTTCGGAAGAGAGCGCCGTCTGGTCCTTGCCCTCGTGTTTGTACGCGACGCCTGCGACGCGGCCGGCGTTGATCAGCACCTGTGAGACCGTTGCGGCGGTGATAACCGTGAGGTTCGGTCTATGCAGAACAGGATGAAGAAAGGCGACCGCGGCGCTTTGGCGGCGGCCGTTGAACACGGTATGGTCGTACCGGCCCACCCCTTCCAGATCGGGTCCCGCAAAATCGTCATTGTACGGGTACCCCGCCTCCTGCGCCGCCATCAGCCAAGCGGATTGAAGCGGTAAGCGCAGCTTGGATCTGGAAATCCCAACAGGACCGTCAAAACCGTGGTGCTCGCCGTCTCCCGGCCAATAGGTCTCGAGCCGTTTGAAGTAGGGGAGAACGTCCTCGTACGACCATCCCCTCAGCCCGAGCTGTCGCCACATGTCGTAGTCGCTGGCGCAGCCGCGAACCGCGATCATGCCATTGGTAGAACTGCTGCCGCCGAGCACCTTGCCGCGCGGGCAATAGAGCTGGCGCCCATCGAGCCCCTGCTGCGGCGTCGAGGCGTAGCGCCAGTCCAGGTGGCCCTGCTTCATAAGACGACCGAGCCCTGCCGGCATGTGCACGTTTGGATCGCGGTCAGCCGGTCCGGCCTCCAGGAGCAGGACTTTAACCTCGCGGTCGGCGGATAGGCGATTAGCCATGACACAACCTGCCGACCCGGCACCGACAATCACATAGTCATAGGAGCTCACGAGCGTTTCCCATCGG
>DATAYM010000010.1:0-72500 GCA_036272595.1 Caulobacteraceae bacterium
CTCTGCACCATGATGATCGCGGAAAAGGCCGCCGATATGATGTTGGGAGGCGCCGTCGGCGCGCCGCCACGCAAGAGAGCCGCGAACACCGGCCATCCAGGTCAATAGGATGAGGCCGATCGCCGTTGCGGGGCCGCCGCAGAGCATAGCCGTCGCCGCTGCCGGGGCCATCGGGAGTGCGTCAAAAGCTCGCTTCAACAGCTTACGGCTGCAAAGTGTGACGATCGCGGACGTTCAGGCTGGCTTCGCAACTGGCGGCCTGACCGCGGAAGCTCTGATGCGCGCGATGCTAGCGCGGATCACGGTCTTCGAGCCCGCCTACAACGCCTTCGTTTTCGTCAATCCTAACAATCTGGACGAAGCCAGCCGGATCGACGCACTGCGGGCCGACGGCAAGTCGCTTGGACCAATGGCCGGCATCCCCGTGGCGGTGAAGGATTCCATCGATGTGGCCGGAATGCCCACCACCTGTTGCTGGGATCGACTGGCGCCGATGCGGGGCGGCTACGGGTTGATACCCGAATGGGACGCGCCAGTTGTGGCCAGGCTGCGCCGGGCGGGCGCGATCATTGTGGGCAAGACCAACACACCCGCCTTTAGCGCCGCCCAACGGACAACGACCAGCTGGGCCGGGACCACTTACAACGCTCTCGATCGGCGGCTGATGCCGGCTGGCAGCAGTTCCGGCACCGCCACGGCAGTGGCGGCGGGGTTCGCCGTCACCGGGGTGGCGGAGGAGACTGGCGGTTCCCATCCAGAACCCGGCCGGAGCGCAGTCGCTCGTGGCCATCAGGCCTACCTTCGGCCTGACGCCGAACGCCGGCGTCGCACCGATGGCGGCCAGCACGCGTGACGTGGTTGGACCGCACGCGAGGTCCGTTCGCGACGCCGCCCAGATGCTCGACGTGATGGCCGGCTTTACGGTCGAGGACCCTAAGACCCTGGCCGGCCTGGATCGGATCCCACAGGGCGGGTATGGGTGCGACTTGCGGCCAGAGGGACTTAACGGCAAGCGGCTGGGGACCTTCGGCGCCCGCTGGCGCTCCGACCCGCTCTCACCGGGGATTGCGAGCCAGTACGACCGGGCGCTTGGCCAGATCGTCCCGCTCGGCGCGACGATGGTCGAAGACCCCTTCAAGGGGACGCCATTCGCCAGCTACGCCAGTCGGCTGAGCGCTCTGAGCGTACTGGAGTCGATAATCTACGACTTCGGGAACTATCTGCGACGTAACCCCAGCTCGGAGTCTCGTCGTTCGTGGACCTAGTGCAGCGTGCCGGCGCCGATCCCTTCGACGAGGGCCAGCCGCTTCACTTCATGCGCGCCCATATCAAAACGACAGCCGACGCGGGCCCTCCCGACCTTGTCGAGTTCATGGCCGCCAAAAGGTGGTGCTTGGCCACGTTCGGGGAGGTGATGGCGGCACGCCAACTCGACGGTCTGGTGTTCCCGCAGATGATGACGGAGGTCCCTCCCCTAGTTGGCGACGCGCCCTACCTATCCACCTCGACGCAGGCGGTAAATGTCGCCGGGCTCCCCGGTGTGGTGGTTCCCGCAGGACGGCTTGCCAGTGGCTCGCCGTTCGCGCTGATCTTCATCGGGGTGCCCTGGAGCGAGGCGGCCCTGCTTTCCATGGCCTACGCGTATGAACAGGGCTGGCCGGGCCGCATCGCGCCGGTGTTACGCGTCTAGGCGGCCCGGCCACCACTAGCGAAGGCCGGACGATCTTCTCCAGCTGCCCCGGACGAGCCAACCGCTTGGCCAGCGGATGAGCTCAAGCTGGGTGATCACACGAAATGCGCGGACCCATCGCTGGTAACGACAGCGGTCAGCCCCCGCCCGCGGCTCGCCATGAACGCCGCCAGAGCCGGAAGGCCCCACGCCCGGACGGGCTCCTGATTTTCGCTGGGTCGGCCGCTCGCAGGATCGGCTGAAAGGTCGAGCGCCGCGCCGATGAAACTCACGGCGCAGCGATCTGGCGTCAAGGCGGACCAAGTCCAGCCTTGACGCCTTACGGACTGGACCCACGATGCGAACTCATCGGGCGCGTCGCCCGGAATAGTACCGTGCGGCGAGACGACGACGATGGTTCCACCGTCGCGCATTTCAGCGGCGCGACTGCGCAGAAACTCATCCCAATCGTGAGCGGTGGGATCGCTTCGCTGCCCAGCGGTTTGGAGCAGCACGATCGTGTTGGGCACGCCCGCTTGTAGAAGAGGCTGCACGAAGGCCTTTGACAGCAGGCAAGTCTGTCGTCCCACCATCACAACCCGCAGGTTCTGCCCGAAGCGAAGCTGCAGGCGGCTGCAGGCGACACCCGCTTCGCTTTCCGTCGTGACGACGCAGACGAAAGCCGCCTCCTCGAGGAAAGCCTCAGCCAAGTTCCAGACAGCGCGGGTGGCGGGCGCAAGCACCCAGACGACCTGCCCTCTTAATCTAAGGTCCATCGGTGGGCGGCCTGTTTCCGGGGGACGAATGAGAGGTCAGTGCGAAACCTATGTCGGAGCTTCAGGGTAAGCGGACCGCAGGCTGCGTTGAGAATGCGCCGCGGCTGTGGCTGAAGTCAATTGACCGGCGGCAAAACCGATATCGGTATTTCCATGCCAGGCCGGGCCGAGTACCCTCGGTGAAATCCGATACTCATGGCTCCACGGGTTTCCACACTTGCGGTCTTGGCTGACGCGGTGTCGATTTCGAGCAGAGTCAACACGAATACCTTATGTCGCTCAACCTGACTAACCACGCACCCGAACGGCGGACTGCATCCATCCGTGTTGCGTGGGCTTAATAGAGCTATATAAATTACCTTCTTTCGGTCGCTGGACCGTCCCGCGAGGAGTGAAAACATGACCGAACGAGAACCTCTGCAATTCGAAGGCTTGGTGGCGATCGTGACTGGCGGCGGCACAAGTCCGGGATCCGCCTGCAGCATCGGGGAGGCCACCAGCCGCCTGCTGGCACGCAGGGGCGCCCAGGTCCTGGTGGCCGATATTGACGAGCAGGGCGGCGCCGAGACGGTGCGGCGCATTCTCGCGGATGACGGCCGTGCGTTCGCGGTCACCGCCGATCTCTCGCTGGAAGCCGAGTGTCGCCGTGTCGTCGTCGAGACGATGGCGCACTTCGGCCGCCTCGATGTCATCGTTAACAATCTTGGAGTATCGGAGGTGGGCGCCGTGCCGGTCATCGAGGAAGAGGCCTGGGACCGGGCGATGGCCATAAACCTGAAGAGCGCGCTGTTTCTTTGCAAACACGGGATTCCGCACATGGTCGCCGGCGGTTCGATCGTGAACGTGTCCTCGACCGCCGTCGATAAGCTGTCACCCGCTGTCGTCTACAGCGCCAGCAAGGGGGCCCTTGAGGCGCTGACCATACAGATTGCGGCGCACCACGGCCTAGACGGCGTGCGCTGCAACGCCGTGCGCCCCGGCGAGGTCTGGGCGGCCATGGTCGCTCGGCACTTCAAGACCGAGCAAGACGCTGCCGAGATTCGCGAGCAGCGCCGCAGGCGGACGGCTTTGCTCACCGAGGGCGACGCCTGGGATGTCGCCGAGGCCATCGCTTTCCTGGCCAGTCCTCAGGCGCGCTGGATCACCGGCCAGATCCTCACCGTTGATGGAGGGTCAGCCTACATGCACCCCAGCCCCGACTGGGCCGCCCGCAGTCCCCGCTGGATAAGCCAGCGGTAACGTAGGATGAGCGCTTTGAATCTGTAGGGCCTGTCTTCAATCGGGGAATTCTCGATGGGGACCCGTTACGATCCCAACTGCGCCAAACCGCACGCGCGGCGAAAGGCTCAGGGCGCTAACAGGCCGCAGCGGCAAAGTGTCTATCAGCCCCCGTGGACTGATCGCTCCCTGCCTGAACCTTGGGGGCGCCGAGCCGGTTTCTGTCGGCCACGCTGTGCCGCTGTGGGTGGCTAGGTCATCAACCTGACTGAAAGTAATAATACATAGTCGCTCAGGGAGCCGGCTAGCGGCGAAGACCTGTCGCCAGCCCGAACGCGCCCTGGCGGCGTGCCGCCCGCAATAACGTCTCCCTGTCGGGCATTAACCAAAGCGTTCACCGGGTCGATCAACAGTTCCATCTGCGGGTGGCAGGGAACGGGCGCCTTAGCGATCTCGGACAATGTCCCTCCCCTATTGACTCGAAAGTCTCCTGCTCGCGTACCAAACTGATAACTGTATGAACGATCGGATCAAGGGATAAGTTGCAGTTGTGTTGGCCAGCCACTGATCAGATTACTGAATTGGCCCACTCAGGAGCCGTGGCTCCGTCGAGGTCGTGGCGCGGCGACTCGGACTCAGCGGATTGACTGTGGACCGAGCCTACCGTGGCGCGGCTGGCGGACGGTTTCGGGCGGATTTGATGGAAGCCCAGTCCTGAGCAAACCGAACGTCGGGGCGCATCGGCGGTTCAGCACGACCTCCGGCCTTCCAGGACGGTCCGCCCTACGCAGGGACGGTCTCCCGCGCGGCAGGGTCGTCTTCCACGTACCGAGCAACGCCATCGGATTTACGCGGACCGGCGGCTGCAGACACCGCCCACATCCTTCATATCCAGGAAGCGCTTTGGGTCGTCGACGAAGCCTGCCCGGTGAAGTCAGGCGATCACTACCGATAGCGGGGCTGTGGATCGAGCGGGCCCGGACGCCAGATGCGAGCTTCATCGAGAACGGCTCGGAGAGCGCCCTCCTCGCGATTCTGGACGCGACAGGGACGCCGCCGCCTTCGCCAAGGGCAAGAAAGTCGAAGCTGGTGGCGGCCGTTTCGGGGCCGCCAAAAACCGGCGCGCGGATGCCGAACCTGCTCCGCGACCTCCGCGAGCAGACCTCCGATGGCGCTCCTGCCGCGGAAGTCCGATAGGCCAATCGGTTCGCCAGACAGCGTGCAAAACGTAACGTGCAAAATAAGTGCAAAACCGCCCGCGACTGGGCGGCGGTCGCGGGCGGTTAAGGCTCTGAATAAACAAGGGTCGCGTGGTACCGCCTGTCCGAATTGAACGGACGACCTCCAGATCCACAATCTGGCGCTCTAACCAACTGAGCTAAGGCGGCGCAACGCGAGGCGGTCATCTCTAGTCGGCGCCCGCCCGCCGATCAAGCAACCCGATACGAAGACCCCCGGGGAGATGTCCTCCCCGGGGGCTTTTTCGTCGGTCCGCGCTCTAATCCGGCGGCGGCGGGCGCCAGACTACGGTCCGTTCGAAGGTGCCGCCTTCGGTCGGCTGCCCATCGACGCTCATCGGCCGGATCTTCCAGATGTGCGTCACCTGGAGCGTCGCCTGGCCGAAGCCGAAGTCGGCCGGATCCTCCGACAGGATCGAACAGGCGGTCAGGGTTCCCGACTTGGTCACCGTGCACCTGACGGTGGCCTTGCCGCCCTGGTTCATCCGCAGCGCCCGGTCCGGATAGTATTCCTGCATGTCGTCGTTGTTGGGCTGACGCAGGAAGTCCGCGTTGGAGATCGTCGCCACATGCTTTGGCGGCGGCGGCGGCGCGGGCGGCGGCGGCGCGGGCGGCGGCTTGGGCGCCGGCGGGATCGGCAGCGGCGGCGGCGGCGGAATGCCGGGCGGCGGCGGAACCGGGGGACGCGGCTGCACCTGCGGCGGCGGCGGCGGCGGCGCGTTTTTCGGCGGCGGAGGCGGTGGAGGCGGAGGCGGCGGCGGAGGCGGAGGCGCGAGGATGTTCACCTTCACGGCCTGATCGGTAAAGTCCTGAAACTTCGCCTCGAACTTCGCCTTGTAGAGGTAAGCCACCAGCAGAGCATGGAACACGACCGCGGCGCCGATGGCGACCACGACAGCGGTATTGTTCCGCTTGCCGGGGCGCCGGTCGGCGGTCAGCGGATCGTAGAACCGATGCTCATGCTCAGGGGGTTGCTGTTCGTCAGCCATACGTCAGCGAGCCCTAACTGATGCCGTGCTTGCCGCGTTGATCGAGACCGATCAGCGCCACACTGTAAAAACCGTTGTCCTGGAGCTTGTTCATCACGCCCATGAAGTCGCCGTAGATGGTTTCCTTGTCGGCGCGGATGAAGATGCGCTCCCGGGTCGGGTCACGCTTGCCGATGGCGTCCCGCAGGTCGCCACCGAGACTGTCCAAATCCGTCGGATGATCGCCGATGTGCAGATTCCCGTTGGATTCGATGGTTATGTAGACCGGCTTTGGCGGGTTCTTCGATGCCTGGGCGACCGCGTTGGGCAGGTCGACCTTGACCGAGGGGATCGCCAGGGGCGCGCACACCATGAAGATGATGAGAAGGACCAGCATGACATCGACGAAGGGGGTGACGTTGATGTCGTGGTTCTGCTCGATATTGTACCTGTCACCCCCTGAACCGGAGAGCTTGGCTGCCATAGGGGTTAGGCCCCCTTGTCGAGCTGCCGCGAGATGGCGTTCATCAGCTCGGCGACAAAGCCTTCCGCACGGGTCCCGTAGTTGGAGATGCGGGTCTGGAAGTAGTTATAGAACACCACCGCCGGGATCGCCGCGAACAGGCCGAAACCGGTGGCCAGCAGGGCTTCGGCGATACCCGGGGCGACCGCCGCCAGGTTGGTGGTGCCGCTGTTGGTGATGTTGATGAACGAAACCATGATCCCGTAGACGGTGCCGAACAGGCCGACGAACGGCGCGTTGGAGCCCAGCGAGGCCAGGAAGGCCATGCCGTCCGACAGCCGCTTGGCCAGCGAGGCCTGGACCGCGGTGACCGCCGAGCCGGCGCGGGCGACGACGGAGTCGGCGTGCTCGCCGGTGACGGCGAGGCCGGCCTGGCGGGAAAGTTCGACTTCCGAGGAGGCCGCCGCGGCCATGTCGGCCATCGGGTTGCCTTCATATTCTTCCGCCGTGGAGATGCGGTTGATGTCCGCGATCGACCGGGCGGAACGGAAAGCTTCGAGGAACCTGTCCGATTCCCGGTTCAGGCTGGAGAACTGGATCAGCTTGATGATCAGGGTCATCCAGGACAGCGCCGAGCAGAGGAACAGCCCGATGATCACGGTCTTCACCGGCCAGGTGGCGTTGATGAACATCGTGAACGCGTTCAGTTGCCCGCCGGTGCTCTTCGGCGCCGTCGCCTGATCGGCCGCGCCGGCGGAGGAGTCGGCCGGGGCCGCCGAGGCCGCCGCGGAGGAGTCAGCCGGCGCCGCGGAGGCGGCCGCTGCGGCGGAATCCGCCGGGGCCGCCGTTTGAGCGAAGGCCGGCGCGCTCGCCATCAGCGCCAGTGCGCCGATCAGGGCGATGATGGGGGTCTTCAGTTTGTTGGGCATCTGTCGCCAATTCCTGCCTGGTCTAACACGTTAGAGCCTGAGGGATCGTCGCGCGGAAAGCGCGTCTCCCCTTGAAAAAAACCTTAGCCGAAACCAGATCGGATTCGATCGGACCTCAGCGCCTACATCCACGTCCGTCGAAACGTCCGCGGGAGCTTTCCGAGCCCACCGGCCCCGGAAGTGTTACCGCGATGTTAGACTTGCGGCAGGCGTCCTTTGGCAACCCCTTTTTACATCGTCAAGGGCGAAGAAAGCCTAGCGGGGCGAGGGCAAATTCACTGACCAGCATTTATATTGCGCCGCACAAGCCCTGCATTGTTGAAGGAGCTCACTATTTTGGCGCAATTCGGGAAAGTCTATGCTGCGCTGCAATATAGACTGTTATGTGATGACAGGGCCGTGCGAGCGGCGTCCGGCGATGGCCCGGGCGGCGGCGAGGGGCGACGGAAGCGCGCCAGGCCAAGGCCGGCAAGCCCTTGAAGCCGCCGAGAGGCGCCCGGTCGATCCCAGGGCCGCCTCCATTCGCGGCTATAGACGGCGGCTATGGACCTTACACGAGATTTCAACTCGCATTGCGGCCGCTTGATGGCTCCGCGCCGCTCGCCAGGGCCTGTTCGAACACTTCGTCGCTGATCATGTTGCGGCTGATGAGTAGGCTGCAGCGGATATGGTCGGACACATAGGCGCCCGACGCTCCCGACCACCAGCGTTGCAGCAGGCTCTGCCGCCGGTGGCCCAGCACCACGAGATCGGCCTCGATTTCGCGGGCGAAGGCGCCGATCGCCACGGCCGGCTCGCCGACGACCAACTTGGCGACCGGCTCGAGGCCAAGCTTTTTCAGGCGCGCGACGCCGCGCACGAGCGTCTCCTTGTAGCTGCGGGTCTGTTCGGTGACGACGCCGGCGTGAAGCGACTCCGCCGTCCGCACGCCCGCCGTTTCGGGAATCACCGACAGGATGAAGACCCGCGCCTTGCACTGCCGGGCCAGAAGCGCGCCCTCGCGCAACGCGATCGCGCCTTCCAGCGAGCCGTCATAGGCAAGAAGTATCCGCCGATACATCCCATCCCTCCCCGTTCCCCGCCGGACCACGATCGGACTTGAGCAACGATGGAAGGAAACCGCCCCGCGCGCACGACTGTCAATGCCGCGCCCGCTTCGGATGCTTGAAAGCCTATCGAAGACAACAAGTCCTGCCGAAGACGACAATTGTCCGCTCGCGCCTCTCCCCAATATCCCGCCGAAGCATCCGTCGCCGTTCTGCGATGCTGCGAGGGGTCAAATCGATGGGTCGGTCATCGCCTTCCGGTGCGGGTGCGCACTTTCGATCGCTGGTGCTGGTCGAGGAAATCACCCACCGCGTCGTCAATGAATACGCCATGGCGATCGGGCGTCTCGGACTGGCGGCCTCCTCCGCCGCGCCACAGGCGCGCCCGGCGCTGGCCGCCGCCGCCGAACGCCTGCACGCGCAGGCCGCCGCCCACCGGGCCTTGCGGCCGCCCGTTGACGCGACCGTGATGGATCTCTGCGAGTATCTGGCCAACATCTGCGCGGCGCTGTCCGCCGCCTATCTCGCGGACCGCGGCGTCCGGTTGACCCTGATCCAGCAGCCGGCGCCGCTGGAGGCCGAGCGCTGCTGGTATGTCGGGCTGATCATGGCCGAACTCATCGCCAACGTGGCCAGGCACGGCTTCGCCGGCGGCGGCGGGTCGGCCACGATCGAACTCGACGTCGGCCCCGACCTGGTGAGCTGCCATATCTCCAATGACGGGCGCGCTGACCCCGATCGTCGGCCCGGGTGCGGCAGTCGCATCATCCAGAGCCTTGCCGCGGAACTGGGCGGCGCCGTCTCATGGCGTTTCGGTCCGGGCGGATGTGTCGCCTCCCTGACCTTTCCGGCGCTCTGGCCTGGGTCGCCCAGCGGATGCGGCATTGCCGGGCGACGAGCGCCCGACCGCGCCGCGCGGCGATAGCCGAGCGGCGACGTTGGCTTGATCGAACCCCATTCATCGATCAGGATGTCACGTGACATCCTGATCGGAGCGACATGGGTCATTCCCGGGAGCACAAGGCGCAATCGAGGGCGCGCATCCTCGAATTAGCCGCGGGGCGAATTCGCCAGGAGGGCCTGGGCGTGAGCATCGCTGAGCTGATGCAGGCCGCCGGTCTGACGCACGGCGGCTTCTACAAGCACTTCGACGCACGCGACGAGCTTGTGGTCGAAGCCCTTCGTCGCGCCGTAGCGCACAATGCCGCGACCTATGCCGAGCACGGCGGCGAAAGCCTTGGACTGGCTGGCTATCTGCGCGGCTATATCAGCCGGACCCACCGCGACGGGACCGGCGAAGGCTGCGCGCTGGCGGCGCTGGCCGCGGAGGTCGCGCGGGCCGACGAGCCGACCCGATCGGTCTTCACCCAGGGCGTGAGGGCGGCGCTGTCGCGGGTCAGGGCGATGCTGGGGCGGTCGGACGATCGCGCCGAGATGCGGGCGATGCTGATCGTCAGCGCCGCCGTCGGCGCGGTGACGCTGGCCCGCGCGGTCAACGACGCCGCGCTGTCGGACGCCCTCGTGAGCGGCGTGCGCAGGGCGCTGCTCGCCCTCGAAACCGAATGACGGCCGCCGTGGGCGCCCCCGCCAGGAACGAGGCGTCGCCGGGCCAGCCGGACGGCGCGGATCTGCGTTCGCAGGGCGGACCTGACGCGCCGATCGGCCGCGAGAGCGAGCCCTGCCTGGCGTTCGGCGCCTATCAGCTGGCGCCGCGCGCCGGCGTGCTGCTCGACCAGGGTCGCCGGGTCCGCCTCGGCGGCCGGGCGCTGGAAATCCTCACCCTGCTGGTCGAAGGGCGCGGCGAGGTGATCGGCTACCAGGACCTTATCGAGCGGGCTTGGCCGACGACGACCGTCGACGAGAGCAATCTGCGGGTGCAGATCGCCGGCCTGCGCAAGGCTCTGGGCGACGGACACGGCCACGAGGAGTTCATCGCCAACGTCGTCGGGCGCGGATACCGCTTCGTGGCGCCGGTCACGGACGTCGACGCCGGCGTCCCGCGGCCCGCCGCCGCCGGAAACGCGCCGCGGCCGCTGACCCGGATCATCGGACGGGCGGACGCGATGGCCATGGTCTGCAGCCGCCTCGGCAGCGAGCCGCTGGTCACCATCGTCGGCGCGGGCGGCATCGGCAAGACGACCCTGGCCCTGGCGGTGGTCGAGGCGCTCGCGCCGGCGACCGCATGGTTCGTCGACCTCGCCTCGGTCCGCGACCCGCAGCTTCTGGCCGCCGCCATCGCCTCCTCGCTGGGCTTGGTGGCGCTCTCGAGCGACCCGCTCGACGCCTTGAAGGCGCAACTGCGAGGCCGGCCGACGCTGCTGGTGTTGGACAATTGCGAACATCTGGTGGCCGCCTGCGCCACCCTGGCCGAAGCCTTGCTCAAGGCCGCCCCCGACCTGCGGATCCTCGCCACCAGCCGCGAACCGCTGCGCGCGGCGGGCGAGTGGGTGTGCCGGCTGCCGCCGCTGGAGATTCCGCCTGCGGATTTCGCGACGCGGGCCGAGGGGCTCAGTTTCGCGTCGGCGCAGCTGTTCCTGGAACGGGCGTCGTCGCGCGCCGACGGCCTGCCGTTCGACCGCGACACCGCCGCGATCGTCGAGATCTGCCGTCGGGTGGACGGCATCCCGCTGGCCTTGGAGCTGGCGGCCGCCGCGGTCGGCGTGTTCGGCGTCGGCGGGGTCGCGCAGCTGCTCGGCTCCCGCTTCGATCTGCTGACCCAGGGCCGGCGAACCGCCCTGCCGCGCCACGCCACGCTCAACGCCACGCTCGACTGGAGCTATCAGCTTCTGCCGGAGGCCGAGCAAAGGATCCTGCGCCGGCTGTCGGTGTTCAGCGGCGCGTTCACGTTGCAGGCGGCGATGGCCGTGGCGGGCGACGCGCCGGACGATGTCGGCTTCCTCGGCGCACTGGCCAACCTCGCCGAGAAATCCTTGCTGAACGTCGACCTCTCCGGCGACCATGCCGTCTATCGGCTGCTCCAGATGACGCGCGCCTACGCGGCCGGAAAGCTGGACCCGGACGAGGCGAAGGAGACGGCCAGCAGGCACGCGTCGCATTTCCTCGACCTGCTGCGAGACAGCGAGGCGGCCTGGCGCTTCGAGGCGCGGGCCGCCTGGGAAAAGACCTACGCCGGCTGGCTTGACGACATCCGGGCGGGGCTGGACTGGGCGTTCGGCGCGGACGGGGACCTGGATCTCGCCGTGCGCCTCATCCTTGAATCGCTGCCGATGTGGTTTCGGCTGTCCCATGTCTACGAGTACAGCGACCGCGTCCGCAAAGCCCTGACGGCGGTTCGCGACCGGCCGGATCCGGATCGCCGCGCGGAAATGCGATTGCTGGGCGCCCAGGGGGTCGTGTTCAACTATACCCTGGGCGCATCGCCGGGCACGGCCGCCGTCTGGAGGGCGTTGCTGCCCCTGGCCGAGGCCGAGGCCGACATTCCGCACCAGATGCTTTGCGCCTGGGGCGACTGCTACGTCGCCTACTATGAGGGGCGGCTTGGCGATGCGAAGAGACTGGCGCAACGGTTCGGCCGGCTCGCCGAACAGCTGGCGACGGCTGACGACCTCGCCCAGGCCGCCCTGCTCAGGATCCTGCCGGCCTTCTGCGTCGGGGAGATCGCCGCGGCCGCCCGGGAGGCCGATCGGGCCTTCGCCTTTTTCGACCGGCGCGAGCCGCCTGCGGGCGTGATCCGATTCCAGTTCGACCCCGTCGTCACCGTGCGCGGTCTTCGCAGCCGGATATTCTGGCTGAGGGGCGACTACGACGCGGCCGCCGCCGAGGCCGCGGCCTGCGTGGCGCAGGCGCGGGAGGTCGGCCACACGCTGAGCACGACCTGGGCCATGCTCGACGGCGGCGCCCACACGGCGCTGCTCAATGGCGACCTGGAAAGCGCCGAGGCCTTCATCGACGAGCACGCGCGTCTTTCGGAAGCCTACGGGGCGGGCCGCCGCACCTTCGAGAGCAACCGCGCCATGCGCGCGGTGCTGGAGGTGGCGCGGGCCGACGGGACGGCCAGGCTCGAGCCGATCCTGAAAGCGCTCTCGCCCGAGCCGGGCAACCGGTTCGTCCTGCGCTTCAGCGCTTTCGTGGGCCGGTTGGCGGAGGCCCTCGGCGAACTGGGGGCGGTGGAGGAAGGTTTGGCGGTTATCGACGCCGCGCTGACCAGTTTCGCCAGCGAGCCTGGGCATTGGTGCCGCCCTGAGCTTCTGCGAGCCCAAGCGAGCCTTGGGCTGCGACGGGGCGGTCGCCAAGCCTTGCAGCAAGCCTGCGCGGATCTGTCCGCGGCCTACGCCCAGGCGCGCCGCCAGGGCGCGCTCGCCTGGATGCTTCGGATCTCGATCACCTGGGCGGAAAACGCGCCGGACTCCGAAGCCGCGGAAGCCCGTCGGCGCCTGGGCGAGGTGCTGGCGAAGGCGCCGACGGATACGTGTTCCGCCGATGTCCGGCGCGGCCGCCGCCTGTACGAGAGCTTGGCCAGAGCAGGCCTGCGGAAAACGTGAGTTAGCGCTCCAGATAGGCCGCCGTCGCCTGGCCGCCGGCGGTGCAGACCCCCACGATGGCCTTGCCGGCGCCGCGGCGGCCCAGCTCCATCAGGGTCTGGCCGACATAGCGAATCCCCGACATGCCATAGGGATGGCCGAGGGCGATGGCGCCGCCGTTGACGTTGGTCCGCTCCCAGGGCGTCCCGAGCTGGGCCTGGTTGTAGAGCGTGGTCACCGCATAGGCCTCGTGCAGCTCCCAGAGGTCGATCTCGGCGATGGAGAGGCCGTGACGGGTCATCAGCCGGCGGATCGCCGGGGTGATGGCGATGCTCATCTCCTCAGGCGCCACCGCCGCCAGCTGCATGCCGCGGAACAGGCCGAGGATCGGCAGGCCGCGCCGGGCGGCGAGGTCGGCGTCCATCATCACCAGAGCCGCCGCGCCGTCGGAAAGTTGCGAGGCGTTGCCGGCGGTGGTCGTGCCGCCGGGATAGACCGGCTTCAGCGCCGACAGCGCCTCCAGCGTCGTGCCCGGCCTCGGCCCTTCGTCGTGGTCCAGGGTCACCTCCAGCATGTGGTTTTCGCCGGTCGCCTTGTCGGCTGCCTGCATGGTGGTGGTGAATGGGACGATCTCCAGCGCGAACTTGCCGGCGGCCCTCGCCGCCTCCACCCGCGCCTGCGAGCCCACGACATATTCATCCAGCACTTCGCGGCTGAAGCCGTAGCGCTCGGCGACCAGGTCGGCGGTCTGGTTCATCGTCCACCAGACCGCCGGCATCTTCAGCTGCAGCGGCTCGTAGACGAAGCCCTTCAGGTTGATGTTGGTTTGGGTGAGGCTGATGCTCTCGACCCCGGCGGCGATGATGACGTCCGCCTCGCCGACGGCGATCCGGTTGGCGGCCATCGAGGCCGCCGTCAGGCCCGAACCGCAATAGCGGTTGACGGTCACGCCCGGGACCCCGACGCCGAGGCCCGCCCACAGGGCCGAGGTGCGCGCGATGTTGTGGCCGGTATAGCCTTCCGGCAGGCCGCAGCCCATCACCACGTCCTCGACTTCGCCGGCCTCGATCCCGGCGCGCTCCAGCACCTTGCCGAGCACGTGCGCGGCCATCGGAATGCCGTGGGTCTGGTTGAGGGCGCCGCGCCCGGCCTTGGCGATGCCGGTTCGGCAGTAGGCGACGACGGCGACGTCCCTCATGGCGGCGAACTCCCTTAACTCTCGGCGCACGCGCCATCCTGTCGGCCGGCCTTACACGCGGCGCGGCGCCGCCGTCTTGAAGATTCGCTGGAAAATTGTGCAGGCGGGCGCTGGTCCGGGCCGGCGGCGCCGAGCCCTTCCCAGCGTTTAACAACGCTTAAGGTGCGTGAATCCGCGCCGCCGAGCAGGGTCGCTGCCGAGGCGAACAGAAAGCCGTTCGCTGGCGCGGAGGACCCCTTATGGCGCTTGCCGCTACATACGTGCTGGACTGGAACTGCCCGCCCGCGGGCGGGATCGCGGAGGCTGACGTCGACAGCCGCCGCCTGCTGGCGCCCTCGCGCGCGGCGTTAAGGCTGCTTGGCGACGGCCTTCGCGCCCTCGATGAAGATCGGGCGACGGCGCGGACCTGCCTGGTCCACGCCCGCCGCCTGCTGCAGGAGGTCGTCGACACCGGCGCGCCGGCCGCGTCGCAGCGGCGCGAGCGCGGCGGCTTGCTCGTCTGGCAGATTCGCCGCGTCACCGCCCATATCGAAGCCAATCTCGATGCGGCTCTGGCGAACGCCGACCTTGCGCCGCTGGCCCGGCTCAATCCGCAATATTTCGCCCATGCCTTTCGGCGCAGCCTCGGCGTTGGCCCGCACGCCTATGTCGTCGGGCGACGCATCGCTCGCGCCCAGGAGATGATGCTGGTCTCGGAGGAGCCGCTGAGCCAGATCGCGCTGGCCTGCGGGTTCTCCGATCAGCCCCATTTCACCCGCGCCTTCCGGACCGCCGTCGGCGAAACGCCGCGCGCCTGGCAGCGCCGGCACGCGACGGCGACGCCGCCAGGCCGAACCGAGCGCCAGGAGCGCCCGCAACGCCGCGCCGGCGACGAGGGCCAGGCCGGCTTCGCCGGATGAACTCCTCAAGAGAAACCTGACGGAGAAGACCCATGTCCGGCATCACCCATGAGACCGCCCCGACGCTGTTCGCCGAGGCCAACGGCGTCCGTTTCGCCTACCGCCGCTTCGGCAAGGCCGGCGCCGTGCCGATCGTCTTCAACCAGCACTTCCAGGGCACGCTGGATCATTGGGATCCGGCGGTGACCGACGGCCTGGCGCAGACCCGCGAAGTCATCCTGTTCGACAACGCGGGGGTCGCGGCCAGCTCCGGTGAGACTCCCTCCAGCTTCCAGGAGATGGGCGCCAACGCGATCGCCTTTGTCCGCGCCCTGGGCCTTGCCCAGGTCGACGTGCTCGGCTTCTCCATCGGCGGCATGGTCGCCCAGGAGATCACGCTTCAGGCGCCCGATCTGGTGCGTAAGCTGATCCTGGTGGGGACCGGACCGCGCGGCGCGGACATGGCGGCCAGCCAGTCGCAGGCGATCTTCGCCGCGACCTACGATCCGCCCGAACACCTCTGGCTCAAGGTGCACTTCACGCCCTCGCCGGCCAGCCAGGCCGCCGGCCTCGCCTTTCTGGAGCGCAAACTGCGCCGGCGGGACCGCGATCCTCTGGTCGGCAGGCAAACCATCGACGCGCAGCTGGCGGCGATCGGCAAGTACATCGCCTACCAGGGACAGGACGGCTATCTCGACTATCTGAAGACCATGCGGCAGCCGACCCTGGTGGTGCAGGGCAGCAACGACGTGATCATCCCCACCTACAATTCCTACGTGCTGCAGCAGACGCTGCCGGATGCGCAGCTGATCGTCTACCCGGACGCCAACCACGGGTCCTTCTACCAGTACCCCGACCGTTTCGTGCCCGAGGCCGTGCTGTTCCTCGACCGCTGATCCCGCCCCTGAACCCAGAGACTTTCAAAGGAGCCGGTCCCATGGCGGACCTGAGCAACAAGACCGCACTGGTCACCGGCGCCTCGCGCGGCATCGGCCGCGCGGCCGCCCTGGCCCTCGCCGAAGCCGGCGCGCGGGTGCTGGTCCACTACGGCAAGACGGCGGCGGAGGCCGCGGCCGTGGTCGAGCAGATCGGGAGCGGCGGCGGCCAGGCCGAGGCGGTCGGCGCCGACCTCGCCCGACCTGAAAGCCCCGCCGAGCTGGCCCGTCAGGTGCGGGCGATCGTCGGCGAGCGGCTGGACATCCTGGTCGCCAACGCCGGCATCGCCCCGTCGGCCTCGATCGAGGACACCACGATCGAGGACTTCGACGCGGTGTTCGCGGTGAATGTGCGCGCGCCGTTCTTCCTGGTGCAGCAGTTGCTGCCGATCCTGCGCGAAGGCTCCAGCGTGATCTTCACCTCTTCGCTGGCGGCGCACGCGGCGGTGGGGACCTTGTCGGCCTATGCCGCCACCAAGGGGGCGATCGACACCCTGGTGAAGCATTTCGCCGCCGAGCTCGGCCCGCGCGGCGTCCGCGTCAACGCCGTCGCGCCCGGAGTGGTCGCCACCGACTTGTCCAGCTTCGTGAAGACCGACCAGGGACGCGAAGCGACGAGGGCCATGCAGGCGCTGAAGCGTATCGCCCAGCCGGAAGACATCGCCGGCGCGATCGCCTTCCTGGCCTCGGACGCGGCGCGCTGGATCTCCGGCGACACCCTGCGCGTGGACGGCGGTTCGAAGCTCTGAGCCGGGCGCGCAGGTTTTTCTTGAAGGGCCGTCATCCCGGAAGCCCGCTTCGAGATCCTCGACGGGATCGCGCATCTCTCGCCGCTTGAGGCGCCCGGTGCGCTCGCCGAGGCGATCTTGGACTTCCTCGCCGCCTGAATTCCCCAAGGCGCCTCAGTAAGGCGCACTGGCTGAGTCCGCGGCCAGGAAGGCTTCGGCCTGGCGGGCGAACGGTTCATGGTACTGGAACAGCGAACCGTGACCGGCGTCCGGGTAGGTCATGAGCACGGCGTTCGGCAGGTTTTCCGCCAGCCGGTACGAGTTGCGCACCGGGATCATCTCGTCGCGCACGCCGTTGACCACCAGGACGGGGTGAGTAATGCCTTTCAGGTCCGCGAAGCGCTCGCCGGCGTACTGTTCCCAATCGCGGAAGGCGGCCATTTGCGCCGCTGCCACGTTCGGCCCCGAGGCGGGCTCGAGGTCGCTGGTTCGCTGCTGCAATCGCTCGACGAAGGCCTCGCCGGCCGCCTGGCTGGACGGCGTCGGCGCGAAGAAGATCTTCGAGAGCACGGCGTAGCCTCGCAAGCTGGGATCGGCGAGATAGGGCGCCAGGGTCGGCTTATCCAGATGCATGATCTCTTCGCCGCCCCTTGGCCCCGTGCCGGCCAGGATCAGCCGCCGGAAGATGCCGGGACGATCCAGCGCCATCTGCTGCGCGATCATGCCGCCGAGCGAGAAGCCGAGCACGTCGCACCGCGTGACGCCCAGAGCCTCCAGGAAGGCGAAAGCGTGGCCAGTCATTCCCGTCACGGTGTGTGGGACTTCGCCCGAGGATCGCCCCAGCCCGGCATTGTCGAAGAGAATGAGGTCGCGCCGTGCGGCCAGCGCGTCGGTGAGCGCCGGGTCCCAGTTGTCGAGGGTTCCTGTGAAGTGCTGCAGGCACAAGAGCGGAAGCCCGCCGCCCGCGCCGAAACGCCGGTAGGCGTAACGTTCGTTCGCCGCCTGGACGAACTGCGTCGGCGCTGTCGTGCTGCTTGCGGCGGCGTATGCAGACATGTCGTTGGACTCGGGTGCTGCTGACGACTCTGAGGCGGAAGCCGTAATAGCCGCGGCGGCGCCCGCCAGATTGAATGCGCTGGATGGAATTGTAGGAAACGTCGGCTGCCGCGAGACGCTTGGGCGCCCATGCCGAACATCGATCTCGGCCTGGCGCGCTGGATGAACCCGGCCCGTCAAGCCGCGCTCGGTTATTTCCACACCTGCCTGGCCACCCGCAGCCAGTTGAGGCCGAGGATTCCGCGGATGTCGGCCTCGCCGTAGCCGAGCCCGATCATCCCTTCGGTCAGTTCCGGCAACTGCTCAGGCTGGCCGATCTGCATCTGGAAATTCGCGTAGCCGCCGCCGGGATAGGTCTCGCCGGCCTTCTGCACGCCGACGAGCAGGCTATGCAGGTCGAACACCCAGTCGAGGCCTATGCCGACGTGGTCCGGGCCGACGCGTTGCACCAGGTAGTCGATCTGCTTCAGCAGCAACGGCGTCGAGGCGTCGTTCTCGCCGATGAAGACGCCGATGCCGTTGATGCCGATGACGCCGCCCGAAGCCGCGCAAGCGTCGATCTGATCGTCGGTGATGTTGCGCGGATGGTCCCAGAGCGCCTTCGGGTCGGAGTGGGAAAAGATCACCGGCTGCGTCGAATGCTCGAAAGCGTCCATGGTCGTGCGGTAGCCGGTGTGGGAGCAGTCGACGATCATGCCGACCCGGTTCATCTCCTGGATCAGGGCGATGCCGAAGCGGCTGAGCCCGCCGTCCGTGCGCTCATGGCAGCCGTCGCCGACCGAATTCTTCTGGTTGTAGGCGAGCAGCGCGTGCTTGACGCCAAGGCGATAGTAGACCTCGACCAGATCGATGTTGCGGTCGAACGACTCGGTGCCCTGAAAGTTGAAGGTGACGGCCAAGCGGCCCTCGGCCTTGGCGGCCAGGATGTCGTCGGCCGTATCGACCAGCCGGAAACGCTCCGGACTGCCCAGGATGTAGCGCCGTTCGCGAGCGAGGGCGCCGATGGTGCGCGCAACGCTCTGGGAATCGGTCGCCACCGTCAACGAGACGACATTGGCGCCGGCGGCCTCATGTCGCGCCAGAGCCCCCTGCTGCAGTTCCTGCCGCCCGAAGTCCGACCAGGGGACGGTCTGGTCCCAGACCAGAGCATCCGCGTGCAGCTTCGCCGCCGCCGGCGAAATCTTCCAATCGGCCGTTTCCACCTTGAGCTCCACGCGTTGGGACCAGCCCGAAGGTTGGCGAGTTGTCCATTATGGCAACCTATGTCTAAAATAGATAGATCAGACTTCGAGACCGCATCGGCGGGTTGACGAGGAGACGACGATGACCCAGACCCCCGGCCAGCCTGGCGCGGCGGTAAGAGCGTTTCGCGCCCGCATGGGTCTGACGCTCGCCGAGGTCAGCCAGCGGACCAATCTCGCGGTGTCCGTGCTTTCGAAGATCGAGAACAACCGCGTTTCGTTGAACTTCGACAAGCTGAGCCGGCTGAGCAGCGGCCTTGGGCTCGACATCGCCAGTCTTCTCGACCCGCGCCCGGCGGACAAGCCCGCCGGCGCGGCGACGGCCCGACGCAGCGTTACCCGGTCGAACGACGAAACAGTCATAGAAACAAACAACTATAACCACTTTTATCACGCGACCGATCTGCGGAATAAATCCTTCACCCCCATCGTCGCCGACGTTCGGGCGCGATCGATCGCGGAGTTCGGTGAGCTGATCAGCCACCCCGGCGAGGAATTCGCCTACGTGTTGGACGGCGTCGTCGAGTTGCACACCGACGTCTACACCCCGGTTGTCCTTCGCCGCGGCGACTCCGTCTTCTTCGACAGCGGCATGGGCCACGCCTATATCGCCGCGGCGCCCGGCCCCTGCCGGATCCTCTCCATCTCGGCGAGTCCCGGCCAAGGTCGGGCGGCGGGACTGGCCGCGTCGGCTTCCTACCGTCTGGAAGCCGAACCCGTGCCGGCCTGACCCGGCTATTATTCAAAGTGGAAACTGGTTGCCAATATGGCGAGAGCTGCCATTCTCATCCTTCCTCACCGGTTGGCGGGCGCATCATGTTGGATCGGACGCCCGGCGACTTCCTTCAGCTGTTCGACTCGGCCGATGTCGCTCGCGCGCTCGATTATCCCCGGCTGATCGAGGCGCTGAGGTCGGCGTTTCGCGACGGCGCGGAGGCGCCGCCGCGCCAGGTCCTGGGTCTGGCCGACGGCGGCGGGCATCTGGTCACGATGCCGATATGGCGGCCCGCGGCGGGCGCGGTGAAGATCGCCACCCTCTTCCCGGCCAATCCGGATCGCCATGGCAAACCCAGCGTCCAGTCGCTGGTGGTGCTGTTCGACGGCGCCACGGGGACGCCGACGGCCGTGGCCGACGGGAATGAGATCACCCTTCGCCGAACCGCCGCGGCCTCCGCGCTGGCGGCTGGCTACCTCGCCCGCCCCGACGCCCGATCGCTGCTGATGATCGGCGCGGGCGCGCTCGCCCCTCACCTCATCGGCGGCCATGCCGCCGTGCGTCCGATCCGCCGCGTCGAAGTGTGGGCCCGCTCGCCGGACAAAGCCCGGGCGCTGGCCGCCGCCGTGGCCGTCGAGCGCCCGGACCTCGAGGTCACGGCGTCCGACAGCCTGGCCGTCTCCGCCTCGCGCTGCGACATCATCTCCTGCGCCACCGGCGCCGCCGCGCCGATCTTGCAGGGGGCCTGGCTGTCGCCCGGCGTCCACGTCGACCTGGTCGGGGCCTTCTCGCCGGAGACCCGCGAGGCCGATGACGACGTCGTTCGCGGCGCGCGCATCTTCGTGGACACATGGGCGGGCGGCTTGCGTGAAGCAGGCGATCTTCTGATCCCCATCGCCGCCGGCGTGCTGGCGCGGGCGGACATCGCCGGCGACCTCGCCGACCTCTGCGGCGCGCGCGTTCCGGGCCGCACCGCGGCCGACCAGGTCACCGTCTTCAAGTCGGTGGGCTCCGCCATCGAGGATCTCGCGGCGGCACAACTGCTTCTTGAGGGCGCTTCATGATCGAACAGCTGAACACCACCGACGCCGCCGACCTTCGGCTGGTCGAGGCCCTGCGATGCCTCGTTCCCATAGCCCTGCGGGCTACGGGCGAGCCGGGCCTGAGCCTGGCGCTCGCGCGGCGCGGGCGCATGGTCTGGGCGGCCGGCTTCGGCCTCGCCGACATCGCCAGGCGCGAGGCCATGACGCCGGATCACGTCGTCAAGGTCGGCTCGATGAGCAAGCCCTACGTGGCGACGGCGGTCATGCAGCTCGTCGAGGCGGGGCTGGTGTCGCTCGACGAGCGCGCCGACGCCTACCTGCCGTTCGTCGTGGAAAACCCGTTGGGCGATCGTCCGGTGCTCGTGCGTGACCTGCTTGTGCACCAGTCCGGCCTTTGCCTCGGCGACGCCGGGATTTCGCGGGTGGAGACGCCAAGGCCGCTGGATGTCGCTCTGCGCAGCGCCTACGCCGGCGAACGCCAGCCGGCCTATGAGGGAACGCGCAGTCCGCTGTGGAGCGCCAAGGTCGGCGAAGCCTGGCAATACTCCAACCTCGGGACCGCCACCCTCGGCCTGATCGTCGAGCGGACCAATCGCGAGCGCCTGTCGTTTGGGGACTATGTTCAGCGCCACATCATGGATCCGCTTGGCATGGCGGGCGCACAGATGCCGGCGATCCAGGACCAGCAGCATGTCCGCGCCGATCTGTGGCGGCGCCTCGCGCCAGGCTATACGCGCATGGGCGGCGCCTATCTGCCGAGCCCGCCGGTGCGGATCGAAGCCTATCCGGCCGGCGCGGCGATGATGACCCCGGCCGATCACCTGCGCTTCATCCTGGCCTTCATGAACGGCGGCGAGCTCGACGGCGCGCGCATCCTCAAGGCCGAGAGCGTCGCCGAAATGCTGTCGCCGCATCGGGTCGGATCGCCGCCGGACTACCAGCAGGGCCTGATGTGGTGGGTGAAGGACCAGGGCAAGCCGACCGAAGAGTTCAGCCACGGCGGCGCCTATATGTTCGGCTGGGTCAATGTCGGCCTCGCCTATCCGAAACTCGACGCGGCCCTGGTGGTCTCCGCCAACGAATGGCCCCTGCCCGGCGGCGGCGTCGCCCGCGATCTCATCCAGCGCTTCCTCCTCGACTGGCTGCTGCTCGAGGCGCGCGGCGGGACGCCGGCGCCGGCAGGCGACTGGGCCTGGCGCGCGTCCTACGTCCGGGGCCTGGTCCTCGTCGACGCCCTCCAGGGCGCGCTGGGCATGGCCACCCGCATGACGCCCGACGAGGTTCGCGCCATGGCCGGCGCCGCGGTGGTCGACCCCGCCGCGCCGGGCGGCGCGCTGGGATGGGATCCGGAAGGCTTCATCGCCGGCGTCGAAGATCTGCGCGGCGTCGCCATTACGGCTGAGGGGATCGCCGCATTCCGCGACTCCGGCCGAATGCGGGTGTCGCCCGAGGACATCCTGGCCGTCCATCGCGCGCTCGGCGGCGCCGGCGAGCCGGCCCTGTTCCGCTTTCTGGCGCCGGCGTCAGTCCCCTGACCGCAGGGGATCGGCGACGCGCGGAAAGAAGTCCATGTCCCGCTTCTTGCGGTAGGGGATGGCGGCGAAATCCATCTGCAGCGTGCCGGGCGTGGCCACCGGGCAGGACCAGGTCGGCGATCGGCGAGAAGCCGGTCTCGAAATGCTGGCTCGACTTGACCACGATCAGGCGCTTGGCCTCCAGATCGACGCCGAGCCCGGTGAAGAGGTCGCGGTGGAATCCCTGCGTGCGGGTGCTGTTGATCACCACGTCGACGCCCGGTTCGATCTCGACCCAGACGGTAAGGCCCATCGGCTGGCGGGCCCCGCCGAGGCCGGTCTGCGCGAAATCCTCGGCGACGGCGCGGACCCGCGCCAGAAGATCGAGCGGCGCGCCCGACGCCGGACCGCTCTTGCCCCCGAGGCGCAGGGGCAGGCGCGCGCCGACGCCGGCCTCGGCGCAGACGCTGGCCGCCACCGGATCCCAGAACGGGCCGATCGCGACGTCGGACAGCCCCTTCTCGATGATGGCCGCGAGGAAGGCGGTGTTGTCGCTGGGCGCGCCGCCGCCGGCGTTATCGGCGGTATCGGCGAGCACCGAGCGGCCATTGCTTCGCGCCGCCTGATCCAGCGCCGCCTCGATGCTGGGGAGCCGCGGAAGCAGCCGGTCGCGCAGCCGGTAGATGTCGCGGCCGAACTCCTCGGCCACGCGGGCCGCCAGCTCGGCGTCGTTGTCGGCGATCGCCAGCACCTTGGTGCCGGTCTCCGGGGTATCACCCCACGGAAATCCATGGGCGATGCTGATCGACAGCACGCCCGGCCGCTTCTCGGCGGCGCGCACGCGCTCGAGAAGCTCGGCCATCGGGCCGTGCGTCGTCGGATAGAAGCCCACCATCCGGCAATCGAACACCGCCGTCGTCGGCCGGGCGGCGCCCGCCGCGGCGCGCGTGCAGATGTCGTAGAGCTCGGCCGCGCGCGGCAGGAAGTCGTCGTGCGGGTATTCCTTCATCAGGATGATGGCGTCGGCGCCCGCGGTCATCTCCGCCGTCAGGTGGCAATGCGGATCGAGTTCGACCCCGATCACGGCGCCTTCGCCGACGATCGCGCGCGCCCGGGCGATCATGTCGCCTTCGCAGTCGTCGATTTCGGTGGAGACCATGGCGCCGTGCATGAACAGGAAGACGACGTCGAACGGCCCGCTCGCCTCGAGCTCCACCATGATCTCGTCGCGATAGGCTTCGTAGACGGCGTGCACGGTCGGGCCGGACGGCTGGGCGAACGTCACCAGGCCCTCGACAAACTCGTGACCGTCAGCCTCGGCGCGGCGGCGCAGTTCGCCGATGACCAGGCACTCGAGCTTGCCCGGGCCCGCGGCGGTGTCGCCGCGAAAGACCCCGCTCTCCTCGAAGCCGCGCCGCCCGGTGGGCCAGGCGCTGAAGGTGTTGGTCTCGGTGCCGAGGCCGGCGGCGAACAGTCTCATCGGGCGTTCCGTTCTCCGACTTTCCAGTCCGGCGAGCGCCGCCAGAGGCGGCCGGGCACCCGTGGTCGACGGCGCCCGCGGCCCTGGTGCGGTGAATTTGAAGCTCGCCCTCTCATTTGGGCAAGCTCTGTGTCCTTATCGGGTCCGACGTTCGCTTGGCGCTTGTCACTGGCGATGGCGAACGTCGGACCGGGGACACTAGAACGTCTTCGACAACGACACGCCCACGGTTCGCGGCTGAATGACGCCCGCCTGGAAGTCCCTCGACGTTGCAACGCCGGTGTTTGAGCCGATCGAGGTGATTCCGCGCTGGTCGGTGACGTTCCTGGCGAACACCTTCAGCGCCCAGGTGTCGTGGGTGACGCCGGCGTTGAGGTCGAGCGTGTAATAGGCCGGCGTCGGCACGTAGTAGCCGCTCGTCGCCGTATTCGCGATGAACGGACTCGGGCGCTCGCCGATGTTGCGATAGTTGGCGCCGACGAAGCCGTCCCACCCGTCCGTCACCGGGCGGGTATAGTTGGCTGAGAGGCCCCAGTTCCAGAGCGGCACGAACGGCAGGCGATCGCCCTTGAACGCGCCGGCGAACGGATTGCTGCTGTCCATCCTGGCGTTGGTATAGGTTGCGTCGGCGCCCAGATCGAGCCCGCGAACCGGCGTCCACACCACCTGGCTTTCGAACCCGACGCTGTGCGCCGCGCCGCCGTTGGCTTCCGCTGAATATCCGTCGATAACCGTAGGAAGCTGCATCTTCGTCCATTGAAGATAGAAGACGGACGTATCCAGGCTCACGGTGTGCTCAAGCAGTTCCGCCTTCCAGCCGCCCTCGTAGTCGGTCAGGAAATCCGGCCCGAAAGTCGTTGGAAAATTGAGCGCGGCAGGCGGCACGGTATTGGGGCCGCCAGGCCGGTAACCGGAGGCGATCCGCACATAGAGAATATTGTCCTCGCTCAGCTTGTAGCGAGGGTTGACCAGGAAGGTGAAGGCCGACTCGTTGCCGGACGCCCGCGGCGTGCTCGGCGGCCCGTAGAGGACGCCGCTCGACGGTTGGCTGTAGGCCTGCGAGTCGTAGCTGTAGCGTCCGCCTATGGTCACGTCGAAACGCGGCGTGAAATGGTAGTCGATATCCCCGAATTCCGAGACCTCGGTGTATCGGGAAATCAGCGTGGCGTGGAAGACGTTCTGGTAGGCCGAGATCGGCGTGACGTACGGCGCTCCCGATGGATAGGTGGAAAGGGAGATGGGGTCGTCCGCCGTGCTGTGCTCCTGGGTGAAGAAGACGCCAACCTGCCAGGCCAGCTTGGTCTCACCCGCCGAGGCCAGACGCACTTCCTGCGTGAATTTGGTCTGATCGATCGCCCGCAGCAAACCGACCCCGAGATTGGCGGGATATTGCGACGGCAGGACCGCATGCAGCAGCGGGCCGTATTGGGCCGTCACGTCGCTGACCACATTGACGTGTTCGGTGCCGTAGCTTGTCGACGAGATCAGGCTGACCGGCCCGGGCGTCCACGTCACCGTGCCGTTATAGAGACGATACTGAATGTCGAGCGGCTGCGGCACGTAGCGCTTGACCTCAAGATCGCCGTAGGTGGGCGGCCCGATGACGCCACGGTCCGGTCCGACCGGGATCTGCTGGACATCCTCGCCGTTGCTGTTCGGGCTCGACAGATCGTGCGCCATCGCCGAGACCCGCACCTTCAGGTCGGGGGTCGCCTGCCACAGGGCATCGATGCGGCCGCCGTTGATCCTGGTGTCGTTGATGTCCTTGGCGTGATGCAGGACATCATAGATGAAGCCGGGGTCGTCGCGATCATAGCCGCTGACCCGTACGGCGAACGTGTCGCCGACGACCGGCAGGTTGACCATGCCGCTAAGCCCATATCCGGTCCCTCCGTGCGACACGGTATCGCCCATGGCCTCTACCCGGCCGCCGAACGTGGTCAGGTTGGGCGGGGTGGTGACGAACTTGAGGATTCCGCCGATCGCATTGGCGCCGTAGAGCGTGCCTTGCGGCCCTTGCAGGAGCTCGATGCGCTGGATGTCGTTCGGGTCGAGGTCCGGCGTCAGGGCCGAGCCGAGCGCAAAGATCGTGCTCGAGCCGAAGGGCGCTTCGTCGACGTAGGTTGCGACGGTCGGATTGGCCGCGCCGGTGGCGATGCCGCGCAAGACCAGCAAGGTCGAACCTTCGCGGCCGCTCGAGAAGGTGACGCCGGGAACCGTCGTCAGATAGTCGGTGAACTTGACCGCGCTCTGCTTCTTCAGAGTGGCCCCGGTAATGGCCGAGATCGGCGCGGGCACCTCGACCAGGCGCTCGGCGCGTTTACGGGCGGTGACCACCACGTCGTTGGCCGCCGGCGCAGCGGCGCTCGCCGGATTCGGCGCGGCCGGATCGGCCGCATGGACCGCCGCCGGCGTCGCGGCGATGATCGCCGCCGCTGAACAGAACAGCAAACCGCGCTTCAAGCTCAAGCCTGACAGGCCCATAGTCAAATCTCCCCCTGACCTGAGCAGCTCCGCGCGCTGGCTCCGGCGAATTCGCCCGTTGCAGGCGTAGAGCCGCCGAGGCGACGTCAACGCGGCAGGGGCCGATGAGACCAAGCGTAAGAGGGAGTCCCGCGGCAGGACTCGCATTGGCTGGACAAATAGTCGGATGAAGTCGACAAGATCATGCGAGTGTCACGCTGGCGGCCAATACTGGAGAGTCATGCCCCGCACATTCGACACCCACCTCATCGATCCCGATGGGCCGTTCACGCGGGGCGGCGGCCCGCTGGCGGCGAACGACGGCGAGGCGGTGCTGTCGGTGGGCTTCATCCTGTTGCCGCGCTTCACGCTGATGGCGCTCGCCGGGTTCGTCGAGGCGCTGCGCCACGCGGCCGACATGCGCGACCGAAGCCGTCAGATTCAGTGCCGCTGGTCGATTCTGGGGCCGAACCAGCGCCCGGTCCGGTCCAGCTGCGGCGTTTCCGTCGCCCCGTGGGAGACCTTCGGCGAGGCCGGACCGTTCGACTATATCGTCGTCATCGGCGGCCTGCTCTCGGGCCACGACGCCATCGATCCGAAGATACCGGAATTCGTGACACGCACCGCCGCCCAAGGGGGTTCGCTCGTCGGCCTTTGCACCGGCAGCTTCCTGCTGGCCCGCGCCGGGCTCATGGACGGCCGCCGGTGCTGCGTCAGCTACTATCACGCCGAGGAATTCGAGGCCGAGTTCGGCGGGCGCGACATCAAGGTGGTGGCCGACGCCCTGTTCGTCGCCGATCGCGGCCGCATCACCTGCGCCGGCGGCCTTGGCGCGGTCGACCTGGCCCTCAGCCTGCTCGAGCGGCATCTGGGGTCTCACCGCGCGCAAAAGAGCATGACGCAGATGCTGTTCGATCGCGCCCGCCCGCCGACCGCGCCGCAGCCCAGGTTCGACGCCTCGTGGCATGCGGCGGCGCGGCATCCCACCACGCGGCGGGCGGTTCTGCTGATGGAGCTCCACGTCAACGACCCGATACCGATGGGGGCTCTCGCCGATCAGCTCGGAGTCAGCCTGAAAGCCTTGGAACGACTCTTCCAGGCGGATTTCAGCGTCTCGCCGGCGGCCTTCTACAAGACGATGCGTCTTGAGATCGCCGAGCGCATGCTCAAGGAGTCCACCCGGCCGATCATGAATATCGCGCTGGATTGCGGTTTCGGCGACCTCTCCTACTTCGGCCGGGCGTTCAAGGCCGCCGTCGGCGTCAGCCCGCGAGACTTCCGCAACCGCTACATCGCCGCCGCCAGGGCATCGGCGGAACTCGCCGGGGCCGGGTAGATTCGTCGGCGCCGCGTCGATTCCGGTCGGATGGATGTCCAAAACAGCCTAGTTGGGGGGATCGCGCGCGCCTTAAGACTAGCGGCAGCGCACATTCGTCATCGCCAGGGGCCACGATGATCGTCACGGACGTGGTAATCATAGGCGGCGGCGTCGCCGGCGCGTCGCTTGGCTACCGTCTGGCCGGGCATTGCCGGGCGGTGATCGTCGAGGCCGAGGACCAGCCGGGCTACCACTCAACGGGCCGCTCCGCGGCGCTCTACACCACGACCTATGGCCAGCCGATAATCCGTTCACTGACGATCTCCGGCCGAGAGTTCTTCCTGTCGCCGCCGCCGGGGTTCACCGACGTTCCCCTGATGCGTCCCCGCAAGGTGCTCTGGATCGGGCGCGCCGATCAGGACGCCAGCCTTCAGGCGCTGACGGAGGCGATGGCCGCCGATCGCAGCGCGGCCGCGTGCAGCATCGCCGAGGCGCTCGATCTGTGCCCGATCCTTGACCCCGACTATGTCGCCGGAGCCATCCTCGAGCCCGGTGGATTCGACATCGACGTACATGCCCTGCACCAGGGCTACCTGGCCGGGTTCCGCCGCGCCGGCGGCGCGCTCGCCACGGGGGGCCGGGTTCGAGCCGTCAGCCGATCCGATGACGGCTGGGAGGTCGCGACCCAGAGCGAAACCTACAGCTGCCGCGTGGTCGTCAATGCCGCCGGGGCCTGGGCGGACGAGGTCGCGTCACTGGCCGGCGCCACGCCGGTCGGCCTGGTCCCCAAGCGCAGAACCGCGCTCACCTTCGATCCTCCGCCGGGCGTGGCCACGGCGGACTGGCCGTGCGTCCTCGACGTCGACGAGACCTTCTATTTCAAGCCGGAGGTCGGGCGCATCCTGGCCTCCCCGGCGGACGAGACTCCGTCGGCGCCTTGCGACGCGCAACCGGAAGAGCTGGACATCGCCCTGACCGTCGACCGCGTCGAGGCGGCGACCACCCTTTCCGTCCGGCGGATCGTCAGCCGATGGGCGGGCCTGCGCACCTTCGCCGGCGACAAGACGCCGGTCGTCGGCATGGACCCGGACGCGCCCGGCTTCTTCTGGCTCGCCGGCCAGGGCGGTTACGGCATCATGACGTCGCCGGCCCTTAGCGCGCTGGCCGCGGCGCTGATTCTCGACGAGCCGATTTCCGAGGCCGACTACGGAGCGGGTGTGACGCCCGAGGCGCTCAGCCCGGCGCGGTTCCGCTGAGCGGGCTCGCTCGGCCGCGGACGACCTGTTGGCGCCCTAGCCTTTCCGCACGAACGACAGGCGCGTCGTGCGCGCGGTGCTCAGGTCGAAGCCGGTGACGGTGTCGCCGTCGGCGGCGAATTCCAGCACGCCACCAAAGCCGGTGTCGCCGAGCCTGGAGGTCCAGATCAGCGGCGCCAGACGCGTCATGCTGAAGACATCGCGTCCGTAGGGGCCATCCATGGTCACGCTGGGCGCGCCGTCCACGACCTTGACCGTCGCGGTGGCCTCGACCTCGTCGCAGCCATAGAGCCCGGCGATGCGGGCGGCCTCGTCCAGGGGCTCGTCGTCGCCGGCGGCGATGCGGCGAAAGACCCCGGTCGAGCCGCGGGTGTCGACGCTCACCGCATCGGGATCGCCCGCAACCCTCGACACCACCAAGTCCACCACGGGAATCGTGCAGACCATGCGTCCCTCCCCTTCCACGCGCATGGGAACCTTCGCGCCATGCAATTCGGCGGTCAGCTGGCCGTCGGCTTCCTCGACCTTCAACGGGGCGGCGGTGTCGGGGCCAAAGTAGACGCCGACCGGAGCCGGTCCTTCCGGCTTCGCCGCCGGCTCCGCCGCAAGGCCAAGGCAGGCGTCGATCACCTGGAAGCCGAGCGGCTGCACGGGCGTGTCGCCGCGATTGGCGATGATGATGACATCCAGACCAAGCGCCTCGACGGTCAGGCCCATGCAGACGCCGCCGTTCACCCCGCCGGCGTGGTGCAGGACGGTCAGCCCGCGATAGTCGCTCACCATGAGGCCAAGGGCGTAGTCGGCCGTGCGCCCGTTGTTCAGGCGCATCGGCGTCTTCATCTGGCGCCAGGTCTCGGCGTTTCCGACCACCGGCCGGTGCATGTGCTTCAGCCAGATCAGCATGTCCTCGACGGTGGAGACCATCGCCCCCTCGCCGCTGATCGAGACGCCGAAATAGCCGCGGTCAAAGCGGCCGTCGGCCTGGCGCAGGTGCAGGGAGGCGGAATTCGGCAACATTTCGTCGTCGGTGCGCTTGACCCGGGTGTCGATCATGCCGATCGGCGCGAAGATGCGTTCCTCCTGGAATTGGACAAAGTCCTGGCCGGAGATGCGCTCGACGATCAGCGACAGCAGGTTGTAGCCGCCGTTGTTGTAGCTGTAGCGCTCGCCGACCGGAAAGTTGACGCCCCTCTGCCGACTCAAGAGCGTGAGCGCGCTGTCCGCCGGCGCCGGGCGGGCGAAGTTGCCGGTCTGGAACATCAGGTCGATGTGGCAGCGCATGCCGCTGGTGTGGGTCATGAAGTGGCGCAGCGTCATGGCCTCGGCCCAGTCGGGCAGTTCGGGAACGTGTCGCCGCACGGGATCGTCGATGGACAGCCTGCCCTCCTCCCGCAGCAGCATCACCGCCAGGCAGGTGAACATCTTCGAGGTCGAGCCGATGCGCATGCGGGTGCGAGGGGTGTTGACGACCGGCAGTTCGAAACTGGCCAGGCCATAGCCGGCGCGCCAGGTCCCGGCGTCCGGGTGCGAGACGCCGACGACGACGCCGGGTTCATCCGAGCGGTTCCACGGCGCGAACAGCGCGGCCATGGCCTTCGGATCGATCGTGACGGTTGGCTGCATGGCTGGCTTACCTTAAGGGCTGCAAACGGGCGTTGGGATCGCACCGGACCTCAGAAGAAGGTCTGGATCGCGGAAGTGACGGCGTAGTCGTTGTCCACCAGATAGATCAGGCGCCAGCGATCGAAGGTGGTGCAGGGGTGCGAGACGCCGAGCGCGACCAGGTCGCCGACGGCGATGTCGACGCCGTCTGGGAAGACCATGTGCGCGTGCTGGTCGTTGATCGCCACGATTTCCCAGGCGCCGGCGATATCGCGCGGCGCCTCATCGCGGCCCGGCCGGTACTGCTTCAGCGGCGTCGGCGCTCCGGCGTCATGCCCGAAGTCCCGCCGACCGGCGGCTAGAATCGCCCGGCGCGGCTCCGGCACGGACAGCACGTGCGCCCAGACCTCCAGGGCGTTCTGGAAACCGCCGGGGACATCCCGCGCCCTTTGCGAACGTTCGCGCACATCGCCGAACAGCCGCTCGTAGAGGCCGGCGTCGTGGGTGAGATAGCAGCCGCTGCGCAGCACCAGCGCCACCGGTTTCGACAGGGCAAGGCCCGCCAGCCGCTCGACGACCAGGTCGTAGTAGGCCGAGCCGCCGGCGCTGACGATCACCTCATCGCCGGCGAAGAGCGCCTCGGCATCCATGGCTTCGGCGGCCCCGGCGACGGCGTCCAGCAGCGAGGCGGCCTTGAACGCGCCTTCGCCGCCCGGCAGGCCCTGGTTCAGCCCTTCGTAGCCCTCCACGCCGGCCAGGCTCAGGTGCGGCGCGGCTAGACTGACCGCCCTGGCGACCGCGAGCGCCGTCTCCGGATTCCGACACCCCGTCCGCCCGCCAACGGCGCCCAGTTCGACCAGGACGCCGATCGGCCGGCCGGCCGGCTGGGCCGCCGCGGCGGCGGCGAGGCGGCGAACGCCTTCAAGACTGTCCGCCAGGCAGTAGACCTCCAGCCGCGGATCCGTCCGCAGCTCGCCCAGGACGTAGGCGATGTCCTGGGCGCCGACGAACTCGTTGGCCACCAGGATGCGCTGCACGCCCGCCTGCCGCGCCACGCGCATCTGCTGGGCGGTGGCGACGGTGAGGCCCCAGGCGCCGTCGGCGATCTGCATGGCGAAGAGGTCGGGGCTCATGGTCGTCTTGCCGTGCGGCGCGAGCTTCGCGCCCGAGCTGGCCAGGAAGGCGCGCATCCAGCGGCTGTTGTTGGCCATCGCCGAAGCGCGCAGCACCGCGACGGGCAACGGCAGGTCTTCGGCCAGCAGCCGCCAGCCCTGATCGCCGATGTCCGACAGCCGCAGGCCGCCCGAGCCGTGCGGCAAACCCTTGGTGCGCCCGTCGAGGATGGCGTCGGTTCCGCCCATCAGATCACGCCCAGCGCCGTCTCGCCGGCCACGGCGGCGGCGAGCACCGCGGCCCGGGCCTCGCGCGATTCCAGCCGGCTGCGGATGATCTGTTGGCGCCGCCGATCGATCGGGAAGAACCAGGCGAACAGGATCGACAGGGCGTAAAGCACCGAGGGCGCGATGACGTAGGCGATCTTCAGGCCGAGGATGGCGTGCGGCGCATTGTGGACCCCGAGCTTGGGCTGATAGCCCATCAGTCCAACGATCAGCAGCGCCAGGGCGCCGCCGGGGATCGCATTGAGCTTCACCACGAACGATAGCAGCCCGGAATAGACCGCCGCGCGCTTCGCGCCGGTCCGCCAGGTATCGTAATCGATCACGTCCCCGAGCACCGACAGAGCGGCGACGGCGCTCACCGCGTTGGCGAAGGCGATCGGCAGGATGATCAGCAGCAGCGGGATGACCGCCGCCGGCGAACGCGGAACCAGCAGGATCAGCGGCAGGATGACCACGCCGATCGCCATGGAGCCGGCCCAGGCCTGGCGCTTGCCCACCCGGTTCACGACCATCGGCACCAGCGGCATGAAGGCCAGGGTCGCCACCGCCAGGAAGATCATCAGGAAGACGAATTGCTTGGCGAGCCCGAGGTAGTTGGAGAAATAGAGGAAGGTCAGCGCGCCGAACATGCCGCCGGAGAAACCGTTCAGGACGAAACCGGTCAGGAACAGCCAGAACGGCCGGTTGCCGCGCACGATCGAAATCAGATCCCTGAATTTGTAGCCGCTGTCGCGTTCGGCCGCGATGCTGGCGGGGGCCCAGAGAACCGCAATGGCGACCATCACGGGCGCCGCCACCGCCACCAGCCAGGCGGTGAAGTGAAGCGTCTGCGGCGTCACCGCCGTGGTCGGAAAGATCGGCAGCAGCGGCAGGAGCAGAAAGCTGAGCGCGCCCAGCCCCTGGGTGAAGGTGCGGAAGGTCAGCACCCTCGATCGCTCGTCGTAGTCGCGAGTGATCTCGAACGCCCACGCGGCGTGCGGGACCTCGATCAGCGACCAGGCCAGATAGATCGCGGTGTACCAGATCAGAAAATACAGGAAGCTCGGATGCGGCGGCGGCGCGAACAGGAACCAGGCCGAGATCACCGTCAGCACCCCGCCGGCGACCACCCAGGGCTTGCGCCGGCCCAGCCGGCCGCGCGTATGGTCGGAGAGATAGCCGATCAGGGGATCGATAAACACGTCGCAGCTGCGCGAGATGAGCAGAGCGAGCCCGATCGAGGCGAGGCTGAGCCCGAAATCGGTGGCGTAGAGGGTCGGCACGATGCTGGCGGCCGGCGAATGCACCAGGGCGGACAAAAAACCCGGAAGCGCGTACGCCGCCAGCGGTCCGGCGCGAACCTGATTGCGAGCCATGCTGACCTCATGGGCGCCGTCCGGAGAAGCGCCGGAGACCGCGTTGACGTGACCGTAGAGTAGTCTATGGTTTCCGGCAATAGGGCGGCTCGAACGACCCGCCCAAGCGAGTGCGATCATGGGCCAAGCCATCCAGACCAGCCCGCCGGGCGCTTTCGATTTCGGCCTGACGCCTCAGGAAGAGGCGCGCGCGCGCAGCCTGCACGCACAGTCCATCGTCGTGGACATGCTGTTCCAATACCCGGGCGGCGCGGCGATTTTCGACGAACTGCCTGACGGCGTCCTGGATCAGGCGCTGCAGGGCAAGGTGACGGCGTGGGAGCGGCTGCAGACCGCCATGAACCTGCCTTTCGATCTGGCGGTCGCGGGCAAGTCGGACCTGGTTCGCGACTGGTGGCGTCAGTCGGGCCTGTCGGCGGTCGCGGTTGGGGTGCCCGTCTCAGCCAAGGAGTCCAAGGCCAAGGACGAGGACGGCGCGCCGTGGGCCGATGGGTTGCCCTGGGTCGTCCGCGCCACCCGCGCAGCCGATTTCCGGCAGGCCAAGGCCGACGGGCGCCTGGCGGTCTACGGCAACTGCCAGCCGACCTACGGCCTGCCGCTGGAGCTCGACGCGATCGACCGCGCCCACGCCGATGGACTGCGCAGTCTCATGATGACCTACAACCGCATGGACCATGTCGGCGTGGGCTGCACCGAGCGGATCGACGCCGGGCTCAGCCGGTTCGGCGTCCAGGTCGTGGAGCGGTGCAACGCGCTCGGCGTCATCGTCGACACCTCGCACTGCGGCCGCATGACCACCCTCGACGCCTGCCGCTTCTCGAAAAGCCCGGTGACCGCCAACCACGCCTGCGCCCAGGGTGTCCTGGCCCACGCCCGCGGCAAGAGCGATGAGGAGCTCGACGCCATCGCCGCCACCGACGGGCTGATCGGGGTCGTGGCGGTGCCGTTCTTCCTGGCGACCGGGCGTCCGACGGTCGAGGCGATGCTCGATCACATCGACTATATCGCCGGCCGCGTCGGCTGGCGTCATGTCGGGATCGGCACCGACTGGCCGATGCAGTTGCCGATGACCCTGCTGGAGGAGACCGTCGGCGCCCTGTTGCCCGAGATCGGCTTCCGTCCGGAGGACAATATCGACGTCACCCAGACGCTGATCGGCTTCTCCGACTACCGCGACTTCCCCAACATCACCCGCGGGCTGGTGAAGCGCGGCTACGACGACGAGCAGATCCGCGGAATCCTCGGTGAGAACTTCCTGCGCGTGTTCGGCGCCGTCTGCGGCTAGGCCCCCGACGCTTCATGGTTCACGGCTGCAGCGTGCGGCGAAAGTGTCGCACCAGGGCGGTGAGCATGAACGGGTTCCTGGTTCCGCCGGCTGAGTCGGCGAGCAGGTGGTTGACGCCGGGAATGATGACCTGGTCGAACGGCTTGTTGGCCGCGATGAGCGCCTCGGCGTAGGCCATGGTCTGTTCGAGCGGCGTGTTCACGTCGTCGGTCCCGGTGATGATCAGCAGATCGCCCGAGATCGCCTGGACCTTGTCGGTGTTGCGGATGACCGCGTAGCGCTCGGGGTGGTCGGCGGGCAGGCCGATATAGGACTCCACCGGCGGGCTCATGATGCCGTGGCCGAGTTCGGCCGGCGCGAGGGCGACAGCTGAACGGTAGAGGTCCGGCGCCTGGATCAGCGCGCGAATGGTGAAATAGCCGCCGAAGGAGGCGCCGAATATGCCGACGCGGGCGAGGTCCATCCACGGCCGGCTCGCCGCGGCCTGGCGCAGAGCGCCGGCGTGGTCAGCGATCTCGTAGTCGCCGAGGCGATCCACCACGACATCCTGGAAGGCCTTGCCGCGCCCCGGCGTGCCCCGGCCGTCGAGCATGACCAGGATGAAGCCCAGCTGCGCCAGGGCCGCGGCCGCGCCTGGACCGAACGCGTGCGGCGTGAACAGCGTCTGGGCCCCGGCGTAGATGTATTCGATCACCGGGTAACGCCGCGCGGGGTCGAAGTCCGCCGGCTTGTAGATCAGCCCGTGCAGCGGGGTCGCGCCATCCGCCGCCAGGGCGGTGAATGGCTCCGGCGCAATCCAGCCGAGGACCTGCAGTCCCGTCGAATCGGCATCGGACAGGCTCGCGGTCCAGCGGCCGTCGGCGGCGCGCAGTTCGGTCCGCGGCGCGCGATCGGGCGCCGAGTTGGTGGCGACGTAACAGTCCCCTTGCGGCGAAAGCACGGCCTCGTGGACCCCGGCGCCGGCGCTCAGCTGGGTTCGCGCGCCGGTCTCGAGGCTCGCCCTGAACAGCTGGGCGTCATAGGGCCGCGCCGCGTCGGGCTGGGCCCGGTAGAAGACCGCGCCGGCGTCTTCGTCGACGCCGACGATATTGGTGACGGGATAGCCGTCCTCCGTCAGCCGGCGGATCAGTCCGCCGTCGGCGCCGTACAGGTAAAGCTGGCTCCAGCCGGAGCGCTCGGACTGCCAGATGAACCGTCCGTCCGACAGCAGGCGGATCGGCGGTCCCTCGCGGATGAAGGTCGGGGTCCAGTAGAGGAAGCTCTCCGAGCGCTCTTCGAACAGGGTCCGCGCGCCGCCGGTCGCGATATCGTGCTCGATGATCTCGACATGCTTGGCCACGCGATCCAGCCGCGCGTAGCGAAGCGTCGAGCCGTCCGGACTGAAGCCCAGGATGAAGGCGTAGTGGCTCTCGTCTCCGCCGCCGATGTGGGCCGCCGCCCCGGTCTCGCGGTCGATGAGGAACACCTGCCAGATCTGGATCGGGCCGTCGGCCCGCGGGTAGACCTGCCAGTCGATCCGGCGCGCTTCGCCCGTCCAGTCGACCAAGGGCACGCGGTAGACCGCCCGTTCGTTGATGCGCATGGCCGCGATGTATCGCCCATCCGGCGACCAGTGGGCGCCGCCCGTGCTCCAGCGCCGATCGCTCGCCCCATCCTCGGTGAGCCGGTGCATCGCCCCGCCCTCCCGGGCGCGCAGCCAGAGGTCTTGATCCTTGAGCGTCAAGAACCAGGCGCGATCCGGGCTCGAAACCTCGCGCTCGGGGGGAAAGACCGTGGGATAGCCCGGCCGCGTCACCTGGGGCTCATGGCTGGCCTGCGCCGCGATCTCTTCGGCGGTGAGCTCGCGAACCGCGCCGCCCAGCGGCTCGAGTTCAAACCACCGCGCTCCGGTCACGGCCAGGAGTTCGCCGTTCGATCCCAGGCGGATGGACTGCGGCGCCCCGCCGCCCAGGCTCGCGGCGTCCAGGCTCCAGCGGACCTTGCCGGCCGCGCGCTCGACGAGCCGCACCACCGGCGCGTCGCCCGAGCGCTCGATGAAGGCGAGACCGTCCTCGACCCACACCGGCTCGATGCGCCCGCCCTTCACCAGGTTCGGATCGGCCAACAGCGCCCAATACCGCGCCTCGCCGTCCATCTTGTTGTCGGTCATGAGAACACCACTGTGCGTTGAGCGTTGGGGAGGATGAACCGGGCGACTCTCACGCCAGCCCCTCGGCGGCGGCCGCCAGCCAGGCGGTGAGATGGTCCGCCAGGCTCACATCGACATAGAGACGCAAGCCGTCTTCGCCGTCCGGGCGGTCGATCAGGATCGGCACGCCGGCGAACAGGCTCTGCGCACAGCAGCCCGGCGGGAACGCCGGCGCGGACAGATCGAGCGGGCACTCGGTGGCGATCAGGTTTCGGGCGTCCTCGCCGACGATGCGCAGGCCCACGCGGCCGCCGGTGAGATCGGCGTAGTGGCTGAGCACGCCGGCGCAGGCGCTCTCCAGCGCCGCGAGCTGCGCCGGCGAGGCGTCGATCAGCGTCCATTCGAGCGGCGCGGTCCACAGCACCCGCGGCGTCCGGCCGACGGCGCGGTTCGCAACCTGCGGCAAGGCGAGCCCCAACGCCGCGCCGATCGCAGCCAACGTCTCGGGGTCCACGCCCCTGCCCAGCCGCAATACCCCGAAGGCCGCGTGCGGGAGGGGCGCAACCGTGACGCGCGGCGCCGGCGCGATGGGCCTGGGATCAGCCATTGCGCGCCTCCACCGGCCGATCGTATGCGCCGCGCTCGACGATGCGCACGCTTGCCGCCCGTCCCTCGCCGGCCAGGCTCAGCCGCTCGCCCATCCGGCCAAGTCCGTCCTTGACCATCGCCAGCGCCACGGGCCGAGCCAGTGTCGGCGACCAGCCGGCCGAGGTGACGAAACCCTCGCTGCCCCGCCCGTCCGAACCCGTCAGGTGGGCGCCGACCGCCATGGCGGCCCCGGACAGCGCCTCGAGCGCCACCAGCTGGTGGCGACCGGGCCGCAGGTTGTCCGGCCGGGTGAGCGAACGCTTGCCGACAAAATCCACCTTGCGGCGGGCCACATGACCGAAGCCCACATCGGCCGGCGTCGTCGTCCCATCGGTATCCATGCCGACGTGCAAGAAGCCCTTTTCCAGCCGCAGCAGCAGCCAGGCCTCCACCCCCACCGGGACCGGTCGCGGCTCGCCGGTCGCGCCGGCCAGGGCGTTCCACAGCGTCTCGGCGCCGGTCGTGGGCACGTTCACCTCGTAGGACACCTCGCCGGTGAAGCTGACGCGCGCCACCCGCGCCGGCAGTCCCGCCACGCGCCCGGCCCTGACGCTCATGTGCGGGAACGCCTCGTCGGAAAGGTCGATGTCGGTTCCGGCCGATTGCAGCGCCTGGCGCGCCGCCGGCCCGCTCACGGTCACGACGCCCCAGGCTGTGGTCACCGGCGCGACGAGAACGCGAAGGCCCGGCCACTCGCATTGGCGCCACTCTTCGAGCCAGCCGGCGATGCGTTCGGCGCCGCCGGTGGTGGTCCCGACCAGGAAATGGTCCTCGGCGAGCCGCAGGACGACGCCGTCATCGACGATCACGCCCAGTTCGCTCAGCATCAGGCCGTAGCGCGCGCGGCCGATCGCCAGACTGGACATGGCGTTGGCGTAGATGCGGTCGATGAAGCGGCCGGCGTCGGGGCCGACCACCTCGATCTTGCCGAGCGGCGAAGAGTCGAAAAGGCCGACGCCGCCGCGCACCGCCAGCGCCTCGCGCTGGACCGCCGCGGCTTCGGACTCGCCCGGCGCCGGATAGCAGGCCGGGCGAAGCCAGCCGCCGTAGTCCTCCAGCGCCGCGCCCAGTCCCTGGTGCATGGCCTGGAGCGGCGAGCGGCGCAGCGGGTGGAACAGCGGACCGCGCCCGCGGCCGGCGAAGGCGCCCAGCGGGACCGGGCTGACCGGCGGTCGCGGCCGCGTGGCGCCGACCGCCTCGATCGAACGGCCGGTGAATTCGCCGAGGATCGCCTGGCCGTTGAAGCCGCTGGTCCGGCCCTGGTCGGTCCCCATGCCAAGCGCGGTGTAGCGCTTCAGGTGTTCGATCGAGACCATGCCTTCCTGGGCGGCGAGCGCTATGTCGTCGACCGCCACGTCGTTCTGCAGGTCGACGAAGGCCTTGCCGCGGCCGGCGATCCGCCGGGGGGCCTGCGTCGGCGGCAGGCCATGACCGGCCGCCGATCCGACCACGCTGACCGTCTCGAGCGGAGCGGCCGGCCGGAAGCTCGCCGTGTCGCCCTCATAGGCCAGTCGGCCGCCGGCTTGGGTGAAGAGCTGCAGGTTCGGCGTGAAGCCGGCGGAGACCGCCAGCAGCTCGCAGTCGATGCTGCGCTCGCCGCCGTCCGCGCCGCGCACCGTCACCCCGGCGAGCGTCTGTCCGCCATGGGTGGCCACCACATCGGTCCGGTTCAGCATCTCAACGCCCGCTTCGACAAGACCGGCCACGTCGACGCTCGCCGTCACGGGCCGCGCGTCGACCAGCGTCGTCTTCGCTCCGCGACACGCCAGGGCCATGGCCGTCGCGTAGGCCGCGTCGTTGTTGGTGAAGACCACCGCCCGGCGCGCGAGCCGGACCGCGAACCGCTCCTGATACTGAAGCGCCGCGCCGGCGAGCATCACGCCTGGCCGGTCATTGCCGGGAAAGACCGCCAACCGTTCCGTGGCCCCGGTCGCCAGCACCATCCGCCCGGCGCGCAGCGTCCAGAGCCGGACTCGGCCGTCGGCGAGGCGTTCGGCCAGCGCCACCGCGCCATGGTCGTAGGCGCCGATCGCCGTGGTGCGCGCAAGCGCGGCCGAGCCGGGCGCGCCGGCGATCGCGGCGGCCTGGTCGCCAGCCCAATCCGGCCCCGGGCGGCCTTCGATGGTCTGGCCGTTCCAAAGCAGCTGGCCGCCGAATTCGGTGTCCTGCTCGCAAAGGATGACCCGGGCGCTCGCCGCCGCCGCTTCGGCCGCCGCGGCAAGGCCGGCGCGACCGCCTCCGACCACCAGCACGTCGCAATGGGCGAACCGGTGCTCGAACCGCGTTCCGACCGGCGTCCGCGCCGCCCGCCCCAATCCGGCCGCGCGGCGGATGAACGGCTCGAAGACCCGCCAGCGGGGCCAGAGAAAGGTCTTGTAGTAGAAGCCCGCCGGAATGAAGCGCGCCATCAGCCCGTTGATCGCGCCGGCGTCGAAGGCGAGGCTCGGCCAACAGTTGGTCGGAACCGCGGCCAGCCCGTCGCAGAGTTCGACCTCGGTGGCGCGGAGATTCGGCCGCCGGTCGCCGGGCGCGATGACATCGACGATCGCGTTGGGCTCCTCGACGCCCGCAGCGATCACCCCGCGCGGCCGGTGCAGCTTGAACGAGCGGCCGGCCAGCCGCACGCCGTTGGCCAGCAGGGCCGACGCCAGGGTGTCCCCGGCGAAGCCCCGATACGCGCGGCCTTCGAACGAGAATCCGATCGGTCGGGCGCGGTCGATCCGGCCGCCGGCGTCGAAGCGTCCGCCGTTCATGACAGCCGCTCGGCGAGCGCGGGCGGCGGCGCTTCGCCCATGCGATAGACGGCGGCGATCTCGTGCGTGGCCGTGTCTCTGGCCAGGTTGAACCACTGTCGGCAGCCGAACGCGTGCACCCAGCGTTCGAGCGACAGTCCTTCGCCGTTGCGCCGCTGGAAGAGGTAGCGCGCCAACTCGGCGTCGTCGCAGGCCGCCGGCGGCCGCGCCACGTGGGCGTCGCCGCCCCAGCGAAATTCCAGTTCGGCGCGCGGTCCGCAAAAGGGGCAGGCGATCAGCAGCATCAGTGAGCGATCCCGGAGGCGGCGGCCTCGTCGAGCAGCGCGCCGCTGGCGAAGCGGTCGAGGGTGAACGGCCGGGCGATGTCGTGGATCTCGCCGGTGGCCAGGTGATGGGCGGTCAGCCAGCCGCCGGCCGGTATGGCCTTGAAGCCGCCGGTGCCCCAGCCGCAGTTGAGGAAGAGCCCCTCGACCGGCGCGGCCCCGAGGATCGGGCTGGAGTCGTGGACGACGTCGACGATCCCGGCCCACTGGCGCAGAAGCCGTATCGACGCAAAAGCCGGGAACTGGTCGGCCACCGCGCCGAGCACATGGCGCGCCGTCTGCAGACCGCCGCGCTGGGCGTAGGAGGGATAGAGGTCGAGCCCGCCGCCGATCACCAGGCCGCCCTTGTCCGACTGGCTGAGATAGGCGCCCGTCGCCGTGGACAGCACGACAACGTCCAGCACCGGCTTCACCGGCTCGGTCACGAAGGCCTGCAGACCATGGCTGGTGATCGGCAGATCGAATCCGGCGAGCCTGGCCAGCGCGGTCGAACGCCCGGCGACGCACATCACCACCTTGTCGGCGCGGATGTCGCCCTGGCTGGTGGCGACGCCGGCGATCCGCCGCCCCGGCTCGCCGAGAAACCCCGTGACCTGGCAGTTCTCGACCACGTCGACGCCGAGCGACGAGGCGCCGCGGGCATAGCCCCAGACCACCGCGTCGTGGCGGGCGACGCCGGCCCGTTCCTGCACGAACCCGCCCGCCACCGGAAACCGGGCGTCGGACCCCATGTCGAGCGCCGGGATGCGCCGGGCGATCTCGTCCCTGGCGATCATCCGCGCGTCCACGCCGTTGAGCCGCATGGCGCCCACCCAGCGGGCCGCGCTCTCCAATTCGTGGCGGGAGTGGACCAGCGTGATCATCCCGCGCGGACTGAACATCACATTGTAGTTCAGCTCGCGTGACAGTCCCTGGTACAGATCGAGCGCGAAGTCATAGAGACGCACGCTTTGCGGATAATAGTAGTTGGAGCGGATGACCGTGGTGTTGCGCCCTGAATTGCCGCCCCCCAGCCAGCCGCGCTCGATCACGGCCACATCGGTGATCTTGTGAACCTTGGCGAGGTAGTAGGCGGTGGCCAGCCCGTGCCCGCCGCCGCCCACCACAACCACCTTGTAGCTGCGCTTCGGCGCCGCCGCCCGCCAGAGCGGCCGCCATCCCGACTGCCCGCGCAGCCCTTCACGGACCAATCTGAGGGCCGAATAACGGTCCATGCGTGCGAGGGCTCCAGAGCGCCGCGGCGCGCGCCTTTGCGGCGTTCGCGAAAACCGTAGAGTAGTCTATGTTTCGAGGCAAGAGGAGGCCGTGAAGGCTATGACGCAGACGCTGGCCAAGCTCGCAAAGGCGCCGCGCCGCGATCGTGAGGACTGGGTGCGCGCCGCCCGCCGCGCGCTGATCGAGGGAGGCGTGGCGAAGGTGAAGGTCGAACCCCTTGCGGGGGTTCTTGGCGTGACAACAGGCAGTTTCTATCACCATTTCCGCAATCGCCAGGATCTGCTGGACGCCGTCCTGGTCCACTGGGAGCGGGAGAACACCGAGCCGCTGTTCCAGGCGGTGCGCGACGCTGGTCCCGATCCCGACGCGCAGCTCGACGCCCTGTTCGAAGCCTGGCTCACCGAGAGCGACTATGACCCGGCCTACGACTCGGCGGTCCGCGATTGGGCCCGCACCTCAAAGCCGGCCGAAGCAGCGGTCCGCCGCACCGACGACCGGCGCATCGATCTGCTGAAGCAGATCTTCCTCGGCTTCGGCTACGACGAGGACCGCGCCTTCATCCGCGCCCGCGTCACCTATTTCCACCAGGTTGGCTACTACGCCATGGAGATCATCGAGGATCGCGCCGTGCGCCGGCGCTGGCGCCCGCTCTATCGCGAAGTCCTGCTCGGAGACCCGTCGCGCGCCAGGGACTGAGCCGCCAACGGCGACGCAGGCGGCGCGGACCTAGCCGGGCGACAGCGCTGGCCGGTCCGGTTTCGCGCGTTTCATGAGTTGGTCGTAAGCCACCTCTTTGATCGGCGCGAGATCGGTTTGGCGCAAGGGCTTGGGATCGAATATCGATTGCAGGGCCAGGCCGCGCAAACTGCTGATGGTGAGCGAGAAGATTCGTTCGACATCGTCGGCCGGCAAGCCGAGATCGCCGAACAGCGTGACAAACTCGTTCCGCATCCGGGTCGAGATGTTCTGTTGGTACGAGCGCAGCCGTATCCACAGCTTGCGATCGCCGCGTGAGCCCAGGGCGATGTCCCAGATCGCCAGGTATTCGGGCCGGCTGTAGATCTCCCACAGCAGGTCGACGATCTTGGACACCCGCTGCCCTATGGTAAGCCCCTCCGAGGCGATGGCCTCGAACGGTATCTGCAACACCGGATAGACCGCGTCCATCAGGGCCAGCATCAGATCGTCGCGCGCCGGAAAGTGATGCTGCATGGCGCCGTTGGTCAGGCCGGCGCGTTGGGTCACCTTGCTGATGGTCAGGTTGGCGAAGCCCGATTCGCCGAGGACCAGCACCGCCGCCTCGACGAGCTTGCGGCGTGTCTCGGCGCTGCGCTCTTCCTGGCTGCGCCGTTTCGACGGGCGCGTCGCGGCCGGACGCCTGGGCGCGCGCGCGGTGCTTGAAACCGGCCCTTCCATTCGCGCCCTACCCTCTCCAGCCTGACGTTCACAACCTATTAGCGACGTCCCCGTAGGGTCGCAATCGCATCTTGACATAAATATGCATTATATACTTATTGTAAACATCGCGGTCGGGACGCGTCATCAGGGGGCTCAACATGAACACGCCGAAACAACGCAGGACATTTGGGCCGCGCGCCTGGAGCGCGGTCTCCCTCTTGGCGCTGGCCGCCAGCGGCCTGGGCGCGTCCGGCGCCCACGCCCAGGCTTCGCCCACGGGCCCTCAGGCCTCCGCCGGCGTCCCGGACGTCGTGGTGACGGCGGCGCGGCGCTCGGTCAGCCTGCAGAAGACATCGATCGCCGCCACGGTGCTGACCGGCCGCGACCTGACGCGCAAGAACATCAACAGCATCGACGCGCTGCAGTTCACCACCCCGTCGCTGACCATTCAGGACACCGGCGAGAACGCCCTGGTCAACATCCGCGGCGTCGGCAAGAGCGAAGGCGGCATCCAGGCGCCCTCCGGCGTGCTGATCTACCGTGACGGTGTCTCGGCCTCTCCGGGCGGCTTCCTGGCCGACGAGCCCTATTACGACATTGCCAGCCTCGAGGTCCTGCGCGGGCCGCAGGGCACCCTGGCCGGGCAGAACGCCACCGGCGGCGCCCTGTTCATCCGCGAGGCCGACCCCACCCTGGGCGCCAGCAACGGCTGGATCGAGGGGCAATACGGCAACTACAACGAGGCGCGCCTGCGCGGCGCCCTGAACCTGCCGACGAGCGACACCTTCGCCATTCGCGTGGCCGGCAACCTCGAACACCGCGACAGCTTCTATCACATCACCGGCCCGTGGACCGGGAACCCGGGCCGGCACGACGAGGGCGACGCCCGGGTCAGCATGCTGTGGACGCCCACCGATGCGTTGCGCGTCGTCTGGAAGAACGACTACAGCTATATCGACCACGGCGGCTCGCCAGCCGGGCCGAACACCGGCTCCACGTCCGACCTGTTCAATCTCAGCTCCGACGCGCATCTGATGGGCATCGAGCAGGGCGTGCGCTCGGTCCTGCAGGTCAGCTACCGCTTCTCGGACGGCGTCACCCTACGGTCGATCAGCGGCCTGCAATATGGCCACACCGCCTACGACTTCGACCTCGACGGGACCAACCTCGGCCCGCCCACGGGCCCGCTGATCGAGATGGTCAAGGGCAGTGACAGGACCCTTTCGGAAGAGATCAACCTGGTCTCCCCCGACCAGGGACCATTCACCTGGGTGCTGGGCGGGGTCTACCAGAATGAGCTGGTGGACATTCCCAATCGAGGGCTGGTCGAGTCGCTTCTGCCGGGCGGCAGCCCGACGACCAGCGAGGCGCTGCAGGTGGGCTACAAGACCCCAATCCAGGACTGGGGCATCTTCGGCCAAGGCTCCTACGACCTGACCAATCGCCTGCAGATTCAGGTCGGCGGACGCTATTCCGATTTCCACATGAGCATGACCGACCAGACCCTGGTGACCGTCAACGGCGCCGTGGCGATCAACCATCCGATCACGGACGAGCATGAGCACGACCAGCGACTGACCGGCAAGATCGACCTCAACTACAAGCTGAGCGGTGACGGCCTGCTCTATGCGTTCGTCGCCACCGGTCACAAATCGGGCGGCATCAACCCCATCGCCGCGCTCGCCGCGCCGCTTGGAACGCCGGCTCCGGAATTCAAGCCGGAAGAGGTGATCGACTACGAGGCCGGCTGGAAGCAGACCTTCCTGGACGGCCACCTGCGCACCCAGATCGACGGCTACCATTACGACTATCGGAACTTCCAGGTTGCCTTCTTCGATCCCGCCAGCGCCTTGAACCAGGTCAAGAATGCCACGGGCGCAAGCACGATCGACGGCGTCGAGGCTCAGGGCGAGGGCGCCTTCGGCGACCTGTCGTTCGATCTCGGCGTCTCCTGGCTGCAAAGCAAGCTCGGGACCTTCTTCGCGGTGGATACGCGCAATCTGGGCAAGGGCTTCCAGAACCTGAGCGGTCGTCCGCTGTCGAACGCCGCGCCCTGGACCTTCAACGCCGGCGCCCAGTACGTCTTTCATGTGGGCGGTGGCGACACCCTGACGCCGCGCGTCGACTACGGCATGCTCGCCAGCCGCTGGGCCACCCTGTTCGAGATTTCGCCGATCGACCGCCTCGCCGAGCAGAATCTGGTCAACGCCGAGCTGACCTATTCCCGGCGCGACAACTGGCAGGTCACCGCCTACGCGACCAACCTGTTCGACCAGCACTACATCTCTTCGCTGGCCACGGGGGTATCGCAAAGCGGGCTCGCCACGGCTGGACCCCCGCGTCAGTATGGCGTGCGCATCTCAAAGTCGTTCTGAGCGGATATCCGGTCGTCGGGCGTTGCGGCGCCCGACGCCTGGAGCGCCCATGGACGGCGCTCTTGAGCAAAACCCATAGGAGCGTTCATGCCCGCCGTCCTCTTTGAGAACGCCAACCTGTTCGACGGCGTCGGCGATGCGCTGCGCCCGGCCCATGTCCTGGTCGAGGACGCGGTCATCCGTGAAGTCTCCGAGACGCCGATCCGCGTCACCGAGGCGATCCGCATCGATGTCGCCGGGCGCACGCTCATGCCGGGCCTCATCGACGCCCACGTGCACGCCTACTGCCCCGACGTCGATCCTGCCCGCGGCGACCGCCTGCCGATCACCATGGTCGCCCATCGCGCCCGGCGGATGCTGGAGGACAGCGCCCAGCGCGGCTTCACCAGCGTCCGCGACTGCGGCGGCGGCGATCATGGCCTGTTCCAGGCGCTGGAACGCGGCTGGATCAAGGGCCCTCGCCTGTTCTATTGCGGCCGCGCGCTCAGCCAGACCGGCGGCCATGGCGACGGCCGCGCGCGGTTCGAGGCCTGCGCCTGCGGCCACATGCACGAGAGCGGCTACGAAGGGCACCTTTCCCGCACTGTCGACGGGCCCGAGAATCTGCGCCTGGCCGTGCGCGAGGAACTCCGCCGCGGCGCCAGCTTCATCAAGATCATGGGCTCGGGCGGCGTCGCCTCGCCCTCCGACCCCATTCATCTGGCGCAGTATTCCGCCGACGAGATTCGCGCCGTCGTCGACGAGGCCGAACGCAACGAGGTCTATGTCACCGCCCACGTCCATCCCGACGAGGCGCTGCGCCGCTGCATCGACCTGGGCGTCCACTGCATCGAGCACGGCACGCTGATCAGCGCCGCGACCGCCGCCGTGGCCGCAGAGAAGGACGTGCCGGTGGTGCCGACCCTCGCGGTGATCAAGGCGCTGGCGCGCCACGGCGCGGATCTCGGTTTCCCCGCGGCCTCGCTGGCGAAACTGGCGGAGATCGAGCCGCTGGCCATCGGCGCGGTGGATCGGCTCAAGCAGGCCGGGGTGCGCATCGGTTTCGGCACCGACCTGATCGGCGTGCTCGACCGCCATCAATGCCTGGAGTTCGAGCTGCGCCGGGAGGTGTTGTCGCCGGCGGAGATCCTGCGCTCGGCCACCAGCGGCAACGCCGATATCCTGGGCGCCGGCGATCGCATCGGCCGCATCGCCGCCGGATGCCTCGCCGACCTGATCGTCATCGATGGCGACCCGCTTTCGGACATCACCCTGTTCAAGGAAGACGGTCGCCACGTGCCCATCGTCATGAAGGGCGGCGCGTTCCTGAAGGGCGCGCCCTAGCCGCCATCGGCGTGGCCGCTCCTCGGCGGCCCGATGGCGGCTGAAACACAGCCCTCGCTCTCGCAGCCCACGAACGACGGCGAAAGCGACTGGCGCGTGGCCGCGGCCATCGGCGAGGCTTCGAAGCGCATCGGTTGGAAAACGCCCGTTCCGTCATTGGAAACGGCGCGCCGGATAAAACCGGCGCCCCCTTGTGGGAGTTGTGGTGCCTGGGGGCGGATTCGAACCACCGACACGCGGATTTTCAGTCCGCTGCTCTACCAACTGAGCTACCCAGGCCCTTGGGGGCCGGCGCTCCTGATTGCATCAGGTTCGTCGCGGGACGCCGTCTATAGGGGAGGCTCCGAAGGCTGTCCAGCCAAGCCGGTCGCGGCTAATCCTCCGGCGGCGGCTTTGGCGGCGACGGAACATCCTCCTCCTCGTCCACCGGTGCGCCGGGGATGGCGTAGGCGCCGGTGAACCAGCGCGCCAGGTCGACGTCGGCGCAGCGCTTCGAGCAGAAGGGCCGGAGCTCCGGCTCCGTCGGGCGGCCGCAGATAGGGCATTTGGCGGTGCTCATCGTCGCCACCCCAACCCTTCGAGCAGGCAGGCGGTTTCATAGAGCGGCAGGCCGACGACGCCGGTGTAGGAGCCCGACAGGCTGATCGCGAAGGCCCCTGCCCGCCCCTGGATGGCGTAGGCGCCGGCCTTGCCGCGCCATTCTTCGCTGGCCAGGTAGGCGGCGATCTCGGCCTCGGTGAGCCGCTTGAAGATCAGCCGGCTCTCGCTCAGGCGCGCGCCGCTACGGCCGTCCGGCGCAATCAGGCAGACGGCGCTCAGCACCCGGTGGGCGCGGCCGGAGATCAGCGACAGGAACCGCCGCGCCTCCGCCGCGTCCGCGGCCTTGCCGAGCATGCGGCGGCCGACGGCGACGATGGTGTCGGCGGCCAGCACGTAGGCGTCGGGGCGGCGCTCGCGCGCCGCTTCGGCCTTGGCGCGCGCCAGGCGCACGGCGGCGAGGCGCGGCGTCTCGTCCTTGAGCGGCGTCTCATCGATGTCGGAAGGGTCGATCTGGTCGGGCTCGACGCCGATCTGGCGGAGCAGGGCCAGGCGCCTTGGGCTGGCGCTCGCCAGCACGAGCGGAGGTGGGCTGGTCAGCTATTTGAACCGGTAGGTGATGCGGCCCTTGGTCAGGTCATAGGGGGTCATTTCGACCAGGACCTTGTCCCCGGCCAGCACCCGGATGCGGTTCTTGCGCATCTTGCCGGCGGTGTGGGCGATGATTTCATGCTCGTTGTCGAGCTTTACGCGGAAGGTCGCGTTGGGCAGGAGCTCGCTTACCGTGCCCGGAAACTCCAACAGTTCTTCTTTCGCCATACGGTCTCTCTAAAAGTGACGGACTAAAACAAGACGGCCCGCGCCGGCCAGTCCGGTGCGCGAGCCGTGCTTCGTTACAAAGTATAACGCATTCAGCCCCCAAAGGTCGATGGCTTGCCGAAACGCTCCAGGATGCGCGCCTTCAGGTCGTCGCGGACGCCGCGATAGGCGTCCAGCACCGCCTCGCGCGAGCCGGTCGCCAGGGTCGGGTCGAAGGTCGGCCAGTAGTCGATCTCGACCGCGGCGCCCCGGGTCATCTCCACCGCCCGGTGCTGCGCCTCCGGCGTCAGCGAGATCACCAGGTCGAAGGCGCTGGCGGCCAGGTCGTCGAAGCTCTTGGCATGATGGCGGCTGAGGTCCGCGCCGATCTCCTCCATCACCGCCACCGCGAAGGGGTCGAACTCGCCGGCGGGCGCGAGGCCGCAGCTGTCGACATAGGCCTGGGTGCCGTAGATCAGCTTCATCAGCCCCTCGGCCATGGGCGAGCGGACGCGGTTGAGGTTGCAGGCGAACAGGACGGCGCCTGGAAGTCTGAGCTCCGCCACCGCCTAGCCTCGCCAATGCAGGGCGCAGACCAGGGTGAAGAGCCTCCTGGCGGTGTCGATGTCGGTCTCGACCTTGCCCTCCAGCCGGCTGCGCAACAGGGCCGAGCCCTCGTCGTGCAGGCCGCGGCGGCCCATGTCCAACGCTTCGATCTGGGCCGGCGTGGCGTTGCGGATGGCGTCGTAATAGCTCTCGCAGACCAGGAAATAGTCCTTGATGATGCTGCGGAACGGCGACAGCGAAAGCAGGTGCCGGTGGGCGTAGTCCGGCCCGGTGATGTCCAGCGCCAGGCGGTTGTCGATCAGGGCGATGGTCAGGGCGTAGGGCCCGCCCTGGGCGCCCGTCGGCTCGAAATAGTTGGCCTCGAGAAGGTCGAAGATGGCGACCTGCCGCTCATGCTCCTGGTCGCGCGACACCGAGGCCAGCGACGCCTCGTCGAGGACCACGCTCTGCAGCCGGTGCTTTGATCGCTCGTCGGTCACTCCCGATCCTCCCCCATAGGGGGAGGGGGGTGACGCCCGGCCGCCGCGGAGCGGCGGCATGGAATCGCCAACGACTTGGCGATTCCCGGAAGGAACGCCCGCGCCCTGGGCGCGGGCTGGGCCGAAGCATGGTGGAGGGGGCTTGCCGCGCCTCTGCGCCGGAAAACCTGTCTTAAGTTTATCCTGAATCGGCTGCACGCGGCATCAAGCCCCCTCCACCGCACTTCGTGCGGTCCCCCTCCCCCAACGGGGGAGGAACTGGGAGCAACCATCGCCACGATCCGACTCCTCTCGGCTGCGCCTGCTTTAGTGCAAGACGGGCCGCTTCGTCATCCGCGCCGATTGAGGCGGATCGAGGCGGATCGGGCGTGGGCGGGCAGCCCCTCGGCCTCGGCCAGGGCCACGGTCGCCTCCGCCAGATGCGCGAAGGCCTCGGCGTCGCAGCCGACGATCGAGGTGCGCTTCAGGAAATCAAACACCGAAAGGCCAGACGAGAACCGCGCCGCACGGCTGGTGGGCAGCACGTGGTTGGAGCCGGCCACATAGTCGCCGATGGCCTCCGGCGCGTAACGGCCGAGGAAGATCGCCCCGGCGTGGCGGATGGCGGCCGACAGCGGCTCGGGATCCGCCACCGCCAGCTCGACGTGCTCGGGGGCGATCTGGTTGACTAGGGCGGCGGCGCGATCGAGGCCGGCGATCACCACCGCCCCGTGGTCGTTCCACGAGGCGCGCGCGGTCTCCCGCGTCGCCAGCTGGAACAGCTGCAAGGCCATCGCCGCCTCGACCCGGCCGGCGAACACCTCGTCGTCGGTGACCAGGATGGACTGGGCGTCCGGGTCGTGCTCGGCCTGCGAGAGCAGGTCGGCGGCGATCCAGTCCGGGTCGTTCTGGCCATCAGCGACCACGACGATCTCCGACGGCCCGGCCAGGGCGTCGATGCCGACGACGCCGTAGAGCCGGCGCTTGGCGGCGGTGACATAGGCGTTGCCCGGCCCGACGATCTTGTCGACCGGATTGATCGGTCCCGCGCCATAGGCCAGCGCGGCGCAGGCCTGGGCGCCGCCGACGCGCCAGATCTCGGTGACCCCCGCCTCCTTGGCCGCCGCCAGCACCGCCGGCTCCAGCCTTCCTGGGGGGGTGACCATGGCGATGCGCCCGACCCCCGCCACCGCCGCCGGCACGGCGTTCATCAGCACGGTGGAGGGATAGGCGGCGCGGCCGCCGGGCACATAGACCCCGACCGCGTCCAGCGGCGTCCAGCGCCAGCCGAGCTCGACCCCGGCCTCGTCGACGAACCGCGCATCGGCCGGCCGCTGGCGTTCGTGATAGGCGCGGATGCGGCGGGCGGCGAAGGCGATCGCCGCGCGCACCTCGGGCGAACATTCGGCGGCGCCGGCTTCGATCTCGGCGGGGCTGACGTGGATGGTCTCCTCGTCCAGTTCGACGCCGTCGAACCGGTGCGAATAGTCCAGCAGCGCCCGCAGCCCCTCGGTCTTCACCCGCTCGATGATCTCGGCGACGGCGGCGTCCACCGCGGCGGGCGACCCGCGCGCCTCGTCGAGAAAGGCTATGAAGTCGGCCTCGAAGGCCGGATCGTTGGCGTTGAAACGGCGCATGGGCGTCTAGATGCGGGGTTGGTCCGCAGACTCAAGCATTTTTGTGCGGAACCAGCTTAGTTTGAAGCCGTCACTCCCCATGCGCCGGCGCGCGCTTGCAGGGCCAGGGGTCGGAGAGGTCGGCCATGGCGGCGTCGATGCATTCGACCTCCAGATGCAGGTCGCCGCCGCCGGCGAAGTGCAGCAGGACGCCGCCGCCTGGCGCGTCGCCCGGTTCGAAGTCCACCGCCAGCAGCTCGACGACGGCCTCCGGCTGCTCGCGCTTCAGGTTGCGCGCCTTGACCGCCATCACCGAGCCGAACTGCAGCGCCGCCCGCACCCGCTCGGCGCCCGGCGCCTCGGCCTCCCAGCGGAAGCGGTTCAGCACCAGGGTGATGCGCCGCTCGTCCGGCTCATAGGAGATGTCGCCGATCTGGCCGACGGCGTCCTGCAGCGCCGCCGAGATCACGCCCAGATCGTCGGCGTCTTCGGCGAGCAGTCTGAGCGCTGGCGTTTCGGGCATTGTCGTTCGTTCAGTCCCCGCCATCCCGCAGCCGGCGCACCTGCGCACCGCACGCGCCGAGCTTCTCTTCCAGCCGCTCGAAGCCGCGGTCCAGATGATAGACCCTGTTGACGACGGTGTCGCCTCGCGCCGCCAGGCCCGCGATCACCAGGCTGACCGAGGCGCGCAGGTCGGTGGCCATCACCTGCGCCCCCTCCAGCGCCGCGACGCCGCGCACCCGCGCCTCGCCGCCCTGGACGCTGATGTCGGCGCCCAGGCGCGCCAGCTCCGAGACGTGCATGAAGCGGTTCTCGAAGATGGTCTCGCGGATGACGCTCTCCCCGTCGGCCAGCGTCATCAGCGCCATGAACTGCGCCTGCACGTCGGTGGCCAGCCCCGGATAGGGGTCTGTCTCGATGTCCACCGCCTTCAGGCGCGCGCCGTTGCGCTTGATGATCACCCCGTCGTTGGCGTGCAGCACGTCGGCGCCGGCCTCCTCGATGCGGTCCAGCAGCGCCTGGATGAAGTCGCCGCGGGTGCGGGTCAGCCGCACCTCGCCGCCGGCCATCGCCGCGGCCACCGCATAGGTGCCGGTCTCGATGCGGTCGGGCATCACCGCATGGGTCGCCCCGTGCAGCTTGGAGACCCCGGTGATGGTGACGGTGTGGGTTCCCGCCCCCTCCACCTTGGCGCCCATGGCGTTCAGGCACTGGGCCAGGTCTTCGAGCTCCGGCTCGCAGGCGGCGTTCTTCAGCACCGTCACGCCGCTGGCCAGCACGGCGGCCAGCATGGCGTGCTCGGTGGCGCCGACCGTGGAGATGGGAAACTCGATCTCGGCCCCGGTCAGGCCGCGCGGCGCCTGGGCGTAGACATAGCCTTCGTGCAGATCGATGTGCGCGCCCAGCGACTCCAGCGCCTTCAGGTGCAGGTCGACCGGCCGCGCGCCGATGGCGCAGCCGCCGGGCAGGCTGACCTTGGCGTGGCCGGTGCGCGCCAACAGCGGGCCGAGCACGTTGAACGAGGCGCGCATCTGGCGGACCAGGTCGTAGGGGGCGAAGGCGCTGGTCACCTCCGGCGCGTGCAGCACGGTCTCCGGACCGGCGAGGCCTTCCCGCTCGTCCACGTCGACGCCCAGCCGGCGCAGCAGCTGCGCCAGGAAGCGGGTGTCGGCCAGGCGCGGCATGTTGGTCAGCCGCAGGGGCTCGTCGGTCAGAAGGCACGCGGTCATCAGCTTGATGGCGGAGTTCTTCGCGCCGGAAATGGCGATCTCGCCTTCCAGCCGGGCTCCGCCGGTGATCGCGATACGGTCCATGACGCCCCTTTGCGGGCTCGCGGGTTGCGTTCGCGAGCGGCCTGTCCAAGCCCGCTTCTATACCACGTCCATCGCCTTGCAAGCGGCGCCCTATCTAGTTGGATTCAGGCGCAGTCTTGGCGGGCTTCGACGCCTTGCGGCGCTTGAGGTTCGCCCGCAGCGCCGCCGCCAGCTTCGCCTCGCGGGCCGGCGGCGGTTTGGGTGTCTTCGGAGGATCGGCGGCGTCGTCCATGCCGCCAGGGCTAACCAAGCCGGCGCCGCCGTCAAGCCGCTTGACGCAGGCGTACCGGACAGCGCGACTAGGCTGGCATGAACGACGCCGCAGATCATGACCGGTAAGCCGCCTCCCACGGGGCCGGTCGCGCGCGGGCCGAACGCGACCCGGCGGCTGGCGACGCGGGAGAAGATCCTGGCCGCGGCGGTCAACTCGCTGAACGAAGCCGGCTACGCCCAGACTAGCACGGTGCGGGTCGCGGCCGTCGCCCGCGTGGCGCGGGGCTCGCTGCTGCACCAGTTCCCCGCCCGGATCGACCTGATCCTGGCCGTCGCCGACTATACCGCCAAGGCGCAGGGCGAGTTCATCCGCGAGGGCCTGGCCCGGATTCCGGCCGGCCGCGAACGCTATCTCGCCTCCATCGACGTGACCTGGGCGGCGTTTCAGCGGCCGGAATCGCGCGCGCTGCTCGAGATCATCGTCGCCACCCGCTACGATCCGGAGCTGGCCGCCCGCATCCCCGACTTCGCCCAGCGCTTCGACGCCGGGGTGGCCAGGGGCGCGCACCGCTTCGCCGAGGCCAGCGGTCTGCGCGACGACCTCGGCGAGGCGGCGGCCGAGCGGCGGCTGATCCTGGTGGCGCTGCGCGGTCTGGCGGTGGAGATGACCCTCAGCGGCGGCGCGGCGGACCCGGAACCGGTGCTGGCCCTGCTCCGGCGGGTGCGGGCGGAGTTCTTCGACAGCCATCTGGCCGCCGGAAACGGACAGGCCTGAACCCGGGGCTTCTCACCGCATGCCGGCGTCCTCCTGGCGAGAGCGCCTATGCAAGGACTTCCGTGGTGCCGTCGGACAGGATTGAACTGTCGACCTCAGCCTTACCAAGGATGCGCTCTACCACTGAGCTACGACGGCGTTCCACGAGGAGGTGGGAGCGCGGGGTGTTAGCCGAATGACGCCTCTGTGTGAAGCGTAAACCCGCCCACCCCCGTCTTTCCCCTGACCGGACCCTGGCCTAGTCTCCCGCGCGCTGGGCGATGGGAGCTGAAGCCATGACGATCGGGACGGACCGGCTGGTCGGGCGCAAGGACGGCGCGATCGGCTGGATGACCTTCAACAACCCGCTGCGGCGCAACGCCGTCTCGGTGGACATGTGGCAGGCCATTCCCGAGGTGCTGGCCGAGTTCGAAGCCGATCCGGCGATCCGGGTGATCGTCTTCACCGGCGCGGGCGACAAAGCCTTCGCCTCCGGCGCCGACATCTCGCAGTTCGCCGAGCATCGCGCCGACCGCGAGGCCAACGAGATCTACAGCGCCCACAGCGCCGAGGCGAACCGGGCGATGGTGCGCTTGAGCAAACCGTCCATCGCCATGATCCGCGGCTATTGCATCGGCGGCGGCATGGCGGTGGCGCTGACCTGCGACATGCGCATCTGTTCGGAGGACGCCCGTTTCGCGATTCCGGCGGCGCGGCTGGGCCTGGGCTACGGCTTCGACGGGCTCAAGGCCCTGGCCGACCTGGTCGGGCCGTCCTTCGCCAAGGAGATCATGTTCACCGCCCGCCAGTTCGACGCCGCCGAGGCGCTGCGCATCGGACTGGTCAACAGGGTGGCCTCGTCGGGCGAGCTGGAAGCCGCCGTGCGCGACACCGCCGCCATGATCGCCCGCAACGCGCCGCTGACGGTCAAGGCGGCCAAGATGGCGGTGCGCGAGGCGATGAAGGACCCGGACCGGCGCCAGCTCGACGAGGTGTCGAAAGCCATCGACGCCTGCTTCCAGAGCCAGGACTACGCCGAAGGCCGCACCGCCTTCATGGAAAAGCGCGATCCGGTTTTCCAGGGCAGGTAATCTCCGCGAGGGTAGAAGGAGTCGCGCGATCGGCCTGCTCGCGCCTTTATGTCAGATCGATCCCTCGGCCCGCATCGCGGCGATTTCGGCCTCGCTGTAGCCGACCCAGGCCAGCACCTCGTCGGTGTTTTCCGGCTGGGCCAGGGCGGCGCTGCGGATCGCCTTGTCGACGCCGACCAGGTTCAGCGGCGAGGCGACCATGTGGGTGGGGCCAAGGCGCGGGTGGTCGACCGGCGCGGCCATGCCCAGGTGCTTCACCTGCGGATCGGCGAAGGCCTGGTCGATGCTGTTGATCGGCCCGCATGGGACCCCGACGCCCTCCAGCAGCTCGACCCAATGGGCGCTGGGCTTTTTCGCCGTGTCCTCGGCGATGGCGGCGTTGACCTGGTCCCGCGCCCGCGCCCGCCGCCCCGACGAGCGCCACTCGGCGTTTTCCAGCCACTCGGGATGGCCCATCGCCTCGCACAGCAGCCGCCAGTGTTTCGGCGTCGAGGCGGCGATGTTGATGTGGCCGTCGGCGGTCGGGTAGGCGCTGGAGGGGGCCAGGGTCGGGTGGTCGTTGCCGGTCTGGCCGGCCACCTCGCCGGCCATCAGCCAGCGCGAGGCCTGGAAATCCAGCATGAAGAGCTGGCTTTCCAGGAGCGAGGTGTGGACATATCGCCCCTCCCCGGTCCGCTCGCGCTGGTAAAGCGCCATCATGATCCCCAGCGCCAGGAGCGTGCCGGCGGCCACGTCGGAGATGGCGACGCCGACCCGCATGGGACCACGGCCGGGCTCGCCGGTGACCGACATCAGCCCGCCCATGCCCTGGGCGATCTGGTCGACCCCGGCGCGGTCGCCGTAGGGGCCGTCCTGGCCGAAACCGCTGATGCTGCCATAGACCAGGCGCGGATTGACCGGCTTCAGGTCCTCGTAGGCGACCTTGAGCCGGCGCTTCACGTCCGGGCGCATGTTCTCGACCACCACGTCGGCCTTGCGCGCCAGGCGCAGGAAGGCGGCGTGGCCGGCCGCGGATTTCAGGTTCAGGCTGATGGCGCGCTTGTTGCGGTGCAGGTTCTGATAGTCGAAGCCGTCGCGGGCGCCGATCAGGTCCTCGCCCGCGGACGGCGGCTGGACGGCGATGACGTCGGCGCCCCAGTCGGCCAGGTGGCGAACGCAGGTCGGGCCGGCGCGCGCCAAGGTCAGATCCAGCACCACAAGGCCGGCGAGCGGCTTGTCCTCGATGCGCATGGAGCGTCTCCCCGAAAGGCGACCACCCAATCCCAGCCGCCGCGCGCTCGTCAACCCCGCCCGCCGGCTTGACGAGGTTGGGGGCGCGGAGGCTAGGCTGGCGGCCATGCGCATCCGAACGAGCTTGGTCGCCCTGCTCATCGCCGGCCTCGGCCTGGCTCCCGCGGCCGGAGCCGAGCCGACCGTGGTCGAACTGTTCCAGAGCCAGGGCTGTTCGTCCTGTCCGCCGGCCGACGCCAATCTGAACGCCATCGCCGACCGGCCCGACGTGCTGGCGCTGAGTTTCGCGGTCACCTACTGGGACCAGCTCGGCTGGAAGGACACCTTCGCCAGCCGTGCGTTCACCGCCCGCCAGTACGCCTACATGCGCGGCCTCGGCCATTCGAACCTCGCCACGCCGCAGATCGTGCTCAACGGCCGCCATGACGTGGTCGGCGTCGACAGCCGCGAGCTCGCCGCCGCGGTCCATGCCGCCGGAGCGCCGGCGGGGGCGTCGCTGTCGGTTTCGAGGGGGATGGTCTCCGTCTCCGCCGGTGCGGCGCCGGCCAGCGGCGCCGACGTCTGGCTGGTGCGCTACGATCCGCGCGTGCAGTGGGTGGCGATCCGGCGCGGCGAGAACGGCGGCAAGACCCTGCCCCACCGCGACATCGTGCGCCAGCTCACCCGCCTGGGCGGCTGGTTCGGCGCGGCGCGCAGCTTTCCCTTGCCCGGCGCCGGCGGGGCCGGCCTGAAGACCGCCATCCTGGTCCAGACCACCGGCGGCGGCCCGATCCTGGCGGCGGCGAAGCTCTGATAGAGGGGCCAGCGCCTCGCACGCGGAAGGACGAGGGGTTACGGGCCTATCGCGTAGTCGGGCAACCGCGAGGGCTGTCGACCCAGCCGGTTTGACGGCGGTCGCCTCATATCATATATGATATCCGTGGCATGGTCTGTCCTGTTCGTGAGCTCCACCGCGCGGTCAGAGCTTGACGCCCTGCCGGTTGATATGCGCGCCAAATTCGAACGGATCGTGATGCTGATCCGTGATCACGGGCTGGAAAAGGTCCGGGAGCCCTACGTGAAGCACCTCGAGGACAAGCTCTGGGAGATGCGGCTGATCGGGCGCGATGGCGTCGCCAGGGCCATCTATATGACCGCGTCAGGCCAGCGGATCGTGGTGCTCCGGACCTTTGTGAAGAAGACGGAAAAAACGCCGAGGCGGGAACTGGAGTTGGCGCGGGAACGCGCAAAGGAGATCGTATGACGAGGAAAATGATCCCCGTTGAGGAGAGCTTTCACGAGTGGCGCGGCGATCCCGACTATCGGGATGCCTATGATGCGCTCGACGAGGAATTCGCCCTTGCTGGCGCGCTGATCGAAGCGCGCGCGTTGGCCGGCGTCTCTCAGGAAGAGATCGCAAAGCGCATGCATACCTCCCAACCGGCCGTGGCGCGCCTTGAGGCCGGCCGCGGCAACCCATCCCTGAGCACGCTTCGTCGCTACGCGTCGGCGACAGGCACGCGGCTGAAGATCGTTTTCGAGCCCAAGGACGCCCTTTAGGGCGCCTTATTTGCTGGCCCGCTGCAGCAGTTCGATCAGTTCGGCGGCCTTCTCGCGCTGCTGGGCGGCGTCGCCGCTGACGATGGCGCTCTCGATGCAGTGGCCGAGATGGTCCTTCAAGAGCTCGGTCTCGACCCGCGCCAGGGCCGCCCGCGCCGCTTGCAGCTGGGTGAGGATGTCGAGGCAATAGCGGTCGTCGTCGACCATCCGCGCGATGCCGCGCACCTGGCCCTCGATCCGGTTCAGCCGGTTGATCAGCTTGGGTTTGTCGTCCCGTTTCATCGGCCTTGGACTCCGCGAGGAGAGCCGCAGATTACACCCCCACGGGGTATTTGCAATATGCCCCCGCCGGGTATAAGCCGGAGCTTCGCCAACGAGGGCCGCGATGTCCGATCCCGCCCATCCTCACCACGCCCACGACCACGGAGGCGCCGGGACGCTCGATCCGGTCTGCGGCATGAGGGTCAAGCCGGGCTCGCCGCACCAGGCCGCCCACGTCGGCCGCGACTACGCCTTCTGCGGCGCCGGCTGCCGCACGAGGTTCGTGGACGATCCGGAGCGCTATCTGTCGCCACGGGAGGCGCCCGCCGCGCCCGCCGGCGCCGTCTACACCTGCCCCATGCATCCGCAGATCCGCCAGGTCGGCCCGGGAACCTGCCCCATCTGCGGCATGGCGCTGGAGCCGGAGACCCTCACCGCCGACAGCGGACCCAATCCCGAGCTGGCCGACATGACCCGCCGCTTCTGGATCGGCCTGGTCCTGGCCGCGCCGGTCCTTGGCCTGGCCATGGGCGGCCACGGGCCCGGTCGCGCCCTGGCCATCTCGCCGGCCCTCTCCGGCTGGATCCAGTTCGCCCTGGCGAGCCCGGTGGTGCTCTGGGCCGGCTGGCCGTTCTTCGAGCGCGGCTGGCGCTCCTTCGTCACCCGGCAGCTGAACATGTTCAGCCTGATCGCCATGGGCGTCGGGGTCTCCTACGGCTTCAGCCTCGTCGCCCTGGTCTGGCCCGGCCTGCCGCCGGCGGCGTTCCGCGGGCCGGGCGGCGCGGCGCCGCTCTATTTCGAGCCGGCCGCGGTGATCACCGTGCTGGTGCTGCTCGGCCAGGTGCTGGAGCTGCGCGCCCGCGAACAGACCTCCGGCGCCATCCGCGCCCTTCTGAACCTCGCGCCCAGGACCGCCCGGCGGCTGCGCGCCGACGGGACCGACGAGGACGTGGCGCTCGGCGCGGTCATGGTCGGCGACCGCCTGCGGGTGCGTCCCGGCGAAAAGGTTCCGGTCGACGGCGCCTTGCTGGAGGGCGAGGCCGCGGTCGATGAGTCCCTGGTGACCGGCGAATCCATGCCGGTGGACAAGGTGGCCGGCGACAAGGTGGTCGGCGGCTCGCTGAACCGCACCGGCGCCTTCGTCATGCGCGCCGAGGCGGTGGGCGCCGACACCCTGCTGGCCCGCATCGTGCAGATGGTCGCCCAGGCCCAGCGCAGCCGCGCGCCGATCCAGCGGCTGGCCGACCAGGTCTCCGGCTGGTTCGTGCCGGCGGTGCTGATGGCCGCGGTCGCCGCCTTGTTCGGCTGGGCCTTTTTCGGGCCGGACCCGCGGCTCGGCCATGGGCTGCTGGCCGCCGTATCGGTGCTGATCATCGCCTGCCCCTGCGCGCTCGGCCTGGCGACGCCGATCTCGATCATGGTCGGGGTCGGCCGCGGCGCCTGGGCCGGCGTTCTGATCCGCAACGCCGAGGCGCTGGAGCGGTTCTGCGTCGTCGACACCCTGGTGGTGGACAAGACCGGCACCCTCACCGAGGGCCGCCCGGCGCTGACCGCCATCCACGCCGCCGAGGGCTTCGACGAGACCGAGCTGCTGCGCCTGGCCGCCAGCCTGGAACGGTCCAGCGAACATCCCCTGGCCGAAGCCGTGGTGCGGGCCGCTGTCGACCGCGGCCTGACCCTCGCCGAACCCGCCGGCGTCGCGGCCAGTCCCGGCGGCGGCGTGGCCGGCCAGGTCGACGGCCATGACATGCGGATCGGCAACAGCCGGTTCATGGCCAAGGCCAGGATCGAGACCCATGCCCTCGGCGCCGAGGCCGATCGGCTGCGCGCCGGCGGCGCCACCGCCGTCTTCGTCGCCGTCGACGGCGCGGTCGGCGCGGTGTTCGGGCTGGCCGACCCGATCAAGCCGAACGCGCTCGAGGCCGTGCGGGCCCTGCGCGCCGAGGGCGTACGGGTGGTGATGCTGACTGGCGACAACCGCGCCACCGCCGTCGCCGTCGCCGCCCAGCTGGCCATCGCCGAGGTCGAGGCCGACGTCCTGCCGGCCGACAAGGCCTCGATGGTCAAGCGGCTGAAGCGCGAAGGCCGCATCGTCGCCATGGCCGGCGACGGGGTCAACGACGCCCTGGCCCTGGCCGCCGCCGATGTCGGCGTCGCCATGGGCGCCGGCGCCGACGTGGCCATCGAGAGCGCCGGGGTGACGCTGCTGAAGGGCGACCTCGGTGGCCTGGTGCGGGCGCGGAAGCTGTCGCGGGCGGTGATGCGCAATATCCGCCAGAACCTCGCCTTCGCCTTCGTCTACAACCTCGCCGGGGTGCCGATCGCCGCCGGCCTGCTCTATCCGGCGTTCGGGGTCGTGCTCACCCCGTCCATCGCCGCGGCCGCCATGGCGTTGTCGTCGGTGAGCGTGATCACCAACGCGCTGCGGCTGAGGAGCGTGAAACTCTAGACCGGGATGCGCACCGGCATGGCTTCGTAACCCTTGACGAAGTTGGAGTTCATCCGCCTGGGCTCGCCGACCACCTCGATCAGCGGGAAGCGCGCCAGCAGCTCCTGCCACATCACCTTCAGCTGCATCTCGGCCAGCCGGTTGCCGACGCAGCGATGGATGCCGAAGCCGAAGCCGACGTGCTGGCGTGGCCGCTCGCGATCGATGATGAAGGCGTTCGGGTTGTCGATCGCCTCCTCGTCGCGGTTGCCCGAGACGTACCACATGACCACCTTGTCGCCCTTCCTGATCGACTTGCCGCCCAGCTCGGCGTCGGCCAGGGCCGTGCGGCGCATGTGCGCCACCGGGCTCTGATAGCGGATGATCTCCGGAACCATGCTGTCGATCAGCTCCGGGTTGGCGCGCAGCTTGGCGTACTCGTCCGGGTTCTGGTTCAGCGCCAGAAGGCCGCCGGTGATCGAGTGGCGGGTGGTGTCGCTGCCGGCGACGATCAGCAGGATGACGTTGCCCATCCAGGCCTCGGGCGCGGCCCGGTAGGTGGCGGCGCCGTGGGCCAGCATCGAGAGCAGGTCGTTGCGCGGCGGCGAAGCCAGCCGCTCGGCCCACATGCCGACGAAGGGGGTGAGGATCTGGAACAGCTCCACCTGCCGCTGCTCCTCGCTCTCGACGATGCCGCCGGGCGCCGGCATGGTCAGGATCAGGTCGGAGCAGCGTGGCAGGTTGCGCCGCTGGTCGAACGGATAGTCGAACAGGGTGGCCAGCATCTGGCTGGTCAACTCCACCGCGACCCTGTCGACGAAGTCGAAGGTCTCGCCGCGCGGCAGTTCGTCGAGGATTTTCGCGGCCCGCTCGCGGATCACCGGCTCCAGGCTGGCCATGTTGGCGCTGGAGAACATCGGCGCGACCACCCGGCGTTGTTCGTCGTGCATGGGCGGGTCGAGCGAGATGAAGCTGGTCCGCTCGCGCGGTTCGAGGCCGTCCATCACCGCGATGCCGCCCAGCTCGGAATCGGAGGAGAAGACGCCGTGATTGGAGTCCACCGCGATGATGTCGCGGCTCTTGGTCACCGACCAATAGGGGCCGTATTCGCTGTCGGCCGTAAAGTGCACCGGGTCCTCGGTCCTCAGCCGCTCGAACCAGGGCCATAGGGTGTCGCTGCGGAACAGCTCGGCGTCGGCGGGGTGGTACCGGTCCAGCGGGGTCGAATAGGCGGCCTCGCGCGCCTTTGCGGCGCGGGCGGCGGCGGTGCTGGCCATCGAGCCGTCGGGCATGGCGGCCTCCCTTTTCATTACCGGCGATCATGAGGCCCGAGACTCCGGACCGGCGCAATAGCGGCGAAGATTACTTCGCCTTAAGGGGCGGGACGCGGAGCTTCAGCACGAAGCGGCCATAGGCGCCCTCGGCCATCAGGTCGGGAGTGACGGAAAGGACGTAGGCGCCGGTGGCCGGCAGCGGCAGCGGATCCGGCAGGCCCGGCCCGTCGACGCCGCCGCCCGGATAGCCGATGGTCTGCCGCGTCGAGGCGCCGGTGACGCTCCAGTACAGCTTCTGCCCGGCCTTGGCCTTGAACACATAGGTGCAGCAGGCGACCTCGGGCCGCAGTACGCCGACGATGCGGACGCTGTCGCTCCCCCGCTTCATCTTGATGGTGATCGGGTCGGCCGCGTTGCCGGGCTGCGCGGCCGCGACGGACGCCAGGAGGGCCAGGGCCGCCGAGGCGGCGAGCGCGCGCGTGAACATCCCAACCTCCTCCGAACTGCCTCGGCCATGGTAGGATCAGCGGGTGAAGTTTGAAAGCAAGGCGCGGAGCGCGGCATGGGCGCCGTGCGCCTATCCAGGCTGGCGAGGGGCGCCGTTCGCGCCCACATGCTGGAGACCTGACCATGACCGCCGCGCCCTGTGAAACCCCCTCCCCCCGCGCCGACGACGCCATGTGGGCGGCCGTGCTCGACCACGACGCCAGCGCCGATGGGACCTTCCTCTATGGCGTGATGACCACGGGGGTCTATTGCCGGCCCTCCTGCCCGTCGCGCCGGCCGCTGCGGGCCAATGTGCGCTTCTTCGCCGACGCGGCGGCCGCGCAGGCCGCGGGTCTGCGCGGCTGCAGGCGCTGCCGTCCGGACGAGGCCTCGATCGCCGAGCGCCACGCCGGAGCCGTCGCCCGGGCCTGCGCCCTGATCGCCGAGAGCGAGGCGTTGCCCAACCTGGACGACCTGGCCGCCGCCGCGGGCCTGAGCCGCTTCCACTTCCACCGGGTGTTCAAGACCCTGACCGGGGTCACGCCCAAGGCCTATGGCGAGGCCCATCGCCTTGAACGGCTGCGTGGCGAACTGGACGACGGCGCCAGCGTCACCGACGCCATCTACGGCGCCGGCTTCGGCTCCAACGGCCGCTTCTACGCCGTCTCCAACGACCGGCTGGGCATGAAGCCCAGCGCCTATCGCCAGGGCGGCGCCGGCGCGAATATCCGCTTCGCCGTCGGCCAGACCTCGCTGGGCGCCATCCTGGTCGCGGCCACCGACAAGGGCGTCTGCGCCATCCAGTTCGGCGAAGACCCGGACGCCCTGGTGCGCGGCCTTCAGGACCGCTTCCCCAAGGCCGAGTTGATCGGCGGCGATGCTGAGTTCGAGACTCTCGTCGCCCGCGTGGTCGGCATGGTCGAGGGCGCGGCCGACGCCGGCGACCTGCCGCTGGACATCCAGGGCACCGCCTTCCAGGAGCGGGTCTGGCGGGCGCTACGCGACATCCCCAGGGGCGAGACGGCGAGCTATGCCGAGGTCGCCGCCAGGATCGGCGCGCCGAAGGCGGTCCGCGCCGTCGCCCAGGCCTGCGCGGCCAATCCGGCGGCGGTGGCCATCCCCTGCCACCGGGTGGTGCGCGGCGACGGCGCCCTCTCCGGCTATCGCTGGGGCGTGGAGCGCAAGCGGGCGCTGCTGGCCCGCGAGGCCGCGCCCCGGCCATCCACGGCCTGACCGGCCAGGACGGGGTCGGCGGTCTGACGGGAGCCAATCGTCAAGCTAGGCGTTATCGTGTTGACTTGGTTTGCATAAGGACCCGCCGATGCCCACGAAAGACGATCCCGACGCGCAGTTCCAATCCGATCTGGTCGCCCTTCTGCCGCAGATGCGGGCCTTCGCCCGCTCCCTGACCGGCGATCGGGCGCAGGCCGACGACCTGGCCCAGGAGGCCATGCTCAAGGCCTGGCGCGGACGTGGCGGCTTTCAGCCGGGCACCAATCTGAAGGCCTGGACCTTCATGATCGTGCGCAACCAGTTCCTGTCCGACAAGCGCCGTTCCTGGCGCTCGCAGCCGCTGGATCCGGAAGTGGCCGAGCGCACCCTGATCGCCGCCGACAACCCCGGCGCGACGCTCGAGGTCGCCGACGTGCGCCGGGCGATGATGATGCTGCCGGACGAGCAGCGCGAGGCGCTGACCCTGATCGGCGCCGCGGGCATGTCGTATGAGGAGGCCGCCGAGATCTGCCAGACCGCCGTCGGCACCATCAAGAGCCGGGTCAGCCGCGCGCGCACCGCCTTGCAGGTCCTCCTGGCCGGCGGCGAACTCGGCGAGGCCGATGTGGTCCCCAGCGAAGCGGCCGCGGCCATCTACCGCGAAGCCGACAGCCTCAGGGCCGGGGCCTACTCCCGCGCGGCCTAGCCGGTAAGAATTTCTTTAACATGGGGCGGCCCGCATGCCGGGTTGCTCAATGACGCCTGAGCGGTGATCTTCCGGTTCGCCAACGAACGGAGCCGTGCAAGCGATGAACGATATCCCGGCCGCGCCGAAGACCGACTGGGAGATCGCCAGCGCCGCCGTGCTGAAGCCGATCCAGGCGATCGCCGACCGGCTGGACATCCCGGCCGAGGCGGTCGAACCCTACGGCCGCTACAAGGCCAAGCTCGACCTGGACTTCATCGCCGAACAGTTGGCCAGGCCGCGCGATGGCCGGCTGATCCTGGTCACCGCCATCAATCCCACCCCGGCCGGCGAGGGCAAGACCACCACCACGGTGGGCCTGGGCGACGCGCTGAACCGCATCGGCAAGAAGACGGTGATCTGCCTGCGCGAGCCGAGCCTCGGTCCCTGCTTCGGCCAGAAGGGCGGCGCGGCCGGCGGCGGCCATGCCCAGGTCGTCCCCATGGACGAGCTCAACCTTCACTTTACTGGAGACTTCCATGCCATTGGCGTCGCTAATAATTTGCTGGCGGCGATGGTGGACAACCACATCCACTGGGGCAACACCCTGAACATCGACACCCGCCGGATCAGCTGGCGGCGCTGTCTGGACATGAACGACCGGGCGCTGCGCCAGATCGTCTCCTCGCTGGGCGGGCCGACCAACGGTTTTCCGCGCGAGGACGGCTTCGACATCACCGTCGCTTCCGAGGTCATGGCCATCCTCTGCTTGGCGACATCGCTGGAAGACCTGGAGCGGCGCCTGGCCAATATCGTCGTTGGCCAGACCCGCGATCGCCAGCCGGTCACCGCCCGCGACCTGAACGCCGCCGGCGCCATGGCCGCGCTGCTGAAGGACGCCATCAAGCCCAACCTTGTGCAGACGCTCGAGAACAGTCCGGTGCTGGTGCACGGCGGACCCTTCGCCAACATCGCCCACGGCTGCAACTCGGTGCTGGCGACCAGGACCGGGCTGAAGCTGGGCGACTACGTGGTCACCGAGGCCGGCTTCGGCGCCGACCTGGGCGCCGAGAAGTTCTTCAACATCAAGTGCCGCAAGGCCGACCTCTTTCCGGACCTCGCCGTGCTGGTCGCCACCATCCGGGCGCTGAAGTTCCACGGCGGCGTCAAGCGCGCCCGGCTCGGCCGCGAGAACGTCGAGGCGGTCAGGCGCGGCGTCGCCAACCTGCAGCGGCACATCGAGAACATCCGCAAGTTCGGCGTCCCGCCGATCGTGGCCATCAACCACTTCACCGCCGACACCGAGGCGGAGCAGCAGGCGGTGATCGAGGCCTGCGCGGCCTTGGGGGTCGAGGCCGTCATCTCCCGCCACTGGGCCGAGGGCGGCGCCGGCGCCGAGGACCTGGCCCGCGCCGTGGTCGCGGCGGTCGACCGGGCCGAGGCCAATTTCCACACCCTCTATGCCGACGACATGCCGCTGGAAAAGAAGATCGAGACCGTCGCCTTCCAGGTCTATCGCGCCGGCGAGGTCGTCATCGCCAAGCCGGCCGCGGACCGGCTGGCCGAGTTGGAGGCGCAGGGCTTCGGCCATCTGCCGATCTGCATCGCCAAGACCCAGTACTCCAATTCCACCGACCCGACGGCGGTCGGCGCGCCCACCGGCCACGTCCTGCCGGTGCGCGAGGTGCGGCTCTCGGCCGGCGCCGAGTTCGTGGTGGTGATCTGCGGGGACATCATGACCATGCCCGGCCTGCCTCGCCACCCCGCCGCCGAGACCATCGGCCTTAGCCCAGACGGCCGCATCGTGGGGCTGTCGTGAGCCCGATATCCTCCCCCGTTGGGGGAGGGGGACCGCGAAGCGGTGGAGGGGGCGCGGCGCCATCCGCGCCCGTTTCAGGCACGCCTGGGGACTGTCTACCGATCACCGAGACGCGGCAGGCCCCCTCCACCACCCTTCGGGTGGTCCCCCTCCCCCGATGGGGGAGGATCTGATGGCGCCGGCGGAAAACCTCGCCGCCTGGCGCAAGGCCGAGCGCGAGCGGCTGATCGCCGCGCGCATGGCCATGCCGGCCGCCGCCCATCGCGCCGCCAGCAAGGCCATCATGGCGTCTCTCAGCGCCCACTTCATGCCCGCCAATCCGGGCCTGGTCGGGGTCTACTGGCCTTTCCGGCGCGAGTTCGACCCGCTGCCGGTGATGCGCCGCATCATCGACGCCGGCGGCCAGGTCGCCCTGCCGGTGGTGATCCGCCCGCGCCATCCGCTGGAGTTCCGCCATTGGACGGCGAAGACGCCGATGGCCTCGGGCCCGCTGGGCATCCCCCATCCCGCCGACGGGCCGCCGGTGCATCCGACGGCCCTGCTGATCCCGCTGGTGGGTTTCGATGATCGCGGCTACCGCCTGGGCTACGGCGCCGGCTTCTACGACCGCACCCTGGCCGCCTTCCCGCACCGCCCGGAAACCTGGGGCGTCGGCTTCGAACTCAGCCGCCTGCCCACCATCCACCCGCAGCCGCACGACGTACCGCTCGACTACATCGTCACCGAGGCCGGGATGGTGCGGACAGCGTCATAATCCGCTTACCCCGCCAAGCTCGCCGAGGGCCGCGCTGACCTTCTCTTCTTGGGTCCCTACGCCAAGCCCTTCAGCTCGCCCACCAGGTCCGTCTTTTCCCACGAGAAGCCGCCGTCGGCGTCCGGGGTGCGGCCGAAGTGGCCGTAGGCGGTGGTGCGGGCGTAGATCGGGCGGTTCAGCTTCAGGTGTTCGCGGATCGCCCGCGGCGTCGCGCCGCCGATCAGCTCCGGCAGGGCCTTTTCCAGCTTGGCCGGATCGATCTCGGCCTTGCCGTGCAGGTCGACATAGAAGCTGAGCGGCCGGGCGACACCGATCGCATAGCCGACCTGGATGGTGCATTTCTCCGCCAGGCCGGCGGCGACCACGTTCTTGGCTAGGTAGCGGCAGGCATAGGCCGCCGAGCGGTCGACCTTGGTCGGGTCCTTGCCGGAAAAGGCGCCGCCGCCGTGGGGCGCCGCGCCGCCATAGGTGTCGACGATGATCTTGCGTCCGGTCAGGCCGCAGTCGCCGTCCGGCCCGCCGATGACGAAGTTGCCGGTCGGATTGACCAGCCATTCGGTCTCGGCGTTGATCAGGCCGTCAGGGAATACCTTCAGAATGTAGGGTCTGACGATCTCGTGGACCTGGGCCGGGCTGAGGCCATCGCGGTGCTGGGTGGAGAGCACGATCGAGGCGACCCTCACCGGCCGGCCGTTTTCGTATTCCAGGGTCACCTGGCTCTTGGCGTCGGGCTCCAGGCCCGGCTGCTCGCCCGAATGGCGCACGCCGGCCAAGGTCCTCAGGATATTGTGGGAATATTGCAGGGTGGCCGGCATCAGCTCCGGCGTCTCGTTGGTCGCATAGCCGAACATGATGCCCTGGTCGCCGGCGCCCTCGTCCTTGTTGCCGGTGGCGTCGACGCCCATGGCGATGTCGGCCGACTGGGCGTGCAGATGGCAGGCGAAGTCGGCCTTGCGCCAGTCGAAGCCGTCCTGTTCGTAGCCGATGGCCTTCACCGCGCCGCGGACCTTGTCTTCCAGGCCCTCGATCACCCCGGCCGGTCCCCGCACCTCGCCGGCGAGGATGATGCGGTTGGTGGTCACCATGGTCTCGCAGGCGACCCGCGCATAGGGATCGGCGGTCAGGAAGGCGTCCACCACCTCGTCGGAGATGCGGTCGGCCACCTTGTCCGGGTGGCCCTCGGACACGGATTCGCTGGTGAAAAGGTAATGGCTACGCTTCGACATCAAGCCTCCTGAGCAGCCATGCAGATGGCCACGAATTGTCGCGGCGACAACAAGCCCAGGTGGGGGCCGCCTGTAAACCTGATTTGTGACGCCCCGCCCGTGGCCCCGCTCGATTCGGCGGTCTAAGCTTGCGCGCATGGTCTGGCTCTATGATCGCTACGTCCTGCCCAAGCTGCTCAACTGCGTCTGCGCGGCCAATCCGATCACGCACCAGCGGCGCAAGGTCGTGCCGGACGCGCGCGGCCGGGTGCTGGAGCTGGGCATGGGCGGCGGCCTGAATCTGCCCTTCTACGATCCGGCCAAGGTCGAGGCGCTCACCGGCCTGGAGCCGTCCGAGCCCTTGCGCCGCATGGCCGAGGCCAAGGCCGCCGAGGCCGGGCTGAAGGTGGAACTGACCTCCGGCCGCGCCGAGGCCATGCCGTTCGAGGCCGGCGCCTTCGACACGGTGGTCTGCACCTTCACCCTCTGCTCGGTGCAGGACCCGGCCGCCGTGCTCGCCGAGGCCCGGCGGGTGCTGAAGCCCGGCGGCCGCCTGCTGTTCTGTGAGCACGGGCTTGCCCCGGACGCCAATGTGGTGAAATGGCAGCGGCGCATCGAGCCGGTGTGGAAGCACATCGCCGGCGGCTGCCACCTCACCCGGCCGGTGGCCGCGGCCATCGCGGCGGCCGGGTTCCGGTTGGAGAGCACATCGACCATGTACCTGCCGAACACCCCGCAGTGGGCCGGCTGGAACGAATGGGGCGCGGCGGCGCCGGCCTGATCGGGAGCCAAGCGTGCTGATCATCTTCGCCGGCCTGCCGGGCGTCGGCAAAACTTCCGTCGCCCGCGAACTCGCCCGCCGGCGCGGCGCGATGCACCTGCGCATCGACACCATCGAGCAGGTGCTGACCGACGCGGCCGCCGACGACATCGTCAGGGCCGATCCGGGGCTGGGCTACATGATCGCCTATGCGGTGGCGGTCGATAATCTGCGGCTGGGGCTGACCGTGATCGGGGACTCTGTCAATTCCCTGCCGGTCACCCGCGACGCCTGGCGCGCTGTGGCGGATCACGCCGGGACGGCCTGCGTCGAGGTCGAGGTGGTCTGTTCCGACGCCGCCGAACATCGTCGGCGCATCGAGACCCGGGTCATCGACGTCGCCGGCCTGACGCCGCCGACCTGGGCCCAGGTGCAGGCGCGCGAATACCCTCCCTGGCCGCGCCAGCGCATCGTCATCGACACGGCCGGCCGCTCGCTGGAAGCCTGTGTCGACGAGCTGGAGGCGGCGCTGGACGCGGCCGGCGCCCCCGCGTCCTAGCCCAGGAAGACCACGCGGCGGCGTTCCTGGCCGGAGCGGATGCGGGCCAGGGTCTCGGCGTATTGCGGATCGTCGAGGCTGTGCTCGCCCTCGATATAGAGGGTCTCGTCGATGGCCCTGACCAGCATCCTGGCCGCCATTCGATGACCGCGGAAGAGATCGACGAGCACGCCGCCGAGAATGGGGAAGACGTTCGACAGGGTGCGGGCCGAGACCAGCAGGGCCGCCTGGGTCAGCACCGAGGCCGGCACCCGCGCGCGATAGCCCTGCGCCACCAGCGCCGCGCCGGCGCCGATGCTGTAGAGCTCGCCGACGCCGGGAATCCAGGCCAGGATGCCGTCCAGTCCGATGCCGATGGGGCCGATGCCGATCAGGTTGTCCGACAGCTTGCTGATGCGCTCGATCGAGGCGCGGCCGTTATGGACGTCGATCTGGGTGCGGGCCTTGAACATGCCTTCAAGGTAGTGCCGCCACGGTTGAGGGCAAGCTAAGCCGCAGCCCGGGAACCGGCGGCTCGCGCGGGCGTTGCCGAACGCCATGGCCAGAGATTGCCCTGAACTTCCGCCGCTGAATCCGATCATCGCCGCGAGCGCCGGCCTCACCTATGTCAACGATCACGACCCGGGCCTGAGCCGCGTCGCCGCGCCCGACGGCAAGTTCAGATACCGCGACGCCGAGGGCCGGATGGTCCGCGATGCCAAGACCCTCGACCGCATCGCCGGACTGGTCATCCCGCCGGCCTGGACCGATGTCTGGATCTGCCCCGATCCGCGCGGCCACATCCAGGTCACCGGCCGCGACCAGCGCCGGCGCAAGCAGTACCGCTATCACGCCGACTGGCGCGCGGTGCGCGACCAGAACAAGTATCAGCATCTCGCCGCCTTCGCCCGCGCCCTGCCCCGGCTGCGCCGTCAGCTCGACATCGACCTTTCCAGGCGCGGCCTGGCGCGCGAGCGCGTGCTGGCCGCCGTGGTGCGCCTGCTGGAGGTGACGCTGATCCGCATCGGCAACGATGAATACGCCAAGGCCAACAACAGCTTCGGCCTGACCACCCTGCGCAAGCGCCACGTCCACGCCAACGGCGCCGGCGCCGTGTTCGAGTTCCGCGGCAAGAGCGGCAAGCTGCACCGCACCGGCTTCCAGGATCGCCGGCTGGCGCGGCTGGTGCGCTCCTGCCAGGAGTTGCGCGGCCAGCGGCTGTTCCAGTTCGTCGACGAGACCGGCGAACTGCGGCCGGTGGAGTCCGCCGACGTCAACGACTACCTGCACGCGGCCATGGGCGCGGACTTCACCGCCAAGGACTTCCGCACCTGGGCCGGCACGCTGGCGGCCCTGGAGTGGCTGCAGGGCGCCGAGCCGGCGCAGAGCGGGGCCATGGCCAAGCGCATGGTCGCGGCCTGCGTCAAGGACGTCGCCGCCCGGCTGGGCAACACCCCGGCGGTTTGCCGCGCCTGCTATATCCACCCGGCGGTGATCGAGGCCTACGCGGCCGGAACCCTGCCGCCGAAGGGCCGCAATCCCGAGCGGACCCTGCTCAAATTCCTTGATGACGCTGCCGTTGCGGCATGATTGCGCGGGGCGTGCGCCTGGAGCAATGTGCCCCCAAATCCGGCAGACCCGTTCAAAAGGAGGACCCCATGGCCGAAGCCTATATCGTCGCCGCCGCGCGCACCGCCGGCGGCCGCAAGGGGGGCCGGCTCTCCGGCGTCCATCCCGCCGACCTCGCCGGCCAGGTCATCGACAGCCTGATCGACCGCTCGGGCGCCGATCCGGCCCTGGTCGACGACGTGGTCATGGGCTGCGTCATGCAGGTCGGCCAGCAGGCGACCAATGTGGCGCGCAACGCCATCCTGGCCTCCAGGCTGCCGGAAAGCGTGCCGGGCACCTCGGTCGACCGGCAGTGCGGCTCGTCGCAACAGGCCCTGCACTTCGCCGCCCAGGCGGTGATGTCGGGCGCCATGGACGTGGTGATCGCTTCCGGCGTCGAGAGCATGAGCCGCGTGCCGATGGGCCTGTCGGTCAGCCTGGCGGCCAAGGAGGGCTTCGGCGTGCCGAAGAGCCCGCGGATGGAGGAACGCTATCCCAACATCCAGTTCAGCCAGTTCATAGGCGCCGAGATGATGGCCAAGAAGTACGGCCTGACCAAGGACGAGCTGGACCAGTTCGGCTTCAGGAGCCACCAGAACGCCATCGCCGCCACCCAGGGCGGTCGCTTCAAGGACGAGATCGTCGCGGTCGAGATCACCACCGCCGACGGCAAGACCGAGCTGCACACCGTCGATGAGGGCATCCGCTTCGACGTCAGCCTGGAGGGCATGCGCGGGGTGAAACTGCTGCAGGAAGGCGGCGCGATCACCGCGGCCACCTCCAGCCAGATCTGCGACGGCGCCTCCGGCGTGATGATCGTCAACGAGAATGGCCTGAAGGCGCTCGGGGTCGAGCCTATGGCCCGCATCCATCACATGACCGTGGTCGGCGGCGATCCGGTGATCATGCTGGAAGCCCCGATCCCCGGCACCGAGAAGGCGCTGAGGAAGGCCGGCATGAAGCTGGACGACATCGATCTCTATGAGGTCAACGAGGCGTTCGCCTCGGTGCCGGCCGCCTGGCTGAAGACCCTGAACGCCGATCCCGACAAGCTGAACGTCAACGGCGGCGCCATCGCCCTCGGCCACCCGCTGGGCGCCTCGGGAACCAAGCTGATGACCACCCTGGTCTACGCCCTGAAAGACCGCAACAAGCGCTACGGCCTGCAGACCATGTGCGAAGGCGGCGGCCTGTCGAACGTGACTATCGTCGAGCGGCTGTAGAACACCGGGCGGCGGCAAAACGGATCGTCGTCCCGATCTTGGGCGGCGGTCATGGATGGCCCGGACCCTGCCCCGGTCAAGCCGGCGGAGGGCCGCGATGTTAAGGCTATGGCCTTACGCCGACGACGAAGGCTATGAGCGGGGATGACTTCGCCGCTGATCCTCGCCGTGCTGTTCGTCGCCGCCTTCTGGGCCGGGGCGCAGAACGCCCTGGCCGGCGGCGGCTCGTTCATCACCCTGCCGGCGCTGATCCTGTCTGGGCTGGACGCGCGGGCCGCCAACATCACCTCGACCATCGCCCTGTTCCCCGGCCAGGTGACCACCGGCCTGGTCGGACGCGCCAGTGTCGAGGGCGCCGGCGGGCTGTCGTTCAGGACGCTGATGGTCATCAGCTTCGTCGGCGGCGCCCTGGGCGCCTGGCTGCTGCTGGCCACGCCGGCGTCCTTTTTCGCCCATCTGGTGCCATGGCTGGTGCTGTTCGCCACCGGCATGTTCGGCTGGGGCAGCTTCATCCGCAAGCCGACGGACTCCGCCAAGCCGCTCGGCCGCGTTCCCACAGCCCTGATGCAGCTCGGCATCTCGATCTATGGCGGCTATTTCGGCGGCGGCATCGGCTTTCTGATGCTGGCCGGCCTGACCATAGCGGGCCTGGCCGTGCGCAACGCCGGCGCGACCAAGAACGTGCTCTCCGGCGTCATGAACGCCTCGGCCGTGCTGGTCTTCGTCTTCACCACCCGCCTGGACTGGGTGAGGGTGATGGTGGTCGCGGTCGGCGCCATCGGCGGCGGTTATCTGGGTGGCGTCATGCTGAAGCGGGTCGACGACACGGCGCTCCGGATCGTGGTGATCCTGATCGGCATCGCCCTCACCATCGGGCTTTTCCTAAGAGCGCGGGGACTGGTCTAGGATGGGCGCGCCCGGAAAACGAACGGACCGCCTGATGTTCAAACCCATCGCCGCCGCCTTCGCCGCCGTCCTGGCCGCCCCGTTGATCGCCGGCGTCGTCGCCGCCGCGCCGGCGCCCCGGATGGCGATCGCCGGCTTCGACCAGCTGAAGACGCCCCTGCCCTATCCTTACGACGAGCACGCCGACGCCAACGCCGCCGTCGCGGCCGCCAAGGCCCGCGCCCTGGCCCAGCACAAGCTGTTGCTCATCGACCTGGGCGGCGACTGGTGTCCCGACTGCCGCATCCTGGCCGGAACCATGCAGCA
>DATAYM010000011.1:0-38557 GCA_036272595.1 Caulobacteraceae bacterium
GTCTGCTTCCGGCTGCAGGAAAAACCTGACGCCGACGGCGATGTCCCGCGGTTCGCCAAAGCGCTTGATCGGCGTTCGGCTGAGCTCCGCGGCGACGAACTCTTCGTCGACGAGCGTGCCGTTCGCCCCGGTGTTGATCGACCCGGGCCCCACCGCGTTGACGGTGATGTTGAAGCGGGCGAGTTCGTTCGCGGCGCTGCGCGTGAACTGCGCCACGGCGCCTTTCGTACTGTCGTAGGCCGCCATGCGCGACCAGCTCTGCACGCAGTTCGTGGAGGCGATGTTGACGATCCGTCCGCCCCCGGCGTCGCGCATCCGCCGGCCCGCCTCCTGGACGCAGAGGAAGACGCCCCTGACATTCACCGCGAACACCCTGTCGAACAGTTCGACGGGGAAGGTCAGCAGCGGCCCGATCGGAAAGACCCCGGCGCAGCAGACGAGTCCCCAGGGCGCGCGGCCGTACTTGGCGTCGATCTCGCTGAAGGCGCGAGCGACATCAGCCGGGCTGGAGACGTCGGCCTGGTGGTGGGTGAACTTGTCTCCGACCCGTTCGCGGGTTTCCGATCCATCAAGCCAGTCGATTCCAGCGACATCGGCTCCCGCCTCGGCCAGGAGCTTGACGATGCCCTGCCCTATTCCGCTCGACGAGCCTGTAACCACAACAAGTCTGCCATCCATCGCAAATACTCCCATCGGCCAATCGAGCGCGCCTCCGCGAGGCGCTAAGCCGCCTGCGCGGCGAAGAGTTCGTACGGATCGAGGCCCTTGGCGCGATAGCGGGCGTGCGCCAGCCGATACTGGGTGGGCTCTTCGATTCCCATGCGCTTGCGGGCGAGATCGAGCGGCTCGGCGAGCAAGGCGCGGATGTCCTGCCGATACAGGACCGCCGCCGCCCGTCCGTGTCTTCGGGCCTCCGCGACAGCCGCCAGCACCGGCGCGTCGGACCTGACCCTGGCGACAAGCTCCAGCGCGCCGGCCCAGGCGATGAACCACTCCGTCCAGTCGTGATACTGGCCGCTGGTGAAGCCCAGCACGCACTGCTCGCCCAGTGCGTCGCGACCGTAACCGGTCAGGACGTGAGCAAGATCGTGGGTGTCGCGAAGGCGATCGGAGAGCCATTGCAGCTTGTCCGGATAGGACTGAACGCCCGGCAGCTGACTGGCTTCCACCAGCCCGGCGGCCGACAACCCCTCCTTGCGCATGAACGCCACATAGGCGTGGGCCACGCTGCCCGCCGGAAGCGAGCAGAGCGTGTCGTGGTCGTCCAGGATGTCGGGCAGATAGGCTTGCGAATCCATCAGCGACTTGCCCAGCTCGCTTTCGCAGAACGTCCTGGCCGTCGCCTGGAAGCGCCTGCTCGGCAAGCACTCGCCCATGTGGAACACCTGGGCGGTGTCTTCCTTGTCGGCGACCAGCTTTCGGAAATGCCCAAACGCCCTGAGCGGCCTGAAGGCGGCTGGCGGGCGTTCGTTCGCCCAGAACGGCAGGTCCCAGATCACTGTTCGCGAGCTCCCTTCTCAGGTCCAGTCGCCGCGTCTTGGAGCCTTCGAACGCGCTCCGGCGCCTCGCCGCGGCATAAAATGGATGTAATCACTTCCAATTTGCCGAGTCAAACGCCGAGTGGCCCTCGGCCCGCCCGGCGTCACCGGGCGACTGCTAGTCGCCGGCGCGCCGCGGCTTCGGGTCCGGGAGGTAGTTTTCCAGCAGGCTGGTGATCATCAGCTTGAGTTCGCCCACGAGTTGGGCGGCCTCGTCGCGTGGACTTTGCAGCGCGATGTCGAGCATCCGGTTCGACGATTCCATGATCGTCTTGCACAGGGCGCGCATGCGCCCCGGATCGAGAACGACGCCCAGGGTGGTCAGCCCCGCGGCGAGGTCCTGCTCGAGTTTCCTGTTCTCGAGGTCGTCCGATTCCCTGAGCTCGGGGATCGCGAAGGCGGCCGCGCGCAGCGCCGCATATCCGGGCTGTCGGGACGCCGCTTCGAAATGCCCGTCGATCGCCCTCGCCACCGCCCCGCGCCAGTCGCCGTCGGACGCAGGCTGCCTCAGATTGCCGATCCATGCCCTTTCGGCCGCCCGCAGGTCCTGGGCCATGGCCACCAGGATCGCGAACTTGTTCGGGAAATAGCGATAGATCGCCCGCGTCCCAAGCCCGGCGCGCTCGGCGAGCAGATTGGTGTTGAAACCATCTATGCCCACCTCCTCGAGCAGCTGCGCGCTCACCTGAAGGATGCGCTGCATCGTCGCCCGGCTCCGGGCCTGCTGAGGCTTGGCCCTCGGACCCAGCTCTATCGACGTCATTCCACCCCCGTTTCTCTCATCGGAAGACATTCCGCCTTGCTTTAGAGAATTTCGGGGAATGCGGGGACGGCATATCTATTCCCGTCCCATCGGCCAGGTGATGGGGACGCCCTAGCCCGCCAGGGCCCGTTCGAACCGCTCGAGCGCCCAGTCGACCTGGTCGGCGGTGATCACCAGGGGCGGGGCGATGCGGATGGTGTGGTCGTGGGTCTCCTTGGCCAGCACGCCGAGCCCCTGCAGCGCCTGGCAGTAGCGGCGGGCGCCGCCGGCCTCCGGGTGCAGCTCGACGGCGATCATCAGGCCGCGGCCGCGCACCTGGCTGACGGCGTCGGAGCGGAGGGACTTCAGCCCGGCCATCAGGCGCGCGCCCATGCGCTCGGCGTTCTCGATCATGCCCTCCTCGACCAGCACCTTCAGCGCCATGCGCGCCACGGCGCAGGCCAGCGGGTTGCCGCCGAAGGTCGAGCCGTGCTCGCCCGGCTTCAGGACGCCGAGCACCTCCTTGTTCGAGAGCACCGCCGAGACCGGATAGAAGCCGCCGGACAGGGCCTTGCCGATCAGGGTGAGGTCCGCCTCGACGCCGTCGTGCTCCTCGGCCAGCAGCCGGCCGGTGCGGCCAAGGCCGGTCTGCACCTCGTCGAGGATCAGGATGACGTCGTTTTTCGTGCACAGCTCGCGCGCCCTGGCCAGATAGCCGGCTGGCGGGATGATGACGCCGGCCTCGCCCTGGATCGGCTCGACCAGGAAGGCCACGGTGTTGGGGGTGATCGCCCGCTCCAGCGCCCCGGCGTCGCCGTAGGGCACGATCCTGAAGCCCGGCGCGAAGGGGCCGAAGCCGCCGTAGGACAGCGGATCGGTGGAGAAGGCCACCACGCCCAGGGTGCGGCCGTGGAAATTGCCGGCGCAGACGATGATCTCGGCCTGATCGGCCGGCACGCCCTTGACCTCGTAGCCCCACTTGCGCGCCACCTTCAGGCCGCTCTCCACCGCCTCGACGCCGGTGTTCATCGGCAACACCGAATGGGAGCGGGTCAGGGTGCAGACCTCCTCGTAGAACAGGCCGAGCTGGTCGTTGCGGAAGGCGCGGCTGGTCAGGGTCAGCCGCCGGGCCTGGGCGAGCATCGCCTCCAGGATGCGCGGATGGCAGTGGCCCTGGTTCACCGCCGAATAGGCCGACAGGCAGTCGAGGTAGCGGCGGCCGTCGACGTCCCAGAGATAGACGCCCTCGCCGCGGGTCAGGACCACGTCGAGCGGCTTGTAGTTACGGGCGCCGTATTCGGCCTCGAGGGCCATCAGGTCGGTGCGGGCAAGCGTGTCGGTCAGGCTCATGTGGGGCTCCTCAGGCGTTGGAGGGAACGAGGGTTCTGGCGCTTTGCAGGTCGAGCCGCAGCGTCATGCAGAAGGCGCCGCCGCCGGAGAGGATGAACGGGGCGAGGTCGAGGCCGACGACGCGGTAGCCGCGGGCCGACAGCCGTCGCCGCAGGTCCGGCGTCGGCCTGGCCATGACGATGGTGCGGTCCAGCGCCACGGCGTTGACGCAGAAGCCTTCGGCGTCGGCGCGGGTGGCCTCGATCAAGAGGGCGGCGGGGACGATGTCGCGCAGCCGGCGCAGCGCTTCCGGCGTCAGGGCCGGCGGGTAGTAGAGGATCTCGCCGCCCGGCAGCGGGCAGAAGCAGGTGTCGAGGTGGTAGTAGCGCTGGCTGGCCAGCGGCAGGCGCACCACCTCGCGGCCGAAATGGCGGGCGATGATGGGCGCGGCGTCGGGGCTGGAGCGAGGTCCGTCGCCGGCCCAGAAGAGGCGCCGGCCGGCGTCCCAGATGCAGTCGCCGGCGCCTTCCTGGAAGACCTCGATCTGGCTCACCTGGTCGAGCGCGCCCTCGGCCTTCAGCGCCTCGAAGGCGGCGAGGAACCCCGGCTCCTCGCCGCTGCGCTCCGGGTGGCGGAAGCGGGCGACCAGGGCCATGCGGTCGAGCACCACGGCGGAATTGGCCGGAAAGACCATGTCCGGCTGGTCGGCGAGGCCGGCGAGCACGCGGACGCCGGCGCCCTCGGCCTCGATGGCGGCCTTCAGTCCGGTCCAGGCGGCCAGGGCGGCGCGGCCGTTGCCGGCCGGATCGGCGCTCCAGGCGGCCGGCCGCATCCAGGGATTAATCTCGTAGCCCACCCGGTAGTGGGCCGGATCGGTCATCAGGAACTGGGCGACCATCGCGAATCTCCAGCGGAACTGCACCAGAGATGGCAAGCGGCGACGCTAACGAATAGCTTGTAGGAATGGCCTTTTCGCTGCATAAATTAGCATTCTGCCTAGGTTCAGGTAGCGATTTGCCATGGACGAGACCGACCGCAAGCTGGTGGCGATGTTGCGGGCCGACGCGCGCACGCCGGTGGCCACCCTGGCCAGGGCGCTGAAGGTCTCGCGCGGCACGGTGCAGAACCGCATCGACCGCATGCTGGCCAGGGGCGAGATCCTGGGCTTCACCGTGAAGGTGCGGCCGGACGCCGAGGCCGACCGGGTGCGCGCCATCATGGCCATCGCGGTCGAGGGCGAACGCTCGGGCGCGGTGCTGAAGGCGCTGCGCGGCTTCCCGCAGGTGGACGCCGTGCACATGACCAACGGCCGCTGGGACATGCTGGCGGAGCTGAACACCGAGGGCCTGCCCGACTTCAGCCGGCTGCTCGACCAGATCCGGCTGATCGAGGGCATCTCGGCCACCGAGACCAGCCTGCTGCTGACCACCCACCACCTTTAGGGCGCCTGGCGGACACGAAAAAGGGGCCGCGCCTTGCGGGCGCGGCCCCTCGGGTTTTCCGTGCCGGAGTTCGGCTAGAACGGATAGTAGCGGAAGCTGGTGAAGACCATGTCGTCCGAGGTCTTCGGCGCCAGCGAACCGGGCACGCCCGCGGCGTTCGCGCCGGCGAAGGTGTCCAGATCGGTGTGCGAGTATTGCACGCCGACGCGGACGTAGCCGTAGCGGCCGCTGTAGACCTTATCCCAGAAGCCGGCGGTGACCTGATCCACCGACTTGACGGTGCCGGTGCAGGTCAGGGCGCTGGCGCCGGTGGCGGCTTCCGACAGGCAGCCCGCATTGCTGAGGAAGGGGTTGCCATAGCCGATGTGGGTGGTGGCGCCGCCGGTATTGGTGGCGTTGAACGGCTTGGCCGTCTCGGACTCTTCGCCGCCGAAGAGGTAGACGTCCAGCGCCGGCGTGGCGTGGAAGGTCGCGCCGCCGAGCCACATGGTTTCCGGGATCGGCTCGATCTTGCCGTTCGGGTGCAGGGTCACGTCGGGCAGGCCGGCCGCGCCGTAGCGGCCGATGCCGCTGCCGGTCAGGAACGAGCCCTGGATGTCCAGCATCTTGGGAATGACGTTGACGATCACGCCGCCGCCGACGCCGCCGCCGCTGACGTCGGAGTTGCTGATGCCCGTGGGCAGGCCGAAGGCGTTGGCGCCGACATTGATGCGGTCATAGTAGTCCCGGTAGAGGCCGAACAGTTCCAGGTGGACCGGGTGGGCGCCGCCGATATTCGGCTCGAAGGCGATCTTGGCGATCACGTCCGGCACGTGGTTGAGCGAGAAGGTGTTGATATTGGTGAAGCCGGACGAGGCGGACTGACCCGCGCTGGCCGAAGTGATCAGGCTCGAGCCGGTGGCGCCGGTGAAGGCGTTGACGCCGGCGACGGTGCTGCCGCTGAAGGTGGTCTGCGGATTTTCAATCGAGACCGCGGCCCAGAACTGATGGTCGTCGAAGTCGTGGGTAAGGCGCAACTGCGGCTGACGCGCGAAAGCGAAGCCGGGGATGTACTGCGCGTCGATCGACGGCGGCGTGACTTCGTTACGCGGCGTGATGCCCTTGGCGTTCATCGTCACCAGCGACCAGTTCTGACCGGCCAGCAGGTGCCAGCCCAGGTCGTTCCAGTCGAGGGTGCCGTAAACGTTGCGGATGCGCAGGTTGAACGAGTTGGTCGAGTTCGAGTTGGCGGTCTGAGCGGCGCCGAGGAAGTCCATCTCGGTGTAGAAGGACGCCTGGGTGGTCGGATTGATGTCGCCCTGGGCTAGCAGCGAGAGGCGGCTCTGCCGCGCCGTGCCGCGCAGTTCCTGGGTATGGCCGACGGCGTTGTTGCCCAGCGGGATCTTGGCGAAGTTCGAGGCGATATCGGAGTCCAGGCTCTTCGAGCGGTAGATGCCGGCCGCTTCGAGGAAGCCGCCGAGGGTCAGGGTGACACCCTTGTAGTAGGCCTTGTCGCTGGGCTTCGGCGCATTCGCCGCGATGGCGGTCTGCACGTCGCCGGGAATGGTCTGGATCTGCGCCTGCATCTCGCTGCGCGTCGCCTGGGCGTCGGCCTCGGCGGCGTCGGCCTTGGCTTCGGCGGCCTGGGCGCGGGCCTCGTCGGCCTGGCGGGCGGCGGCTTCGTCGTTCAGCCGGTTTTCCAGCGTGCTGACCGCATCGGTCAGGCTGTCGATCTTCTGCTGCGTCTCCGAGGCGGCAGCGGCGGCCGCGTGGTGATGATGTTTCGGCGCCGCCTGAGCGGTCGCGCTCGCGCCGGCGAACAACACGCCAACGGCCGCGCCGCAGAGCAGCGCGTATCTCTTCTGCATAGGTCCGATCCTTATTCCCCAACCCCCGATCGGTCGATCAGGACGGCCCCGCTTAGCTCCGACGAATGACGCTTTCGCGACAGCTTCACGACAGTTTTATTTACCGAAACCATGCGCTTCATTGTGTTGCCAAATGCACACATGTCACGATCCGTACACGGACTTGTTATGCATCAGGCATTCTCGCCGGAAAAGCGAGTACAGCGCCGCGCTCGCGGCCCTCGCCTTGCGTGAAACTTTATTCACTGGCTCCGGCGAGGGCCGTCGATAGCTTCCCCGATCGTCGTCCCAACCGTCGAACGATCAATGGCTTCCATGATAAATTCGCGTTCTGGAAGGCCGCGCCGCCATGCGCGCCGGCCATCAGCTTCATCCCGGCGAGGCGCGGTCCTCGCCGCCGTCTCGCGCGCGGCGATCGCCGCGATCGCCGGCGGTTTCGCGGCCGCCGGCATCGCCGGCTGCGCCGCGGCGGGGCCGTTCAATCCCGACAATCCGGCCGCCGAGCGGGCCGCGGGCGTCGGGAACATCTGCCGGTCGGTGGTGCGCGTCGAGCCGATGTCGGCCGGCTATTACGCCTGCGTCCACAGCCTGTCCGACTCCATGCGGGAGGCCGGGCGCAACCGGGCGATGGACCAGGCGCGCGCCGGCTGCGTCGATCGCGGCTACCGGCCGGGCAGCCCGGACATGGCGGTCTGCGTGCTGCAGTCGAGCCGGGCCGGATCGACCACAGTTCCCGACCTGGCGATCCGCGACGCCGGCGATGAGCCGGCGCCGTCGAAGTCCTACGCCTATGCCTCGCAGCGCGATGAATTCCGCCGTGAACAGCTGTCCTGCGCCCGCCTCGGCCTCGATCCCGGCACGGGCGCCTTCCAGAGCTGCGTCGCCGGCTTGGACTCTTCGCTGTTCGACGCCGACAATCCGTCGCAATAGCAGGGCAAGGCGGATCGCGCGGACCCGGCCGACAGGCCCTGGGCCGGCGCGACGCCACGCAGGACCGCCTCATTGAGCAGAATTCTGGTGATCGAAGACGACGTCGAGACGGCCGAGGAGATCGCCTCGTGCCTGTCGGCGGCGGGATTCGAGGCCGAGCAATGCCTGGACGGCGCGCGTGGGCTGGAGCTGGCCCTGAGCGAGCCGTTCGACGCCATCACCCTCGACCGGCTTTTGCCCAGCTGCGATGGCCTGCAGGTGGTGAAGACCTTGCGCGAAGCGGGCCTGGAGACGCCGGTGCTGATGGTCAGCGCGCTGAGCGACGTCGACGACCGGGTCTCCGGCCTGCGCGCCGGCGGCGACGACTATCTGATCAAGCCGTTCGCGCCGACCGAGCTGGTGGCGCGGCTGGAGGTGCTGCTGCGCCGGCACCGCCGGGCCGGCAAGGCCGAGCTGTCGATCAAGGCCGGCGACCTGGAGCTGGACCTGGTCAGCCGCGAGGCGGTGCGGGACGGTCGGCGCATCGAACTGCTGCCGATGGAATTCCAGCTGCTGGAATTCATGATGCGCAACGCCGGCCAGACCCTGAGTCGCAGGATGATCTTCGAGACGGTCTGGGAGTATTACTTCGATCCTGGCACCAACCTCATCGATGTCCATGTCGGCAGACTCAGACGGAAGATCGACCTCCCCGGCGCGCCGTCTCTCATCAAGACCGAGCGTGGCGTCGGCTATATCTTCAGCGCGCCTTAGCGCGCTCTGGCAGACCACCACCTTCCGGCTGACGGTGCTGTACGGGCTGGTGTTCGCCCTGGGCACGGTGGCGCTGCTGGGCATGGTCTATCTGCAGTCGGCGGTCTACCTGACCCACCGCGTCGACGGCATTCTGAACACCGAGGCGGACGCGCTGGCGAGTTCGCCGCCGCAGGAGGCGAGCCAGAGGATCGACGCGGCCCTGGCGCTCGACGGCGAGAAGACCAGCGTGTTCGCCCTGTTGTCGCCGACCGGCGCCTGGATCGCCGGAAACCTGCAGGCCGCGCCGCCGGGCTTGAGTCCTGGCGGCCGCCCGGTCGAGATCGCCCCCACGCCGAGCTTCCACGCCAACGCCCGGCTGATCGCGCGCACCCTGCCCTCCGGCGACGAGCTGGTGGTGGGGCGCGACGTCAACCAGCTGCGGGAAATCCGCTGGATCATCGCCTCGGCGCTGATCTGGAGCGGCATCCTGATCATCCTGGTCGGCCTGGCCTGCGGCACGGCGCTCAGCATCGGCCCCCTGCGGCGGCTGCGCACCCTGCAGGCCGCCGGCCGCGACATCGCCGGCGGCAACCTCAAGCGGCGGATGCCGACCAGTTCGCGCCACGACGAGCTGGATATGTTCGCCGGCACCGTCAACTACATGATGGACGAGGTCGAACGGCTGATGTCCGAGGTCAAGGGATCGACCGACACCATCGCCCACGATCTGCGCACCCCCCTGACCCGCGCCCGCGCGCAGCTGCACCGCCTGGGGCAGGGCCCGACCATCCAACCCGAGGACATCGCCCGGGTGACGGCCGAGATCGACGAGGTGCTGGAGCGGTTCCGCGCCCTGCTGCGCATCTCGGAGCTGGAGGCCAGGGAGCGCCACGCCAGCTTCGCCCGCGCCGAGCTGACCGGCATCGTCGACCAGGTGGTCGACCTGTACCAGCCGCTGGCCGAGGCCAAGGGGGTCAAGCTCAGCGTCGGCGAGCGCCGATGGGCGACGGTGGAGGCCGACCCCAAGCTGCTGTTCGAGGCGGTCAGCAACCTGGTCGACAACGCGATCAAGTTCACCGGCGAGGGCGGCGCGGTCGAGGTGCGTCTCGGTCACGACCCGGCCCGGCCGGAGATCATCGTCCAGGACAACGGCCCGGGCATTCCGGCCGGCGAACGGACGGCGGTGCTGCAGCGCTTCTATCGCGGCGAACGCCATCGGCTGACCTCCGGCTCGGGCCTCGGCCTCAGCATCGTCACGGCCATCATGCGGCTGCACGGGTTCGAACTGGTGCTGCGCGACGCCCACCCCGGCCTGGAGGCGGTGATCGCCTGCCGGACCCAGGAACTCGCCTTCTGACCTAGCCGGCGCCCCCCGTTCCGCCCTCGCGTCGTCGGCGGCCACAGCTTTGCACTGGCGCCCCCATCCCCAACCCCTTCCCCGCGAGGGGGAAGGGGCTTTCAGCGCGCAACGCCTTCGCGGCCGCAGCGTGAAACTTAATTCACTGGCTCGCACGGGCCGCATCGCTAGCTTCCGCCCGGTCGGACGCCGTCGCCCAATTCCCCGAAAATCCCCCTCTCGGGAGCGACGGCGCCTCGACGCTTATCTGACAGAGCAGCGGAGTGTCTTCGATGGTGGCGATCGTGCGGCTGGCGCTGCGACGGCCATACACCGTCTTCGTGCTGGCGCTGCTCATCGTCCTCATCGGTCCGCTGGCGGCGGTGCGGACGCCCACCGACATCTTCCCCGACATCCGGATCCCGGTGATCGCGGTGGTGTGGACCTATCGCGGCCTGCCGCCCGACGACATGTCCGGACGGGTGATCTACTATTACGAGCGGCAGCTGAGCTCGAGCGTCAACGACATCGAGCACATCGAGAGCCAGTCGCTGCCGGGCATCGGCGTCGTGAAGATCTTCTTCCAGCCGGGCGTCGACATCCGCACCGCGACCGCCCAGGTCACCTCGCTGTCGCAGACCGTGCTGAAGCAGATGCCGCCCGGGATCACCCCGCCGCTGATCCTCAACTACAACGCCTCGACCGTGCCGATCCTGCAGCTGGCCCTGTCCAGCCCGCGGATGTCCGAGCAGCAGCTGTTCGACACCGGCCAGAACTTCATCCGCCCGTCCCTGGCCTCGGTGGCCGGCTCGTCGGTCCCGTCGCCCTACGGCGGCAAGGAGCGGCAGATCCAGATCGACCTGGATCCGCAGGCGCTGCAGGCCAAGGGTCTGTCCGCCCAGGACGTCGGCGCGGCGCTCTCAGCGCAGAACCAGATCGTCCCGGCCGGCACCGCCAAGATCGGCGGCTTCGAATACAACATCAAGCTCAACGACAGCCCCGAGGCCATCGACGCGCTGAACAACCTGCCGATCAAGACGGTGAACGGCGCGACCCTCTACATCCGCGACGTGGCGCATGTGCGCGACGGCTATCCGCCGCAGCGCAACGAGGTGCGGGTCGACGGCCACCGCTCGGTGCTGATGAGCGTGCTGAAGAGCGGCTCGGCCTCGACCCTGGCCATCATCGCCGGCGTCAAAACGGCGCTGCCGAAGCTGCAGGAGGCGCTGCCGCCGTCGCTGCACATCGCGCTGCTGAACGACCAGTCGCTGTTCGTGAAGGCGGCGATTTCCGGGGTGGTCAAGGAAGGGGTGATCGCCGCGGCCCTGACCAGCCTGATGATCCTGCTGTTCCTGGGTTCGTGGCGCTCTACCGTCATCATCGCCACCTCGATCCCGCTGGCGGTGCTGTCGTCGGTGGCGGCGCTGTCGGCGCTGGGCCAGACCCTGAACATCATGACCCTCGGCGGCCTCGCCCTGGCGGTCGGCATCCTGGTCGACGACGCCACGGTGACCATCGAGAACATCAACTGGCACCTGGAGCAGGGCAAGGACGTCAAGACCGCCATCCTCGACGGGGCCAATCAGATCGTCATCCCGGCCTTCGTCTCGCTGCTGTGCATCTGCATCGTCTTCGTGCCGATGTTCTTCCTGCAAGGGATCGCCGGCTTCCTGTTCGTGCCGATGGCCGAGGCGGTGATGTTCGCCATGATCGCCTCCTTCGTGCTGTCGCGGACCTATGTCCCGGTGCTGGCCATGTACCTGCTCAAGGCCCACCACCACGAGGGCCACGCCGAGTACCTGCTGGAATCCCATGGCCACGGCGCGCCGCCGAAGCGCTCCCGCAACCCCCTGGTCCGCTTCCAGCACGGTTTCGAGGAGCGGTTCGCCCGCATCCGCGAGAGTTATCGCGGCGTGCTGTCCACGGCGCTGCAGCATCGCGCTGTCTTCATCGCCGGCTTCCTCGGCTTCGTCGTGCTCTCGTTCGGCCTGATGCCGTTCCTCGGCGAGAACTTCTTCCCGGCGGTGGACTCCGGCGAGATCACCCTGCATGTGCGCGCGCCGGTCGGCACCCGCATCGAGGACACCGCGGCCCTGTTCGACCATGTCGAGCAGGCGGTCCGCGCCGCCATTCCGCCGGATCAGCTGGACACGATCGTCGACAACATCGGCCTGCCGGTCAGCGGCATCAACCGCGCCTACAGCAACACCGGCGGCATCGGGCCGCAGGACGGCGACATCTACATCACCCTGGCCAAGCGCCACCGGCCGACCGCGCAATATGTGCGCGCCCTGCGCGAACGGCTGCCGCAGGCCTTCCCCGGCTCGACCTTCTCCTTCCTGCCGGCCGACATCATCAGCCAGATCCTCAACTTCGGCGCGCCGGCCCCCATCGACCTGCAGGTCGCCGGGCCCGACCGCGAGCAGAACGAGGCCTATGCGCTGGAGCTGCTGCGCCGCCTGAAGACCGTTCCCGGCGTCGCCGACGCCCGCCTGCAGCAGTCGTCGCACTATCCCGAGTTCAAGGTCGCGGTCGACCGGACCCGCGCCGACCAGCTGGGCCTGACCGAGAGCAACGTCACCAGCACCCTGGTGACCACCCTCTCCGGCAGCTTCCAGACCGCGCCGGCCTTCTGGCTGAACCCGAAGAACGGCGTCTCCTACCCGATCGTGATCCAGAGCCCGCAGCAGGACGTGGACTCGCTGTCGGCGCTGCAGAACGTGCCGATCACCGCCGGCAAGCCCGGCGACATGCAGGTGCTCGGCGGGCTGGGGACCATCAGCCGCGACAATTCCGACGCGGTGGTCTCGCACTACGCCATCCAGCCGTCGTTCGACCTCTACGCCACCACCCAGGACCGCGACCTGGGCGGGGTCTCGCGCGACATCGGCAAGCTGATCAAGGCGACCGCCGGCGACCTGCCCAAGGGGGCGACGGTCACCCTGCGCGGCCAGGTGACCACCATGAACAGCGCCTTCGCCGGCCTGTCGTTCGGGCTGATCGGCGCGATCGTGCTGATCTACCTGATCATCGTCGCCAATTTTCAGTCCTGGATCGACCCGTTCGTCATCATCACCGCCCTGCCCGCCGCCCTGGCCGGCATCGTCTGGATGCTGTTCGCCACCGGCACGCCGCTTTCGGTGCCGGCCCTGACCGGGGCGATCATGTGCATGGGCGTCGCCACCGCCAACTCCATCCTGGTGGTCAGCTTCGCGCGCGAGCGGCTGGACCACGGCGGCGACGCGGTGCTGGCGGCGCTGGAAGCCGGCTACAGCCGCTTCCGGCCGGTGCTGATGACGGCTCTGGCGATGATCATCGGCATGGCGCCAATGGCGCTCGGCCTCGGCGAAGGCGGCGAACAGAACGCCCCGCTCGGCCGCGCCGTCATCGGCGGGCTGATCTTCGCCACCGTCGCCACCCTGGTCTTCGTGCCTGTCGTCTTCAGCCTCGCCCACCGGCGCAAGCCCGAGCCGGCGCCCCAGCCGCGGCTCGGACCCCAACCAGGGCAGACGCCCGGAGAAGCCTATGCCCACTGAGACCGAAACGCCCCGGTCGCCGGACACCCTCCCCGACGAGATGCGCCACAGGCCGCAGCCCTGGCTGAAACCGGCCCTCCTGATCGGCGCGGGGGTCGCCATCCTGATCGTCGTCACCGGCCTGCTCGGCCGCGTGTTCGCCAGCCAGGGCGTCAAGACCTGGACCAACACCGAGGCCGTGCCGATCGTCCAGGTCATCCATCCGGCGCTGGACGGCGGCGGCCAGTCGCTGGTGCTGCCCGGCGACGTGCAGGCCTTCTACAACGCCTCGATCCACGCCCGGGTCAGCGGCTACCTGAAGCACTGGTACCTGGACATCGGCGCGCCGGTGAAGGCGGGCCAGCTGCTCGCCGACATCGACACCCCCGAACTGGACCAGCAGCTGGCCCAGGCCAAGGCCGCCCTGGCCACGGCGGCGGCCAACCAGCGGCTGGCCCAGACCACCGCGACGCGCTGGACCGCCCTCCTGGCCAAGGACGCGGTCTCGCAGCAGGAGACCGACGAGAAGACCGGCGACCTGGCGGCCAAGACCTCGCTGGTCAGCGCGGCCAGGGCCGATGTCGACCGGCTGCAGGCGCTCGAGGGCTTCAAGCGCATCGTCGCGCCGTTCAACGGGGTGGTCACGGCGCGGAACACCGACATCGGCCAGCTGATCGCCGCCGGCGCGCCGACCGATCCGGGCCTGTTCACCGTCTCGGACATCCACCGCCTGCGCATCTACGTGAACGTGCCGCAGAGCTATTCGGCCGAGCTGAAGCCGGGAACGACCGCGACCCTGACGGTGCCGGAATATCCCGGCCAGACCTTCAAGGCGGCCCTGGTCAGCACCTCCAACGCGGTCAGCACCCAATCGGGGACCCTGCTGGCCGAGCTGCAGATCGACAACGCGTCCGGCCAGCTCAAGCCCGGCGACTACGCCCAGGTCAGCTTCGCCCTGCCCGCCTCCACCACCAGCGTCCGCGTGCCGGCCAGCGCGCTGATGTTCCGCCAGAAGGGCCTGGCCGTCGCCACCGTCGGCCCCGACGGCAGGGTGGTGATGAAATACGTCACCATCGGCGTCGACCAGGGAGCGTTCGTCGATCTGGCGACCGGCCTCGCCCCTTCCGACCGGGTGATCGACAACCCGCCGGACTCCATCGAGACCGGCGACCGCGTGCGGGTGGCCAGCGCCACGGCGCCCGGCGCGGGCGCGGCGAGGGGAAGCTAGATGGCGCCGCGTCCGTTCATCGCCGCGGGCCTCACGGCCGCGCTGCTGGCCGCCGGCGGCTGCTCGCTGGCGCCCGCCTACCAGCCGCCGCCGATCGCCGCGCCGCCGGCGTTCAAGGAGGTCGGGCCGTGGACGCGAGCGACGCCGGCCGACACGCTCGACCACGGCGACTGGTGGACCCTCTACGGCGACGCCCGGCTCGACACGCTGGAAGGCCGCATCGAGGCGTCGAACCCGACCCTGGCCGAGGCCCTGGCGCGCTATGACCAGGCGCGGGCCTTCGCCGCCGAGGCCTCGGCCGGCGAGCTGCCGCGGGTCGGGCTGTCCACCAGCGTCAGCCAGAACCGGCAGTCGGAAAACCGGCCCCTGCGCGGCTCCAACCAGCCCAACTTCTACGGCGCCGACACCGTCGGCGGCGAGGTCGACTACGAGCTCGACTTCTGGGGCCGCATCCGCAACCTGGTCGCCGCCGGCAAGGCCGAGGCGCAGGCCAGCCAGGCCGATCTGGAGACGGTGCGCCTGAGCCTGCAGGCCGAACTGGCCGACGACTATGTCACCTTACGCGGGCTGGACGCCGAGGCGCAGCTGCTGAACGACACCGTCCAGGCCTATGCGCGGGCGCAGGACCTGACCGAAGACCGGCACAGCGGCGGCATCGCCTCCGGCCTGGATGTCGGGCGGGCGCAGACCCAGCTGGAGACCGCCCGCGCCCAGGTCTCCGACATCGCCGCCCAGCGCGCCCTCTACGAGCACGCCATCGCCAGCCTGGTCGGCGAGCCGGCGTCGAGCTTCGCCCTGCCGCCGTCGACCGCCGCCCTGGCCCTGCCCAATGTGCCGACCGGGGCGCCGTCGACCCTGCTGCAGCGCCGTCCGGACATCGCCGCCGCCGAGCGCCGCGCCTTCGCCGCCAACGCCGAGATCGGCGTCGCCAGGGCCGCCTTCTATCCGAACATCAGCCTGACGGCGCTTGGCGGCTTGCAGAGCACGGCGCTGAGCAACTGGCTGAGCGCGCCCAACACCTATTGGACGCTCGGACCCTCGCTGGTGCTGCCTCTGTTCGAGGGCGGCCTGCGCCGCGCCCAGCTCGCCGGGGCCAAGGCGAAGTTCGAGGCGGAGAGCGCCGACTATCGCGCCCATGTCCTGCAGGGCTTCCAGGACGTCGAGGACAACCTCGCCCTGCTGAACCACCTGGCGACCGAGGCCGGCGACCAGGCCGCCGCCGTCGACGCGGCCGGGCGCACCGAGGCGCTGGCGCTGGCCCGCTACCGGTCCGGGGCGGTCAACTATCTGGAGGTGGTCACCGCCCAGACCGCGGCGCTGGACGCCCGGCGTTCGGCCTTGGCGATCGAGACCCGGCGGCTGAAGGCCAGCGTCGGGCTGATCCGCGCCCTCGGCGGCGGCTGGAACGCGGCGGCCCTGCAGACGGCTTCGGCGCGCCCTCCGTCGCACTGACCGTCCGCCGTCCCAGCGACGAGCGGTTGGAAATGTCCGGCCAACCGCGATATGTACTTCGACTGCATAACGGGGGGCGGGATCGATGCCGATTCGGGACCATGTCATCGGGGTGCTGGCGCTGTCGGCGCTGGCGCTGTCGATGCTGACTTTGGGCGGCGGCCGGGCGATCGCCCAGGAGGCCGGCGCGAGCCCGCCCGCCCAGCCCGCGCCGGCCGCGACGTCGCGGGCCGGCGACACCGTGCCCGCCGCCTCCAGCGACGCCATCGAAGACTATTTCGACCACTGGTTCGATCGGGTGAAGCAGGCCCGGGACAGCCAGCCCCACTGGATGACGCCGATCGCCACGGTCACGCCGCGGCTGGAGGAGGAGTTCCGCTACGACCAGTATTGGGAGCAGCTGGGCAATGGGGCCAATGTCGCGAACTTCGACTCCGGCAAGGGCCTGGAGCTGATTCCGACCACGACCAACGAGGTGCTGATCAACCTGCCGCCCTACGAAGAACGCACCGTCAAGAAGGCGGCCTCCGGCTGGGGCGACTGGCCGTTCCTGACCGTCAAGCAAAGGGTCTTCAGCGCCAACGAGCAGGATGGAAACTACATCGTCACCGGCTTCCTCGGCGTGCAGGCTCCGGTCGGCGCCAAGGCCTTCACCAACGAGGCCTGGGTGATCACCCCAACCCTGGCGGCCGGCAAGGGCTGGGGAGATTTCGACGTCCAGGGCACGGTCGGCGTGCCGATCCCGCTGCAGCACGAGAACACCATCGGCACCTCGGTGGTCACCAACGTGGCGCTGCAATACCACCTGGGCCAGGTCTTCTGGCCCGAGATCGAGGCGAACACCACCTATTGGGCCGACGGGCTGCGCGGCGGCAAGTTCCAGGCCTTCATCACCCCCGGCATCGTGTTCGGCCGCTTTCCGATCGTCGGCCGGATCAAGGCCATCGTCGGCGTCGGCTACCAGTTCGCCGTCTCGCCGGCCCTGACCAAGACGCCGGTGCTGACCCCGACCTACCAGCACGCCTGGATACTGACCGCGCGAACGGCCTTCTGAGCGCCCGACGCCAGGCCGGCTACCAGCAACTGTAACCGCCGTCGGCGAGGACGATGGCGCCGGTCATCAGGCTGGCGGCGTCCGAGGCGAGGAACAGCGCCACCGAGGCCACCTCCTCCGGCTGGCCGAGCCGGCCCATGGGCGTGCCGTCGATCCAGCGGCGGTACATCTCGCCGTCCGGATCGGCGAAGGCGTTGATCGGGGTGGCGATATAGGTGGGCGCCACCGCGTTCACCCGCACGCCGCGCGGCGCCCATTCGGCGGCCAGCGATCTGGTCAGCTGGTGCACGGCGGCCTTGGAGGCGTTGTAATAGCTCTGGGCCTGCGGCCGGTTGACGATGACGCCGCTCATCGAGCCGATATTGACGATGGCGCCGGAGCCGGCCTCCAGCATGTGCCGGCCGAAGGCGCGGGCGCACCAGAAGGTCCCGTTCAGGTTCACGTCCAGCACGTTCAGCCAGTGCTCGTCGGCGACCGCCTCCGCCGGGGTCTCGCTGCGGGCGATGCCGGCGTTGTTGACCAGGATGTCGACGCGGCCACGGCGGCGGACCAGGTCGTCGGCGACCTCGGTGACCCGCGCGGAGTCGGTGACGTCCATCACCACGCCGGCGACCGCATGGCCCTTCCCGGCCAGTTGCAGGATCGCGGCGTCGATCCGCGCCTGATCGAGGTCGGCGATGGTCACCTCCGCGCCGGCCTCGGCCAGGGCCTCGGCGATGCAGAAGCCGATGCCGCCGGCCGCGCCGGTGACCAGGGCGATGCGGCCGTCCAGCCTGAAACGCTCGAGATACATGCGGGTCCTTCTCGCCAGGGTCAGCGCACCAACTGCGCCACCGGCATAGCCGGTTCGGGCGCGGCTGTCGCTTCGGCCAGGGCATGGACCTGCCGGCACGCCGGCCGCCGAGCGGCGCCGGGCGCATGGGGCGTGACCCCGCAAGCGGCGCGGAGCGACCGCTTGTCCGGCGTCCGTGTCGAGCCCGGGCAGCTCAGGGCCAGGCGACCGCGGCCTTTGTCCAGGGGAAAGGATGGCTAGCGTAGTTCTGGTTGTTGTTGTTGTTGTTGTGGTTGCCGCCGGCCATCCTTGCCTCTGGACAATCGGTGCTGGTGAGGTCCTCCAGGCTCACGAGCTCGAGGGCGTCGAACGCGATGAACGCCCCCGCCGTCGCGCGTCCAGCCAAGCGCATGGGGCGACGGCAAGCATGGCCCGCCCGGTCGGCGGTCATGACCACGCCGCCCGAGTTGAACCGCACCGCATCGACCCGCCCAGGCTTTCCGGGCCTCGCCAGCCGCCAGAGCCCGCCGACCGGCGCCGCCCGGACGCGCGCTGCAGTCGCGCTGTCCGAACAGATCGATCGACCGGGGCTGTGACGGCTGAACATGCGGAGAGTTAAGCACGGGGCGGTGGTGTGTCAGGGATTTCCTGAACGGACGGGAGTGGCGACTGTGAGCCCTTTTCCGACCGCGCGAACGAACGACCGAAGCGGGCTCTTCTCCCCGTTCGGACCATCCGCTTCCCGGCGTTAGGTGAGTTCATCGTGGAGTGGCTGGGACACCTTATTGACCCTACACCTGTGCAACGTCGGGAACTGGACGCTAGCCTAGGCGCACTGGTCCGGCCAGGATCAAGGCAGCAGAGCCAAGCTATAATTGCGGTCCGATCGTGATTTCAGAATCATGGCAGGCTGTCCGTCCTGTTCGAACACTGCATGGACCATGACGCCAGGCGCCGGGGTCGAGAGCGTTCCTTGAGCTGTCCCGCCACTGAACTCGACTTTCCTGTAGGCGTCCACCCGCTGGTACATGTACCAGCCGCTTACATCCGCGCCTTCAACCCCGTCGCTCATAAGCACCAGCCTTGGCTGCTGAGTTGCGACGGTGCCGACAAGGAACTGCATTTTAGGCAGACGTCGGCGCGCGCCGTTGGCTCCTCCATCGCACCAGATTTCGAACCTGGGGCCTGTGACCGCATCGATATGGTGCGTGACGGAACTCGTGCCGGCCACCACGTCGCTAGTCACAGCGGCCTGATAGAGCAGGATCACATCGATCGGATCGTCGGGATATTCCGCGAAGTACCATGCCGCCCATTCCTTGCAACGGGCTATGGATGCGGCGTTGGACAGCCGCAGCATGATCATCCTGCAGATGTCGCCGGTTTCGCTCTTGGTTTGCTTGTGGAGGTTTTCACACCCCTTGCGGATCGCGTCGTTGAAGTTCGCCTGCTCATTGGGATGCGGAGGCGACATAACTCGACACCCCGAGCTCAACTCAGCGCCGCTTAGGGGTCCGTATTGCGGCTCCAGCGGCCGGACGGTGATGGTGTAGGGCCAGTCCGTCACGCGTCCAGGGTTCGGTTCTCGCATCTCAGCGATGCAGTTCGTGACGTGCCCGGTGAGCGTCCCAAATGCCGCGTGGCCTAGGTGTCGTTGCGCGATGACGTTGAGCTCGAGCCCGTCCAGGCCATGGGCGCGCAGGTCCGCCTGAATTTGGTCGTCCAGTGCCTTCGCGTCCCGCAGAAACGACTGTTCACGGCTCGATAGGCCGTGGTTTTATTGAGACTAGGATTCGTGATTCATCAGGCAGGACAAGTGTGCCGTCAAACCCGGGTTTGGCTCTGGGGGCCGGGATCACCTGGCAGGCGTCCCGGCTGAAGAGGTTGAGACCAAGAATTTCGAAAAGCGCACCGGCGGATTCGCCGGCATCGCCAGTTTTGACCTTATCGACCTGCCCCCGAAGCCAATCGGCGCTTTCGCCCCGAAGGCGCTCAACCGCATCTCCGAAGTTCAAAAGCTCGTTGGTGGCGAGCACATCCACCCGCTTCCAAAGCGTTTGAAGCGGATGAGAGCCATTCGCCGATAGCCAATCCAGGTCGAAGACCTCTGCGAGCGCCGCCAGCTTGCCGTTGAGCTCCTCCTTCGGTACTCCAACCACGTTCTGGCGCCCCGCCAAGTAGTCAGCTGTCATCCACGCTGCTCCGGCTGCACTATGACCTGTCGTACACCATAGGCGATGATCTGCAGCGCGCGGTCGGTAAGGGAGCGTGGGAGATCCCGGTTCTAACGATGTCTTGTGTCAGTCTCGTCGCTTCCAGCGGTCGTCCCAAGTGTCGAGGGACATCGGCATGACCATGCCGTCGCCTCGGCCGGACTTACGGCGGCGCTCTTCGGCGTGGATGCCGAGGGCCAGATAGATCAGCGCCGCGCGGACCAGCTTAAGCTGTCGCAACGTACGGGCCGCCAGCTGATCGAACGTAATGGCGAACATGCCGGGCGGCGCCTCGGCGACCGCTGAACGTGTTATGGCCAATAGGATGTCGTCGCGGACCCCGACAAACTTGTGTTCGAGGTGATTGCGCAGTTCGTAGAGCAGTTGGGCGTCCGGTTCGGTGACCAGGCGGAACGCATCTTCGAACACGTCCTTGGATAGCCAATAAAGTCCGCGCAGTGGCCAGTTCGCCAGGCCGTCCAGCGCCGGATGCAGTTCCTTGCCCTTGCCTCCCTTGAACCAAAGATTGCGGAAGCTGACCTGGCGCTCTCCATGGCCGAGTCCAAGGTAGACGTTGAGCAGGAGGCCGATCTTGTCGAGCAGGGCGTAGGCGCTACGGAACGCCATCTTCACCCGTTCCACACCCAGGCCGAAGGCGGGATAGTCGAGGGTATTGTACAGCAGCACACACCGGTCGGAGAAATGGACGCCGCGGTCCGTCACGCCCTCATAGAGCGTATAGCGCGCGGTCGCGAACTCCTGCTTCAGCCCGTTGAAATAGTGGATTACCGCTGGCGGACCCGGCCCACCGTCCAGGCCCTCCACGGTGATCGACGGCAAGGTCATGACATCCTGACCAGCGATGGCGTGCGGACCAACGTCGTTCAGCGGATTAAGGAACAGCCGATTGTTCAGGCACCAGCGCCGGTACGCCTGCTCGCGCCGGCCCCGGCCAAGGGAATAGCCGTCTAGGTTGGCCGCGTCGGCAACGGCCGCCTCGCCGAAGTGGCCGTCGAGCGAGGCCTTTTTCCGTCCGAACATCGCCAGCGCCGGGTCCAGGCCCAGGCTCTCAACGAGGGCGTCTGGGGCGATGGCCCGGGTCAGCGCGTCCAGCGCGGCCACTGCCAACACGGCGTTGTGCCCGGAATCGTAGAGCGCCGAGGCGTAGTACGACAGCCCGAGACCGCGGTTGCCGTTGGCCATGGCTAGGCGGGGTTCGAAGGCGAGCGCCCTGTCCCAAGCTTCGATCGCCTCCACGAAACGGCCGATATGGTTGAGGGCATTGCCGAGGTTGGTCAGCAGCTGAGCGCGCTCTAGCGCGTGCAACTTCGCGAACCCCGAGTGCCCGATGGCGCGCCGCAGCTCCAAAATCTCGTTGTCGGCTTCGGCCGAGCGCCAGGCCCAACCGTTGGTGTCGCTGCGCATCTTGCGTCGGGAATTCCAGAGATTGGCCCTAAAATAATGACTGCGGCTGACCGCTCGTGGGCTCAGCGTCTCGCGATCCGTCAGGCCATCCAGCACCACCTCCGCGCGAGTCAGTGCTTCGTCGTCGCAGGCGTCGCTGCCGCGATCGATCAGGTGGGCCGCCAGCTGCATGCCCTCTTCATCTGCCAGACCAGCCGGGTCGACGGCGATCAACTCGGCGAGACCAAGACCTTCAAGCGGGGCGCTCATCGGTCCAGCTCGTCCAACAACACGCCGGCCATCTCCTCGGTGGTGGCGAAGTCTGCCAACAACTGGGCGTGGAAAACCACAACGCCGCGGCCCGTCAAGGAATGGGCCATGATCGGCTGGAAGCGGGTCAGCGCCTTCTGCTCAGCCAGCAACTTCTCGTAGCCTTTGAAATCATGGCTGCGCAGCGCGGCCGTCGCGGCAGCGCCCAGCGCCTGATAGTCGGCCGCCCTGGCCGGATCGATCGTGAACGGAGGAATATAAAGCGGGATGCGGTGGGCCAACGCATCCCGGAAGTTCTTCAGCAGCTCGAACCATTCCGCCCGGCTGTCGAGGTAGGCGCGAAAACCCGGCGTCAGGCTGTCGCGCACCGCCGGATAATTGGGCCCGAGGCCTACCCGCGCCGGCGGCAAGGGGTTGTTGTTTGGGAGGCGGACGTCGCGTTCACGCACCCAGATCCAGGCGATGTTTTCGCAGCATCCGAAGGCGCTCATTACGAAGGCCTGGATGTTGATCGTCGCGTCGATGGTGGTGTCGCGGTCCGGACTGGCGTCCAAGTCGGGCGGCAAGAGCGCAAAAACCTGCTCGATGCAACGCGCCATGGTCCCGAGCCGGCGCGCCAGGCCATGGTCCGCGTGCTCGCGCGCGGCGTCAGTCTTGAACTGGCGGACCACAATCCGGTCCCGCAACGCCTCGAAGTTCGGCCGGACCTCGCCGAGCCCAACCCGCAATTCCTCGATTTCTTTGGGCTGGAAGTACATGGCGACGCTACGCCCGTTCCCAGCTTCGGCCCCAGCGGGTGACCGAATTGCGCGACCGACTCTTTTCCAGAGGATAGAAGCGGCGCCGGTAGGAGGTGCCCTCGTGCGTGACCACGATCCCATGGTCTGCATCAGGGAACCGGCGGTCTAGCTCGGCGCACAGCCGCTCGTGCTTGGTCATCGGCAGGTCGCCCTGCGCCTTCAACGCCGCGGTGAGTTCGTGGACACGTCGGCGGGCGGCCTTGCGTTGTGCGCTGTACTTGTTGGGGTTGTTGCTGCTGTCGTTTGCCCACCGCTCGTCCCAGCAGGCGGCTTCGGCCTGCGCTGCTTCCCAGTCCTCGCGCGTGACAGGCCGATCTGCAGACATGGGCTTCAGGTCTTAGCGTTACTGAGTATCGACGTGGCCGACGGTTGTCACAGCCAGGGTGCAGATGGGTATTCGATCCTTCTGCGCCTAGGGTCGCGCTTGCGCGGCCCCGGGCATGACCACGGCCCAGGCGGCGGACGCGCGCCAAAGCGGCGGCAGGGACTGCGAATCTTGGCTTTGGCTGTCCGCCGAACGGACAAGATTACCCGCGCCGGACAGGGCGATATCGCCCGCGCGAGTGACGCCCCAAACTCCGGCTCTGATCGCTTTCGTCTGTTCACGCTTTTGCTAAAGGTAGGGGGAGTGGTGTTCTGGGGAGTCTTGCGTCGGAATGCTAGAGCAAATCCAGCGTCCGCCTCAGGCGCTTCTCGCCAGCACGTAGGCCGATCGCGGAGCTATTGCGGATAGAAAGGACCAGTCGCCTCGTCAGGAGGCTGGCTTTAAAGGCTGTTGGCACCAGAACTGGGTGCTGTAGTTGTTCAATCCTCGAGAGTAAGAATCGACCGTGGCTTGGAATGTCTCCGGTATGTTGGCCCCGTCACCTCCGTTCCTAAAATAGTCCCTGACAGAATATAGTGCACTCCTCATGAAGTGTTGCCAGATTTGATACAGCCTGTCCTGCCGGTCTTGGCCTTGTTTGGCCGCACTCGGCTTTCGCTTGGGAGCTTGGATGTATTCTGGACACGCGTTTACGTCGTGAGTGAATGTTATTCTGCCAAACATCCACTGTTCATCGACCATCCTGCGCCACCGATAATTTACGCAGACGCTGAGATGTTCGCTGAAGCGACCGGGCGGCACGACCTTGTCGTCGACGAAAAATAGCTCCCCGTCCTTTTGCTCCGTTTCCATCCGCTGTGTCATTGCGGCGACGGCGTATGATAGCTTCGATGCCGCACGCCGAAGATCGTTTGTTGTCTCCTCCCGCTTGCGGGGAGCCTTGGCGTCGCGATGCCTCTTCAACGCCTGTTCGAAATAATGCAGCTGGTTGGCGATATAGGCACCGCAGTTCACGAGAGGGCGGCGCAGATCTCCTATCTGTTCCATCCGGATAGCCTGGTTGATGAGCCTATCGAGTTCCTTGGCATCGATCGCTGCGAGGGCTTTCTGCTCATCGGAGGGGATATTGATCTCGCCCATATTGGATGTGGTTGCCCTTTGTCCTGGAGCTTGGATTCGGCATGACATCTCGGATCGGCAAGCGGCACCGTCAACCCATGCTGTTCACGGAGCCGTGCCGATTTCACTTATCGCGGTGGCGACCTCGCGGGTGTAAAGCCGTTGCGTCGCCTGCATGTCCGCGAGCGACTCTGCCACGGCTTTTGATCCGCTCATCACTCGCGCCGCCTCTTTCAGAAATTCCCCTTCGAGTTGGCCAATGAGACTGGCCAGTCCATTGCATTCGTCGGCCTGCGCGCGGTCTAGTAGGTCCTGAGGCAGGGCGGCCGTCATTAACTGCCTGATGCCAACATCGTCGATCAGCGGGGTGTAGATCCCCAAATTCAACGCGCGGCCGAGCAGATATGCGCTCCGCAAATAAACGCTTCGGTAAATGACGAAGATGAGCCAGAGCTTCTCACCGCAGAAAGGTCGCCGCCGCTCGATCTCCACTGCCTGGAAAGGATCGCTGCGCGCCGCGACTGCCGCCTCGTTCTTGTAGTTCACGATCGATCGCAGGATCTGCGGGTAATCCTTGCCGGCTATGGCGTCCTGCCGTTCCCGGACCAGAAAAACCCTTTCGAAATACATCAGGCCGGCATGAGCTTCGCGGAGATCGAGCATCATGCGCCAAAGGGTCTCCACCGCCTCGACGCTGTGCGTCCGCAAACCGCTCTGGCCGGCCGACAAAAAGTCCATCGACGACTTCAGGGTCGCATAGCTGCCGATGATCTCGCCCTTGGCTTGTTCGAGCGAAAGGGCGGCGCTCCGATCCAGTTCGTCCTTGTACCGAGCCAAGTCCTTGCGGTTGCGCTGCTCGACTGTCTCCAACAGCAGCTTGCTGAACAACCCAGGAAAGACCTTGGGCACCAGCACCGAGGCAACAAGCGGCCACACGATGGCCGCTGCGCCAACGACCCATGTCCACATGCTAGCCTCACGCGCGATCTGCAGGCTTCGAGGTTAAGGTGATTCACGCGATGAGCATTGTGCGATGAAGAATGGGCGATTCACGTGCACCGTTTCGTCCGGCCCGGCTCTCGATCACCGCGAGCCGTTAGTTTGCGACGAGGAGAACCGAGTCAGGTCGGGGCGCAGAGAGGGCGGCGGCCAAGCGCAATGTTCCCCTAGCCACCTGCGCAGACCTTCGACGGCTGCCCTTGCCCGCCAACCCGCGCGGCACCCGACTCCATGAGCCCCCTACTCCAGCGGCGGGGCGGAGCGGCGGGCGACAGCGTCAGGGCGAAGCTGGACTGGATGCGGGCGACGCCGGGATGCGGGTGAGGAACTCGACCATGAAGGTCTGGAACGACGGCAGGTCGCGGCGACAACGCGCAGCAGATAGTCCGAGCCGCCGGAGGAAACAGCTCATCAACTCCGGCGCGGCGCGGAGTTAGGTCTCGAAGGCGTCAAGGTTTTCCTCCGCCTGGCGGTTGAGGGTCACCGAAACGAAGACGCTGAAGGCGCCGCCAAGCCGCTCCGGAACGGAGGAACACCTGTCACCTCGCTCCGGCCTGCCACCCTCAATCATTCTCGTTTTCAACCAATCCTTGACGGCAGTCGGCCAATCTAGGGGCCGATCTCGAAAGGGAGCGGCTCGCCGCGTCGAAAGATGATCTTTGGCAAACGCGCCGCGCCTGCGGCCATCCCGCAGCATCCGGGCCCCGACGCCGACGGCGTCAGACGCGTTATTCCAAACGCGGTCTTCGAAGGCGCCGGGGGCGCCTTTCTCAAGGAGCTCGGCTTTGGACCGGACGATCCGGACAACCTGATCGTCACGCAGGAGCTTGCCGATGCGCGTTTCGACGTGCGGCGCGAAGGCCTGGAGAGGATCCGGAAGGCGATCAACAGCCAGTTGCCGAGAGATTGTCAGGTCATCCCCTGGGCGATGATCCCGTGGAGCCTTTGGAAGGGCCCGGACGCAACCTTCCTGATGTCGACCCTGGATTTCTATCCGCCCGACCTTTGGAACACGATGCTGCTCCCGGAAACCGATCTCGGAGCGGTGTCGCTCGACTTGCCCAAGCATCCTGGCGTGACGCCGCCCGGGCTCGAGCCGGCCGCCGCGCACTTGATCGGCCAGATCCACGAGCAGGTGCGGACCGCGCATCGTCGCACGACCAACGCGCTCGCACGCTTGGACATGGACGCAGCCGCCACGTTTGTCGATGTCGTCAACAGCGCCAAGGCCAAGATGATGTATGTCGCGCACAAACTGTCAGAGACCACCTTCGGCGCGCCGGCCATGGGGCGCCACCAGGCGCTGTTCGGCAAGGCGCTCGGCCGGCCCGACCTCAAGCCATAGGCGCAGCCGTATCGTGTGCCCGGCATTGGCGGCGAAGGATGACGGTTTCGCATCGCCAGCCCACCGCGGCTCCCGACTCCATGAGCCCCACGCCCTACTCCAGCGGCGGGGCCGAGCGGCGGGCGACGGCTTTCAGGGCGAAGCTGGACTGGATGCGGGCGACGCCGGGGATGCGGGTTAGGAACTCGACCATGAAGGTCTGGAACGACGGCAGGTCGCGGGCGACGACGCGCAGCAGATAGTCCGAGCCGCCGGACATCAGGAAGCAGTCCATAACCTCGGGCGCGGCGGTGATGCGGCGCTCGAAGGCGTCGAGGTTTTCCTCCGCCTGGCGGTCGAGGGTCACCGAGACGAAGACACTGAAGGCGCCGCCGAGCCGCTGCTCGTCGAACTTGGCGGCGTAGCCGGTGATGAAGCCCTCGTCCTCCAGCCGCTTGACCCGCCGCAAGGTCGGGGTCAGCGACAGGCCGACCCGCTCGGCCAGCTCGCGCCAGCTGATGCGGCCCTGGTCGCCCAGGGTGGCCAGGATGCGCCGGTCGATACGGTCGAGGCCGTTGTGGTCTGATTGCGCCATACGAGGCTCCTTCAGAAGTTCAAACAAACTATAATCGCCTTCCTAGGTAGGCAAATTGGCGAGAAAAACTAACGAACCGAGCGTAGGCTCATGGCCTCGGCGCGAGTCCCTGGGCGCCGGTCATGACGCGAGGACGATCCCCATGGCGGCGCTCGATCTTCAGTTCAGTTTCGATGACATCTATTCGCGCGAGACCGGGCCGCTCTACATGAGCGGTATCCAGGCGCTGGTGCGGCTGCCGCTGATGCAGCGGCGGCTCGACCGGGCGCGGGGGCTGAACACCGCCGGGCTGATCTCCGGCTATCGCGGCTCGCCGCTCGGCGCCTACGACCTGCAGCTCTGGCGCGCCGGCAAGATCCTCGAGGCGCACGACATCGTCTTCCAGCCGGGCCTGAACGAGGACCTGGCCGCCACCGCGCTGTGGGGCGCGCAGATGCACAAGGCGTTCGGCCAGACCCGGGCCGACGGCGTCTTCGGCGTCTGGTACGGCAAGGGCCCCGGCGTCGACCGCAGCGGCGACGCCTTCCGCCACGCCAACGTCATGGGCACCTCGGCCCTCGGCGGCGTGCTGGCCCTGGCCGGCGACGACCATTCGGCCCAGTCCTCGATCTTCCCGCACCAGAGCGACGGCATCTTCCACTCGGTGATGATGCCGATCCTGCAGCCGGCCTCGGTCAGCGAGATCCTGCGGCTGGGCCTGGCCGGTTTCGCCCTCTCGCGGTTCTCCGGCCTGTGGGTGGCGATCAAGACCATCGCCGAGGTGGCCGAAAGCGCCGCCTCCTTCCCCGCCCCGGCCCCCCTGCCCCGGTTCGTCGCGCCCGCCGACTTCGTCGTCCCGGCCCACGGACTGAACTGGGATCCGACGATCGCCTGGCCGGCGGCGCGGGCCGAGCTGGAGCGGCGGCTGGTCGAGGAGCGGATTCCCGCCGCCCTCGCCTGGGTTCGCGCCAACGGCATCGAGGGCGTGGTCCAGGACGCGCCGCGGCGGCGGATTTTGCTGGTCACCACCGGCAAGGCGCACCAGGACCTGATGGAGGCGCTGGCCGGACTGGGGATCAGCCCCGCCCGGGCGGCGGACCTCGGGCTGTGCATCTACAAGGTGGCGATGAGCTGGCCGCTGGAGACCAGCCGGCTGAAAATCCTGGCCGGCGAGGTCGAGACCGTGGTGGTGCTGGAGGAAAAGCGCGGCTACGTCGAGGACCAGCTGAAGGCGGCGCTGTTCGACCTGCCCGCCGGCCATCGCCCGAAGGTGCTGGGCAAGCGCGACGAGACCGGTGCGCGGCTGACCCCGGAAGTGATGGAGTTCAGCCCGCTGATCGTCGCCCGCGCCCTGGTGCAGGCGCTGGGCGAGGCCGGCCAGCCGTTCCAGGACGTGCTGGAGCGCTGGGCGGCCAAGGGCGCCGCGCCCGACCGCCGCGGCCTGACCGACCGCTCGCCCTTCTTCTGCGCCGGCTGCCCGCACAACACCTCGACCCGCACCCCGGACGGCTCGATCGCCGGCGGCGGCATCGGCTGCCACATCATGGCCCTGGCCGAGCCGGCGCTGAAGACCTCGACCTACAGCCACATGGGCGCCGAAGGCCTGCAGTGGGTCGGGGCCTCGCCGTTCGTCGAAACCCCGCACTTTTTCCAGAACATGGGCGACGGCACCTACCAGCACTCCGGCGTGCTGGCCGTGCGCGCCGCCCTGGCGGCGAACGCCAACATCACCTTCAAGATCCTCTACAACGACGCCGTCGCCATGACCGGCGGCCAGACCGCGGAGGGCCATCTCGACCCGCTGAAGGTCACCCGCGAACTGGCCGCCGAGGGCGTTTCGACCATCGCCCTGGTCTCGGACGATCCGGACAAGTGGCGCGGCGCGGAGGGCCTGGGCGCCGGCGTCGAGGTGGTGCATCGCGACGAGCTGGACGCCCTGCAGCGGCGGCTGCGCGAGATCCCCGGCGTCACCGCCATCGTCTACGAGCAGACCTGCGCCTCGGAGAAGCGCCGCCGGCGCAAGCGCGGCGCCTTTCCCGATCCCGACAAGCGGCTGCTGATCAATCCGCGGGTCTGCGAAGGCTGCGGCGACTGCCAGGTGCAGTCCAACTGCATCGCCATCGATCCGCTGCCGACCGAATTCGGCGTCAAGCGGCGCATCAACCAGAGCGCCTGCAACAAGGACTTCTCCTGCGTGAAGGGGTTCTGCCCCAGCTTCGTCGAGGTCGAGGGCGCCCGGCTGCCGAAGCCCGACGCGGCCGCCCTCGCCCGTGACGCCCGGCCGCTGTTCGACGCCCTTCCCAACCCACGCATCCCGGCCCTGACCGGCGGCTTCAACATCTACGTGGCCGGGGTCGGCGGCAGCGGCGTGCTGACCATGGGCGCGCTGCTCGGCACGGCGGCGCACATGGAGGGGATCGAGGCCAGCACGCTGGACTTCACCGGCCTGGCGCAGAAGAACGGCGCGGTCAGCAGCCAGATCCGGCTGGCCCCGAGCGGCGAGGCGATCAACGCCGTGCGCATCGGCCCTGGCGGGGTCGACCTGCTGCTGGCCGCCGACCTGGTGGTCGCCGCCTCGGCCGAGTCGCTGACCCGGCTGGACAAGGCCCGCGCCCGCATCGCGCTGAACCTCGACACCCCGCCGACCGCCGAGGCGGTGACCAGGCACGAGACCGTGCTGCCGCTGGCCGCCATGACCCGCGCCGTCAGCGCCCGGGCGCGCGACGTCGAGACCGTGCACGCGACGCGGCTGGCCGAGGCGATCTTCGGCGACGCGACCTGCGCCAACACCCTGCTGCTCGGCTTCGCCTGGCAGAAGGGCTGGATCCCGATCTCCGAGCCGGCGCTGCTGCGGGCCATCGAGATCAACGGGGTCGCGGTCGAGACCAACCGGCAGGCCTTCGCCTGGGGCCGGGTGGCCGGCCACGACCTGGCCGGCGCCGAGCGCGCCGCCGGCGTTCGTCCGCCGCCGCCCGCCGACGAGAGCCTGGACCAGCGCATCGAGCGGCTGGCCGCCGACCTGACCGCCTATCAGGACCGGCGCTATGCCGACCGCTACCGCGCCCTGACCGGGCTGGCGGCGGCGGCCGACGCGAAGGCCGGCGGCGACGGCGGCTTCGCCATGACGGTGGCGCGCCAGGCCCACCGGCTGATGGCTTACAAGGACGAGTACGAGGTGGCGCGGCTCTATGCCGAGCCCGGCTTCGCCGAGTCCCTCGGCCGCGAGTTCCAGTCCCACGGCCGGCTCAGCGTCTGGCTGGCCCCGCCGATGCTGTCGCGCATCGACCCGGCCACCGGCCGGCCGAAGAAGCGCAAGTTCGGCCCGTGGGTGTTCACCGCCTTCAAATGGCTGGCCAAGGGCAAGGCGCTGCGCGGCTCAGGCCTGGATCCGTTCGGCCACAGCGCCGAGCGGCGGCAGGAACGGGCGCTGATCGAGACCTACGAAGCCGACATCCGCGCGGCGTGCGGGCGGCTGGAGGCCGGCCGCTATGCCGAGGCCGCGGCGCTGGCGGCCTGGCCGGCGGAGGTGCGCGGCTTTGGCCCGGTCAAGGCCGAGGCCGCCGGGCGGGCCCTGGCCCTGCGCGCCCAACTCCTGGCCGCCTTCGAAGCGCCCCCGCCCCTGGCCATCGCGGCGGAGTAGGCCGGCGGGCGTCCAACTAGACCGAATCCCTGGGTAAAATCCCTTCTCCCCTTGCGGGAGAAGGTGGCGGCGAAGCCGTCGGATGAGGGGTCGCACTCCGATGTCAGGTTAGCGTCGAAGGATCACTGGATGGGGGAACAAGACCCCTCATCCGACCTCCTTCGGAGGCCACCTTCTCCCGCAAGGGGAGAAGGATCCGGTTGGTTTGCCGGTGATCATGGGTGGCTTGAACGGACCTCCCTTCAGCCGCGCCAGCCGAGGGAGACGGTGGTGGCCAGGGGCAGCGCTCTCAGGCGCAGGCAGAGGTGGTGGGCGCGGTCCTGGCTGAGGCCTTCGACCTCGATCCTGGCGGCGAGACGGCCGGCGGCGGCGTGGGCGGCGACGGTCGCCAGCCGCGCCTGCTGGACCGCGAACAGGCCGAGCAGCCGGACCAGCGCGTCCGGATCGTCCGGGCACTCGATCAGGAAGAGGTGGCGGCGGCCAGTCGTGGAGGCCTCGGCGGCCGCCGGCGGGTAGTTGTCGGCGAGCGGCGGCTGTAGCGCCACGGCGGCGTTCACGGCCGCACCCATTGGTGCTCGGTGCGCACCGAACCGGCGTCCGGGCGCGCGGCGATCAGCGCCGCCAGCCGCTCGGCGGCGGCGTCGTCGAGGCCGGTCAGCTGCAGCACCGCTTCGAAGCGCGATCCCACCCGCTTGAGGCTGAAGCCGCCGAGCCGGGCCCCGCCGGGCCCGAGCACGCCGGTCACCGCCTCGAGGCAGGCGATCGGCGATGCGGTCGAGATGACGATCAGGTGGCGCTGGTCGACGTCGCTGGGGGCCGAAGGAAAATCGATGGTCATGGGTCGGGTCCTCTTGGATTTCGGACCGCCGGGAGCGCGCAACAAAAAACCCCGCGCCTTGAAGGAGCGGGGTCTGATCTTGCGATCCGGCGGCGGTGTCTTAAGTCGCGCGCGTTCGCCCCGGTCCTGTCTGGCAGGGGGTAATCATCATACCGGTGGTCATCGAAGCGCCCAGGACGAGCGCCCGCGCGCCGTCAGCGGCGGCGGCGAAGGTCCTGGCTTGGTCGGTCGACGGGGTCATCCCGGCGCGGCGCTCCTGATGTCGAAAGCGGTTTACCCCCGATCCGGCGACGCCGGCAAGAGGCTCAATCGGTGCCGTAGCTTTCGATCAGCTCATAGACCTTGTCGCGGTCCAGCCCGTCGGCCGGGGCGGCCTGGAGCTGCTGCTCGGCCTCGAACGACCAGGGGGTCGGCGCGTCGCGGGCCAGGCTGGCCGCCTCCGCCGCGGTGCGGATTTCCGGATCGGTCAGGCCGTCGAAGGAGGCCTCCGCCGGCGGCGCGGTATCCACCACCGTCACCGTCGCGTCCATCGAGCGGGGCGTGGAGTCGCTGGCGCTGATCTTGTAGTCGCCGGCCGCCAGCTTCACGTCCGGGAACACTACGTCGTGGTCGCTGCTGGTCTGGGTGGCGACGACGGCGCCGTGGGCGTCGCGCAGCTCGACCTTGTAAGGCGCGGTGCCGCCGACCAGCCGCACCAGCATCGGCCGGTCGCCGGCGCGCAGCTGCTGGCCGCCGGTGACCAGCGACGGCAGGGCGAAGCCGAAATCGTCGCCCGCCCCCTTCAGGCGGACGTTCCAGGGCAGGCGCTTCATGTCCGGCATGACCTGGTCGTTCAGCGCGCTGTAGGCGTTGCTGACCACGTTCGGCGCGCTGCTGCGCGCCGGCACGACATAGGCGGCGTTGCTGGTCACCTTGACCGAGCCGGCGCCGTCGACCGAGAGGACCACGTAGGTGGCGCCCTGGGCGTGCACGGTGTCGCCGTGGCAGAGCACCTCCAGCACCCGCGGCCGGGTGACGGTGGTCGCCGCCCCGGCCTCGTTGCGGTTGATGACCACGTCCTGCGCCCGGCCCTCGATCCGCACGATCACCCCGGCGCCGGCGCAGGCGGCGTGGGCGGCGCCGGCGAAGGCGAGCGCCCCGGCGGCGACGGCGACCATCGCCTGCGCCCGAGCCGTATATCCGGCCCAACATCTAGCCATCGGCAAACTCCTGAATAGTTTCGGTGATCGCCGAGGCGAACACCGGTGCGGAGAGAAAACCCCAGAGACCAAAGTTCAAGGACACGATCAGCAACGCGATCCCAAGCCCATGCGCCGTCAATGCTATTATTCCGTTCAGAACGATTGGGTTCAACAGAATAATCTCGGCCCGGTGCCGCAGTTTATGCTTGTGCGGGCTGCGCCGCAGGTGGCGAAGCCGGCGGCGGGCATGGGCGGTGGCCAGCGCCGTCGCCGACATGGCCAGGCTGACCACCATCAACAGCAGGATCTGGAAGATCAGCGGGATGGCGCGCATGCCGCCGTGGGTCAGCTGCATGCCGCGCAACGCGTTGGCTAGCACGGCGGTGCCGTTCATCTCGTTCAGCGGCGTCTGCACGAAGTCGGCGCCGCTGGAATTGGTGCCGCCGATATAGACCACGTGCTGGCAAAGCAGGCCGCGGCTGACGTCGCCGCCCGCCTGGTAGGCGCTGTCGATGTCGATCGCCGAAACCCGCATGAAGATGGCGGAATCGGTGTCGTGGCAGAGCTTGTAGCCGGGCCAGCCGGGGGCGACGCTGGGCCAGGCGCGGCTGTTGAAGCCCAGGTCCATCGAGAAGTGGAAGTCGATGCGCTCGCCGTGGCTCAGCGGCTCGTAGGGGTTTTTCTGGCAGTGGGTCGTGCCGTCCGTCAGCCAGTGGCGCGAGGAGGCGTGGGTGAGCACGTTCGGGTCGCGCTCGATGAACTGATAGCCGACCAGGACCGCCGAATAGAGCGGCTTGAGGCCATGGCTGGTCAGCACGCACTGGAACGGCACGAATTCGCGGATCTCGCCGTTCATGTCGCCGACCACGCTGGGACTGACCCAGTAGATGTTCGGCGCCGGCTGGACCACCGGATCGTAGACCGTGTCCGGCAGGATGCGCGCCTGGGTGTTGATGCCCAGCGAGGCGGCCGGGAAGGATTCGCGCACGATCATCAGCGGCGGCGCGGTCGGGCTGGCCGACCAGGCCTTCAGCGCCTGCGTCAGCCTGGCCACCCCGTCGGGTCCGTCCGGGGCCGGATCGCCGATATCCACGTCCATGATCACCGCGCGCGGGGCGTCGTTCGGCGGCGCGCCGCGGATGAAGTCGAGAAGGTCGGCCAGCAGTTTGCGCGGCGTGGTCTGCAACGGCGTCGCGAAGCTTCCGGCGCCCGGGCCGAGCTGGCTGAGCGTGCGGTCGTCGATGTCCATGAACAGCACCGGATCGGCGGTCCCGCGGATGAGGTCGCCGCGCAGCTTGAACGCCATCTCCATCATTTCCCGGTCCGGCGCCCCCAGGAAGGACTGTTCGACCGCCGGGATCTGCACCAGCAGCAGCACGATGAGGCCGGCGGTGAACGACAGGATCGCGCGCCGGCGCTCCTGCATCAGCTGAGCGAGGCTGAAGCCCCTTCTCTTTCGAGCCGGGCGCGGGGAAGGCTCTTCGGTCACGCCCGGCTAGGGTAGCGGCTGACTCGCGGGCGGCGACAAGACCCCGGACTCACCACACCCACGCCACCGCTCAAAGGCTGCCGCCGCCATCGCCCACCAGGACGAAAGCCGCCCAATAGAAGGGGTGCCCGGTCTCGGCCTGGCTGAAGATCTGCCGCTGGGCCGCCGCCAGCGCCGCGCCGAGCCCGGCGTTCGGCTGGCTGGCGCCGGCGAGGAAGCCGTTGATCTCGGCGCTAGAGGTGGCCGCGTCGACCTTCCATTCGGTGGCCAGCACGTTGCGGGCGCCGGCATAGATGAAGCCGCGGGCCAGGCCGCTGAGCGCGTCGCCGCCGTCGGCCAGGCCGGTGCGCGCCTCATCCAGCTTGCCGCCGCCGGCGGTGTCGCAGGCGGACAGCACCACCACCCGCGCCTTCAACTGGGTGTCGAACAGCTGCGAGGCCTCGATCAGGCCGTCGCCGCTCTGGCCGACCGAGGTCAGCAGCGCCGGCTCGGCGAAGCAGTTGGACATGCCGAGCACGCCATGGGTGGCCAGCATGATCACGTCGGCGCCGGCGGTGTCGGGACTGTGCAAGAAATCGGCGTCCGTGAAGTCCTGGCCGAGCACCAGCCGCGCGCCGGGGAACTTGGCGGCGACCGCCTTGGCCTCGTCGGCGGTCTCGGGCAGCGGGCCGAGCAGCTGCAGGGCGTGCTGCACCTGCGCCCGGCAGGCGTCGGACAGGTCCCGCTCCTTGGCCAGCCGCGCGGCGACCTCGGGCGGGTTGGGGACATAGTCGCCGTAGACCGCGGCGCGCAGCTGCGCCGGCGGCGCGGAATCGGCCTTGCGCAGGCGGATGAACGAGGCCGGGCCCAGCGTATTGGCCACCGCCACGTGCTTGGCCAGCCAGTCGACGCCGGTATAGTCCTGGTCGTCCTTGATCTTGTCGAGGTGGGCCGCGTCCGGCGGCGTCACCACCAGGGCGGCGAAGGGGACGGAGGCGAGCGAGCCGCTCACGTCCACGTCGAGGGTGTCGACACTGGCCAGCCGGTCCTGGATCGGCGCCACCAGGGCGTTATAGAGCGCCTCGCCGGCCTCCAGGTCGTAGTCGGGCAGCCGGCGCCCATGCAGATGGGTGCTGCGCCGGATGCGGTCGGCCAGGGCGTCCACCTGCGGGCCGGTCAGCGGCGAGCGGAAGGGATGCACACCCGCCTTGTCGACCAGCACGGCGAAGCCGCCCTGGTCGGAGACGATGATGCGCAGATAGGCCTCGTGGTCGCCGAGCGCCGCCTGCAGGTCGCCGGCCGAAGCCTGCGGGCTGAGCAGCTCCAGATAGGCCGGCGCCTTGTCGCGCAGGGCCGCCTCGGCGGCGGCGAAGGCGGCGCCGGTGTCGTGCACCGCCTTGTCGGCGGCGGCCTTCTGGTCGCCCGGCGTGTCGGCGTCGCCGGCCAGCTGCTGCTGGCGCGCCAGGGCGGCGCGATAGGCCCGCTCGGCGTCCTGATAGACGCGGGCTTGGTCGCCGGCCTGCTTCAGCACCAGGCGCGCGGCCAGCTGCGCCGTGGTGCGCGCCGCCGCCCCGTCCCAGACCAGCGACAGGGTCTGGAAATACTCCGCCGACAGCGCCGCGTCGCCGGTCCGCTTCCACTCGCTCTCCAGGAGCGACAGGTGCGGCGCGGCGACGTCGGGCGGCAGCCCCGGCGATTCCATCTGCCTGGCGTAGATGGCCAGGGCTTGGCGGCCGCTGGCCAGGGCCTCGCCGGGGCGTCCCTCGCCGGCCTGGGCGCCTTCGAGGGTCAGCCACAGGTGCGCCTCGGCGCGGGTGCCGGGCGCGGCGACCGACATGATCGCCAATCCCGAGCGCGCGGCCGCCTCGGCGCCGCCGTAGTCGTGCGCGGCCAGCCGTGAATCGGCCTGTTCGTTGGAGATGTCGCCGACCAGCCAGCCGGGCGGGTTGACCACCTGCTGCAGCTGGGCCGAGGCCAGCACCAGGAAGCCGCCGCCGTCGCCGTGGCCGAGCCCGCGCGCGGCGATGGCCTGGATGTAGTAGCCCTGGGCGGTCAGGATCGCCGCCCGGTCGGCCGTCGGCGTCTCCTCGTTGAGCGAGACCAGCAGGCTGCGCTGGCCGGCGCTGACGTTGCTCGCCTCGACATTGCCGACGTCGCCGGCGGTGATGCGGGCGCCGCCCTGGGCGCCGCCGGTCCTGGCCAGCTGGGCGCGGGCCTGATTGGCCTGCTGCGCCAGTTGCATGGCGGTGGCGTAGTGGTGCTGGTTCAGCTCGTTGACGGCGCGATAGTTGAGGATCTTGGTCGCCAGCATGCCGTCGTGGGCTTCGCGCGCGCCCGCTTCCGCCTCGGCGAACTGGGCCGAGGCCTGGTCGAAGCGGCGGGCGTTGGACATGTTCAGGCCGATCTCGGCCTTGATCTCGGCGGCGCCGTCGACATCGTCCGGGGCGACCTGGTTGTGGGTGCGCAGCAGCTCCTCGAAGTCGCGCTCGGAGGTCTCGAAGCTCCAGATCGCGTTGTATTCGTAGGCGCGGCGCAGCAGCAGCTCGTAGTTGGTGGTCGCCGCCTGGCCCGGAGGCCCGCCGGGGAACACCGCCTGGATCTCGCGCAGGCCCGGCGTCTCGGCCCCGCCGGCGGCGACGGCGGTCGCCGGCGCGGCGCCGCTGAGCACCCGCGCGGCGTTCACCAGCGGCGCCCAGTCGGAGGGGAAGACGTCGCCGATGATCACCGCCTGGCCGCGATGGGCGACCAGCACATAGCGGCGCGGGCCGTTCTGGTCGTTGCGGGCGCAGGCGATCTGCTTCAGGTCGCTGAAGTCGCTGCTCTGCAGGGGCGTCGCGTCGCCCTGGCAGAGGCCGGCGACGGCGGTCCGCGCCGCCTCCGCGGAGGGGTAGAGGACGACCCGTCCCGACGGCCGCTCCCAGGCGCCGCAATAGATGTCCGAGGCGTCGCCGCCGCGTGGGCCGTCGAAGCGGGTGACGGCCCGGCAGGCCTCCCGCTCGGCGTTCGGGCCAAGCGCGAAATCGCCATGGGCGGCGGCCGCGGCGAGCCGCGGCGCTGAGGCCCAGATCGCCGCCAGAGCGGCGGCCAGCCCGATCCAGCGGCGCGCGGTCATGGGTGGTTCCCCGCGGTGCTGGAGCAGTTGGGGCCGCTGGTGCCCGGCGGGCAGCTGGTGTCGGACTGGTCGGTTCCGGTCCACAGGTCGCGGTTGCCGGCGCCGGTGATCGGCCCGTTGTCGCCGTAGCTGGTGGTGTTGTCGACATTGCCGACCGGGAAGACGTTGACCACAGTGGTGCTGAAGTTGACGACGCCGTTGGCCGCCGCGGCGACCTGGTCGAAGTCGCTCTGGGTCAGGTCCACCGGCGGCACGATGACCACGATCGGCTGCGGCGGCGCGGTGATGGTCCCGATCGACGCGGCGGCGTCGGCGTTGACGGTGTAGTTGTCGGCGTCCGCGCCCGACAGGGCCAGGCCGTCGACGCTGACCAGCTTGTTGAACCCGGCGGCCGGACTGTCGTAGGTCCCGCCGGCCGGGTCGTTCAGGCTGACCTGGTCGCCCGAGACCACCCCGGCCAGGCTGTAGTTGCTGCTCGCCAGGGTGGCGTCGGTATTGCCGTCATAGGGCTTGGAGACGCTGCCGACCAGCGAGGCGGAGAGCGCCTTGGGGTCGATGGTTCCCGGGGCGACGGTGGTGGTGACGATATAGTTGCCGCCGCCGTTGCCGTCGCTGATCGTGTATCCGGTGACCGTCAGCGTGCGGGCGCCGGCGTTCTTGCTGTCGAAGACCTGGACGAGGCCGCTGATGCTGTCGCCGGGGACCAGGCCGCTGTCGGTCGGCGTCGCGCCGGAGGTCACGCCGCCGTCGTAGGTCTTGGTGTCGGTCACCGCCGCCAGGGTCAGCGGCGCCGGGTTGATCGTCCCGGGCGCGGCGACCAGGGTGACGGCGTAGTTGCCGCCGTTGGCGCCGTCGTCGATGATGTAGCCGCTGACCGAAAGCGTCCGCGAGCCGGCGTTGCGGCTGTCGAAGGTCTCCACCAGGTTCGAGACGCTGTCGCCCTCGACCAGGGCGCTGTTGGTCGGCGTGACGTCGGCGAGGGTCGTGCCGTCGTAGGTCCTGGTCTCGGTGAGAGCCGTCAGGGTCAGGGGCGCCTTGGTGATGGTTCCGACGGCTCCGGACGTGGAGGTGGAGGTGAGCGAGTAGTCGTCTTGGTCTGTGCCGGAGATACTGAGGCAGCCCACGCTGACCGTCTTTCCCGGTCCGGCGTTCCTGTTGTCGTAGGTCCCACTGACGGGATCGTTCAGGCTGACGTCGTCCCCGCCGATCACGCCGCCCAGTTGGTAGTCAGCGCTGCTCAGCGTCGCGACGGTGGTTCCGTCGTAGACCTTCTCCACCGTGCCGGTCAGCGACGCCGTCAGGGGCGCCGGGGTGATCGACCCTGAGGCGGCTTGTGGCGTGATGATATAGTTGCCAAGGCTGTCGCTGCC